>JAIBBK010000092.1 GCA_019694675.1 Ignavibacteria bacterium
GATTCGGCAAAGTAAAGCCCGGGTCCAAGTTCTATGAGAAGATGAACTCGCTCACGCAGATGAGACAGCACTGGGTGAATTTTCTTGACCCGCCCGAGCACACAAGGATAAGGGGATTCCTCAACAAGTGCTTTTCGCCCGCAATGGTCAACGGCATGCGCGGCAGGATGGACTCGATCGCGGAGCATCTGATCTCAGGATTCAGCAACGGGAAAGCGGAGATAATTTCAGAGTATGCATATCCGTTTGCGACCATAGTGATCGCCGAATTCATCGGCACGCCTGTATCTGACAGGGACATTATTGAAAAGTGGGCGCAGAAACTGGTGCAGACGCTTGATGTAGTGACAAAGGATTTTACTCCCGAGAAGCTGACTGAGATTTACAAAGCTGCTGATGAGATCAAGGACTACATGAGCAGGCTTGTTGACGAAAAGACGAAGAACCCCGGAGACGACTTCATAAGCAGAATGATAAACTATCCCGATGAAGACGATAAGCCGCTCAAAGAAGAGATCATTGCCACAATGGTACTGCTGATGATGGATGCGCACGAGGCGCCGAAGAATTTGATAGGCAACGGACTTCATGCATTATTCAAATTTCCCGAACAGAAGGAACAGCTTGTGAATGATCTGAGTCTGATTGACAATGCCGTTGATGAAATACTGAGATACGACAGCCCTGCACAGTTCACAGGCAGAAGGACTCACGAAGACGAGACCATTCGCGGAACAGTGTTCAGCAAGGGAGTGCAGTTGATATGCATGCTCGGATCAGGCAACAGAGACCCGGAGAGATTTGAGGATCCCGACAATTTTGATATCAGTCGCAAGAACATTCTTCCGCTGTCGTTCGGCGGGGGCATACACTTCTGCGCCGGGGCAGGCATGGCAAAGGTGGAAGGTCAGGCGGCGCTCAGGGCGCTTCTCAGGGCCTACCCGAACATCTCACCCGCAAAAGAACAATATCATTACCACCGGTACCTTCATTCACGCGGCCTTGAATCGCTTGAGGTGAAACTGAACTGACAAGCAAGACAGCCTTCAAGTAATTTTACCGGAAAAGAAAATGCTGAAGCGGCAGATCCGCTCCAGCATTCTTCAAATTAACAGGCCAGGATCCTGATTACGGTTCGCCCGGCATTTTTCCAACCGGCACAACGCCGATGTTTGATTCAGATCCCGTTTGAGATCTTGATCCGTTGTTACCTGCTTTGTTCACAAATCCCGGATTGTTCATTCTGTGAAAATCCTCATAGCTGAATTTCACGGGATTTGACTTTTCAAGTTCCTGCTTTGCAAGTTCAATGCATGTTTCGATCTTCTTTCTCAGCATCGGATCCTTTTCAGCAGAGAGTTGCTTTTGCAGTTCGTTCAGATCCGGAACAGATATATCAACTGCTCCCGGAGGCGCGACTTCCTGAACGAATTGTGCTGCGTTGTTATCCGCAATTGCAAAGTCGGTCCCGTCGCAGAAATTATCTCCGGTAAGGTCTGTCAGTATATAGCCTCCCGCGAAAGTTGCGGCATCGTTATCAATCCTCAGGAGGTCAAATCCGTCAACGAAGCCGTCGTTATCAATATCACCGCTGTACATGCCTCTGTAATACGGTGAAGTGCTTACTACAGCCTGATTATTCCCGTATGCCTGTCCGTTGGGTTGAATGAAGTTGTAATTTCCATAATCAACACCGCGCGTAAACGACTGTGTGACCGCGCTCCACGTCCTTATGCTGTTTCGGTGTTTGACAACCCTGTAATAGTCACCGTCTAAAGCATTGAAGAAATTCAGGTCAGTGGAAACTGCATTACCTGACATCAACGCCTTTGCCGAATCTACAATTATGTTCGGATAGTCTGATCTGCACAGATACACTCTTACAGTATCCAGCAGCCTCCAGTAAGGATTTGCAGGTATGAACATTCCCTGTGAAGCAAGCCCGATTGTCCCGACAGTTGATACTGCATTCACCTTTATGCAGATGTTGTCGAGCCAGATGTCATTACCGAATCCGCTTCTCGCTCGCAGTCGAACCTTGTTGGCTGATGAAGGGATGCTGTAGATCCTGGGGCTCCACTGTGATGCAGTGGGTACAAGTTGGGAGCCGGAAGTGTAAAGCGTATTCAGAGGCCCGACGCTTGCCCCCGCACCTCCCCAAAGTCTCTGGAAGATCGTAAAGCTTGTTCCGCTGTTTGTCGAGTATTCAAGTATGAGGGAATCAACATAGGTGCTGAAAGGCCTGTACGCCACGTCAAATGAGATGTACTTGCCGGCACCGGTGTTGAAGTTGTAAGATACAAGTGACTGGATTGTGCCGTTCGGCGCACTCCAGCAGCTGAATCTCGCTGCTCCCGTTCCGATCCCGTAAGCGCTCGCATTAGACCTTCTGCTCCAGTAATTGGTCCCTGAAAACTGCTCAAAGAGCATTCCGGTAGTAAGTCCAAGACTTGCCGTTCCTGTGTCCTGGTTGCATGAGAAGTCTTCACATGCAGGAAGCGGCATTGAGATATCAACCGTCGCGGTGTATGCCTGGTATCTTCCACCGGTAGATGAATTCTGCTCGCACCAGTACGGGAATATCTTACCGTTCGCACCGGATGTAATACCTATGTAATCTCCCTGATAACCTGATGCAGTTCCAGAGATCGGTACCGGCTTGAACTTATGATCTGAGACCTTTACGTCAACCCATGTTGAGCCTCCGTCGGTTGAGCGTGAAAGGTAGATCTCCGCGGAATCATTGGTGGGTGTATTTCTCGTACTGTAGTAGCAGACATTTATTGCCCCCGTCGCATCTACATCAACAGCCGGGAAATACTCATACGATCCCGAAGCATTCTGGTTTACACGCACTCTGCTCCATGAGGATCCGCCGTCGGCAGTTTTCATCAATACAATGTCAGCATTGTCAAGTGCAGGAGCAAAGTTCTTCTCGGCCATTACTACGTAGTCATCGTCCGCACTGGATCTACAGGTCCTGTCGGAAGCGATCCTCGGAAATCCGTTTGCCCTGATGCTGTTGATCAGGCTCTGAGTTCTGATCCCGTTTGTATTGACCTTATGATTGGACTGATCTGACCAGGAGGTTCCGCCGGTTCCCGATTCAGCCCAGCCGAGTGAATCCTCGGTTGAATTCTGGCCGTTGGTTGTGCAGTTTGCCCATGTTACCCTTACAAATCCGTAAACATCAACGGTAACATCGCATCCCTGATGATGATGGCCGGATGACGGAGCAGGGCTGACAGGGATAATGCTTGACCAGGTAACTCCCCCGTCGGTTGAGTAGGTTGAGACTATCCTGTTTGCATAGACTCCGGCAAATTCGGTATAGACCGTATAGCATCTGCCGTAGTAACTGCTTCCCGGCTCACCGTCTGTTGCGGAGAGATTCTTGTCAGCGCTTGTTGTGGCACCAGGGAAAGTCACCGTTGCAGACCACGTTGAGCCGTAGTTTGTCGAGTATGCGGCTCCCATTGAGCCGGTTGAAGTTATGTATGAGATGAGCATCCTGTCTGTGTACATTATCATCGGCGCAGGATCACCGTAATTGAAATTGGTGGTGTCATCTCCGAACCACGTCACACCGCCGTCGGTGGTAACATAGTGTCCGCAGCTGAAAGTGGTAAGGCCGCCCACATTGTAGGTATTGGCAGAGGCAAACATATAGTTTGGATTATGCGGATGCCTTACAATGGGGGTTTCGCTTTGCGTTCTTGCTGTTGTAGGATGGACCCTGAAGTTCGGTCCTACTGCAAAGATCCCCTGTGGTGTGATTGTGTAGCGAATTTCGTTACTGAAGCTCGAGTTATCCCCTTGCGGAAGTTCGGTGTATTGTCCACGGGGATTCAGATCAATTCTTGTTCTCGGATCAATATTCCAATTAGGCGAGTTGTCCTGAGAAAATGCCTGAGATAAGACAAAGAACGTCCAGCAAATCAGGAATACTGAGAGCAAGAGAACAAATGATAATTTGCTTTTCATAGGTTCCCCTTTCCTGTTGATTGAAGTTTCGTTCGACGTACGCTGCTAATTATTTATAACGAATCGCTTCTTCAATGCAAAATTTTTGCTCCTTTTTTGAGATCATCAGAGAGAACGGGAATGTCTGAAACGTAATCCACAGCAATTCGGGATCTTCACAACATACTGCACTCAGTGATTTTTTTACGTAGGCATGCAGGTCGCAAAGCAGATTCACATTTGGCTTTCATGATTTCGCAAAACCGGACGATGACATAAATTTACAGCGAGTTGTGCCAAAGCGATCTGCGAACTGCAACACAGGCTTCCTTCATTGCTGAGTTCTCATTGCAGTCGCATCAGTATGACTTCCGGCATTCCGGATTCTAAGATACATGCTGTTGTTTTTGAAGTGAGAAGTGCAACAAAAGCCGCACTTGAGCATTGCTTATGTTAGTGATGCTGTCAATTGAATTTGCTATTTTTCCAAAATTTTAAGGAATAATCACTATGAGCAGGCCTGAGGCTGATACTCTGTATCATGTTCTTAAGTATCGCGCCGAGACACAACCAAATGACCCGGCATACGTTTATCTGATCAACGGAGAAGAAGAGTCACGTCCATTAACTTACAGGGAACTGCATGAAGCTTCCAAACAGCTTGCCGGAAGGCTTCAGTCGCAGAACATGAACGGCGAGAGGGCCCTGCTTATATTTGAATCCGATTACAATTACATCATATCTTTCTTCGCCTGCATTTATGCAGGAGTGATCTCGGTGCCGCTTCATCCACCGGGAAAGAACAAATCAATTTCGAGAATTTCGGCGATCGCAAATGACAGCGGTGCAAAGCTCATACTTTCGACGCGCGAGATCTTTGATGAGCTGAAACACGAGGCGGAGAATGACGAAGTGCTCAGGCCTTTGAACTGGATCCTCACCGATGAGGAAAGCACAGGCAATGACAAGGACTGGGCAGAGCCGGTGCTCACATCAGACAGCATCACTTATCTTCAGTACACATCCGGCTCCACAGGCATTCCGAAAGGCGTGATAGTGAGCCACGGAAATCTCATTACCAATCTGACCATCATTGACAAGTCGCACCCGCATGATGACAAGAGCGTAATGGTAACATGGCTTCCTATACATCATGACATGGGGCTTATCTACGGAATGCTCCTTCCCTTCTTCTGCGGTTATCCCTGTTACTTCATGACTCCGCAGGCATTTGTCCAGAAGCCGTACAGGTGGCTTCATGCGATCTCAAAGTACAGAGGCACGCACAATGCCGCTCCCAACTTTGCATTTGAACTCTGCGCAAACAAGATCAGCGCAGAAGAGAAGAAGAACCTTGACCTCAGCACATGGACCGTGGCAATGAACGCCGCAGAACCCGTTCGCGCCGAGACTCTCACAAGATTTGCAGACAGCTTCAGCGTGTGCGGATTCCGTTTTGAAAATTTCAAGCCCGGATACGGTCTTGCCGAAGGGACGCTGATACTTTCCACCACTTTCAAAGACCGTTCAGCTAAGATGGCCAGGTTTGACGATGAACAGCTTGAAAGGCACAACAAGGCCGTTGAAGCTTCTGCAGAAGACACTGCATCCAAAGTTCACGTCGGCCACTGCAATTCGATTGAAGACACGAGGATAGCAATTGTAAATCCCAACACGCTAATTGAATGCTTGGAAGGAGAGGTGGGAGAAGTCTGGGCGAAGGGAAGATCGATTGCACAGGGATACTGGCAAAGGGAAGAGGCAACAGAAGAGACTTTCAGAGCGAAGATCGCGAATACGGGCGAAGGACCTTTTCTCAGGACAGGAGACCTCGGTTTCATCAAAGACAATGAACTGTACATAACCGGCCGGCATAAAGACCTTATCATCATCAGAGGCCAGAACCACTATCCTCAGGACATTGAATATACTGTGGAAGCAAGCCACTCAGCCTTACGACTCGGCTGTGTTGCCGCGTTTCCTGTTGAAGATGACGGAGAAGAGAAGATCGGGATCGTGCAGGAAGTTCAGAAGAACAGAGAGAACGATCTTGACGCAGATGAGATCTTCAGGGCAATTCGTTCGGCAGTCTCAAAAGAGCACGACCTTCAGATCAGTTCGATCACTCTTATCAAGGCACAGACCATCCCGAAGACATCAAGCGGAAAGATACAGAGAAGAGCATGCAAGGAAGGATATCTCGGCAACACGCTTGCAAAGGTGGCGGAGTGGAAACAGTCGGAAGCCGGCATTGCAGAATCGGACAAAGGAATTTCCGAAAGCAAGGATCTTTCATTTGAGGCAATCAGGGAATTCATAACAGCGCGCCTCTCTCAGATGCTGAGCATCAGACACGAATCAATAGACTCTAAGGAAGCATTCTCCGCATACGGGATGGATTCACTGAAGGCAGTTCAGATATCCGGAGAGCTTGAAGAATTTCTGGGCAGAGAACTTCCCGCAACGCTTGTTTATGATTATCCCACAGTGAATGCACTCTCCGAATTCCTTTCCGGAAAGCGTTCCGCAGGCGACAGAGTGATCGGAATGAAACAGCGAACAGAAAGACAGCCGGTTGCAATAACCGGGATCGGCCTTCGGTTTCCGGGTGGCAGTAATGACCCGCAGTCTTTTTACAGATTTCTATTGAACGGCGGAGATGCAATCCGGGAGATCCCTGAAGGCAGGTGGCATGAATCGCAAATGAAGGGAAACACAGTTCGCCTCGGCGGATTCATTGACGATGTTGACAAGTTCGATCCGGCATTCTGGGGAATATCTCCGCGGGAAGCGCTTCAGATCGACCCTCAGCAGAGACTCGCGCTTGAGGTTGCCTGGGAAGCTCTTGAAGATGCGTGCATTGACCCGTCTACACTTGCAGGCACAAACGCCGGAGTGTTCATGGGCGTGTGTTCTTACGATTACTCGCGCTTCACTTCGGGGAAGAAGGACTTCTTCGATGTTTACACAGGTACCGGCACTTCACTGAGCATTGTTGCAAACAGGATCTCTTACCTGCTCGATCTTCGCGGACCAAGCCTTGCGATCGACACGGCGTGTTCTTCCTCCCTTGTGGCACTTCACACGGCATGCAGAAGCCTGAATGAAGGCGACTGTTCGGTGGCTCTTGCGGGCGGAGTCAATCTTCTGCTTTCCCCTGACTGGAACGTGGTCTTCACAGAAGCTGACATGCTTGCTCCAGACGGCCACTGCAAGACATTTGATGCATCCGCCGACGGCTATGTAAGAAGCGAAGGATGTGCAGTTGTTGTGCTGAAGAGACTCAGTGATGCGATCAATGACGGTGACAGGATCTATGCTGTAATTAGCGGCAGTGCGATCAATCAGGACGGAAAGAGCAACGGTCTCACAGCACCAAACGGCCCGTCTCAGGTTGATGTGATCAGAAGGGCATTGCATGATGCCGGCGTGACTGCGGACGAGATAGGATATGTGGAAGCGCACGGAACGGGAACTCCCCTCGGAGATCCTATTGAGGTCAACTCGATTACTGAAGCGCTGAATGCTGTTTCAAGAAAATCTGAGCCGGTCGGAGTCGGTTCCGTCAAGACAAACATCGGGCATCTTGAGGCCGCCGCCGGAATTGCAGGAGTGATCAAGACGGCATTGGGATTCTACAACGGCATGATACCGAGACAGATAAACTTCTCAAAACTAAATTCCGAGATACTTCTCAACAACCTTCCGGTAAGAGTTGCGACGGAAGACATAATCACAGATGGCAGGATCAGGTATGCAGGAGTGAGCTCATTCGGATTCGGCGGTACAAACGCTCACGTGATACTTTCACCAGCGCCGGCCACAACCGCCGGACAGAAGAAACCGTCACGACCGGAAAGTGTGGTCACGCTCTCCGCCGCAAGCGAGAGTGCGCTTGACCGGCTTGCTTCAGAGTATGTGAGATTCATGGAGCTGAATCCAGGCGCAACGATTGACGACATCTCATACTCAGCAAACACCGGCAGAGAGGCGATGAGCCACAGGCTTGCCGTTACGGGAAGCACAGCAGAAGATATTCTGCGCGCACTGAGAAGGCACTCAGACAGTGAATCGCTAACAAATGCAGTGAAGGGTGTTGTAAAGCCCGGAAAGTCGCCAAAGACGGTGTTCCTCTTTCCCGGGCAGGGGGCACAGTACACGGGCATGGGAAAGGAGCTCTATGACACTGTCCCTTCATTCAGAGATGATATTAACAAATGCAACGAGATTCTGAAGAGTTATCTTCCCGTTTCACTCCTTGAAGTACTTTTTGACGAATCAGAGGTAAGCACAAGTGCGCTTGACAGGACGCGTTACACACAGCCGGCATTGTTTGCAGTTGAGTATGCATTGGGCAGGCTCTGGATGTCATGGGGAATTGTCCCCGATGTGATGATGGGACACAGCGCGGGGGAATATGTTGCGGCCTGCCTTGCGGGCGTGTTCAGTCTTGAGGACGGCCTCCGGCTTGTTGCAGAGAGAGGCAGACTAATGGAAGAAATGACTGGCGACGGTGAAATGTACACAGTGTTTGCGGATGAAGCCGCCACAAGGAAGATGCTTGAAGGATTTGAAGACAGAGTTTCAATCGGTTCGATCAACAGTCCGGTAAAGACCGTGATCTCCGGAGATGCGGAAGCTGTAAGAAAGATAGTTGAGAAGCTTGACAGGGAGCAGACAGAGTACAGGAAGATCAACGTTTCAATAGCTTCTCATTCTCCATTGATGAAACCAATGATAGATGAATTCAGAAAAGTATGCAGAAGCGTTAAGTACAGAGAAGCTTCCATTCCGGTCGTATCGAACATCACTGCAGAGATCACGGCCGAAAGGATCGCAAATGCAGAATACTGGTGCGAGCATATTTTGTCGCCGGTGAATTTTTCCGGGAGTATCACAGCATGTTCAGAGCTCGGATGCACTCATTTCATTGATCTCGGTCCAAAGCCGACCTCACTGAGCATGGCACAGGAAACACTTGCATCGGCAGAGCATGCATGGATACCAAGCTTCAAGAAGAATTTCACTTCATGGCAGACGCTCAATGAAGGCCTTGCAAGACTATTTGCCGACGGTGCAGTGATCAACTGGAACGGATATCACAGTGAATACAGCGGAGCTAAGATCTCGCTTCCGCACTATCCATTTCAGAGGCAGAGCTACTGGATCGCGGACCGGGTTGCCGAAGGCGGAGCTTCATTCGGGGACGGCATTCCTTCCGGAAGCAAACTCCTTGGAAACAAAGCCAATACATCCTCGAAGAAGTTCAGCA
>JAIBBK010000093.1 GCA_019694675.1 Ignavibacteria bacterium
GTCTCCCTCGTACCCAATCTCCTGATTGGGTACGCAACAGTTCTGAAAAGTCACACGGCCTCAGTCAGAACGCCTGACTCAACTCTGTCTCCCTCGTACCCAATCTCCTGATTGGGTACGCAACAGTCCTGACAGGTCTCACGCCCTCCGTCTTAACGCCTGACTCAACTCTGTCTCCCTTGTACCCGATCTCCTGATTGGGTACACATCAGTCCTGACAAGTCTCTCGCCCTCTGTCATAACGCCTGACTCAACTCTGTCTCCCTTGTACCCGATCTCCTGATCGGGTACGCATCAGTCCTGACAAGTCTCTCGGCCTCAGTCATAACGCCTGACACAACTCTGCCGCCCTGGCACCCGATCTCCTGATCGGGTACGCATCAGTCCTGACAGGTCTCACGCCCTCAGTCATAACGCTTGACTCAACTCTGCCGCCCTCGTACCCGATCTCCTGATTGGGTACGCATCAGTCCTGACAGGTCTAACGCCCTCTGTCATAACGCCTGACTCAACTCTGTCTCCCTCGTACACGATCTCCTGATCGGGTACGCATCAGTCCTGACAAGTCCCACGCCCTACGTCATAACGCCTGACTCAACTCTGTCTCCCTCGTACACGATCTCCTGATCGGGTACACATCTGTCCTGACAGGTCTCAAGCCCTCCGTCATCAATGCCGTCCAAAACAGTTTCATAAGGAAGAGAAAGTTATGAAAACAAATCGATATTCAACACTTTTCCGAATGTCGCAGGAACAACCCGCATCAGCATAATTGCCGTTAAGAAATTGTGAGCGAAGGCGTGAGCGAGAATTTCCTGTTTGACGAACCCAAACGAAGTATTCGTTTGGGTGAGGAGTTGAAATTCTCGCAGCCTGAGCGAACAATTTCAGGCAATTATGCTGCAGCGGGCGATTTTTCTTTGGAGCTTTCTTTTGATCGTTCAAAAGAAAGCGGTTAACTTTCTGCGGATAGAATCCCCGCTGCAGACGGCAATCGTAAGCAAATCGTTTTGGACAAGAATGCTCCGTCATAACGCCTGAATTAACTTTATTCCTTTTTATACAGATGCATGTGAACTAAATTTACCCAAATGAAAATCCGAACCAATGCCTGACGGCAAGGCTGACCTGCATATGCATTCGACCTACTCTGACGGATGGCTCTCTCCCAAACAGCTCGTTGACAAAGCTGCCAAAGCGGGGATCTCCGTTATGAGTATAACCGACCACGACAGCGTGGGCGGTATTGAAGAGGCCGAAAGCTACTCGAGAGAGAAGGGCATTTCACTCATTCCCGGAATTGAAATGAGCGCTGAAGTAAGCGGCATGGAGGTTCACATACTCGGGTATTTCATTGATTACAAGTCTGAATACCTGCAGAAATACCTCCGGCGGCTTCGAGAACTCCGCATTGACAGAGGCGGCATGATCGTGAAGAAGCTGAACGAAATGGGAAGCAGAATAACTCTCGGCACAGTGATGAACCATGCAGGCGCCGATGCCGCAATAGGCAGGCCGCATATTGCAAAAGCTCTCAATGAGGAGGGATTTGTCGGTTCTTTCAGCGAGGCATTCTACAAGTATATCGGAGACGGAAAGCCGGCCTATGTGAAGAAGCCGAATGTCTCTGCAAAGGAAGCGATTGAATTCATCTCAAGTAGCGGTGGGCTGTCATTTGTGGCACATCCCGGAAAGTATGTGACCGAGGATATCTTTTCCGAGCTCATTCACTACGGACTCGACGGGATTGAGATAATTCATCCCTCCCACAGGCAGGAAGACATCAGAAACCTGTCAACTACGGCGTCGCAGAATTTCCTGCTCACAAGCGGCGGTTCTGATTTTCACGGCGGATCAAGGAACGACAGCAAGAACTTCGGTGCGTATTTCATTACATCCGAGGAAATAAGCAATATGAAGAGAAGATTAATCTGAATAATCAATGAAATGATTGGGAAATTCGAAGGCAGTCTTGAAGGCAAAGGCCTGAAGATCGGGATCATTATAAGTAAGTTCAATGAGCCGGTGATTGAGAATCTGCTGAAAGGCGCACTTCACGGACTTGAGAATAACGGTGTGGCGGAAGAAGACATAAAGGTGTTCTTTGTTCCGGGGGCTTTTGAAATACCCGCGATGCTGAAGACGCTGTGCAGAAAGAACTCCGAGTACAAGGTCTTTGACGGGTTCATCACTCTCGGCTGTGTAATAAAGGGTGAAACAGCACACTTTGAATATATAAGCAAGGCAGTGACGGACGGTGTGAACCGCCTCAACATGGAGTTTGAGATACCGACTGCATTCTGCGTGCTTACCTGCTACACGCCTCAGCAGGCATTTGAAAGGAGCGGCAATCCGCCGACCGCTGCAAATAACAAGGGCTATGAATCCGCACTTTCTGTGATTGAGATGATCAATCTTATGAAGAAGTTGTAAAGCCGCCCTCAGATTGACTTCCGGCCGGTTAACGTCATACAGAGAATGCCTTGATTACCTGTTCAATCTCGAAAGAGGCGGAATAAAGTACGACCTGTCCAACATAAGAAAACTCCTCCGCTTTCTCGGAAATCCCGAGAAGTCATTCAGAAGCATACACGTTGCAGGAACAAACGGCAAGGGCTCTGTTTCTTCAATGATACATTCTTATCTCAGGGAGACGGGGATAAGGTCCGGCCTCTACACATCTCCGCACATCAGCGATTTCAGGGAAAGGATCCTCTGCGGAAGTTCTTTTGTATCAAAGCAGTTTGTCGTTGACTTCACCCGGAGGATGCGTGCGCAGATAGTCAAGATCAGGCCGAGTTTTTTCGAGATCACTACGGCGATGGCATTCGATTATTTCAGGCACAGGAATGTTGAGATCGCGGTGGTTGAAACCGGCCTCGGCGGCAGGCTTGATGCAACAAACGTAATTGACCCTGTTTTGTCTGTCATAACCGGCATCTCGGTTGACCATGTTGAATATCTCGGGAGCACAATTGCAGGCATTGCGCGGGAAAAGGCAGGAATCATCAAGAAAGGAAAACCTGTAGTAACAGGAAAGCTGCCTCCCGAAGCCATGAGTGTCATTAAGGAGAAGGCTGAAGGGCAGGGATCCGAGTTATCGGATTCATGGAGATTGATTCGCGGAGAGATAAAGGAAAGAAATGAGAAAGGATTGAAAGCTGTCATCGGCGGCGGGGAGTATTTCATACCCGAGATCGGCGACTTTCAGTTCATCAATGCAAAGACAGCTCTCACCGCACTTCGTATCTTCTGCAGGGAAAGCAGTATTGACTTTGATCCAGCCGCATTCGGAACATCGCTTATGAAGATCAGCCAAAACTCAAATCTTCACGGCCGGTTCGAGATCATCTCCCGCAAACCGTCACTTACCGTTCTTGATGTGTCGCACAATCTCGAGGCGCTGAAAAACCTGAGACGGAACATCGAATATCTGAAATACAAACGGCTGTTCATAATCCTCGGCATGATGCATGACAAGGACTACTGCGCCTGCATAAGGGAGATCTCAAAAACAGACGCGGATGTGATACTTACCCGGCCCAGATTCAGCCGTGCCGCAGACCCGGAATTGATGATGAACTGCGTTAAGAAGAACAAAGACAGATTCACGGCATTTCAGAATCTCGGCGATGCAGTAAACCATGCGATGAGATCAATGCGAAGGAATGACCTTCTGGTTGTTACGGGTTCGTTCTTTCTTGCGGGAGAATTTCTTGAGATCTTCAGGAAGAGGCAGAACAGTGTTTAATAGACAACCGGATGCGGATCACACCGCTCAAAGTTCATTCATAAAGTAAGCACGATAAGCTATATTGACAAATGAAATTTGAAAACATAAGAAAGGCCGGCATCATCGGCTCGGGAACAATGGGCCGCGGCATTGCAATTTGCTTTGCAACCGCCGGCTATGACACTGTGCTCAACGACCTGAGCGGAGAGATCCTCGAAAGGTCAAAACTCCACATCGAAAAAGACCTGGACAAAGCAGTGCAGAAGGGAAAGCTTGATGCGGGCAGAAAAGCTGAGATTGAAAGGAAGATCAGATACGAACCCGCGCTTGAGGCACTGTCAGACTGTGATCTTGTGATCGAAGCTGCGCTTGAAGATATGAAGCTGAAAGCAACGCTTTTCGAGAAGCTTGATGCGGTCTGCAGGGAAGATGCACTGCTCACATCCAACACATCTTCGCTTTCCATAACTGCGATCTCATCACATGTGAAGAAAAACAAACAGCGCGTTGCAGGCATGCACTTCTTCAATCCTGCCAACATTATGAAATTAGTGGAGGTTGTTGCCGGTGATTTTACGGATGATGAGACCATTGAATCAATAAGACAGGTATGCCTGAAACTCGGCAAAGTGCCTGTAACAGCCAAAGACACTCCGGCATTCATAGTGAACAGGATCGCGCGGCCGTTTTACGGTGAAGCTCTGAAGATGCTTGCTGAAGGTTCTGCGGGACATGAAACAATTGACAAGGTGATGAAGAAATGCGGCGGCTTTGCAATGGGTCCGTTTGAACTTATGGACCTGATCGGAATTGACGTCAACTTCTCCGTTACCAGATCCGTCTATGATGCCTTCTTCAATGATCCCAAATACCGTCCGAGCTTCATACAGAAGAAAATGGTTGACTCCGGCACACTCGGAAGAAAGACCGGCCGGGGATTTTACAAATACGATTGATTTCCGCGCATGCAGAACAATGCCGACCTAGAGAAAGAAGAATTCAAAGTGATCCTGCTGTCGCACAATCAGCGCGTGACTGCGCCGAGACTCGAGATCCTTTCAATACTCAAATCGAACAAGAAACCAATGACCATCTCTCAGATACACAGTGAGATGAAGGACAAGAAGACGGACCTTGCAACAGTTTACAGGACACTCAACCTTTTTACAGATCTGAGGATCGTTTCAGAGATCGACTTCAAGGACGAATTCAAGAGGTACGAACTTATATTCGACAGGCATCATCATCATCACATTGTGTGCAGGTCGTGCGGCAGGGTTGACAATGTTGAAGCCTGCGTGCTTGGCGAACTTGAGAAAATGCTTCAGAGAAAGGGATACACGGAAGTGACGCACTCTCTTGAATTTTTTGGCATCTGCGAAGAATGCAGGAGAGTATCAGTCAGCCAAAACCTGAATAATCAGAATTGATAAAAGCAATAATATTTGACCTCGACAATACGCTTGTTGACTTCATGTTACTCAAGCGCGCCGCAATTGATGCCGCGGCGGTAGCAATGGTGGATGCAGGGCTTCAGCTCAGTCCGGATGAGATCAAAAGAAGGATCAATGATATTTACGATGCGGAAGGCATTGAGTACCAGCAGGTGTTTGATCATTTGCTGAAAGAAGAACTGGGAGAAGTGGATTACAAGATCATGTCCGCCGGCATTGTTGCATACAGAAAGGCGCGTGAAGCCGCTCTGAAGCCTTATCCGGGAGTACTGCCGACACTCATTGAGCTGATCAAAATGGGAATGAAGCTTGCGGTGGTGTCCGACGCTCCTTCAAAGGAGGCGTGGCTCAGATTGTCTTACATCAATTTTCAGCACTTCTTTGACGTTGTCATCACTTACGATTACTCGAGAGAAAGGAAGCCGTCGCCCGTTCCGTTCAATCTGGCGCTCACTGAGCTGGGGCTGAAGCCGCATGAATGCCTTATGATCGGCGACTGGGCGGAAAGGGACATTGTGGGTGCAAAGAAGGTGGGAATGAAGACTGTGTTTGCGAGATACGGCGACACTTTTGACACGAAGAATCCGGAGTCGGATTACGACATCAATTCGATCACTGAGCTTATTGGCATCGTGAAGAAAGAAAACGGTTTGTGATTTGAAGCACGGAGTCGGAATAGACATAATAGAAGTGAAGCGCATCAGGGATCTCATGCTGAAGTTCGGCGACCGGTTCTTTCAGAGGGTCCTTACAGATAATGAGATAAAATACTGCAGAAAATTCTCAAAACCCGACCTGCATTTTGCGGGAAGGTTTGCGTGCAAGGAAGCATATTCAAAAGCCATAGGAACCGGAGTCGGAAAGGAATTCTCGTGGAAAGACATTGAGGTCCTCAACGACGAACGCGGAAAGCCCTATGTGGTTCATCTCAAGGTAAATGAGTATGCCGCGCTGAAATTTGAGATCAGCATTTCACACACTGAAGAGTACGCCTGCGCAGTTGTGTATTGCTTCAGCGATTAGTCAACCCAGTCGCAGATAAAGACATTCGTTTCTCCCCTTACCGCATTATTCCTGTTTGAACAGAACACAAGCTTCTTGCCGTCAGGCGAGAACATCGGAAAGCCGTCAAACTCGGGATAGCTTGTGATCCTCTTCAGTCCCGTGCCGTCAATGTTGATCATGTAAATGTCGAAGTTTCTCTTGCCCGGATCATCCATGTTTGAGCAGAACAGAATTCGCTTTCCGTCAGGGAACCAGTAAGGCGCAAAGTTTGCCGCTCCGTTGTTTGTAACCTGCTGTTTGTTGCTTCCGTCTGCATCCATGATCCATATGTCCAGCTTCGAAGGACGTATCAGATTCTGTGCGAGAAGATCTTTGTAACTTTCCTTCGATGCTTCACCGTCAAAAGTGGTTCTTCTGTAAACGATCTTCTTCCCGTCGTAAGAATAGAACGGGCCGCCGTCGTAGCCGAGTTCGTCTGTAAGCTGTCTCACATCGCTTCCGTCAATATTCATTGAGTAGATGTCAATGTCGCCGTTGCGCGTTGATGTGAACACTATCCTGTCGCCTGCGGGAGACACCGTTGCTTCCGCATCATATCCCGGGCCGCCGGCAAGCACAGCAGGGTCCGATCCGTCTGCGTTTGCGGTGTAAATGTCGAATGACGGGTAAAGAGCCCAGACATATCCCTTTGAGAAATCCGGTTTTGGGGGACAGTCCGGAGAGTCTGCATGTGTTGAAGAATAGATGATCTTCCTGTCGCCGGGAAGAAAGTAAGCGCACGTGGTTCTTCCAAGGCCTGTGCTTGCAAGCCTTGTATCGGTTCCGTCAGTGCTCATCGTGAAGATCTGATCGCATTCAAAAGGGTCCCTCGTTGACTGGAATACAAACTTGTCTCCTCCGAAGGAAAAGTAACATTCGGCGTTCTCGCCTCCGAACGTGAGCTGTTCCATATTGCTGAAGTGTTTCTCTTCCGGAAGAATCAGTCCCTCCGAATCTGACTGCGCTTTCGCAGACAGGGCAAACGCCGGGATCATTAATGCCGCGGCAAATATTCTCAGCAGTTTATCTTTCATATCTTGTTACGCTGAACACTCCTTCCTGACTGTTGATCTTTTCAATTATCTGATTGAGTTGTTTAAGATTCTGTATGCTCAGTATCAGAGTCCCTTCAAACATGGAACTCTTTGTCTTGATGTCAACGCTTTTTATGTTTGAGTTGAAGTTCTTCGAGATCGTCTTCGTTATCTCGTTCAGTATCCCCGGCCTGTCTTCGCCGATTATCTTTATTCCTCCGGTGAACTCTCCAACGCCCTTGCCGCTCCACCTGATCTGCACAATTCGCTCGGGCTCCTTGAGAAAGAGATTCAGAACATTCTTGCAGGACTTTCTGTGTATTCTCACGCCCTTCTCCTGACTGATGAATCCGATCACTTCATCTCCGGGTATGGGGTTACAGCACTTTGCAAAATCAAACTTAAGCCCGCTCATGTCCACACCGGAACCGTTCCCGAGCATGATCCCCACGCCGGAAGTTCTTGCATCTTCAACATACTTTCCGAAGTTCGCCGCAAGATTATCCTTCTGCTTAAGCTCTTCATCGCCCGGCTTCTGCTCAAGCGACAGCAGTTTGTGCTTGTCCGAGAGTACTTCGATGATCTCGTTTGCCGCCTGCTCGTTCTGCGCAAGCGTAAAGAAGAACTGCCCCGTATCTTTATATTTGAACTTGTGTATGACGCGCGAAAGGTTCTCGTCTGTAGAGAGAACTTTATGCTTCTTTGCTTTCCTTTCCCACAGTTCCTTTCCTTTCGCAATGAGATTACGCCTCTCGGTATTGAAGTACTTTCTTATGTCGGTCTTTGCCTTGTGCGTGACAACAAACTTCTCCCAGTCGAGCTTCGGGGTCTGATTCTTTGATGTGAGGATCTCGATCTGATCTCCGCTGTGAAGAGGCGTATCAAGGCTGACGATCTTGCCGTTCACTTTTGCCCCTATGCACTTCAGTCCGATCTGAGTGTGTATCTCGAATGCAAAGTCAACTGCCGTTGCCCCGGCGGGGAGTATCTTGAGTTCGCCCTTCGGCGTGAAGCAGTAGATCTCGTCCTGAAACAGATTGAGTTTGAAGCTTTCGAGAACCTGTGTGGACGTATCATCCTTCGAAACGCTCTCGACGCTTTCGCGCACGAGCTTCATCCAGTTTGCGAGATTCGTATCGTGCTGTATCGAGTTCTCCTTGTACATCCAGTGTGCGGCAATCCCCTTCTCGGCAACCTCATGCATCTCCCTCGTCCTTATCTGCACTTCAACCATCTTCCCTTCCTTGCTGACAAGGGTCGTGTGAATTGACTGATATCCGTTCTGCTTGGGCAGAGAAATATAATCCTTGAACCTCTCCGGAACGGGAATGTAAACTTCCGAACAGATCCCGTAAGCAGTGAAGCAGTCGTTCTTATTGGGAGTGTCGAGAATTATCCTTACCGCGAACAGATCATAGATCTCGTCAAAGGTCTTGTTCCTGTTGATAAGCTTCTTGTATATGCTGTAGAGATGCTTTGCCCTTCCGTAGATCTCATACTTGAATTTCTCTTCCGAGAGTCTTTGCTTGAGCGGCTCTATGAAGCTTCTGACAAACTTCTCACGCTCTCTCTTCTTCTGCTTCAGCTTGTTTGCGATCTCGTCGTACGCTTTGCGGTCAAGATATTTGAAGGACAGGTCTTCAAGCTCCGTCTTAATGTTTGACAATCCGAACCTGTGAGCAAGAGGCGCATAGATCTCAAGTGTCTCCTGCGCAAGCCTGATCTGCTTTGATGATGAAAGGAACTCGAGCGTTCTCAGATTATGCAGACGGTCGGCAAACTTAATTAGGATCACCCTTATGTCGGAGGTCATGGAAAGAAGCATCTTCTTATATGACTCCACCTGCTTCATCTCATAATTGCCGAACA
>JAIBBK010000070.1 GCA_019694675.1 Ignavibacteria bacterium
CTGATTCCCGTTCACCAAGAGACGGGAGGTTCATTGAAGCTCTCGGAACTTACAATCCAAACCTTGACCCTATCGGCGTGACACTGAAGGAGGACAGGGTAATGCACTGGCTTAAGGTTGGTGCAAAACCGACTGACACAGTCAGAAGTCTTCTGAAGTATGAGGGCCTGCTTTTCAAACAGCATCTCAAGAAGAAAGGCGAAAGCGAAGAGAATGTTGAGACCAAAGTAAGGCAGTTCATTGAGTCAAGAGGCGAAAAGATCCAAAGGGCAAGGGACAAGAAGGTGAGAAGAAAACTCGCCAAGAAGACCAAGCCTGCTGAAGGATCGGAAGCTCCGGCCGCTGCACCTGCGGCTGAAGAGCCGGCACCGCAGGCAGAAGCTTAGAGCATTCGGGTCAGGACGAAGCGGCAGATTTTCAGGTAGTCAATTCAATATTTCTTAACCTAAACTGAGGAGTCCCCAAGATGAAAGAATTTATTGAATTCATTGCAAAACACCTGGTTGACAATCCGGAAGCCGTACAAGTCGAGCAGTTCGATGACGGTGACAAGAAGATCAGATTTGTCCTTCATGTTGATGACAAGGAGACAGGAAAGGTCATTGGCAAGATGGGAAGGACGGCCAAATCAATCAGAACACTGCTATCAGCAGTGGCTGCCAAGCAGGGATTGAGAGTAACTATGGAAATACCGGACAAGGTTTCCAGCGGCGAACCTCAAATAGCTCACTGAACATTTGGAATTTGAGAAGTGCCTGTCTGTCGGAAAGATAGTCAAGCCGGTGGGCATCAAGGGTCTTGTTAAGGTTATTTCTCTGAGCGATTTCCCTGATAAATTCTTCGAAAGGCATAGTGTTTTTCTTTATGATGAGAAGAAGAGGGCTTTTGCCGTACACCCGGTTAATAAAGGCGAGGAATTCCGGATAAAGGAGTGCCGCGCTATACAGGATACTTTTCGTGTGGGATTTGAAGGGTACAACAGCATTAACGATGTGCAGGATCTGATCGGCTGTTTGATCATGATCGATGAAAAAGATAAGGCGCAGTTGCCTGAAGGACGCTACTACTATTATGAACTGATTGGGCTTGAAGTGCTTGACAAAGGTGAAAAGATCGGAAGGATCTCGGAGGTAGTTGATTACGGAAGCGGCGACCTGCTGAAAGTGGACAGCGATGGAAAGGAAGTGCTGATCCCGTTCAGAGATGAGTTCGTAAAGCTCGTTGATATGAAATCAGGGCGTGTGGAAGTTGACCTCATTGACGGTTTCAGATAATAATTGGGTACATGAGATTTGACATCGTCAGCGCAAATCCGAAGATACTGGAAGAAGTTCTCAGGCACGGACTTATCTCAAGGGCTGAAGGCAAGGCGCTGGTCAGCACTCATGTTCACAGTCTGAGGGATTATGCAGAAGGAAGATACAGGCAGATAGACGATGTCCCCTACGGCGGAGGCACCGGAATGGTGCTTAAGCCCGAGCCGCTTTTCAGGTGCATAGAGGAGTTGCTCTCCCAGAGAGAATACGACGAGGTCATTTATCTTTCCCCTCAGGGTGCAAAGTATGATCAAAGGAAGGCCAACGAACTTTCTCTCAAGGACAATCTGATGCTGATTTGCGGACATTACAAGGGAATTGATGAGAGAGTGATCAGGAAATTCGTGACTCTTGAATTGTCAATCGGTGATTATGTGCTTTCGTGCGGAGACATTGCGGCACTTGCAGTGGTGGATTCGGTGACAAGACTGCTTCCCGGAGCTCTGGGTGACGGTGAATCTGCTATCACTGATTCATTTCAGGTTGAAACGGGATTTGACTATCCGCAGTACACAAGGCCTGCTGTTTACAAAAGGTTGAAGGTTCCCGCTGTTCTGCTCTCCGGAAATCACAGGGAGATAGCACTGTGGCGAGAGAAGAAGGCTAAGGCTAAATTCAGAAAAGCAAAAAGATCAAACAAAGAAAAATAATTTCATTCACAAGGAGAAACAGTAATGGAAAAGATAGTTAAACTTGTCACGGCGGGACAACTGAGAAACGACATCCCCGATTTTCATGTAGGTGACACTGTAGCGATATCCGTAAACGTCATCGAAGGTGACAAGGAAAGAGTGCAGTTGTTCAAAGGCATAGTAATGGGGATCAAAGGTTCCGGGATCAGCAAGACCTTCCGTGTACGGAAGATCGCAAACGGAGTGGGCGTTGAGAGAATATTTCCCATCAACTCACCGAGGATCGCAAAGATAGAGATCCTCAAGCACGGCAGCGTGAGAAGGGCGAAGCTCTATTACCTCAGAGGACTTACCGGCAAGGCTGCTACAAAGATCAAGGAAAAGAAGAGAACAGCCAAAGTCCTTGAAACGATAACCGAGAAGCCTGCGGAGCCCGTTGCCGAAGCGGCGCCTGTTCCGGAAAAAACCGAATCCTGAACCGGGTTTAAGAGAATCTGATAATAACCGTCATAGATCTTTGTGGCGGTTTTTTTTTGCATGAGAGAAGGTAAATACTTTGTATCGGTAGCCGGCAATATCGGCTCGGGAAAATCATCACTGACAGGGATCATCTCTGAAGAGTTCGGATGGAAACCGTATTTCGAAAAGGTGGACTCAAATCCGTACCTAAAGGACTTCTATGCCGATATGGCACGTTGGTCCTTCAATCTTCAGGTCTATTTTCTCTCACACAGGTTCAGCATTCACAGAAAGATCCTTAAGTCCCGAACTTCCGTGATCCAGGACAGGAGCATTTATGAAGATGTTGAGATCTTTGCGGAGAACCTTTACAGGATGGGAAGAATGAAGAAAAGGGATTATGACAACTACAGGAAGCTCTTTACGGAAATGACCTCGTTTCTGAAACCGCCTGACCTTCTCATTTATCTTCGTGCAGGATTGCCAAAGCTGATGAAGCAGATACAGTTAAGAGGAAGGGACTTTGAGAAGTCAATTGAACGGGATTACATTAAGCGGCTGAACAACAGCTATGATGACTGGGTAAGAAGATATTCATCCGGCAGGAAGCTGATCATTGAAACCGACAAGCTTGATTTCGTGAACAGCAGAAAGGATCTCAACAAGATCATTGACCTTATGAGCAAAAATCTTCCCTCCAAATGAAGTACGAAGATCTTAAGATACCGGCTTGCAAGAATTTCAGCGGGTATAAGCCGTGCTATCCCTTTTACAATTGCCTGACTGAGGGCTGTAAGGAGGCGGGAGACTCCGGGAATCTCGGCACAAAAATACTTATCATTTCGCTCGATGCATTGGGAAACGTGCTCCTCAACACTTCCATTCTCCCCTCTCTGAAAAAGAAATATCCGGTCAGTACCGTGCACTGGATCACTCAGCCTTCTGCCGTTCCGATACTCTCAAACAATGATTACATAGACAAAGTCTTCTCGTGGAACGACGAAGACAGGATGATAGTGAGGAACATGAAATACGACGTACTGCTTAATTCAGATAAGTCTGTTTATGCATGTTCGTTTGCCGATGAAGTGAGTGCTTCCGAAAAGTTCGGCTTCCTTACAAATGGATCCGGGAAGATCATACCTGCAAATTCCCGTGCTATGTACAATTATTTCATGGGCATTGACGACAATCTGAAATTCAGGGAAAACAAAAGATCGGGAAGCGAGATCATACATGAAACATTCGGACTCGATTATTCAAGAAGCGAGTATGTATTTGCTTTCAGCGAGTCAGAACTGGATTTCATCGAGAAATACAAAGCACAGATCAGTTACGATCCTTCAAAGGTCTATGCAGGATTCAACACCGGCTGCTCTAATCTTTTCCCGAATAAGAAAATGACAGTTGAACAGCATATCGAACTGATACGAAGACTCGCGGTTCACGATAATCTCAAGCTTGTCCTGCTTGGAGGAAAGGAAGACACGGAAAGGAATCTTCAGATCTACGAAGGGATCGGAAAGGAACTTCAGGGAGCGGTCATATACACGCCTACAAATCTCGGCCTGAGGAACGGCGCCTGTTTTATGAACATCTGCGACATAGTCATCACCGGAGACAGTTTCGGAATGCATCTGGCAATTGCTCTGAGGAAATTTGTGATTGCATGGTTCGGGCTTTCCTGCTGGAATGAGATAGACCTGTATGAACGAGGCGAGAAGCTCTATCCGGAAGGGCTTGAATGCGCACCTTGCTGGAAAAAACAGTGTCCTTACAATCTTGAGTGCATAGAGATGATTGACCTCGGAAAGATCACTGAACTTGTCAGAAAATACTCACTGGTAAAGACCATCATTACGCAGAAGAACTGAACCGGTTCACACTCAGTCCAGTCCTTCGTCGTCTTTCTTACGGAACTTCTTCACAAACGAATTGCTGTATGATCCTACGGAAGTGATTATGTAGATCGCAAGGATCACAACTCCTGCAATTATCGAAATAGTCCAGATCGCTGTTTCCATCCGAATCCGGAGACTATTGGTTTCTCATCTTGAAGAGATTGATGTCTCTGTAGATCCTTATTCTCTTGGCCTGAGAAACCTTGTTTATCCTTTCCTCAGCCATTTTCTTCGATGCTTCTTCAGTCGGGATGTCTTCTTTCTTGGAGATCTCGATCACTTTCTTTACAATGTCATAGATTCCGGAAGCCTGCTTCAGCGCCCTTTCCCTGTTATAGCCTTCGAGCTCATTGTAAACATTGATCAATCCGCCTGAATTGATCACATAGTCGGGAGCATAGAGTATTCCCTTGTCTTTCAGCATCTTTCCGTGCTTCTCCTCATCGCCGAGCTGATTGTTTGCTGCACCTGCAATTATCTTCACCTTCAGCTTCGGAATGGTCTCATCGTTGATTATGCCTCCGAGAGCCGCCGGCGAAAACACATCTGCATCAACCGAATACACATCATCTCCGGATACGACCTTTGCCTTGAACTCTTCCGCTATCGGTTTCAGCTTGTCTTCGAAAAGGTCATTGACATACAGTTCCGCACCTTCTTCATGCAGATACTTGCACAGATGCTTGCCTACATTTCCTCCTGCACCCTGGATCACAACTTTCTTTCCTTTAAGCGAATCGCTTCCATAGACCTCATTTATGCAAGCCTTGATACCCACATAAGTTCCGTATGCCGTTACAGGCGACGGATCACCGCTCCCGCCTACTTCAATCGGAATTCCCGTCACGTGTCTTGTTTCCATCATAATATACTCCATGTCCTTTACATTCGTGCCAACGTCTTCCGCCGTTATGTATCGTCCCGATAATCCTTCAACATATCTTCCGAAAGCCCTGAAGAGCGCTTCTGATTTCTGAGTCCTTGAATCGCCGATGATCACAGCCTTACCACCTCCAAGGTTGAGTCCGGCAACAGCAGCTTTGTATGTCATTCCTCGTGAAAGCCTGAGAACGTCAATCAGCGCTTCATGATCGCTCGTATAATTCCACATTCTTGTTCCGCCCAAAGCCGGACCAAGAGTCGTATTGTGAATTCCTATAATGGCCTTAAGGCCGAGTTCCTTGTTGGAGCAAAATACAACCTGTTCGTGACCGTATGATTCAATCAGTTCAAATGTTGGGAAGCTGGAGTTCTGCATGGTAAGTTATTTTTGTTTTATTGATTCATTGATTTGAGTTAAACCGCAACAGGAAAAAGCCCTGGATCCAGTGCCTTCCTGATATATATGAAAACGTCATCAACGGATATATGCGCCATGCACTGAGGCGCCTGACAGCCGTAATCGTGTCCAAGATACAGACACGGACTGCAAAATTTGTCGCTTTGTATGAGAACTGCGTTCTTGTTGTAAGAGCCCCACTTTACAGGGTTAGTCGGTCCGTGCAGGCCCATTGTCTTTGTGCCGACGCATGAAGCAATGTGAAGCATCCCCGTATTACTGCACACAATGAGCTTTGCCTTTTTCACGAGTGCAACCACATTATCAAGCGGATACTGTCCCGCTGTATTGATCGTGTTTGATCCAATACCCTTGGCAATCTCTTCGCATCTCTCTTCCTCAAGCTTGGCCCCGGTAATCAAAATTCTCAGGTTATCATCATATTCAACTAGCCTTTTGCCGAGTCTGATGTAGTTTTCAACAGACCATTCTCTGGGCTTTCCGTTTTCTCCGCAACCGGGATGCAGGCAGATCACAGTCCTGCCTTCAAGCGAGTGCCGAAACCAAAACTCATCTGCAAAATTAAAGTCTTCATCATTCAAAAAATACTCCAATTTTTTGTCCTCATCCGTGATGTTAATGCCCAGCGGCACAAGCAGGTCAAGGAATGTCTCCAGCTCATGCTTGGTCTTCGTATGCATTACAACGCTGTCATATCCGAAATGCTTCAATTGTCCCACCGTCCTGAATCCAACCGAATAATCTGCCTTTGCAAGCATTGTCATGATAGCGTTTATTCTCTCCCATTGTCCGGCATCAATCACTATTTCATATTTGTTCCGGCGAAGTTCCCTAATGAACTCTATGAATTTCCAGGGCTTCCTCAGATAACTGTGAACATCTATCTCAATTACCTTATCTATGTACTTAGTCTTCTTCGCAACCGCATAATTGATCTTTGTGCAAATGAAAGTAAGTTCAGAGCCGGGGAATGCCTTCTTCAGTGTTCGAAGAGTTGGTATGAGGAGGATAGAATCTCCGATCGCGGCAAGCTTGATGAACAGGATCTTCTTTACATTCTGTATCGGAAGCCTCCTCTTCCTCTTGAGGAAGATAGCCATGAGAATGACTATTGGAATTCCGGCATACTTGTCAAAGATTCTGAAGAGCGCTCTACGCTTCATCTGTAAGCAGGGTGTCCGAATGAATAAATTTGTTTTTAATATACCGAGAAATGAATATATTATCAACAAAAGTAACGATACGTTTGCATTCCGAATACATCTCTCTGATCAGACAATCTCTCAAAGCAAGAAAACTATCTTATTCACCCTACTCAGGATTCAAGGTCGGAGCCGCTCTGCTTGGCGCAAGCGGCAGAGTTTACTGCGGTGCAAATATTGAGTCTGCCTCATATTCACTTACTTTGTGCGCCGAGAGAGTAGTCTTTTCAAAGGCTTTATCCGAAGGCGAAAAGAGATTCAGGGCCATTGCAATTTCCGTGAGCTCAAATGACCTCGTTTTTCCCTGCGGCGCTTGCAGGCAGTTCATGTACGAGTTTGCAAAAGATATTGATGTGATAATTGCCGGCTCCGTTACGGATTTCAAGATCGTAACTCTCAAGGAACTGCTTCCCTTTGGTTTCGAAAGAAAATCCATCCCGAAAAAAACTTAGCATGAACGAATCTCTACAGATCAGGACATTTAAACGAGCAGGCCATATTGAAGTGATCTGCGGAAGCATGTTTTCCGGCAAGACAGAGGAGCTCATCCGCAGGATCAGACGGGCCGAAATAGCAAGGCAAAGAGTGAAGGTCTTCAAACCGAAGATCGACAACAGATTCAGTGAGTTTGAGATTGTATCCCACAGCGAACAGAGTTTTCCTTCGGAGGTCATATCATCTGCAGAGGAAATGCTCGAGAAAAGTTTTGACGCGGAAGTGATCGGGATTGATGAAGGCCAGTTCTTTGGAAATGACCTTGTGGAGGTTTGCCAGAATCTAGCAGATGCAGGCAAAAGAGTTATCGTTGCCGGACTTGACCAGGATTATAAAGCTCAGCCTTTCGGGCCAATTCCGGACCTGCTTTCAGTTGCGGAATATATCACCAAGACACTCGCTGTGTGCGTAGTTTGCGGAGCGCCAGCCAACAGGACTCAGAGGATCACCGCAAGCAGTCAGCAGATACTTGTAGGCGCTACTAACCACTACGAAGCCAGATGCAGGCTCCATCACATTGTTAATGCGGAACCCCAAAGCGAAAATACAGGCACAAAGGAGGAGAAGGCAAATGCTGAGTAAATGTATAGCGAGCTTGCTTCTGTTATTTCTTTTTTCCTCATGCGGAAAGAAAGATGACAATAAAGTCAAGAGCGATGCAACAGGCAGTTTGAAAGCAGGTCTTGTTTTCGATATCGGCGGCCGAGGTGACAAATCTTTCAACGATGCCGCATACAAGGGACTTGAGGATGCAAAGAAAGAACTCGGGATTGATTTTGAAGTGATCGATCCGGGAGACGGAGCGGACCGCGAATCCGCACTTCGTAAACTTGCAAGCAAGAAGGACATTGGACTGATCTTCGGAGTGGGCTTTATCTTTACAGACGACATCAACAAAGTTGCTTCGGAGTTTCCCTCGAAGAAGTTCGCATGCATTGACTACTCAGTCACGCCGAATGCAAAGATACCTGACAACGTGGCTGCCATTGAGTTCAAGGAAGAAGAAGGTTCGTTTCTGATCGGCGCTTTGTCCGCATACACAAGCAAGTCGGGAAAGATTGGATTCGTCGGCGGAATGGAATCTCCGCTGATAAGGAAGTTTGAAAACGGTTATATTCAGGGTGCAAAGAATGTAAGACCTTCAATTGAGATACTTAGCGGATATGTGAGCGTATCGCCTGACGGATTCAAGAATCCGGGAAAGGCAAAGGAGATTGCCCTCAGTCAGTACAATGCCGGTGCAGACGTGATCTATCATGCGTCGGGACTTTCGGGCCTTGGGTTGTTTGAAGCGGCGAGGGAAAAGGGCAAACTTGCAGTCGGTGTTGACATGGACCAGTACAGGGAAGCTCCCGGCTACGTGCTCTCAAGCATGGTGAAACTCGTTGACGTGGCTGTTTTTAAGACAATCAAATCTCTCAAGGATGGCAAATTCAACAGCGGTATAACCACCTTCGGGCTTACGGATAACGGTGTGAGCTTTGTCTATGACGAAAACAACAAGAATCTGATCTCCCCTTCTACAAAGCAGTCTCTTGATTCTATAAGAGCGTTGATACTTAGCGGAACCATTA
>JAIBBK010000057.1 GCA_019694675.1 Ignavibacteria bacterium
ACGCCGGTTGCATGCATACAAAGGGGGATCGAGCAGAATGAAGCAACGGAAGACTGGGAGAAACGCTGTTACGGATGTCTGCGCGGGATGAAGATCTCAGCAAGCGAATACTCTGCTGATTACAGCCTTGCCGGAAGCCACATTGATGACTTCAGGATGAAAGAGTTCAAGACTCTTTCAGAGGAAACTCCGCTTGATGGGATCTACCACTTCAGATACCTCGGGGTTGATGTCGGAATGCTTGCCTGGAGCTCACTAATCCGGCACATGAAGGGACATCTTCTTGAGAAGAAAGATGTTAAGCCGGAGCATGAAGCGCTTCTGAGGAGATATTTCAACGCAGGGCTTATCAACACTTATATTGCCGACAAGGTGATAAACGAAATGGAGCCTGTTGCCGTGTTCAGCTCGCACGGTGTATATGTTGATTACTCGCCGCCTGTCCTGCTCGCATATCTGAAAGGAATAAAGACGATCATCTGGTCAAGCGGCTTCAAGGATTTTCTCCACTACTTCACCGTTCCCAAGAAGCCGAACAAGCTTGAGTTCAGGGGGATCACAGAGGAGGAGTGGAAGAAGCGGCTCAGCGTTCCGCTTACAAAAGAAGAGAATGAGATCCTGGACAGATACATTCACCACAGGTTCAACAAAGGCAACAAGCGCGACTTTCTGAATGTGACACTTCCCGAACCGCCGGAAGAGCTGAGAAAGAAACTCGGATTTGACAACGGCAAACCCGTTGCGTGCCTGTTCTGCCATGTAAGCTGGGACCTGTCATTCGACCTTTCGAAGATGATCTTTGACAATGCCAATGAATGGCTGTCGGAATCAATGAAAGCGGTCTTTGAGATAACGGATGTAAACTGGATAATCAGGGTTCACCCGGGAGAGAAAGTCTCCGGTTCGCTTTATACAAATGACGACTTCATAAGAGAGTGCTTCAGCGAGATACCTCAGCATGTAAAGATCCTCTGGTCTGATTCGGACATAAACTCTCTGGGGCTTTACAAGCTAATAGATGTGGGGATCACGCTCTTCGGCACAATGGGCGCCGAACTTCCGCTTCTCGGAAAGCCGGTCATCTCCGGCGGTGAAGCACATTTCACCAATAAGGGTTTTACGATCGATGCGAAAAGCAGGGAGGAATACTTTGATCTTCTTAAGAACATTCAGTCCATACCCAAACTCAGCGAGGACGTGATCGATACGGCAAGAAAGTACGCGTATTCATACTTTATACAGAGGCAGATACCTATCAATGTGATCAAAAGGTCGGAGGGGCACTTCGGCAACATTGACCCGGATAAATTCAAAGACCTTCTTCCCGGAAATGATCCGATCATTGAAGCAATATGCAGGGGCATCCTTGAGGGAAAAGACGTCATACTCGATGAGAAAATGGTGAAGCTTGTGCAGATCGAAGACTGACTCTGCAGGGATGAAGTGCAGATTTCTTTGCAGAGTAAATGAGAACATTTATAGATAAATTATTTTCCAAAGAATCCAAAGCAGGAAATGTCACCCGACAAGAAGTTCGTTTCCATTATAATTCCGACATACAACAGGTGCGACATCATTGGCAATACAATAAGAAGCTGCATTGAGCAGAATTATCCGCATGATAAGTTCGAGATAATCATTGCAGACAACAGGTCGACCGACAATACAAGAAAGGTTGTTGAAGACATTCAGAAAGAATCCCCCGTTCCCGTAATATATATGTTCGAAGAAAGGCAGGGAGCACATCATGCCCGGAATTCCGCCGCAAAATTATCTAAAGGAGAATTGCTTTACTTCACGGATGATGACATGATCGCTGACAGGGATCTTCTTGCAAATATGACAAAGCTGTTTGACCTCGAATACAATATTGCCGTAGCAGGAGGAAGGGTTCTTCCCAGGTGGGAGTTTGAACCTCCTGAATGGCTGATCAAGTATTTCAAGGACGGCACTCTGAGCCTGATCGACAAACCGGAGAAACTGATAGTGGCAAACTATGACATCGGCATTTACAGCTGCCATCAGATGATCCGCAGGGAAATACTTTTTGAATGCGGAGGGTTCAATCCCGATATTGCAAAGGACAAGCTTATCGGAAACGGGGAGACGGGTCTTAACATTAAGATACTCGCCGCGGGATACAGTGTCGGATATACATCCGAGGCGGTGTCATATCACGTGATCCCGAGGTCGAGAATGACTCAGAGGTACATCAATTCGCGCTTTGGCAATCAGGGGAACTGCGACAGCTTCACAACATTCAGGAAGAAGGAGAATTCAAGGAAGGAGCTTCTCAAGATGATCTTCTTCGCGCACATTCCGGAAATGCTTGGAAAATATTCGAGGTCGTTCGGAAGGATGCTTATCGGCAGGGATGAATGGAGGCTTGACAGGGCAATGGCTCATTATCACTTCCGAAGGATAATGACCGATCTGAAGTTTGCAACAGATGACCAATGGCGAGGATATGCGGTGAAGCACAATTACCTTGAGGGTTGAGAGAAGCGTGATTTCATGGCAATGAAATAAATGATCACGGCAACGGCCCCTGCTGACGAGAAGAAGAACACTGCCGCCGGACCGAATCCCATCCATATGATCCCTGCAAGAAGACCTGCCGCAAGTACAAATACGCTGTTCATTCCGGTGAAGAATCCCAGCGCCTCTCCAAGATGTTCCTTCGGTGAGATGTTTGAGATCAGCGCCTTTGAAACTCCGTCAGTGAGAGACGGATAAAGGCCGTAAAGCACAAATGCCGAGTAGATCATCGGAAGCCCGGACGAGAATCCAATAAGAAGATATGAAAGACTGAATACGAGTATGCCTGCAATCAGACTTTTCATGTGCCCAAGCCTGTCTGCAAGCATCCCGGCGGGGAGCGCCGAAAGCGCAAGGACAAGGTTGTAGAACACGTACACCTTGATCACGTCAGTGTCAGAATAGCCGAGAGATTTTACCATCAGCAGCAAAAGCATGTCAGAGCTGTTCACAAGTGCAAATCCGAACAATCCCGCAGTGAGGAGTCTGTAGCTCTTGCCGGATCTTATCCAGTAAGTGAAGAACGAAAAGTATTCTTTCAGGCTTACTGCATTTCTGTGAATATCATTCTGTTTGTCTTTCAGAAGGAATGTAAGAAAGACGGCTGCTGCGGCCGGAATGAAAGCGATCAGGAACAAGGTTTGGTAATCTTCCGGGAAGTAGCTCAGATATGCAAGCGCAATGAGGGGACCGGCAACCGCACCGAGAGTGTCCATACCTCTGTGAAATCCGAAGACTGACGCTCTGTTTTCCGGAGTTGAATTCTCGGATAGCATAGCATCACGCGCTGCGGTCCTGACACCTTTTCCTAACCGATCCAATGTCCTTGCGGAAAAAACCAAAGATGTCTGCGAAAAGAAAGCAAGAAGGGGTTTTGATACAGCGCTCAGCATATATCCGAAAGTGACGAACGGCGCCCTTCTCTGCATGCTGTCGGAAAATTTGCCGAAGTAACCCTTGCTCAGTCCCGCCAGTGCTTCCGCGAAACCTTCGAGTATGCTAATGAAAAGCACGGAGAATCCGATACTCTTAAGGTAGATCGGCAGAACAGGGTAGAGCATTTCAGAGGAGATGTCGTTGAAAAGGCTGACGAAGGAAAGGATTATTACCGTTCTGCTGAAGATCTTCTTCATTGCATTCTGCGCAGGGTAAAATAAAATGACAGAACCATCAGCATTTGTGAGTGTCTTTTACATAAGTGCAACAGCGCTGAACAACTATCTGAAAAGTTCTTCATCCCTTTCAACAACAAGTATTGAATGCTGCGGAACGATGAAGTACTTTTCGTTTGAGTACATTATCTCGATTGCGTCCTTCTGAAGATACAGGGCAAGGTCGCCTTCCCTTACCTGAAGGGGAATGTATTTGACGTTCTCTTCTGACTTCTTCCAGCTTTCGTCTTCTGCAGGAAGAGGAACAGGATAGCCGGGGCCGGCCTTCATCACATACCCGCTTCTTACTCTTTCCTTCTCGTGTACACCCGGCGGAAGATAAAGTCCGGATGAAGTTCTTTCGCTCTCAGTAAGCGGTTTGATAAGAACCCTGTCGCCCACAACTATGAGCTTGTCAAGCAAGTTTGCCGTCCGTTCTGCTGTCATTGCTTCGATACTCTTATATGGTTTGAGAAGATCCATCCTCTGTCGCCTTTCCATGCTTCCACTCTGTAGGTTCCCGCATCGTCGGAATCCCAGATGCAGTCCATCCCTTTGTATTCGTCAACGCACTTTCCGTTATGTATCAGTTTCATTGTAGCTTCGGCGGGCAGCATTGCCCTGAGGATCAGTTTAGATTTCTTCTTATGACTGAGAACGATCTCGTCACCGGATATGTAATTCACGCCGTTGTATTCCGCCGTAAACCTGAATCCCCTGCCGTTTCCGTTGTAGTTGTTCACGATGAAACTCCGCCCTCTTCCTATTGCCTCGATGATCTTCTTCTTGTCTCTTTCGAAATTCTTCCTGCTTCCGGGATCAATCTCCTCATCCAGGAAAACATGCGTCCTGATTGATTTGAACAGGATCTTATAGGCAAAGATTTCGACGCTGATGCCCATGATCGTATGTTTGTGAGCGTGAGCATCAATTCCTCCCAGACCAACAACTTTCCTTTTCCTGTTCAGGTCATCCCACCGTTTGAGAGTTTCTTTCGCCGGTGCGATGATCGACTTAAGGGGATGGATCAGTCTGCTGACCTTGTTCGAGTCATTGAGCCCTTCTGCCCACTCGCTCATATGATTCCAAATCTCAAGTCCGTCAAAGTCCTCTGATTCCCATGCAGTCCAGGGATACGCGGGATGCCCCTCAAGATGCTTACGCTTCTCGTCAGGGTGCGCAATGAATCCGATGCCTCCTTTTTCTTTCACCTTCTTCACATATTCTGCGGCCGTGAGCTTGTTCCCAAGGTCGCCGTCTTTCAGCCTGGTGAATGTGCCGACAACTTCATCAAGCCCAAAGACAAGATAGTGATTCTTGTTCTTTGAGTCGTTCACTTCATATCCGACAATGAGCATGGTCTTATCGTACCATTTCTCAAAACCCTTCTCTTTTGCCTTGAGTGTGTTGTGGTCCGTGAGAATGATGAAGTCCAGCTCCGATTCAGACGCGTACTGTGCGATCTCCTGCACAGTGCCTGTCCCGTCGGAGAATTTTGAATGCATGTGAACCGAACCCGAGTATTCAAACATTGAGATATGATCCCTTAGGATTGATGTCCGTAAAAAATGTTGGCTGTCCAGATAACGAGAAGAACCACGACCGCCGCTAAAAAAGTTTTCTTTGCATCCGTGATCCTGATGCGGTAATTGAACAGACTCAGCGCAAAGATCGCGAACATAATAAGGAATGATAATGCAAAAAAAGGTATAGCCAATGGATTGTAATATACACTGCGCGAAAAATTCAGTCTGAGGAGTTCTTTCCAGGCCCTTGACATTCCGCAGAAAGGGCAGGGGATGTCTGCAATGTTCAGCATGATGCAGGAGCTTTCATAACGGAACAGGTCCGGAAACAGCATGGCTGCAAGATCGGATAAGGTGAACCATGCAGATACAAGCGCGAATGCTATGAACGCAAAAAGCACAAACCTTATTCGGTCGGAATCCTCCTTAGAGCACGGTTCAACTCTGATCATTTGTGGGGCCGGCATTGTTCTTCTTTCCGAGAATTGAGACTCCGATGATCGCACCTATAGCGCCGAACAGAGGAAAGAGGATCATGTGCATGACGAATGAGAAGATCGCAATTGTAGGTGAGAAGCCGTAAGTGTTGTATTCTTCAGAAAACCTGTCGGCATAAACAAGCATTTCCGAAGGCAAATCCACTCCGGATTCTTCCATCATCTTCAGAGCTTCCGAGACGGGGTTAGTATGCGAAAGCAGTCCGGCAAGTACGGTGAATCCGCTCACAAGCACCGCGGCCAGAATTCCGCTCAGCAGTCCGACCATACCTCCGTCCTTGGATGTCAGCGGTATCCCGGTTCCGCTCAACTGCTTATTGTAGAAATAAACTCCCGCCAGGCCTCCGAGAGCAATGCCCGCACAGCAGAAAACGTTAATCAGGTTAATGACAGGAAACAATGAGATCATGGTCATGATCAAAGCGCCGTAAAGGACAGGCACGATCCTGTTTGGGCCTGAATTCAATCCCGTACCCTTTCTTTTTGTCTTAAATAAGCAGTGATCTCGTAGAAGAATCTTATGAATCCGGGAATAATGAAGAAAGCAAGAGACGCTCCTGTCAGAAATCCGGTGAATGACCTTGTGAGGAACGTATTGGAAACCACGCCTGCACGGTCGAGCAATACATCCGTTCCGATCATTGCAAGCGGGATCAGGAGAAACCAAAGTGAAGGCGGGTTCACATCAGAGATCCTTCTGAAGAGCGGATAGATAAGCACTCCGAATGCGAATCCTGCATAGATCATGGTGCATCTTGAACACACGCCGAGAGGATTGTCTGCAATATAGAACGAGCGCGCCTCTTCCTGATGGCAGATCGGAGAGAAAGCAATGTACATGTAATCCGAAACTGTTGCAAAGACGCCTCCGGAATTTGCAAGTACCGGGGGCAATACGATGAGTGCGATCCAGACGAAGCAAATGAAAAGAATCAGCCGGTAGATCCGGCGTGCAAATCCTATGTTGACATCCGGACACTCAGGAATGTTCAGCATGCGTCAAGATATTACAATCACTTGATTAAATCAAAGATAATATTTTAAATTCAAGCCGTAATCAAAGAAATTCAGCCGGCACCGAACATTTTTGAAAGCCGGATCGTAAACTCACTCAACGGATCCCAATCAGCATGAGCCTAAAACAGATCTTGAGATCAGCACCTGTAATTTTATTGGCAGTACTTGTTTGTTCCTGCGGAAGAAAGAAGGAAACCGTTGAGACAAAAAGAGAAGGCATAGTTGAAATATCACCTCTCAAGCCAACGGACACCACCGGAGCGAACAGCGGCGACTGGGTGATAAAGCAGGAGATGTCTGATGCCGAGAAACTGAATCCGACGGTAACCAATGATGCCACCGCATCCGGCATCACCTTGTACATATTCGAAAACCTTCTTGATATTGACCGCGTCACTTATGAGCTTGTTCCTCTGCTGGCAAAGTCACTTCCCGTTATAAGTGAGGACCATCTCTCATATACATTTGACCTGAGGGAAGATGTGAAGTTTTCCGACGGCCATCCGTTCACGGGTGAGGACATCATCTTCACAGTCAAGGTAGTGAAGAATCCGTTCACCGATGCTCAGGCGCAGAGGAATTATTTCCTTGACGTAAAAAGCGTGGAGCTGGTTGACGGCAACAAGTACAAGGTGAGGTTCAACATGTCAAAGCCGTACTTCAGGGCAATCTATTCTCTCGGCGATCTTGAGATTATTCCGAAGCACATACTTGACAAAGACAATGCCAATGACGGTTTCAGCTGGGAAGAACTTGACGAAGCGCAGAAGTCAATGGATCCGAAGAAGTATCCGGATATGCAGAAGTTTGCCGACTTCATAAATTCAGAGGAAGTTTCAAGAGATTCGAAGTACGTGGTCGGAACGGGCCCTTACATGCTTGACAAGTGGATTACGGGTCAGTCGATCACACTGAAGCGAAATGAAAACTACTGGAACAAAGAGCGCACACCTTACTATGCAGACAAGATCATCTTCAAGACCATAAAGGACCAGAACGCGGCTGTGGTGGCGGCAAAGAACAAGGAGATAGATCACATGGAGGTAATTCAGCCGATCGACTTTGTTGAGAATGTGAAAGACCCCGCACAGTTCGGACTTGAGAAGGCGCTTGTGATAGAGCCGTCGTACAACTATATCGCATGGAACAACAACACTCCTCTCTTTTCCGATAAGAAGGTCCGGCTTGCCCTGAGCCATGCAATTGACAGGCAGTCCATAATTGACAAGGTTGTCTTCGGAATGGGAACGACAATTCAGTCGCACATCTTCATAAAGAGCAAGTTTCTCAACACTGACCTTCCGAAGATCGAATACAATCCCGAAAGATCCAAACAGCTTCTTGCCGAGGCGGGATGGAAGGACACTGACGGCGACGGCATTATTGACAAGGTGATCAACGGAAAGAAGACAGACTTCAGGTTCACCTTCGTGAACAATACGAATCCGAAGAGGAAAAAAGTGCTGCTGATAGTAATAGAGCAGCTCAAACAGCTTGGAATAGAAGCAAACATGCAGGAGTACGAATGGTCAGTATTCCTTGACAAAGTGAAGAAGCATCAGTTCGATGCGTGCTTTGCAGGCTGGCAGTTGACGGCGATCCCGGATGATCCGTATCAGATATGGCATTCATCGCAGTCAATCGGCGAAGGCAGTAATTACTTCAGCTACAACAATCCGGAAAGCGACAAACTTCTTGAGGCAAACAGGGTGGAGTTTGACGAGGAGAAGAGAAAGGAGATACTGAACAAGTGGCAGAAGATCGTCTATGATGATCAGCCGGTTACATTCCTCTGGAGCGAACCGGTAAGGTATCTCAACAGCGACAGGTACAGGAACAAGCGGTGGTATGCTTACCCGGATTCTCCGCTAATGAACGAATGGTGGGTTCCAAGCTCAAGGCAGTTGTACAAGAACTGAGCCGGAGGATATGGCCAATGCGGCATTCCTATTGCAGTAAGAACGGCAGCCGGTCATCGTTCAAACGCCGGCAATCCGTGTTGAAAAAGATGTTATTCTTTACCATATTGACTGAAAGCAACAACACATCCAATAACACAAACCTGTATTGATAAAATGATTAAGACCAACATCACGTCGAGGCATTTTAA
>JAIBBK010000002.1 GCA_019694675.1 Ignavibacteria bacterium
CTTTGTATCTCCCTGGATGTTGTCTTGAGTTAACAAGAGTCCGGACTTCTCTTCCGTTAATGTCAGTTACTTTCAGCATTACATTACTGCCGGCCTTCAAGTCGTATTCAATAGTTGTTTTGGGATTGAACGGGTTTGGATAGTTCTGATACAAAATGAAGCTTGAAGCCACATTTGTGGATTGATTACTGACGGAAGTAAGCGGATATGTAGTTGTATCACCTCCTGTTAGCGTGTGCACAGAATTGTATGCCCATCCGACTCTTGTATTGACAAACTCACAGAAAACAAAGAATGGCATTCTGAATGATGTGTCGGGAAGCTGATATCCCCAGTTCAACCCTGCATTTGTTGACTTAGCTATCACACCCCGAAATTGAAAATTCGGGTAAAGTATATTTGCATCCCGATCAACACCCCAAATTATGTCCTCTCCCAAAATCGAAAATGATGAGACAGCTACGTCAGGATTGCCGGTAGAAACTTCCAAAAGTGTTGTCCAGGACAATCCACCATCTGTTGTTTTTTGAAATACAGAACGCTTCGATCTCCATCCTACAAGTGTATCTCGGAAGTGAATATTATACCATCCATCTCCGTTTGGAATCTCCACCCATGTGTCCCCGGCATCTGTTGTCTTTCTCAAAAACGAATTAGGTACATATCCGTTGCTGATAAATCCGATTCTGGAATTGATCATATAAACCCTGTCAGCTTGATATGACAAATTGTAATACTTCCTTTGCCATGTCGTTCCGCCGTTTGTTGTCCTGAATACGCCTCCGTCGAATGGTAAATCTCTGGTTGCCCAAACTTCCTCATCACTCAAAACGTGAATATCCTGATAGGAGAAGTAGCTATTGGGATTATTTAGAACATTCCAGTTGTCACCGCCGTCAGTGGTCTTGTACAGCCTTGCCCCTGCAAACCAGTCAGTTCCTGCAAAGCCTGTGTGAGCATTAATGAACTCTATGTCCAGGAAAGTTCTGCCGGAATTCTCGGTAAGAACATAGCTCCAGTTGTCCCCGCCGTTTGTTGTTCTGATGACATAAGAATTTCCGTCCGAACCTCTCACTGTAACACCGTAACCGGTCAGGCTGTCCTTAAAGGTCAGGTTGTTCAAGGGAGGAAGATTTTCCGGCAAGAACTGCCTGTACCAACCCTCCGGCGGGTTATGCTGAAAGTTGAATGCATTGATGAACACAAAAATACTGAGAAACCAAAGCAGGTTTGTGAGAAGCGGAGCGCGGGAGCGATGAGATGCGGATTTCATAATAACTTCCTTTATACAAAACTACGGAGGAAGGATTTCAGAAACTATGACTTTGGTCATGTTCTGAAAAGATTTGCCGGTCAGTCACTTTCTCAAAACATGATGAACAGTTCAAGAGCTGTTACACTGATGATCCAGAATTCTATGATTGCAGTCCACTGCAAACAGCTTGTGAAGCCGTCTTTGCGTACAGTGCATTTTTCAAAAACTATTGTATTGAATTAGACGGCTGTTCAAAATATCTTGATCCAAACAGATTTGTCCAATTGAGTTTTATCAGATATTTCGTTCCGGCGATCCTTTTCCTCGCATTTGCTTTATCACAGACCGGCTGTAATCACATTACCTATTCCACCGTTCCCCGTGCCGCAAATGATACGATAGGAGAAGGCCCGGATCCGGATTTCAGCAGATCCCTTGACTTTGATTTCCAGGACTTCACTTCTTACCTGTTCATGGGAAACAGGGTTGAGAACTTCACAGCCTATTTCAACAAGTTCTTTCAGGCGGACGGCGATTTCCATGACGCTCTGGAAGAATACAGGGCCGGGCTGATCTCCACTTATAACAGAAGGCTGGATTCACTCGGGATCACGCCGCCGGTATCCGCCACCGTGAAGGAGAAACTTGACAAGGCGATCGAAAGAGCTTCCAAGATCATACAGTATCATAAGAACAGCAAATACATAGATGACGCGGTTCTCCTGATCGGCGAGGCGTACTATTTTCAGACAGACTACATCAATGCGGAAAGAAAGTTCAATGAATTTCTGCAGAGACTTTCCTCAAGCGAACTGACCGACGAGGCGCTTCTTTACCTTGCAAGGACAAAACTCCGGCTCGGGAAAAATGAAGACGGGCTTAAGATACTCGGCGACCTTGTGAAGGATTCCGACGACAGGGAGATAAGGTCACTCGCGGCCAGAGACCTGGGCGTATATGATTACAACAACGGCAGACTGAAAGAATCCGTGGAGAACTTCAAGAAAGCAATTGAATACTCCGGCGATAATGTGCGAAAGGCCGAAAACCAGTTCATACTTGCCCGGCTGAGCAGTGTTTACAAACCCGAGTCGGCGGCGGATGAATTCAAAAAAGTGCTTGATTATTCACCTGACTTCGACCTTACTTTCTTTGCCAGACTCAACTATGCCAAAGGCCTCATTGTAAGCAGGAAATACTCTGATGCGGAGGACGAACTGTCTTCCATGAGAAAGAAGTACAGGGATTTCAAAGACTTCACTCCGCTGATAGACCTTGAGATTGCAAACAATCTGTATGCGGAAGGTGACATCAGGCAGGCAAAGGAAAAATACTATGAGGTGATTGTGAAGTATGCAAATACCACTTCCGCCGCGGACGCTTATTATTTCCTCGGCAAGGACCTTGAGACCAGACAGAAGGATTACATGAACGCGCTTGTAAATTATAAGAAGGCAACTCAGGAAAATTCGCTTTCGGAATTTTATCCCGAGAGCTCCAGAAAAGCAAAGACGCTTGAGAAGTATTTTAACCTGATTGCTGACATCAAAGGCGATAAAGAACTGAGGATACCCGAAACCAATCCGGAAGTTGAGGCATACAGGGCATTGTACAATGAAGAAAAGGGTATCGAAGATCTCAACAAGCAGAATAACCAGAACCAGCAGAACACCGGCGACGGGACAGAAGACGGAACGCAGGAAGGACGGGGCAAGGGAAATCCCGGAGGTTTCGGCACCGCGGGAGGTGTTCATCCGGCAGACTCCGTTGAAGATGTTACAAAGAATCCCAATCCAAACGCAAACCCTGATCCCACCGGTGCATTCAATCCCGGCAATGTATCTCAGGAGAAGGGCGAGGAGATTCAAAAGGAGGCTAAAGAGAATGATAAGGTGCAGGACAGTCTCAGCGCAATTAAGGAAGCCGGCGATGAGATTGAGAAGGCAAACAATATCTACAATTCATACTACGAGCTCGCGGAACTCTTCATGTATGATATGAACATGCCCGATTCCGCCGAACATTATCTGAAACTTCTGCTCGATATGTATCCGGATGCAGACAAGAAGCCCAAAACGCTTTTCATGCTCGGCACTTTTTACAAGTCACTTGGAAAGGAAGAACTCTCTGCGGAAGCATTCGAACAGATCATTGCGGCGTATCCCGCAACGGTTTACGCAAAGGAATCCAGATCGCTCCTGAGGAAGAGTGCGGGTACTGACAGCCTGAATACGGACAACGACGGCGATCTGCTCACAAGGGCGCTGATAAAGTTCAACAGTGAAGATTATCCGGAAGCAATTACTCTTATGAAGGAGTATATAGACAAGAATCCCACAGACACTCTGTCAGCCAAAGCGCTGTTAGGGATCGGGTGGATCTACCAGAACAAGCTTCTCATCAAAGACAGCGCCATTGCCTACTACAATCTCCTTAAGCTGAGGTTTCCGAATTCAGACTATTATGCAAGCATTGCTCCTACACTTGACTTCCTGATCTCACTTGAACCCAAAACTTCGACAGACAGTCTTGGAGTGAACCAAAGCCTGCCCGACAGCCTTGCGGCAAATCAGAATGTCACCGGAAGAACGGAAAGCGGAGAGAACGGTTTTGTGGTTGCCCCGAAAGAAGCGGGCTCAAAGCTGAGTATAGAAGAGCTTGAGCATCTGCTTATGAAGGCGGAGTCCCCGTAATAATGCTCACCACGCAAGCAGTTTCTTGAATACATCAATGACCTTTACATGATTCGGCAGCATTGCATGCTCCAGATGTGTATTGAGCGGGACCGCAGGCACATTGACAGATCCTACGACCTGCACGGGTGCATCAAGATAAGTGAAGCACTCTCCCGAAATTCTTCCTGCAAGACTTTCCGCAAATGAATTGAGTTTCTGTTCTTCAGTGATCACAACGCACTTGCCGTGCTTCTTCACAGATTCAAACATTGCTTCTTCATCAAGCGGGTTCAGAGTCCTCAGGTCGATCACTTCGATCTGTCCCGGAAACCTTGCGGCGGCGTTCACCGCCCAGTGCACTCCCATCCCGTACGTGATGACAGATATTGTCTCGCCGGAATCGATCTTGTTCTTATCCGCTTTCAGGAATGTCCTCGCCTTTCCAAACGGCACCACATAGTCTGAAGAAGGTTCCGGGCACTTTGCAAGATCGGTACCTGCCACTTTGCTCCAGTAAAGTCCCTTATGCTCAAACATTATGACCGGATTCGGATCAAGGAACGCTGACTTAAGCAGTCCTTTCATGTCGGCCGCATTGCTCGGATAGGCAACCTTTATTCCTCGTATGGGAAGCACGCTGGATTCGATGCAGTCGGAATGGTAAGGCCCGCCGCTGCCGTATGCGCCGCAGGGTATCCGTATCACACAGGATACGGGATACTTGCCGTTAGTGAGGTAACATGATTTTGAGATCTCCACCACAAGCTGATTGAATCCTGCCCATGCATAATCTGCAAACTGGATCTCCACTACCGGCTTCACGCCCACTGCGCTCATACCTGCTGTCGAGCCCACTATGTAAGCTTCCTGAATGGGTGTATTGAATACGCGGCTGTCTCCGTATTTCTGCGCAAGTGTCGCGGCTTCGCGGAACACTCCGCCAAGCCTCCTGCCCACATCCTGTCCGTAAAATATTGCGTTCGGATGATCGCGCAGAATTTCGTTCATCGCATGAAGGCCGGCATCCACCATTATTATAGGATCTTTACCTTCGGGTGATCTTTCTCCCTTCTCTTCGGTAACAGCCGGAGGGGCAAACTCATGAAGAGTGAGTGTTGAAGGATCGGGTTCTGGAGCTTCCACAGCTTTTCTGAAACTCTCGTCTGCAAGTTCAGAAGCTTCTTTCTCCGCCTTGCTGAGTTCGGCTTCGCTCACTCCGTAACTTAAGAGCTTCTTTCTTAACCTCGGAAGAGGATCGCGGGACAAATGCTCCTCAAGATCGTCCGGGCTTCTGTACCATTCCTTCCTCACACCCGATGTATGATGCCCAAGCAGAGGGACCTTTGCATGAACAAGCACCGGCTTTCTCTTTGTTCTCACATAATTCATTATTTCTCCCGCCTTCTCATAGCATTCTTCAAAGTCAGCTCCGTCCAACCTGTGTCTCTTCATTCCCTTAAAACCTGCCGCAAACTCGTAAGCGTCCATTGCGCGCATCTCATCTGCATAAGCCGATATTCCCCAGTTGTTGTCCTGCACAAGATACATTATGGGAAGCTGTTTGAGCACAGCCATTTGAAATGCCTCTGACACTTCGCCTTCGGTGACGGAGCCGTCGCCCAGGGAACATACAACGATCGGCTTCTCGCCTTCGGGAAGAAGGTTTGCGGATTCAAGGTATTGAATTCCGTGAGCCATGCCTGTGGCCGGTATTGCCTGCATGCCTGTGGCGCTTGACTGATGCGGGATCTTCGGAAATCCTTCGCGCCTTAGGGAAGGATGACCGTAATATGTTCTTCCACCCGAGAAAGGATCATCTCTCCGGGTCAGAAGCTGAAGCATGAGTTCGTATGGCTGAAGTCCAAGGCCGAGCAGAATTGACTCGTCGCGGTAGTAGAGGTTCAGGTAATCGCATTCTTTGAGATGCATCCCGACTGCAAGCTGAATTGCCTCATGGCCGCGTGAAGTGGAATGCACATAACGGCATATCTGCCTGTTCTCATCATAGATCTCCGCCGTTCTCTTTGTGGTGCACATTAGTGAGAACGCCTTCAGCAGTATATTCTTGTCTGTCATCTGGATTGGTTAATCGGATGCAATTTAGAAACTAAAGTCATTGATACAATTCAAATGATATTGCTTTTGGGGAGAACTGCTGAGTGCGGAAGATCGTGCACACAAAAAATAGAAAGCCCGGCAACTTACCGCCGGGCTCACTATCCGTCATGCTGTCTGTTTAGAACTGCAGACTAAATCCTCCGACAGGAAAGAATCCCCAGTGCAGGATCTCACCGACTTCGTTCTTGTCATCATCCCAATAATACTCACTCACGTTCTCCCTGTTGAGAAGATTCTGGAATTCGATGTAAGTCACAAGCCCAATACCGCTGAAGCTGAATTTCTTGTCAACCCTTAGGTCAACTCTCATGTAGTCGGGAGTCCTTTCGGAATTGTACAGTGCCATATCGTACACACCTCTGCCGGCGGCTATTGATGCTTCAGCATCGTAAGGAGTGTAAGGCTTACCCGTGGAGAATTTGTATTTAAGCCCGACGAGCCAGTCATCGGCAACCTGGTAACCAAGCGTTAGATTCAGCTGATGCGTCTGATCAAATGCTCCCGGCACTTCGCCTCCTTCGAGCGCCTTGAATTTTGAATTCATGTATGAGTAGTTAAGCATTCCGTAGATCCCGTTGCCGGAAAGTTTCTTCTGAAGCGAAAGATCGAAACCGCGAACAGTGCCCGTACCGGCGCTCACTGCTGCTGTGACATAGTTCGGTCCGTATTCAGCTCCTCCGTTCACCAGTATGTATGTGGGATTATCTGTGCTCACTGCGTAGTTGGAATACTGCTTCTCGTAAACTTCCGCCGTAACACGCAGGTCTTCAGATATAAGATGGTCTATTCCAAACACGTAATGATCCGCCCTGATGTTATCGAGATTCCTGTTTGACTCCACTGTTGCAAGCCAGATGTATGCAGGATTCTGGTGAAAGATCCCTGCCGAAGCATTTATGCTTGTAACGGGAGTAACTTTGTAACTGACGCCGATGCGCGGCGAGAATGAACCGGGGTTTGTAATGTAGTCAAAGTAGTCATACCTCAATCCCGAGTTTATCACAAGCCTGTCATTGAAGAGCCTGGTTGTTAGATTCACATATCCGTTGAGTTTGAAGGAGTTGATGAGACTGTTTGTATTCACTTCCGGGATGACGTAACCCGTTGCGCTTGTATCCTGTTCGCTGTAAAGATCATTGTCAGATCTTACAAGCTTTCCCCCGATGCCGGCGTCAATGCTGAAGTATTCCGAAAGGTTTTTGCTAAGGTCGGATTTCAGTGTCACTTCAGATTCGACATAGTCATTCTTATAAATCTCCGCGGTGTTAGATTCATTGTACTGAGTCGTGTTTCCGTCTGTTACCACACCGGAGAGGACGTTCCTAATGAAGCCGTTCCTGATCAGGTATGTGTGATTAAGTCCGGCCGTATAGAATTGCCTGTCAACCTTCGCGTTCTCGAACGGATTGGCTGTTTCATCATCCTCATCTCTTGCACCGAATTCAATTTTGTCGGTGGCCCAGAATCCAAGCAGACTGATGCTGTTCTTTTCGTTGAGTATGATGTTGGATTTGAAGTTCATGTCCCAGTACTTCGGAACGGCCGAAAGCCGGATCGCATCTTTGAGCAGGTCGAGATAGCTTCTTCTTAATGACACGAGGTATGAGGACTTGTCCGAGAATCTGCCTTCGAACTGTCCTCCGAATCCCTGAAGTGACATGTCAATGTTATTGTAATAATACTTTTTGCTTCCTTCCCTGAAGCTTATGTCAACCGCACCCGAGAGAGCGTTGCCGTAAGTCACCGGAAATCCGCCCGTATAAATATCTGCATTCTGAAGAAACTTGAGGTTCAGGATTCCGATCGGACCGCCTGTTGAACCCTGGCTTCCGAAGTGGTTTATGTTCGGGATCTCGATCCCGTCAATCAGGAACAGGTTCTCGGCAGGTGAGCCCCCGCGGATTATGAGATCGTTCCTTTGGTCATTGGAGAATGAAACGCCTGAGACGGCCTGCACCATTCTTGAGATGTCTTCCGCAGCTCCGGGTGCGCGCCTGATCTCCTCGTAATCCAGGTTGATCATGCTTGTGCTGACATCCGAATTCTTCTCGAAGTAGCTTGCGCTTACATCGATCTCGCCGGTTGTAATTGATGACGGCGAAATTTCTATAACTGTTTCCAAAGGCCTTCCTGCATAGAGCACAAGGTCGTTCTTTATGATCGGCTCATAACCTATGTAAGTAACGCGTATTCTGTAGGTTGATTCGCTGAGGCGGTCGAAGACGACTTCGCCGTTTGCGTCAGTGCCTGTCTTCTGCTTTGTTTCAAGCAGTTCAGCTACCGCACCTTCGAGAGGCGCCTTTGTTTCGCCGTCAATCACTTTGCCGCGAATGATCCCGTTTCCGCTTTGTGCAGTGACGGAGCCGGCAAGGAACAGGAGAATCGCCAGTGACAATAGGGTGTTTTTCATTTGTGGATTTTTTGAGTGAACGTTATTTGTTAATTGAACAGTGTTCATTAAGAATGCAAAAAATTTTTACTTTCCCTGCCTGAAGTTATCCACCATTGTTTCATACGCATTGTAGAGAACGGGCCTGATGTATTCCTTCGGAACCATTGCCATTCTCTTTCTGAGGAAAAGGGAAACGAGCCCGTGCACAAGCGACCACATGCCTATCGACAGAACATTCACATCTCCCCTGAGGTAGCCTGCGTCAACGCATTCCTGAATATTCTGTTTCAAAAACTCAAATGTCTTCATGCCTTCATTCCATTCCTGATTAGCTTCGATCTCATTTCCCGGAGCCTGCACTATAAACATAAGCTCATAGAGTTCGGGATTGTCAAGGCCGAAGGTGATGTAAACCCTGCCATGCTCGCGGAGCTTTTCGAAAGGATCCTTGATGTTGCTGACTGTGAGCTGCATATCATAGAACTTCTGAAATGCAAGACTGTGCAGGTCGAATAGAATTTCATCCCTGTTCTTGAAGTACAGATAGATCGTTCCGGGACTGTATTCGATCTCTTCCGCAATCCTTCTGATGGAAATCTTTTCAAAGCCCTCGCTGACAGCTATCTTGCCTGCAGCATCAAGCACAAGCTTTTTCATTTCCTCTTTCTCGCGTTCTTTTCTCTGTCTTATGCCCATAATAATTGTGAACAATGCAAACTTACTGAACACTGTTCATTTTGTCAAGAACATTTTTCTTCCAAAGCTGAAAGGGCTTTGGCAATTGAAATGACCTCTCCAAATAGCTATTTTTGAAGCAGTTTCAGGAAGGAAGATACATTTTCATATCAAACGCAAACTCAATGAAGACCGAACTGGGAAGGGTCACAATTCTTGTAAAGGACTGTGATGAGGCATTTGAGTTTTACGAAAAGAACCTCGGATGCAAGAAGTTCTTCGATCTTGTAATGGAGAACGGCAAGAGGTATCTGCATCTTGGATTTGAACCTGACCTCTCCGCGGGAATATGGCTGAGTGAGGCGGAAGATGATGATGAACTTAGCAGAGTCGGTAACCAGACTGGCAAGAAACCTGTGCTTGTGGTTTACACTGATTCAATAGCGGAATTCTATGACAGGCTTGTTGCTAACGGAACGACCATTACAAGAGAGCCGAAGTCGGCAGATGAACAGCAGTCGGTTCATTTCACTGACCTTTACGGGAATAAGTTAGTTGCCGTAGAATCAAATAAATAAGGCAGGATGATCATTGCGGTTGCAGGGCCATACTCAGCAGAAACACACGAGCAGAGACAAAAGAACCTCGATGCAATGAATGAAACGGCGGCAAGGCTTCTGGAAGCGGGACATGTGCCATTCATTGGTGTCAATGCAGCTCTGCCGGTTGTAGAGAGATCCAAGGTTGCAGACAAGTACGGATCTGTGATGAAGATCTCCCTGGAACTTGTGAACATGTGCGACGGAATACTCATGATCGGCGAAAGCAAAGGGGCATGCATGGAGAGAGACCTGATTCTTTCCAAAGGACTGCCGGTCTATTACAGTCTCGATGAAGTACCTCCGGCTGATTAAGCACTGAACTTATACCTGTAAAACGCTTCTTAACCCAATAGCCGAATTCATACTCCTTCAGATTCTGCATTAAGCAAAACTCCCATCCGGAGGACTGGTATTCGTTAGGTGGATTGTCTGAGAAGCGGCAGGAGTCTATCCGGCTGTGATCTCGGGATGAAGGCGAAGCACATCTCCCTCCTTAACACCTGCCTCTGCAAGCGTTTGATTCTCGGTCAATTGCTTGCCTGAAGCTTTGTGGTGAAATTTGTACGAAAGGGGCTCGCCGTCGGGGCCGATCAGCGGCATCTTCATCTTCGGCAGGAGCACTTCGAGTATTCTCTTCACGGATGCATCATCAGGCAGGGTTGCCTGCTGTTCCTTATTACCCGTGGCGTCAACTATCGTTACATTTATTCTTGGCATGTGCGCAATTTATGAATCCTGATGATTTATTTAAATGGCTTTAGCTTTGAAGATGTATTATTCATGACTAAATCATTCCCCGCTCATGTACCATAACTTTTGCATTTTATCTCAGGACGGATTTGACAAACTTATCTTTACTGCTTCATATAAGGCCGCACATTAAGGTAACCTGAACCGGCGGCATGAAGGCAGAAGTCAGCAAAAGAATTGAAACTCTTTTGAAGCGGCTATATATTTCTCAAAATCAATCAATTGATGGCAGGCAGATCCAAGAATAACAAACAGATGAACGAACAAGAACTCAAGGACAAGGAAAATGTCAGAGAGGCCGATGAGGTCATATTCGACAATCCTGATAAGAACATAGAAGATTTCGCATCCAGCATCCCGGAAACATTGCCGGTGCTTCCGCTTAAAGACATGGTTGTATTTCCTTATATGATGTTTCCGATACTGGCGGGAAGGGAATCCACGATAGCGGCTGTAAACAGCTCCGTTGAAAAGGACAAATTCATCCTGCTGGTATCGCAGGTTGATGAAAAGATCGAGGAACCGACATTTGAAAATCTGTACAGGACGGGCACCGTAGCGAAGATCATACAGGTGCTTCGCCTTCCGAACGGACTCATCAAGGTGCTCGTGGACGGTCTTTACACGGCCGACGTGAAGAAGTTTCACAGCGGCAAATTCATCTCCGCTACATTTGAACTTAAAAATCCGGCATTCAAACCTGACAATGAGCTTGAAGCCCTGATGCGGCAGGCATCGAAACTCTTCAGTGATTATGTGCAGGCAAACAGGACAATTCCTCAGGAAACACTTGTTGCATACGAGAACATAAAGGAACCGGACAGAAAACTCTACTACATCGCCTCAACCATAAACGCATCTGTTCAGAAGAAGCAGAAGATCCTTGAGATAGGCGAACTTCACAAACAGTATTACGAAGTGCTCTTTATAATGAGTTCCGAAATGGAGATACTGAATGTTGAGAAGGAGATAGATGAGAAGGTATATCAGACGATGCAGAAGAATCAGAGGAAGTTCATCGTTCAGGAACAGATCAGAATACTTCAGGACGAGCTCGGCGAAGGAGTGGAGACTGATCCGGAAATGGTGAGACTTAAGGAGAAGATTGACTCGTCGGGTATGCCGGAGATGGTGATGAGCAAAGCGCTGGAGGAATTTCAGAAAATGAAGAAGACTCCTCCGATGTCGCCGGACTACGGAGTGATAAGGAATTACCTGGAGTGGATGGTCAATGTTCCGTGGGCACTTTATACGGAGGACAACTTTGACCTCAGGCATGCGAAGAAGATTCTCGATGAAGATCATTACGGGCTTGATAAGGCCAAGGACAGAATACTTGAGCTTATTGCAGTTCTGAAACTCCTTAAGGAGAAAGAGATACATAAATCTCCTAAGGGCCAGATCCTTTGCTTTGTGGGTCCTCCGGGAGTGGGTAAAACGTCGCTCGGAAAATCAATAGCGCGCGCACTCAACAGGAACTTTGTGCGCATCTCCGTAGGCGGCGTAAGGGACGAAGCAGAAATAAGAGGACACAGAAGGACGTATATTGGATCAATGCCCGGGAAGATCATACAGGCGATGAAGAAAGCCGGGAGCGTCAATCCTGTGCTTCTCATAGACGAGATTGACAAGATGAGCAGTGACTTCAGGGGTGACCCTGCAAGCGCAATGCTGGAAGTTCTTGATCCCGAACAGAACTCCACTTTCAACGATCATTATCTTGATGTTGATTATGACCTTTCCAATGTGCTTTTCATCACCACGGCAAATGTGTACTACTCCATTCCTCTGCCGTTGCTTGACAGGATGGAGATAATCGAAATGCGAAGCTACCTCGACTTTGAGAAAGTTGAGATAGCCCGCAGGCACATCATACCAAAGGAAATTGCTGAGCACGGACTCACGGAATCTCAGATCAGGTTTGAGGACTCGATAATCCTCAAGGTCATTCGCGAATACACCCGCGAAGCGGGAGTCAGAAATCTTGAGAGGGAGCTGTCATCCATAATAAGGAAAGTGACCAGGGAGATAGTTGAGGAAGGCCTGAAGAAAGCAAAGAAACCACTTGCGATCACGGAAGAGATGGTACAGAAGTACCTTGGCGTTCCCAAGTTCAAGACAAAACTTGCAGACACGGAAACCAAAACGAAGATCGGGTCGGTGACGGGCCTTGCATGGACATCGATGGGAGGAGACATTCTTAATGTGGATGTTACCGTGATGAACGGCCCCAACAAGTTCATACTTACGGGTAAGCTTGGCGACATTATGAAGGAATCCGCGCAGGCGGGATTGTCATATATCAAGTCGAACGCATCAAGGTTCGGCATCCCCTCAACATTCTTCAAGGACAAGGAGATTCACATACACCTTCCGGAAGGGGCGATTCCGAAGGACGGGCCTTCTGCCGGCATTACCATGATCATGGCAATGCTTTCTGCGATCACCAAAGCTCCGGTAAGGACCGACGTAGCCATGACCGGCGAGATAACATTGCGCGGAAATGTTCTTCCTATCGGCGGACTGAATGAAAAACTGCTTGCTGCAGTAAGAAGCGGCATAAAGAAGGTGCTGATCCCGAAAGACAACGAGAAGGACCTTGCCGAAATTCAGAAGGAAATACTGGATCAGCTCGAGATCGTTCTTGTGGAAAAAGTGGAGGACGCGCTCAGGCATGTATTCTCCGGGAATAAGATAAAATACAGGAAGTAAGAGCATAATCATAAGGAAGAACAGGATTGTCAACATTCACAGTATCTGCAAGGAAGTACAGGCCTCAGAAGTTTTCCGAGGTCACTTCGCAGGAATTTGTTACTCAGACCCTCCGGAATGCGGTGTCCATCGGAAAGATCGCACACGCGTATCTGCTCAGCGGGCCGCGCGGTGTGGGGAAGACTACCATAGCGCGCATACTCGCAAAAGCGCTGAACTGCACCGACAGGAAGAACGGCGAGCCGTGCGACAAGTGCGAGTCGTGCACGGAAATAAAGAGGAGCATTCACCCTGACGTGATCGAAATAGATGCCGCATCAAGAAGAGGCATTGACGACATACGCGACATACAGGAAGCCGCAAAGGCTCACCCCATGAAAGCCGCGTATAAGTTCTTCATCATTGACGAGGTGCACATGCTGACTCAGCAGGCATTCAATGCTTTGCTGAAGATCCTTGAGGAGCCCCCTCCGTATCTTGTTTTCGTGCTTGCAACCACTAATCCCGAGAAGATACCGCCGACGATCACAAGCCGCTGTCAGAGGTTTCCGTTGCAGAGGTTCAAGGTAAGCGAGATCTCCGCAAAACTTAAGGAGATCGCCGCGGAGGAGAAAGTTAAGATAGACGACGAGTCGCTGTTTCTCATTGCAAAGCTCGGAGACGGAGCGCTCCGCGATGCGCTCGGTGTATTTGACAGCGCAGTATCATACTGCGGAAACAAGATAACGGTGGAAGAGCTCACGAGCTTTCTGAACCTGCCTCAGAAAGAGATCTACTTCACGGTTGCAGACTTCATTCAGAAAGGTGATGTTAAGGGAGCCCTGGAATTTTTCAACGAACAGAATTCAAAGGGGCTTGATATTCAGACTTTCTTCAACGGGCTGACGGCCCATTTCCGTGACCTCATGATGACCTCCTCTGCAGGCAGTGCCGAACTGCTTGACGAGCCTGATTCGATAAGGGATAAATTTTCGGATGAAGCGGGGCAGTTCAGCATGGATGAGATAATACGGATACTGAAAGTGCTTGCCGATGCCGAGGGCAGGATCCGGTATTCCTCAAACCAGAAGATCTTCATGGAGGTGATGCTTGCAGAACTTTGCCGGCTGAAGGCCGAGATCAGTGATCTGTCGGAGATTCTCTCAGAGATGAGGGGAGCAAAAAAAAAAGCACTGACTGAGGGGGCAGGCGGCGAAGCCGCCTTGGGGAGCGGGAGAGCCGATGTCAGGGAAAAGGATACCGGCGAAGCCGGTACAAACCCCGGCGTTTCAAAGGAAGAGATCATCGTTAAGCTTAAGGAGCTGTTTGACGCCGAAGAATACAAATTCAACTGACCTATGTACGACAGGAAATATTACGGAATAAAGAAGAACTTTCTCGCAATAGAAGAGAAGTACTCGGGCTACAGGGATTCGCAAATATGCATTCTGCCCGTTCCGTTCGAACAAACCACCTCCTACGGTAAAGGAACCTCAAAAGGCCCTGCGGCAATTCTTGATGCTTCGCATTACGTGGAATTTTTTGACGAGGAACTGAATCGTGAGCTTTGCTTTGAAAAGGGGATCTGCTCTCTGCTTCCCGTGAACCTAAAAGAGAAGAAGGGAAAGAAAGCTCTTGATGCGATATACGAATCCGTAAAGGAACTGATAGACGACGGGAAGTTCGCGGTGACTCTTGGCGGAGAACACACTATTTCAACATCTCCCATACGGGCACATTTCAATTCATACAGTGATCTCTCGGTCCTTCATTTTGATGCTCATTCTGATCTTCGAAACGAATACGAAGGCACAAAATATTCGCACGCATGCTTTGCTTCACGCGTGTGCGAATTCACAAAAGATCTTACGCAGGTAGGAATACGCGCTCAGTGCAGGGAAGAGTATGATTTTATCAAGGCCAACGGGATAAGGACATTTTATGCATTTGAGATAAGGGAAGGCAAATACGGGACAGACTGGCAATCAGCCGTACTGGAAGGCCTTAACCAGAATGTTTACATTACATTCGATGTGGACTATTTTGATCCGTCGCTGATGCCGTCAACGGGCACGCCTGAACCTAACGGATTCTTCTGGGATGAAACCATGAAACTCCTGAAACAACTTGGCATGGAAAGAAAAGTGGTAGGATTTGATGTGGTTGAACTTTCGCCAAGGAAGCAGAATCCGTTCCCTGATTTTATGACGGCAAAGCTCATCTACAAAATGCTCAATTATTTCATTCCCTGACAAGCGGAATGCATTCGAAAATTTCCCGCTCAGTATCTTATGTATCGGATCACTGTATCTTAAAACCGGACATGTCCGTGCATACCCGTAGTATCCCTGCCCTTCCTATTTTCTGAAAGCGCTTTCGTAGCATGTTATCCAGTCGGCGGGAGTCATTTTAGAAACAAGCTCCCCGATCAGTTCATAAGGAATGTCTTCCGGCTTCTTGAATCTTATACAGCTCTTCCCCATATCCAGTTTCTTTTTGCTGTGTTTGGGAAATTCCATTGTAAACCAGTCGAGAAGATCTTTCTTTGAATAGATCCCCATATGGTAAAGTGCGATGAAGTTCTTCTGAGATGCCACTGCCAGAAACGGAAGCGGCAGTTTCGGATCACAGTGATAGCCCTTTGGGTAGAGTTTGTGCGGAACCACATACCCAAGCATGCCATAATTCATTTCTTCGGAGAATCCCTTGGGCAGGTTCTTCTTAATGATCTTCCTCAGTTTGATGAGAGCTTCCTTTCTGTCATCCGGCAATGATTCAATATAATCATCCGGCGTGGCTGCTTTTGACTGCATGGGTTGAGTGATTTTTTAGTGCAAAGATACTGCATCAGCCGAAAGTAATAAAGAAGCAAAACTCTGCCGCACATTCCGCACACTTACTTCAAAAGTCAGTTGAATAAATTGATTTATTTTCAAAGATTAAAGCAAACTGACAAACATGAACAAAGAAGAGCATGAAAGGCTCGATCACGAAAGTCTGGTCCCTGTATATGAAACAGGACAGGACGGTTTGATAGCCATAGTGAAATCAATTCTCGATGAGGCTCAGATAAAGTATCTCGCTGAGGGTGAAGGTGTGCAGGATCTGTTTGGCGTTGGAGTGCTGGGCACCGGATTCAATCCTGTTACCGGCCCGGTTGTCTTCAAGGTGCTTCCGGAAGATGCAGATTATGCGCGGCAATTACTGAAAGATGTCAAGTGATATGAAAGGCAGTGCTTCTGCTTTCACAGAATTGACAAATTGCGGCGGAAGAACCGGCAGCATACTTATAATGAATTTGCCTATTAAATCCCGTCCAGGAAAATGATAGAATTTAAGTACAGTATATTCATATCATTTCTGATCTTTATATTAATGATCATTGAATACACCCTTCTTGTACCTGCTCTGAAGGAAACAACGTTCTACCTTGGCCTGCTCATAACCTTGCTTCCGCTTTCGCTCATATACTTTGCCATAAGAGAGAAGAGAGATAAAGTGAACTTCGGCTTCATATCTTTCAACGAGGGTTTAAGAACAGGCATAATAATCACATTTACAACTGCGATCATTATTGTTTTTATCACCTATATTTATTTCGAGATCATTAACAAAGGAATGACGCTCAGGCTCAGCAAGGAAGTTGAACATATTCTCATTTCATCTTCAACTCCCAGAGAGTCCATTGACAAGACGATGGAATTCATCGAACTGAATTATGACCTCCAAAGCCGGATCAGCAACAATCTTCTTCTCATCATAATCGCCGGATCGGGAATCTCGGCGCTTTGTTCAAGCATGCTCAAAAAATCCCAGAGAAAGCAAAACACTTACATAGCTAAATGAAGTCCGTATGCGTTTTTTGCGGATCCGCTTCCGGGAAAGGCGCATCTCATCTGCTTGCCGCTCAATCTCTTGCTAAGGAAATGGCTCTTAGAAATCTTTCGCTGGTTTACGGCGGAGGAAACATCGGGATCATGGGCGAACTCGCAAACACTGCTTTGAACTACAATGTCAGGGTTACGGGAGTGATTCCCGGTTTGCTTGTTGATAAGGAGGCGGCTCTCCATGAGGTTGACGAGCTGATCATCGTCAGTACAATGCATGAGCGCAAAGCGAAAATGTCAGAATTGTCTGATGTTTTCCTGGCAATGTCGGGAGGCATCGGAACATTGGAAGAGCTGTTTGAAGTGTGGACCTGGAAACAGCTTGGCATTCATTCCAAGCCCATAGGGCTGCTTAATGTTGACGGATATTTTGACCATTTGCTGAAATTCCTGAGTGATGCCGTTGAGAAGGGATTCCTTGGAGATCATGTTTTTGATATGCTTGCCGTGAGTGATTCTGCCGGTGAACTGCTTGACAAGCTCAGTGAAATGGCAACTCATTCAGAGAGCGGCGGAGATTACGAGGTCACCTGAAACTGCTGTCTCGCACAGAGATCTCTTCTGAAACTGATTCTCATTCAGCTTAAAGAAAAAGTCCTGTGCAAACTGATCCTTCTCATCAGAATTCCTGAGGCAGGTTTCGGATCTGTTCGTAAGTGAACACAGGGCCGTCTTTGCACACATACACATTCCCGATATTGCATCTGCCGCATTTCCCCAAACCGCATTTCATTCTGTTCTCAAGAGTTGTATAAATATCACTTCCGCTGAAGCCGATCTTCTCAAGCACAGGCATTGTGAACTTTATCATCACAGGAGGACCGCACATTATCACGGATGTGTTCTCGCTTGACGGCTTTGTCTTTTCCACAACAGCAGGTACAAACCCGACTTCGCCGTCCCAGGAAGAGGTCTCTCCTCCGGGATCCACTGTAATGACCGTCTTCACGTCACTGCGGGATTTCCATTCTTTCACTTTGTCTTTGTAAATAATGTCGTTCACTGATCTTGCGCCGTAGATTATGGTCAGCGATCCGTAGTCATCCCTCCAGTCAAGAACATTCTCAATAACGCATCTGACCGGTGCCATGCCAATTCCGCCTGCAATGAAAAGCAGGTTTCTTCCCTTCAATTCCTTAAGCGGAAACCAGTTGCCGTAAGGTCCTCTTATGCCAATCGTGTCTCCTGTGTTCAGTCTTTGAAGTGACTGCGTAACTTTGCCGTACACTTTGAATGAACATTCAATGAATTCCCTGTTGGTTGGCGAAGAAGCTATGCAAAATGTTGACTCACCGTCTCCAAAGGCAGAATATTCGGCAAACTGCCCTGCATTGAATGTGAATCTGTCCGCAGTATCACGGTCTCGGAAAGCCAGCCTGAATGTCCTTGTATCGGGCGACTCTTCAATGATCTGCTTTATCTCTGCCAGATGAGGCAAGTAAATGTTATTCATATCTCTTATTGTGTCAGTCTTTGCAGTTTGAAACGATCTCTTTTATGTCGATGCTCACCGGACAGCCTCTGGAGCATCTGCCGCAGCCTGTGCAAAGTATCTTTCCAAACTTATCCACATAGTACCTGAACTTGTGATTTATTCTCTGCCTGTATCTTTTGCTTTGAATGTCTCTCGGATTGTGGCCCGATGCATGAAGTGTAAAATGTCCGAACTGACAACCGTCCCAGTTCTTCATTCTCCTTCCCTCGGAATAGCTGTAATCCTCATCGACAATGTCAAAGCAATGGCAAACCGGACAGGCGAATGCACACTGCGCGCATGAAAGGCACACTTCTCCGATTCCGTCCCATTTCGGGCTTTCGAAATTCCTCCCAAGCCATTCGTGAACCTCATCCGGATCGAATGCTGTTTCGGGATTCTTTGCCGCTGAAAGCACTTCCTCCGTTCTCTTAGTATCCGCATCGCACAGAAATCTGAAGTATGGCTCTATGAACTCTCTGCCCTTTTCTGTTACGATCCTCAGAGCAAACTCTTTGTCACTCAGAGGTATGAGGAAAAGGTCGGAGCCGTTCTCTGAAACGGGTGAGCATCCGACGGAAGTACAGAAGCAATACTCATCGTGAGTCTTGCACATCATTCCGATCATGATGAAATGCTTCGCGCGCAGATTGAAGAATTCGTCCCTGTAATCCCAGTTGAACAGGTCTTTCATTATGTCTATCGAACCGGTATCGCAGGGCTTTGCCCCAAGTACGACTATCTTCCTTCCGTTAACGTCGGCATCTATGAGTGTGACGTCATTCTTGCTTCTCTTGTAGTAAAGTACCGGCTCCGATTTTGGAAAGACGTATGACTTAAATGAGATCTTGGTTGGCAAAGCCTCCGGATCAAGTTTGATCTCAGATACATCCTTTACGATCACATACTCTGATTTGCCGGGTGCAAGAAGCGTATCTCCTTTCTTTATGACATCATCACATATTCGGAGCAGATCTTCTTTCAATATCAGTTTCTCTTCTGTCATCACACAAGCTCAATAATTATGTTCTGTTTTCATTTCACATGAACAGCTCATCGCTGTCTTTCTGATCGTAGCTCCCGACAAGTGTGGGATTGTCAGTGCTTTTGCCGGATTCATATCCGAACAGTTCCTTGGATTTCATAGCCATTTTCCTGTTGAGAAGTGAAAGCGGGATGTCCATCGGGCAGGCACGTTCGCACTCTCCGCATCCCGTGCATCTTCCGCTGAGATGAAGTGCACGCACAATGTTCCATGCAAAGTTTCCCCTTGAATGTGAACTTGACTCGATCCATCTCGGAATTGTCTTATCGGTGATGCACCTCTGGCAGTAGCACAGTGGACAAACCGCCCTGCAGGCATAGCACTTGATGCATTTGTCAAACTGCTCTCTGAAGAATTCCATCCTCTTCGAGGGAGGGAGTTGTTCAATTTCGCTGAGATCATACTCTAGCTTTCCCGTGAACTTCGGAATCTCCCTCACTTCCCCAAAAGACTTGTCGGCATAAGTGGAAGACTGTGTATTGCACGAAATGCATTTGGCAGCGAGGTTGTCACCATTGAACTCGCATCCGAAATCCCTTACTACGCCGTGACAGTTCATGCTTAAGATCATGAGATTCTCCCTCCTGATCTGATTCTCCTGAATAAGGGCGACGATTGAACGGATGTCGCATGGTTTCGCAACTACTGCAAGTTTCCTTATCCCTTCCTTTGACCTGGCCAGCGCCTTTATTCGTGCCCTGTTCAGATATACAACGAGGTTATTCAGGCAGTATTCGTTGAGCACCAATCTTCTGCATTCATCAGGATCCGTAATTACCACGGGCCTTGTCCTTGCTTCGCCCACCTGCTCATAACCGATGACTGCCGCTACTTCTTTCTTCAAAAGCAATTCCCGGGCGAATCTTCTGAGCTCATCCATTGACTGCCTCCGCTTCTGTACATTGCTGAACCAGCTTCTCCTTCTCTTGCTCAGGGAATTCAGTTGTGAACTGCCTGTTCATTTCCTGATAACCCTTGAACGGGCCTATCATCTTGATATCGTTCGTTATCTTTGTTACAACATCTGCAAACTTTTTACCCTCCGAAGCAGAGATCCATGAGAACTGAAGCCGTTCTTTTTCAATGCCTGCAAAATCAAGCAGTGCATGAAACAAGTCCCACCTTCTTCTTGCATGAAAATTGCCCGCGTTGTAATGACAATCGTTGGGATGGCATCCGGATACCAGCACTCCGTCCGCGCCACGCTCGAAGGCCTTGAGAATGAAGACCGGATCGACCGCACCCGAACACATTACTCTTATGATCTTCATGTTTGCCGGATACTTCAGGCGCGACGTGCCGGCAAGATCAGCGCCGGCATATGTGCACCAGTTGCATACAAATGCAACTATCTTTGGTTCCCATCCGTTCTCAATGTGTTTTTCTTTATTATCCATCACTCTAAAAAATTATCATGTCCCGACAATATGTCACATCATGATGATTGACAGCCTTATTACGAAATATTCATAATGCGGCGATCTCAGCGAAGATCTCTTCATTGTTGAATCCGGCAAGTTCAATAGACTTGGACAGGCAAGTTGCCGTGCACGTCCCGCATCCCTGGCAAACACCCTGATTTATATAGGCCACTTCCTTGTAGACCACGCCGTTCATGTCTTTGATGTCTCTTACCTCTACAGCGCCGAACGGACAGACCTTCCTGCAGTAGAAACATCCCGCGCACAGATCTTCATTCACTCTTGCAACTACGGGTTCTCTTTCAAGCGAATCTGATGAGAAGAGAATGATCGCTTTGCTGGCTGCTGCGGAGGCCATTGCAACCGATTCGGGAATATCTCTTGGCGCATTGCAGGCGCCGGCAAGGAACACTCCAGCAGTTGTGCTTTCAACCGGCTTCAGCTTTGGGTGCGACTCGTTATAGAAACCGTACTTGTCGTAGGGTATTCCTACTTTCTGTGCAAGTCCGGGAGCATTGTCATGCGGGATCATCGCCGATGCAAGCACAACCATGTCCGCATCTATATTCACCGGTACACCTGCTATCGTATCTTCACCCTTTACAATATATTTCCCGTTCTCTTCATAGATCCTCGAAACTCTGCCCCTGATGTAGTTCACATGGTCTTCTTCAATTGCCCTTCTTACAAACTCCTCATACATTTTCCCGCCGGCTCTAATATCCATGTAGAATACGTAAGCCTCGCCGTCATGAACTTTGTGCCTGAAAAGCATCGCCTGCTTGGCGGTGTACATACAGCATATCTTGCTGCAGTAAGAAATTCCCTTGGCGGGATCTCTTGAGCCGACACACTGAATGAACACAATCTTCTTTGGTTCTTTTCCGTCAGAAGGCCTTTTGATCTCTCCCGATGTAGGTCCGGAAGCGCTCGCAATTCTCTCGAACTGCAAGCCGTCAATCACATCCTTATATTTTCCGTATCCGTATTCCCCGTACCCTTTATATTTTGATCCGAGGGGTTGCTTGCCAATGCTGTAAAGTTTGTAGCCCGTTGCCACAATGACAGCGCCAACGTCAGCCACCATCATTGTATCCTTCTGATCAAAATCAATGGCCTGCCTGTCACATGCCTTCACGCACATTCCGCATTTGCCGTTCCTGTAGTAAGTGCAAACAGATTCATCTATCACGGGAATATTCGGAACTGCCTGCGGGAACGGAATATAGACTGCGGGCCTGTAAGCAAGGCCTTCTTCAAAACTGCTGAATGCTTTTTTCTTTATCGGACATTTGGAGACGCATTGTCCGCATCCTGAACATATGTCCTCATTGATATGCCTTGCCTTCTTCCGGATGGTTGCTTTGAAATTACCGATGAAGCCTTCGATCTTTTCAACTTCAGAGTATGTGAGGAGTTTGATACGCGGATGCTGATTAACTTCCACCATTCTCGGAGTGAGGATGCATTGCGAGCAGTCAAGTGTCGGAAAAGTTTCGGAGAGCTGGCTCATGTGTCCTCCTATGGAAGGCTCTTTCTCCACAAGCACAACATCATATCCTGCATTGGCAACGTCAAGCGCTGCCTGAATACCTGCTATCCCCCCGCCTATCACAAGCACTCTTTTGGTTACAGGCACTTTGATCTTGGAAAGCGGCTTGTCCCTCTTCACTTTCTCCACAGCCATTCTGACCAGCTCTATGGCTTTCTGAGTTGCAGACTCAACATCTTCATGAACCCATGAGCAGTGTTCCCGGAGATTTGCAATTTCCACAAGAAATGGATTTATGCCCGCTGCAACTGCAGCGCTCCGGAATGTCCTTTCGTGCATATTGGGAGAACAGGATCCGACAACTATTGCATCGAGTTTGTGGATCTCAACAGCGTCTTTTATAAGCTTCTGCCCGGGATCCGAGCACATGTATTTGTAGTCAATCGAAAACTCAACTCCCGGAATCTTCTCGCAGGTTTCAGCAACTCTCGGACAGTCAACTGTCCGGCTGATATTCTCCCCGCAATGACATATGAATACTCCAATCTTCATCCGATATTCTCCTCATGCCTGAGCAGTTTGATTCATAATCTCATTTGGCATATTGAATCTGATGTAGTGAAGATCAATTCCCAGCTCTGACTCGGTGAATCCGAGAGACAGTCCGATCAGCTCAGTAAGGTACAGGACCGGAATCTCCTTATGGGAAGGATACATTCTCCTCATCACTCTCTGCCGCATATCGAGATTTGTATGGCACATGGGACAAGCGACAATTATCACATTTGCTCCGTGCATCAATGCATCATCAATGATCCTCTTCGAAAGATCAACTACAATGTCCCTTCTTGAAATTGAATGCGCTGCACCGCAGCATTCGGTCCGGTAATTCCATTCAACAACATCTGCACCTGTTGCCTTCACAATCCTCTCCATTGAATCCGGCTGTTCACTGTCATCCGTATCTATCAGTTCCGGCGGTCTGACAAGCAGGCAGCCGTAATAGCATGCCGCTTTCAATCCCTTCATATCCCTCACTCTTCCTGACCCGATCAATCCGTTACTTGCCTTGTCAAAAAGATCGATCACATTGAGTATACTCGTGGTATTGGAAACGGATGCAGACAATAACTCTTCGACATCTTTCTTCGATTCAGGATGGTTCCTGCATTCCGCCTTTGTGGTAATGAGCCTGTTAAAGCAGGCAGCACAAGGAGCGACGAGCGTTTCCAATCCCTGCTGTTCTGCCAGAAGCATGTTCCGCATTGCAAGAGCATTTGCAAGCCGGTGGTTTGTGGCATGAGCGGAAGTGGCACCGCAACATGACCAGTCATCGATCTCTTTGAGATCGATCCCGAGTTTGCCGGCAACCTTCAGCAGTGACATTTCATATTCCCTGGCAGAGCCTTTCTGAGAGCAACCCGGAAAGTAACCGTATGTAAGTCCTGCATCAGCCATTGCGCTTTTTCTTATGTGTAGTTTTGCCGAAAATGTTCTTGATCGTTTTTCTGTCTTTCACCTTATGCGGAAGAACAGAGAGTTTGCCTTTCAAGATCATTCCGGGAGCAGAGTCAACGTCCTGAAGTAATCTCAGGGTATTGAGCTTGTAGTCCGCAACCAGTCCGGCCTCGTAAGACCTTCCGAACAGTCTGACCTGCCTGAGGAATGCCTCATGAAAACTGCTTATTTCTTTCTCCTTTGTTTTGACACCCTTCTCAATGGAGATCTCGCGAACTGCATCCATGAATTTCGCAAGGTTGAAATCATTGGGACATCTGGTACTGCACGTAAGGCATCCTGCACAGAGCCATGGAGTGGTTGAATTAAGCGCGGCCTGTTCCAGACCGAGCTGAACGAACCTCACAACCTTATTTGGAGAATCGGCCATATAATCTCTTACGGGACAGCCTGCGGAGCATTTTCCGCACTGATAGCAGAGGTTCACATCCTGGAATGTTTTTGCGGCTACTTCTTTGGCGATGTATGAGTGTGCGGCGTTGGGATAGACTTCATCTGAAGCTGTCTTGGCTGGGGCAGCGGGACCGAAACCCGGCTGGAGCACGTGGAAACCGTTTCTGAAAGAGTTTTTCATTGCATACTTTTAGATCAGACATCGTTTCCGGCAGATGGTCTGGCTGTCTGCCGGACAATCATCACTTATTCACTTTCGGTATAAAATTAGTCAGTTTTTGGTCAATGAAATAGGACAAAAAAAATCTCCGCGGGCGGCGGGAATATATATTCCCGCCGCCGGAGCGAAGGAGTTGATGCCGGCTTCAGTTCTCTCCGGCGAGGAATTTTCCGCATAGTTCATAATCCACATAGCAGAATGTATTACGCTTCTGTCCGATCTTCTCCCACTTGTTCTTCAAATGCACAAGACACTTGCTGAACTCCGCCACTGTTGTTACATCAAGTGATTTGAAGGACTCCTCCCACTGAAATTTGCCGAATGGCTTCATATCACCGTACTTCAGCCTGAAGCGCTTCATATACTTCTCAAGCTGGTCTGGAAAACCAAGGCGGGAATATATATTCCCGCCCCCAACTCCCGTAAACCCCATCACCATATTCATATGCAGTGAACTCACCCTCTTCACGTTCTGCATTATCCTGGAACAGCCATCATCACCTCTACTTTTTATCAGCATGTCAAATCCCGTCTCCGAGATCTTGTAACAATACACATCATACTCCTTAGCCACACTGCCGTAAAAAATTGCATCCGATAATATCTCGCACATGATATCATCTTCCATGATCGACGATCTCTTCGACACTACTGTTGATAGGAATTTCACTTCCGGTACTGTTTCCCTCTTCATCGCTTCATCGTTTGATTCAAATGACCGTCGCAATTTTGCCATGAAGTCTTCCAGTGTCAATACATTTCGCGGATTCCTGATAACCCTTCAAGACATCACTCATAAGCTTTCGGCAATTCATAACTTCTGTTGATTTCTTTTCATATCTTGCATTATTGTGGATCTTGAATCATTCAGAAAATACTGCCTCGCCAGGAAAGGCGTAACCGAAGACTTTCCGTTCGGAGAAGATACTCTTGTCTATAAGGTCATGGGAAAGATCTTTGCAATTACGTCGTTCGATTCGCCTCTTTCAGTGAATCTGAAATGCGATCCGGAAAGGGCGGTTGAACTGCGTGAAAGATATGAAGGCATTGTGCCAGGGTATCACATGAATAAGAAACACTGGAATACAGTTGATTTTGAAAGCGGAATTCCGCACTCAGAACTCAGACAGTTCATTGATCATTCCTATGAACTTGTCGTAAGTTCACTTCCGCGCAAAGTGAAGGCAATGCTGGAATCGATGTGAACGATTCCGTTTCACCGGCCGGTTACTGCACGAAACTGCTGCAAACGATTTTCACATAAATAGTGAACAACATTGATAAAGACAATTGAACTTGTACTTCCCCCCGAGATCGCTTCGGATGATCTGAAGCTTGAAACTGTTGTAAGGGATCATCTCAGGATCAAAAGATCTTCCGGGATCACAATTGAGAAACTCAGGCGCTCAGTTGATGCAAGAAGCCGTAATCCTCTCATCAATCTCTCACTCCGAATATTCATTGATGAATCTCCGGAACCGGAAAGTCCTTACACTTCATCCCTGGCAGATGTCTCTTCATCACCTGAGGTGATCATAGTCGGGTCGGGACCCGCCGGGTATTTTGCTGCCCTTGAACTTATTGAACGGGGATTCAGGCCGGTGATATTCGACCGAGGAAAAGATGTTCGGACAAGAAGAAAAGATCTGAGGTCAATTCAGCAGTTCGGAATAGTTAACCCCGATTCCAATTACTGCTTTGGCGAAGGGGGTGCTGGAACTTATTCCGACGGTAAACTTTATACCCGTTCTCAAAAGAGAGGCGATGTAAGAAAGGCCTTGAAGATACTTGTTGAGCACGGAGCATCATCCGATATTCTCATTGATGCTCATCCGCACATAGGGTCAAACAAGCTTCCGGGTGTTGTGCAGAATATCCGCAAGACCATCACTGATCTTGGAGGAGAGATAAATTTCAATTCGGCTGTTACCGGACTCATCATTAAGGACAACAATATTGCCGGAGTGATTGTGAACAATTCCGCCGAGCGGCTGGCATCTTCGGTAATACTCTCAACAGGACATTCGGCACGCGACATCTTCTATCTTCTTGGTGAGTTGAAGATCCGGATCGAACCTAAACCGTTTGCATTAGGAATGCGCATTGAGCATCCACAGGAGCTCATTGACGAGATCCGGTACAGGCAGAAACCAAGAAGCAGGCATCTCCCGCCAGCAAGTTACAATCTTACAACTCAGGTTTACGGAAGAGGCGTGTATTCATTCTGCATGTGTCCGGGAGGATTAATAGTGCCGGCCGCGACTTCGCCCGGAGAAATTGTCGTCAACGGTATGTCCATGTCCCGCAGAAGCTCTGAGTTTGCCAATGCCGGGATCGTGGTCAGCATTACGGAGGAAGACCTGCGGCCTTACTCCCAACACGGCAACCTGCGCGGACTGGAGTTTCAGAGAGATCTCGAAAGCAGGTTCTTTAAATCCGGGGACGGCTCACAGAATGCGCCGGCACAAAGGATTACTGACTTTCTTGAACACAGAATATCCGAAACTCTCCCGAAAACCTCATACATTCCCGGTGTGCATTCGTATATGCTTGCAGAACTCCTTCCGGCGCAAATTGGCAGATCTTTGAAAATAGCTCTGAAGAACTTTGAGAAGAAGATGAAAGGCTTCATCACAGATGAGGCTTGCTTTGTCGGACTTGAATCAAGAACCAGCTCACCTGTCAGGATACCGAGGGAAATGGATTCACTTGAACATGTTGAAGTGGCGGGATTGTATCCGTGCGGAGAAGGAGCGGGTTATGCGGGAGGAATAATATCAGCGGCGCTTGACGGACAGAATGTTGCAAGAGCCCTGGCAGAGAAGCGTCATCATTAATCAACAATAACCATCATGAACATTGTAAGGGCAAACACAAACAACCTTGAGACTGTGGCAGAGCTGTTTGATCTGTACAGGCAGTTCTACGAGCAACCTCCGGACCTTGACGCTGCAAGGAACTTCATTGAAATGAGGATGAGCAGAAATGAATCGGTCATCTTTCTTGCACTGAACGAAGACGGTAACGGCATGGGCTTCGTGCAGCTTTATCCCAGTTTCACATCCGTGGGCATGCGCCGGCTTTGGATACTTAACGACTTGTTCATTCACCATGAGCACCGGCGAAAAGGCGTGGGCGAAAGTCTGCTTGAAAAGTGCAGAGACTTCAGCATTGAAACAGAAGCGTCGGGGCTTATTCTCGAAACCCGTAATTCAAACCGGCAGGCAAGGGCACTTTATGAGAAGTTCGGGTTCGACTTTGACATATATCATGCATATTACTTCTTCAGCACCTCGGAATGAAGCAAACCGCTTTGGTATTTCCGCATCAGTTGTTCAGACAACATCCGGCAATCCGCGGATGCGACAATGCTGTGATGATTGAAGACCCTCTTTACTTCGGCGATAAAAAGTATCCGCTGAATTTCCATAAGAAAAAGCTTCTTCTGCACAGGGCTTCAATGAAAGCTTACGAATCCTGTCTGAAGAGTAAAGGGATCAGAGTGAAGTATTATGATCATGCTGATTTCGACGGACAAGATGCGGAGGATATTGTTTTTGAGGGCCTCGCACGTGATGGAACGGAGAAAGTCTGCTATGCTGATACATTCGATTTCATTCTGGAGAAGAGGATTAAGCGGGCATCGCGGAAACACGGCATTGCGCTTTGCAAGACGGACTCACCTTCTTTCATTACCCCGCCTGAGATCTTCGAAAATGTCTTCGGGAGAAAGAATAAGTATCTTATGTCTTCATTTTACATTGCCCAGCGCAGGCGTCTGAATCTTCTGATCGGAAAGGACGGAGGGCCGCTCGGAGGCAAGTGGAGCTATGATGCTGAGAACCGGAAGAGGCTTCCCAGGAACCATTCTGTTCCGTCCGTTCATGCCGCGCATGATGCGAAAGTGTTGAGCGCACACTCCGGTTATGTAAACTCCAATTTTCATTCCAACCCGGGAAGCACGGATGATTTCATTTTTCCCGTTGAACACGACTCGGCGGAAAAGTGGCTTGAAGATTTCCTCGGGAAGAGGCTGAATTCATTCGGAGAGTATGAAGACTCAATCAGTTCAGACAATGCTTATCTCTATCATTCACTGCTCTCGCCGCTCTTGAATACCGGGCTTCTTACTCCGGACCTGGTTGTTGACAGACTTCTTGAATTTTCCGGCAGACATGACGTTCCTTTGAATTCGACTGAAGGTTTCCTGAGACAGATCATCGGTTGGAGAGAGTTCATAATGCTGATCTACCTAAAAGACGGAGTGAAACAGCGCAACAGCAACTTCTGGAATTTTGACCGCAAGATGCCGGACTCTTTCTATAACGGTACAACAGGAATTGTTCCGTTCGACACGGTTGTAAGAAGAGTGCTGAAGACTTCATACTGCCACCACATTGAGAGGCTCATGATCCTCGGCAATTTTATGTTCCTTTGCGGAATACATCCTCATGAAGTTTACAGATGGTTTATGGAGATGTTCATAGATTCTTACGACTGGGTAATGGTGCCGAACATATACGGCATGAGCCAGTTCTCCGACGGCGGACTCATGGCAACAAAACCTTACATCAGTTCTTCCAACTACATTCTCAAAATGAGCGATTACCGAAAGGGCGAATGGTGTTCCGTATGGGACTCGCTTTACTGGAGATTCATTTCCGATCACAAAGAGTTTTTCTCTGCCAGTCCCCGGCTCTCAATGATGTCTGTTATGCTTGAGAAGATGGACAGGCGCAAACTGCATGCTCACATAAGCACTGCAGAAAAATTCCTGGGGTATCTGAAATGAGAATTCTCCTTACGGGCGCAGGAGGTTACATTGGCAAGAGACTTCTGCCTGTTCTCACCGGACTTGGGCACGATGTTGTCTGTTGTGTAAGGGATAAGCAAAGGTTTGCAGGAAGTGTAAAGTCAGGATCGAATATTGAAGTCATTGAAGCGGACTTTGCGGATCCGTCAAGACTGCCTGAGCCGCCGGAAGGTATTGATGCCGCATATTATCTGATTCACTCGATGTCTTCCTCAATCAGCAACTTTGATGAGCTTGAAGCCGTATGTGCGGAGAACTTTGTCAGATTTGCGGAACAAACGGGTTGCAAACAAATAGTTTATCTCAGCGGAATTTCAAATGACACAAAACTCTCTCTTCATCTCAGGTCAAGGCAGAAGGTAGGCGAGATCTTATCACTTTCAAAGATACCCGTTACAATTGTAAGAGCCGGAATAATCGTGGGTTCCGGAAGCGCTTCATTTGAGATCATAAGGGACCTCGTTGAGAAACTGCCGGTAATGGTTGCTCCGAGATGGCTCAACACAAGAACACAACCTGTTGCAGTGAGAGATGTAATAAGCTGTCTGAGCGGAGTGCTTCTCAGGAAGGAATGCCTCGGTAAGGATTTTGATATCGGCGGACCGGACATTCTTACATACAAGGAAATGCTTCTGGGTTATGCGCGGGTGAGGAAACTCAAGCGCTTGGTGATCATATTGCCCGTAATGACTCCGAGACTTTCTTCATACTGGCTTTACTTTGTAACGTCAACGTCTTACAAGCTTGCTGTAAATCTTGTGAACAGTATGAAGGTGGAAGTGATATGCAGAAACAATGATCTGATGAAGTTGCTCGGCATTGAACCCCTGAGCTACGAGGAAGCAGTGCGGCTTGCCTTTGAGAGGATCGAACAGAATCTTGTACTTTCAAGCTGGAAGGACTCGCTCATAACGAGCTCTGATGACAAATCGCTTTCCGAACATATTCAGGTTCCGTCCTATGGCGTGTTCACTGATGAAAGGGAGATTGCGATCGAAGGTGATGCTGATAAGGTTCTTGAAAACATCTGGTCAATAGGCGGCAACAGGGGATGGTACTATGCAAACATGCTATGGAACATCAGGGGATTCGTGGATAAGCTTGCCGGAGGCGTAGGGCTGAGAAGAGGGAGGACAAGTCCTGACAGGCTGACCGCAGGAGATGCTCTGGATTTTTGGAGGGTGCTGGTTGCTGACAAGGAAGACAAGCGGCTTCTTCTTTATGCGGAGATGAAATTGCCTGGAGAAGCATGGCTTGAATTCAGAATTAACTATGATGATGGCAGAGCAAGTCTTCTGCAGAAAGCAACTTTCCGTCCTAACGGAATTGCGGGGAGACTTTACTGGTACTCGGTCCTTCCGTTTCATTATTTTGTGTTTGAAGGAATGGCACGCAGAATAATTTCGTTCAGGAATTGAAAAAATATATCAATATGAAAAAATCAATTGATGAACGCTGGCGGCTGGACGGCAAGAAAGCGCTTGTTACGGGTGCAACAAGAGGCATCGGCAAGTCAATCACAGAGGAGCTGCTTTCACTCGGCGCGGAGGTCTGCATAGTTGCCCGAAGCAAGAGTAATACAAACAACGAAGCTCACAGGTATTCCGAAGAAGGATATGGAGTTAAGGGATTCACCTGCGATGTTACTTCTGCGGGTGACAGGAATGCGCTTCATGAGTTTATAATGAACGAGTGGGGATGCCTTGACATACTTGTCAACAATGCAGGAACGAATACAAGGAAAAAGACAATTGAAAGTGATGAAGATGACTTTATATCATTGATGAAACTGAACTTAGGATCCGTGTTTCAGATGTGCAGATTATTCAGGCCGCTTCTTATCGCTTCGCGGTTTGCATCCATTGTTAATGTGGCTTCTGTGGCCGGATTCACTTCGGTCGGCACGGGATCTCCCTACGCAGCTTCAAAGGCAGGGCTTATACATTTTACAAGATATCTTGCAGTGGAGTGGGCAAGGGACGGAATAAGGGTGAATGCTGTGGCGCCGTGGTACATAAGAACGCCGCTAACAGAACCTCTGCTGAAAAAGGAGGAGTATCTTGCTTCTGTCCTGTCGCGTACGCCTGCGGGAAGAGTCGGTACACCGGAGGAGGTTGCGGCCGCAGTTGCATTCCTTTGCATGCCTTCATCTTCTTACATCACCGGAGAGTGCATATCGGTTGACGGCGGATTTCTGAAGTTCGGATTCAGTCCTGCATGAATCAGTCTTCTTCCGAAAGAAGCTGCTCCTTTGCCTTCTGAAGCGCGGCAAGCTGTTCCGGAGTTGCTTCCGGATAGGAGAAGTTCATCTTCTCAAACATTCTGTAGATGATCATGGCAATCAATAGTCTGCCCCACCATTTGTTGTCTGACGGGATCACGAACCAAGGAGCATGGTCCTTTGTGGTTTCTTCTATCATCTCTTCGAATGCCTTCTGATACTCGTCCCAGTACAATCTCTCCTTCACGTCAGCGGCGGAAAATTTCCAGTTTTTCTTCTTATCGTCAATTCTTTCCAGAAATCTTTTCTTCTGCTCTTTCTTGGAAACATTGAGGAAGAACTTAAGTATGATAGTGCCGTTTTCGGAAAGATTCTTTTCGAACCTGTTGATCTGCCTGAATCTGTCCTTCCAGAATTTCTCATCTGCATCTTCAACTTTCTCTATGCCCGGCAGGTTCTCGTTCAGAAGATATTCAGGATGAACCCTTGTGATAAGAACATTCTCATAGTGCGACCTGTTGAAGATCCCAATCTCCCCTCTTGCCGGCAAAGCAAGGTAATGCCTCCAAAAATAGTCGTGATCAAGCTCCGTCTTCGTAGGCGCCTTAAAACTTGCAACACGAACGCCGGAGGGATTCAGTCCTGACATTATATGCTTTATCACTCCGTCCTTTCCTGCGGCATCCATTGCCTGAAGCACTATCAGTACATTATACTGATCGTGCGCATAGAGCTTATCCTGAAACTCCGCAAGTCTTTCCCTGCCTCTCTCAAGCACATCCTGTGCAAGTTCCTTGTCAAGAATGTCACCTTCATACTTTGTACTGAAGTCCTTTAACCTGACCTTTGAACCTTCCTTAACCATGCAGTTCTTTACCTCATTGTCAATTTCGTTCAAGATGTCCTCTGCTGAAGCCATATTGCTTATCTGGTTTTGTTTATGAGTAGATCAAATATATGAACATTATGAATGAATAATTACGCACTTAGTGCACTGGATTTGGAAGATATGGTTGTAAATTTCCAATGCCGGCCGCCGCAAAGGCAAAGTTGACACTTCACTTTTGGGTTTGTTTAGTTAGTTTTGCACAAACTAAAAACCATGCATCATGAACAGATTCATACAGGTCACACTCGCTTTGGTTGCGCTCTTACTGATTTCCGGTTCATCATACTCGCAGGAATCTCCTCAGGCCGTTCTTCAGAAAGGAAATGAGTATTACCTTAAAGGTGACTTTGACAAAGCGGTTGAGTTTTACACTGACTACCTGGGATCTTTTCCTCAGAACATAGATGTACTGAATTTCAGAGGATTGTCTTACCTCGCAATGAAAGACTATCCCAAGGCAATTCAGGATTTCACCTCTGCCATAGGCGTTAAGAGATCAAGCTCAATGAGTTATGTTTACCGCGCATCCGCATACATTTCGCAGAATAATTATCCCGCGGCCAAAAAGGACTGTGAAGATGCATTGTTCTACGATGTGAATAATATTGAAGCATACTATATGCAGAATTTCCTGTTTCTGAAGGGTGGCGAGTTTGAGCGCTCTCTGAAAACTCTGGAAAAGGCAATTGTGCTGGAGCCTAAGTCGGCGCGGGGTTATTTCATGAAGGCGATCACATACACATTTCAGCAGGATACCGTTAAGATATTCGAGAATGTCAATGAAGGTCTGTCCTGGGATTCGACTTATTTCCAGAAGGATACCAAGAAGGATCTGGTATTTGTGAGATATGACCGCTTCAAGTTTGCGGTTGATCTGTTCACAAAGCAGATCCAAAACAATCCTCAGGGTTATCTGCCGTATTTCAGCAGAGGGATGATCTATTATATGATGGGCAACTATGACATGGCCTATGATGACCTTAAGAAATCGCTTGATCTTAATAAAGCTCCTACAAAGCTGATCACCGAAGCTACAGACAGATTGATACGGGCTTGCTATCGCGTGAACTGAACTGACTGTCAGGCGAGATCGGAGTTCAGCAGTTCGGCATCGAGAATTTCAAAGAGGATCCTGTCAATTCTTTTGCCGTCCATATCAACTATCTCCATTGATATGCCGTCAACAGTGATCTTGCGTCCCGTTTTGGGAATTTCACCAAGATGATAGAGAAAATATCCCGAAAGCGTGGTATAATTGTGCGGATTATCTTCGATTATTTCCTTGCCGAAAAAGTCATTGATGTCAAAGACAGTTGTCTTTCCGTTAATGAGAAAGGACCTCTCTGATCTCTTCACTATATCCGGATCTTCTGCCTCATCTGATTCCGGCATTTGACCGACAATTGCCTCGATCATGTCACGGAGCGTGATGATGCCGTCAATTTCCCCGTGCTCATCTATCACAAGGGCTGCATATTCCTTCTTCTTCCTGAACTCATTGAGCACCTGGAATGCCGGAGTATATTCATTGAGAAGTATTGGTTGCCTGATAATGCTCTTGACAGAGAATCCCGGCTGCATATGCCTGTCAAGATAATCCTTGGAATTTATTATGCCGATGAGATTATCAAGCGTTCCGTCGCATACCGGAAACTTTGAATGACTGCTGCTCTTGAGTTCAAGCAATATCTCTTCCGGGGATGAATTGATATCAATCCACTCAAGCTCAGTCCTGTGCGTCATCAGGCTCTTGGCAACCTGATCGGAGAACGAGAACAGCTTCTGATGAACCTTGCTTTCATCCTTTTCGAGTATTCCCTGAGTTGCTGCTTTCTTAAGTATGAACTTCAGCTCATCTTCACTCAGATGTTCAGACCGCCTTGATTTGATATTGAAAAGTCTGAGAATGAAGTCCGTGGAAGAGGCAAGGACCTTGACGACCGGATAAGTCAGCGCAGTGAAGAATCTCATAACCGGTGCAAAATACAGCGAGATTCTTTCCGCATGATTTATGGCAAATGACTTCGGCACAAGCTCGCCAACTACAATTGAAAAGTATGTGATGAGCGCCACCACAATCACAATTGACAATTCATTGAGAAGCTCGGAATTCCAGCCCATGCCTTTGAAGAACTCGTTGAGATCTTCTGCAAGAACGGTGCCTCCGTAAACACCGGAGACTATCCCGATAAGCGTTATTCCCACCTGAACGGAGGAGAGAAAATTCTCTGGACTCTCTATGAACTTGAGGACGATTGCTGCCCGTTTGTTCCTCATTGCGGCAAGATGCTCGATCCGGCTCCGGTTAACGGACAGCAGTGCAGCTTCACACATCGCAAAAAACGAATTTGCCAGTGTTAACGCTATGATGATTATCAGATCCAAGTAGTTGACATCCTGTCTGTGTAATGTGAATTCGCTTACTCAAAATTAGTCATCTGTGAATATTATGGCAATGTTCATATAAGTTTTAGATCAGATGAAATAATTTGTTTGTTGCTGAAAAACTGCTTCTCCATACTTATCTTGTTTGCTCAAATCTCAACAATGACAATCAGACATAAGCCCAGGCAGATCGTCGCTCTCGGCGGAGGGATGTTCTCTATGGAACCCGATAACGGGCTTCTTGACAAGTACATTCTCAATCTTGTCCCGAAAGAAAGGCCAAGGATCTGCTTCATGGGTACGGCCAGCAACGACGGAATTGAGTACCGCGAGATGTTTTACAGTTTTTTCAGGAACAAGCAATGCGAACCGGCTCATCTTGCATTCAATGATCCTCCCGATGACATCGAAGCATTCATAATGCAGCAGGACATCATACATGTGGGCGGAGGAAACACGACTTTGATCATTGACACATGGAAGAAGTACGGTGTTGATGCTATAATGAAGAAGGCGTGGAACGCGGGGATAATTCTTACGGGAATGAGCGCAGGCGCGATCTGCTGGTTTGATGACGGCATAACCAATCCTTCTCCCGGCGTGCTTACACGCCTGCCGTGCCTTGGAATACTGAAAGGAAGTTTCTGCCCTCATTATGATGAAAGGGCTGAACTGCGGGAATCCTTCAAAAAGCTGATCAGGCAAAAGGTAATAAAAGAGGGTTACGGAGTAGAAGACGGAGCGGCATTGCATTTCGTTGACAATGATCTGATCAGGGTAGTGACCTCAAGAACTAATGCTTCAGCTTTCAAAGTGAAACTTCGCAGAGGCAAAGTAACGGAGGAAAGACTTAAACCGCATTATCTCGGAAGGGACTCTGAAGTGAGTCCGGAAAAAGCCCCTGCAACAGAGCTGGAAATACTGAAGACGGCAATTGCCTTTGTGGAGAAGATCAATGAGCATGACACGGACGGGCTCGGAGAACTCATGTCGGATGACCACAGATTCATAGACTCAATGGACAATGTTGTTACGGGAAGGGAAGAAATGATCAAGGCGTGGAAGGGTTTCCTCAGCTGGTTTCCGGATTACAGGATAACGGTGCTCAACACTCTGATGTCCGGTGACAGCGTGGGTTTCTTCGGGAGGGCGACGGGGACTTTCAGCAATAAGAGGCCGGGAGCAAGGGACAAATTTGACATAACCGCATCATGGAGGGCGCGCATCAAAGACGGCAAAGTGATAGAGTGGCAGGCCATTGCCGACAATGAAGCCGTGAGAGCGATCATTGACCTTAACGGCAGGTATGAGCTGATCGAAAGACTTGAGAAAGAGTCGATCAAAATGCGGGAGAGTTGAGGAAGATCTTACTGCTTGGCTCCGGTGAGCTTGGAAAAGAGTTCACGATTTCTGCGAAGCGTTACGGACTTGAAGTCGTAGCCGTTGATTCATACGACAATGCTCCTGCTCAGCAGGTATCCGACAAAAGGGAAGTGATCAACATGCTTGACGGTGATGAACTCGACAGGATCGTCGGCATTCATAACCCTGACATCATAGTTCCTGAAATCGAAGCGATAAGGACCGAAAAGCTGTATGACTATGAAAGGCGCGGAATACAAGTGGTTCCAAGCGCAAGAGCAGTCAACTTCACCATGAACCGCAAAGCGATCAGAGACCTTGCCGCACAGGAACTGGGTCTTACCACTGCAAGGTACAGATATGCCTCCACTCTGGAGCAGTTTCGAGAAGCAGTGAAGGAGATCGGAATACCCTGCGTGGTGAAGCCGCTGATGTCTTCTTCGGGAAAAGGCCAAAGCACGGTGAAGTCTGAGGATGATATAGAACTGGCTTGGAATTTTGCATCGGAGAAGGGAAGGGGCGGCATGAGTGAGGTGATAGTGGAGGAGTTTATAAAATTCCATTCCGAAATTACATTGCTTACGCTCACACAGAAGAACGGCAAAACATTGTTCTGTCCACCTATAGGTCACAGGCAGGAGCGCGGCGATTATCAGGAAAGCTGGCAGCCCTGCAATGCAGGAACAAAACAGATTGCCAAGGCTCAGGACATTGCATCCAAAGTGACTGCGGCGCTGACGGGAGCAGGAATCTGGGGAGTAGAGTTTTTTCTTACTGCTGACGACGTCGTCTTCTCCGAACTTTCCCCCAGACCGCATGATACAGGCATGGTTACTCTTGCAGGAACTCAGAACTTCAATGAATTCGAACTTCATCTGCGCGCTATTCTCGGATTGCCTGTTAATGAGATCGCATTCATGAGATCGGGTGCAAGCGCAGTAATTCTTGCACAGCAGGAAACAGAAGGAGAGCCGGAGTATTCCGGACTTGAAGAGGCATTGTCATATATCAATTCCGATCTCAGGATCTTTGGAAAGCCTTCTGCAAGGCAACACAGAAGAATGGGAGTTGCACTCACATGGGGTGAGCAAGTTTCCGAGATCGACGGACTGCGTGACCGCGCGAAGAAGATCGCTTCCCGTATCAGTATAAGCTGAACTATAAACCTCCGATGAACATCACGAACTTGACAGCCAACAGCGGCTCAATGATCATGCGCACTCTCAGATGACCGGAGAAGCCAGGTCGGAATTTCTGAACAGAGCCGAATCCTCTCTTACTGACGGTTCATTTGTTAAGATGACATTCGGAAAGTACAGGGGCGGAGATGGCGACTTCAAAGGCCTAAATGTGACTCTTGTTTCACTGAAAGACGGCAACCGGCTTTCATTCAGGTTCATTTACAAGACGAAAGATGTTGTAAAGAACTACGAGATACCTGAAGGGCTTGATATGATTCGCCGGATAACAGGAAATGACTTTCTTACGGCAAATCTCTTCACACTTACCAGAGACTACAGTCTTGACCACTCAAAGAAGCTTGTTCCCATACTGCATGAAAGGAAACCGTCATTTACAGAGCAGGGCACGTTACAGCATAACAGGGAGAAAGAAAGATTCGCTGATCCTCACGCCCGCTATTTCAATCTGCTCGGAATTGCCTCAGCAGACGGAAAGATTCATGCAGACAAGTACGGAAAGTTCAGGCAGGTTGACAGATTCATACGTACAGTTGACTCGCTGATCGGAGCACTTCCGGATTCCGAAACGAGAAGCATCACTGCAACTGACCTGGGCTCGGGCAAGAGCTATATGACATTCGCGCTTTATGATTATCTGTCAAACAAGAGAGGCCTGCATGCAGCAGTATCCGGCATCGAACAAAGAAAGGAGCTCGCTGAGCTTTCAAACGACATTGCGGTCCGGTGCGGTTTTCAGGGGCTGTCGTTTACTGCCGGAGTGATCCCGGCCGAGGGCAGAAATGACCTGGATATTGTGACTGCACTTCACGCATGTGATACGGCAACGGATGATGCCATAGTGTATGCGCTGAATTCAAATGCTTCAATGATAATGCTCGCCCCGTGCTGTCAGAAGTATCTCAGGCACAGGATAAAAATTCCGGACGACATGAAGCCATTGCTCAGGCATCCGATTCATGAGGAGAGATTCTCGGTAATGCTCACCGATTCTCTGCGGGCACTCGTACTTGGATACCACGGATATGAAACGAAGATCTTCGAATTTGTCTCCGATGAGCATACAGCAAGGAACACTATGATTACCGGAGTCAGGAAGGATTTGCCCGAAAATATGCGAAAGCAAAGGCTTGACGAGATCATGCATCTTAAACAGAAATTCGGTCTTACCGATTTTTATCTGGACAGGGTCATGGGGATGTTTTCAGCTTAGCATCAAGGTTTTGAAGCGGCCGGATGCGCCGGCAAATATTTGCCGGCGCGGGTTGTGCCGCAACTTCAGATGTATCCGTAACAGGGGACAAGTCGTTATTCTGCATTACTGAATTTTCATTCAGTTCCTCAAGTCATATCTTTGCAGTAAATTACAAAACACACAATGCTGACACAAAAACTGCAGGACGCGCTAAACGAGCAGATCAACAGGGAGTTCTTTTCGGAGTATCTTTACCTTGCGATGTCTGCCTACTTCGAATCGGTCGAGCTGGAAGGGTTCGCCAACTATTTCAATGTTCAGGCTCAGGAAGAGCATTTTCACGCAATGAAGATGTTCAATTTTGTTCATGACAAGGGAGGAAGGGTATATCTGAAAGCTCTGCCTGAACCGAAGAACGAATACCAGTCAGTGATCGGTACAATAGAGGAATCGCTTGAACATGAGAGGTTCATCACCGAGAGCATAAACAAGCTCATGGATATTGCCATAAAGGAGAACGATCACTCGGTCATTAGTTTTCTCAAATGGTATGTGGATGAACAGGTAGAGGAGGAAGCAACTCTTACGAAGCTGGTAGCGAAGATGAAAATGATAAACGGCGAAGGTCTCGGACTGCTGACAATAGACACCGAACTGCTTTCGAGGAAGTTTGACCTGGCCGCGGAGAAAGCGGGCGCTTAGGATTTTCCGGCAACGGCGTGCGGCATTATATAATGCCGCCCGCCCCCAGCCGCCTGTAATAATTTATCTGCCCCAGGTGATAATTCAGATGAGTGATCAGATGGATAAGCAGATATGACGTCGAAACCTTCCCGAACGATTTCTCCAATGGATAATCGCTCTTCAGATCTTCATCCGTGATCTCCGCCAGCGCTGCAGCAACAACATGCTTCGTGTTCTCAATGCTCCCGATCAATTCACTCCTCGGCACATCCTTCGCCGAAAACTCAAGTTCCCTGTCCCTCACGTAACCCGTGCCGCCAAGCACCGCACCGATGAAATGGTTCAGGTTTCCCGCTATATGCAAAGCAAGATTCCCTGCGGTATTTGAAACCCCATCTCTTTTCACCCAAAGCGATGCTTCGTCGGGGAACTGCATCAGCTCCTCCTTTAGTCTGTCCAACTCCCTTTGAATGAAACTGTTAAACAGCTCACCGTACATTCTGCCTTCTCCTTTCGTTTGTTTAGTTGGCCGCAAGCAACGGCTCAGATCAATTTTCGCCATAATATCCATTAAGACATTCATTTCGTATGCATAATTTCTTTACTGCCGGAATTCCGCGGCGTGGGCATCCAGATGATCCCCAATGCTATTGTATTGTGTGCGGCGGGAGCGTAAATCAGAATTTATCTTCAAAGCCCCTTTCGCTATTTTAACGAAATTCAAAACAGCGATGGAACCCACACAGACGCTCGACTTTAAAAAACGATCGATGATATTTGACAGAAGAAATTACTCGGACGAAATACTTATTGATCTGTACCGGTCAATTCTCCTTCCCAGGTTGATCGAAGAAAAAATGCTCCTGCTTCTGAGAAAAGGCAGGATCTCAAAATGGTTCTCCGGCATTGGACAGGAAGCGATCTCGGTCGGTGTGACAAAGGCGCTTCAGCCTGACGAATATGTTCTTCCGATGCACAGAAATCTCGGTGTCTTCACATCACGCAATATGCCTCTCGATAAGCTCTTCAAGCAACTGCAGGGAAAGTTCAACGGCTATTCCAAAGGCAGGGAAAGATCCTTTCACTTCGGAAACAATGACCATCATATTGTCGGAATGATCTCGCACCTCGGCCCGCAACTCGGCATTGCTGACGGAATAGGACTTGCTGATCTTCTGAAAAATGAAAAGAAAGTTACGGTTGCATTCTCAGGTGACGGCGGTACGAGTGAAGGTGATTTTCACGAGTCCCTGAACGTCGCTGCAGTGTGGAGCCTCCCTGTGATCTTCATAATTGAGAACAACGGTTACGGTCTCTCCACTCCTCTCAATGAGCAATACAAATGCGAGAATCTGACAGACAAGGCCATAGGATACGGAATGGAGGCTTTGCAGATTGACGGGAACAATATCCTTACCGTATATGATACGATCAAGACTTATGCAGAATCCATTCGCCTTGCGCCCAGGCCCGTAATGATCGAGTGCATTACGTTCCGGATGCGCGGCCATGAAGAAGCTTCCGGCACAAAGTATGTTCCCAAGGAACTCTTTGAAGAGTGGGGAAAGAAAGACCCGGTTGAGAACTTCGAGTCATATCTCACAGAAGAGCTGATTCTCACGGACGATATGAAGAATGAGATCAGAAAGGAATTCAGGGAAAAGATAGATAAGGCGCTTGACGAGACGTTTGCGGAACCGGAAGTTGTGCCTGTAACAGAGATCGAACTTCAGGATGTGTATGCGCCTTACGTTCAGACAGTCACAGAGCCAAAGACAAACAAGGTATCTCCAAAGAGGTTTGTTGATGCCATTTCCGACGGCCTCAGGCAGTCAATGCAGAAATACGGCGAGCTTGTGATAATGGGGCAGGACGTTGCGGAATACGGCGGAGTGTTCAAGGTCACCGAGAACTTCTGCAAGGAGTTTGGCAAGGAAAGAGTGCGGAATACACCCCTTTGCGAATCGGCAATAGTCGGCGCCGCACTTGGATTGTCTGTAAGAAAGATGAAGTCCGTGGTGGAGATGCAGTTTGCCGATTTTGTCACCTGCGGTTTCAATCAGATCGTGAACAATCTTGCGAAGATCCATTACCGGTGGGGACAGAATGCGGATGTTGTGGTGAGAATGCCATGCGGAGCCGGTGTGGGAGCAGGACCGTTCCACTCGCAGTCAAACGAAGCATGGTTCTTTCATGTGCCGGGACTTAAAATCTTCTACCCTTCAAATCCTTATGATGCAAAGGGACTGATCACAGCCGCCATTGAAGATCCGAACCCCGTTATGTACTTCGAGCACAAGGCGCTGTACAGAAGCATCACGGAAGATGTTCCCGATGATTATTACACAATCGAGTCAGGCAGGTCGAGGATAGTTGCAGAAGGCGATGATGCCACGGTGGTTACTTACGGTATGGGAGTTCACTGGGCGAAGAAAGCAATTGAGGAACTTGGCGATGCGAAGGTTGAACTCATTGACCTGCGCACTTTGCTTCCGTGGGATAAGGATGCTGTGACTTCAAGCGTGAAGAAGACCGGCAAACTTCTTGTGCTTCATGAAGACACAATTACGGGAGGCATTGGCGCGGAGATCTCCGCATATGTTACAGAGCACTGCTTCGAATATCTTGACGCGCCGGTTATCCGCTGCGGAAGCCTTGATACTCCGGTGCCGTTTGCCGTTACTCTTGAAGAGAACTTCTTCCGGAAGGACGCATTTAAAGAGAAACTCGGAAGACTTATTGAATACTGAACATAACCGGATTTCACCGGGATCCGCAATCAGAGTGGCTTTTGCAGCTGAAACGATGCTCGTCAGATGTTGCCTTCATATGACCTCAGACAATTATTTCTCCGGTGTATGTTCATTTTCTGCCGGCTGAGCATGCGGAGTTCACTTCTGTTTGCCTGTCTGATCTCTGCGGCCGCAATTCTGCTATCGACGTATCCCTCAGATGTCTTGCCTCAGGACAAAGGTATTGTAACCGGCGTTGTGCTTGATGCCGAAACACTGAGTCCGGTTGAAGATGCAAGGGTCGAACTGCTGGGCAGCGGAATTGAAATGAACACAGACTCAGCAGGCTGGTTCAGTTTTTCCGGACTTTCCTATAACAGTTACGGCGTAAGGATCAGCCGCACAGGTTATGAGGCGCAGATCAAATCCGATCTTGTCCTGTACGCAAGCAAGCCTCTCGAACTCAGGATCCTCCTTGAGCCGAGAGGCATAACCACGGGGCCGATTGATGTGACCGCAAACTTCTTCCAGAGAAGTTCAGATGTAAACATTAGCTCGATGAACCTGGACTTCGAAGAGATCAGAAGGGCGCCCGGAGCTACGGAGGATATCTCCCGCATGCTGCAGTCCGCACCGGGCGTGGCAATAGGAAATGATCAGCGAAATGACATAATAGTTCGCGGCGGATCGCCGGCAGAGAATCTCATACTCATTGACGGCGTAGAAGTGCCGAACATAAACCACTTCGGAAGTGACGGTTCCACAAGCGGAGCGATCGGATTCATTAACACGAAATTTATCTACGAAACAAATCTCCTCACGGGCGGCTTTCCTGTTCTCTACGGCGATAAGCTCTCCGGCGTGGTTGATATCAGCTTTCGTGACGGCAGTAAAAAGAATTTCTTCGGAGACATAAATCTTTCCATTGCCGGATTCGGAGGATTGTTCGAAGGGCCGATCTCAGAGAACGGCTCGTATCTTGTTTCCGTCAGAAGAAGTTATCTGGAACTGCTTAAGAATTCCATCAGACTCACTTCTGTCCCGAACTACTGGGATGTGAACCTGAAAACAACATACAGCTTCAGCCCAACCGACAAAGTCAGCCTCATCGGGCTTCTCGGACTTGACAAGATAGATTTTTCCGGAGAGTCCGCCGAAAATAATCCTTACGGAAATTCCCTCAACAATCAGAACACCCTTGCGACGGGCGTCAATTACACAAAACTGCTCCGCAAGGGATACTGGGAAAATGTGATCTCCGATGCTTACGCAGATACCTACGTGAAACAGATAGACAGCAGGACGGCTAATCCGAATTTCATCTATGATGCAAGAAACAATGAAGTGATCTGCCGCTCGAACCTTAATTACGCGCTTTCCAGAACTGTCACGCTCAACGCGGGCGTTGGAGGAAAGTTTGCGTCAGTGAACAGTTCAATGTTTCTGAAAGGAGATACAAACGCCGCGGGTTATTATTATGATACTATCAACGCTGTTTCTGAATTCAACACATACAAACTCTTCGGTCATGCAAACGTCACAGGCAAACTGCTGAATGACAGGCTTACGGTAAATGCCGGTGCGAGGATCGACTACTTCGAATACATAGATCTGAAAGCATATTTTTCTCCAAGAGCGGGATTGTCTTACAAAGTGACTCCCGTTACTCAATTCAATCTCGCGGGAGGAATTTACTTTCAGTCGCCAGAGTACATCTGGCTTAGTGCAGACCCCCGGAATAAGGCCCTGAACTCCATAAGATGCTCCCACATCATCGCCGGCCTGGAACATTACTTCATGGCTGATCTTAAGGCATCCGTTGAGTTCTATTACAAGGAATACAAGGATTACGCAGTCTGGAAAGATATTCCCACTTATATTCTTGTTGACGGCGGCACGGATTTCGGTCCGAATATCGTAGGCGAAGCAGTTAGCGCCGGCAAAGGGATCGTGAGAGGCATTGACTTCAGCATTCACAAGAAACTCTCCGGTTACGGACTGTACGGACTGCTCAACTATTCATTCATTCATTCGGGATTCAGCGCTCTTGAAGGCGGAGTGAAGCCCGGTGCTTTTGATCCCGGACATGTGCTGACGCTCATCGCAGGTTATCAGCTGAGGAACGGATGGCTGGCCGGAATAAAATTTAAATACAACGGAGGCAGGCCGTATACTCCCATTGACGAGCAGGCTTCGTTTGCAGTTAACCGGGCCGTGTATGCAACTGACGATTTCAACAGCTCCAGGTATCCGTACTATATGAGGTTCGATGTCAGAGTTGACAAGAAGTTCGATTTCAGCAAGTCAAGCCTTGTTGCCTATCTGGAACTTCAAAACGTCTTCAACCGGGAGAATATTTACAGTTACTATTGGGATGATTTTGACAGGAATCTTGAAACGATCTATCAGTGGGCATTTCTTCCTGTGGTGGGAATAAGCATGCAGTTCTAGGCTTCGTACTCCGCGAGATTCATGAGAATCCGGAGAAGTCAGTCAAAGTACCTGTAGATCATGATTATTGCAACTGCAAGCAGAACCACATACAATCCTATCAGGAACTTATTCCTCAATTGCTTTCTCTTCAGCATTCTTCTCTCATAAGAAACGTAGCTCTTGGAATAATCTCCTGAATACGGATCCCACTTGTAATGCTTCCTTACTTTTTCTAAGTCCATGTTTTGCTTTGTTCAAAAAAGATCACTGCGGCGTGACTAACCTCAGCAATGATATTAACTTTTTTTATGATCATCGGCATAGTACTCCTGCAAACTCTTCACTCTCGATTTTCCTTTCTTTATCATTGCAATTCCTTCGGCAAAAGAACTCGCCGCTGACAGAGTCGTGATAAAGGGGATCTTATTCTGCACCGCCGCCCATCCGATCGCGTATTCGTCGAATCTTGACTCATAACCAAGAGGAGTGTTCAGCACAACCCGTATGTCACCGTTCTTTATCCGGTCAACAACATTCGGCCTGCCTTCATTCACTTTAAATACAGGTTCCGCATTTATGCCGTTAACGTTGAGAAATTTCGCCGTGCCGTACGTTGCGATCACTCCAAAACCAAGTTCAACATACTTCCTGACAATATCAACTGTCTTTTGCTTCTTGTCATTTTCATTTACGCTGATGAAGATCTTTCCGCTTACTGGAACCGGTGAACCTGTTGACTCCTGAGCTTTAGCCATCGCTTCGCCGAATGTCTCCGCGATTCCCATCACCTCGCCTGTCGATCTCATCTCGGGGCCAAGGAACATTTTCACCTTGGGAAATTTCTGAAACGGAAATATGGATTCCTTCACTCCTATATATCCGATGTCTTCAAAGTTCTTCAGTTTAAACTCGCTGAGCTTCCTTCCTGCAATGATCTTTGCGGCAATCTTAACAACCGGTATGCCGGTCGTCTTGCTCACAAAGGGCACTGTCCGGGATGCCCGAGGATTTGCTTCAAGCACATACACCACATTTTCCTTTACTGCAAACTGAATGTTGATCAGGCCAACGACTTTCAGCTCAAGCGCTATCTTTGCGGTGTAGTCCTTTATCTGCCTAAGGTTCTTTTCATTTATGGAGATCGGCGGAAGAATGGAAGTGCTGTCGCCGGAGTGGATGCCCGCCTCCTCAATGTGCTGCATGATCCCCGCAATGTAAACCTCTTCACCGTCGCATACAGCATCTACATCTATCTCGCGTGCTTCCTCCAGAAACTTGTCAATCAGCACGGGGTAGTCCTTTGAAACTTCTATATCCTCTTCAAAGAACTTCTGCACCTGCGTATCGTCATAAACTATTCTCATTGCTCTCCCGCCAAGCACATAAGAAGGCCTGAGAAGCACCGGATAACCTATCTTTCGCGCTGTCCTTCGAGCCGAAGAGTAATCAAGTGCAGTTCCGTACTCGGGTTTGGGAATCCCGAGCTTGTCAAGCAGTTTGCCGAACTTCTTCCTGTCCTCGGCAGTGTCTATGCTCGCTGACGATGTTCCTAGAATCTTTAGCCCGCTGTTCTCAAGCTCCTTCGATAGCTTCAGCGGCGTTTGTCCTCCAAAGCTGACAATGATGCCCTTCACGTTCTTTTCGATGCGCGCTATGTTGAGCACATCCTCTATTGTTAGAGGTTCAAAATACAGCTTGTCGGTAATGTCGTAATCCGTGGAAACAGTCTCCGGATTGCAGTTGATCATTATCGTCTCATATCCCTCTTCGCGGAGCGACTTCACGCATCTCACACAGCAGTAGTCAAATTCAATTCCCTGCCCGATCCTGTTCGGTCCGCCTCCCAGAATGATTATCTTTTCACGGTCAGAGGATTCGCTTTCGCTGTATCTTTCATATGTGGAATAATGATAAGGCGTGCCGGCTTCAAACTCTGCGGCGCAGGTATCTACAGCTTTGTATACTGGCAAGATATCATGCTTCTCCCTCAGCTTGCGAACGCGCGATTCACTGGTCTGAAGAATATTCGCGATCTGCCTGTCAGAAAAGCCGAAGCGCTTGGCCTTTCTCAGCAATTCCGGAGTGAGCTTCTTCTTCATCTGCGCACAGTTTCGATCTGCAAAAAAAAGAACTCACCGTAAGTTTCATACAATGAGTTCACAACTTGAAGAGCCGTAATATTTGCTTCAGACTTCAGCGGCAACCTTTTCACCTGCGATGATTCCGACTTTTCCGATGGCTTCATAATCATATCCGTTCAATAAAGGTACTGCGGAAGAAAGTTCGGTAAATACTTCTTCGGAATTCTCAAATGCAAATTCATGGCCAAGAGCTTTTGCAAGAAGCTTTATGATCTTCCATCCCGGCCTTGCATTGTACCTGTGTCCGTGTGTCCACCTGTCATTGTGTGATCCGAACTTGTCAAGTCTTGACATGGAGAACTCACCGAGAAGCCTCTCCTGCTCAAGCGTTGCAACAGCCGGGCGTATCCTCTGAATTCTGTTCTGAAAATTCACGAACGTTCCGTTTATTTCAGCGTAAGTTGATGCCGGCAGAATTACGTTTGCATTGTCAGAACTTTCGTTCTTATTTGATATGATGCAAACCATTGAGCCGATCTTCTGAATCAGCGGAGACGCTCCGGGGAGCCGTGCAATGTCGTCATTGAGCACAAAGGCTACTCGGATCTTTCCGCTTCCGATGCGGTCAATTAAGCTGTCGTCAATCGGCTGTATTCCAAGGAGTTTGAGGCCTGCGGCATTCGGCGACTTGTCCGCCTTTCGCAGAAGATCATCTTCGAATGATTCATCAATGCAGGGGATATATGCAATGCTTCCGCCGCACGCATCCGCCAACTTCCTGAGTGCATAGTTATCTTCAAGTGTTGAGTACGGAGAGGCGATGAATAGCGACTCGCCGCTGTCCGCATCCCTGAGCAATGCCGACGATTTTGATATCGCTTCGTCCCAGTTCACTTCAATGAGTTCACTCTTTTCCACCGAGGCGCCCTCATATCTGATCATCGGTGATTTTATTCTGGTTGTTTCATCGTTCACAAACTTCGTTGTGTTCAGTCTTCCCCAGTCACAAAGCCAGTACTGATTCACATCCGCATTCTCCCTCGGCTCAATCCTGAGGATCTCATTGTTCCTTACTCCCATGATTGTATTGCATCCTCTCGAACAACCGGGACAAACTGTATCCGTAAAAGACATGTCCCAAACCCTCGCACGAAACCTGAAGTGCCTTGAAGTGAGTGCACCGACGGGACAGATCTCAATTACGTTCATTGAATAAGGATTGTCAAGTTCTTCTCCGGGGAAAGTCTCTATTGTAACATGATCACCCCTTTGTACAAATGTCAGCTCAGGATCCTTTGCCACTTCCTCGCAGAAGCGGATGCACCTTGAACAGCTTATGCATCTCTCCTGGTCGAAGAGTACATTAGGACCGAGGGCAACACGTTTGTCTTTATGGTTCTTCTGTTCATCAAACCTCGATATGCCGACGCTGTACTTGTATGCATAATCCTGAAGTTTGCACTCTCCTGCTTCATCGCAGATCGGGCAGTCAAGAGGATGATTTATAAGAAGGAATTCCATCACGGCATTCTGCGCGTGTATGGTCTTTTCAGATTTTGTGTGGACTTTCATTCCTTCTGCGGCCGGAGTGGAGCATGCAATCTGTAACTTCGGAAGATTTTCCACCTCAACGAGGCATATTCTGCAATTTCCGGAGACGGACAATGCCGGATGCCAGCAGAAATGGGGAATATCAATTCCCGCTTCTCTGGCCGCCTGGATTATCGTCTGACCCGGTTTGAATTCGATCTCTTTGCTGTCTATGGTGAACTTTGGCATCTTGCGTCACAAAAATTTGCTCAAATTACTTCTATTTTTTGCCTTTATCAATTCAGTTTCTTTCATAAGGTTGTGCAAAAAATGCGATGAACACCAGAAGAATAGTGCTTGTGACAAATGACGGAGATCTGAAATTGAACGTTAAGATCTCCGCTATGACCCTGACAAAGCTGAACTGCCAGGTGACGATCGACGAGGCAAACGATCTTGCTGAAGCTCTCAGAATTTCGGCTTCGCCGGATGTTGACATGGTAATAGTGGATACAACCGGCGGATTCAGGGAAGTTGCAGGGCTTATCTCATCGATAAGGAATGAAGCCGGTTCACGAACAAAGAAGGTCATAGCGCTTTGCGGAACTGATGAAAACAGGCAGGACATTTTCAAAGCCGGATGCGACAGCATTTTTACAAAGGAGGAATTCCGCAAAGCAATCAATAACATCCTGCAGTTATGAAAAACAAAGTGCCCCGTATTAACAGGGCACAGGCTTTGACCGCCGCACAATGCGGCGCCGAACTCTGTCTCCTCCCCTAAGAAGACATTCTTATTACTGCGATCTCCGAACTTTAAGCTTGAAGTTCTTAGTCTTCCATTTCGAAATCTTCAACCGGAGGTATGAATCCCGGCGGCATTGCACCCGGCCTCTCAATGAACTTCACGTTCTTCGCAATGTCTTCACCCATTTGATTTTTCTCTATTGTAAACTCTACCTTATCACCAACCTGAAGCTGGTTGAAGTCGGTATCTTTGCAATATGAATAATGGAAGAAGAGATTGTTCGGAGGGTACTTGATGAAGCCGAAGCCGTTCTTAATACTGAGGATCTCGCCTGAATCGCTGAGCCCTACATTGCCGTTTACCGGCTGCTGTATCATCTGCGGCATCATCTTTGGCAAAGGCTTCTTGTGCTCGTATTGCACGAACAGATTGTTCACAATAGGATCATTCTTTCTGATCCTGTTGTCTATCAGTTCATGCATTGCAATCGGGTATGTGACCTCTTCAAGCAAATCCTGAGAAGTCCTGGTTACTAACCTCTGACCGGTATCCGTAGTGTACTCGAAATCCCAGCTTAAGACCATAACCCTTGTACCGATTGAATTCAGCTTTCTTGCCAGAGGGACATAATCTCCGTCGGAAGCGATCAGCACAAGCACATTGTAATGCTTGTAGAACGACATCTCAAAAGCCTCAAGCGCGAGCCAGACATCAATACCCTTTTCCAGCTTCATGCCTTCGGCAGTTGATTTTACTGGCAGGTAATGCGTGATAACGCCTTCTGACATAAGAATGTCGTCGAAGACCCTGTCGTAGTAAAGAGTGTCGCCTCTCTGACTTGCATCTGCAGCGCTTAATCTTCCTCTGAAATAATGGCTGTCAACGATCTGGCAAAGCCTAGTGTCATTGGATTCTTCCTGCGCCACCTGATGGCGTATGAACTCATGAAGGCCCGATATACTGAGCCTCCGCCGCCTTGCATGGCCATAAGCATAATAGTTGCTTACCTGCAGAAAGTAGTTGCCATCATAGAATACACCAATTCTCACCAGCTTGTCTTGCATAATTTACCTCTTTCTATCTAAATAGATTTTAAGTTTTGAAATTCCGGAAACTGTTTTGTAAAAACCGGTTTCCGATTTTGTTAAGATTACTGCCTCTAAATGAAGTTTCGCAAAATATCAAACTCGCGGCATTATGCCAACGATGCAAATACTCCCGTACGAAATTTTGTGTTTGAACAAATTAGCAAACCTAATCGGATTTAACAATATAGGTTTGCACTCAATAAACCGGAATTCGGATATATGCAAAACTGAACTGTAGTTTCAAGCCGAATTCAAGCAACGCTGCAATATGTTTAATATAATGTACCGTAAAAGAGTTTCACCGCCCCAAAACCCTGCGGCTTGTACTGCAATATAAGCAGGTTTATTTGGCGATGAACCACATATTGCATTGCTTTAGCTTCAATCTTAAATTATTTTTGCAGTCGAATTAATCCACAAATCCATACATGCCCTTCATAAACTCGGTCCGCGCAAGAGAAATTCTTGATTCAAGAGGAAATCCAACAATCGAAGTTGACATTACGCTTAGCGACGGCACACTGGGCCGTGCCGCAGTTCCTTCGGGAGCATCAACGGGAGAAAGAGAGGCCGTAGAGCTTCGTGACGGTGACAAGAGCAGATACCTTGGAAAAGGTGTACGCAAGGCAGTTGACAATGTGAATAAGGTTATCGCAAAGAAGATCACGGGATCTGATTGTTTTTCTCAGGCAGAGCTCGACAAACTTCTCATCTCGCTTGACGGGACAAAGAACAAGTCAAAGCTCGGGGCAAACGCATTGCTCGGTGTGTCACTTGCAAATGCCCATGCAGCGGCTAATTATCTGAAACTGCCGCTTTACAAGTACATAGGCGGTGTGAATTCAAAGACGCTTCCTGTTCCGATGATGAATATCATAAACGGGGGAAAGCACGCCGACAATACAGTTGACTTCCAGGAGTTTATGATAATTCCTGCTGGTGCCAAGTCCTTTTCAGATGCACTGAGATACGGAACGGAAGTATTCCACGCACTTCGAAAGGTTCTTCAGAAGAAGAACTACAATACCAACGTCGGTGATGAAGGCGGATTCGCTCCGAACCTGAAGTCGAATGAAGAAGCGCTTGATGTCATACTTGAGGCGATTGGCTCCGCAGGTTACAAGGCAGGAAAGGACATCTTCCTCGGGCTTGATGTTGCTTCAAGCGAAATGTGGAAGAACGGCAAGTATGAATTTTACAAGTCGCATCAGAAAGACAAGTCTCCCGAGGAAATGGTGAAGATGTATGAGAAGATGGTAAAAGATTATCCTATCATAAGCATTGAAGACGGAATGGCGGAGAATGACTGGAAAGGATGGAAAATGCTTACCGACGCGATCGGATCAAAGATCCAGCTTGTCGGGGATGACCTGTTCGTAACCAATACGGAGATTCTGCAAAAGGGAATCAATGAGAAGATCGGAAACTCAATACTTATTAAGGTCAATCAGATCGGTACATTGACGGAGACACTTAATGCCATTGAGCTTGCTAAGACTCACAGCTATACAAACATTATCAGCCACAGAAGCGGAGAAACTGAGGATACTACAATTGCGGATATCGCAGTGGCAACCAATGCGGGACAGATCAAGACCGGATCGCTGTCAAGGACAGACAGGGTGGCCAAGTACAACCGCCTGCTCAGAATTGAAGAGGAACTGTCCGGTGTTGCCGTTTATCCCGGCCTGAAGGCATTTTATAACATTCACTAAATCATTTCTTTAATGAAACTTTCCCAGTTCAAGTATCCCATTCCCAAAAATCTCATTGCCAAGAATCCCAAGAACCCCAGGGATACATGCAAGCTAATGGTAGTTAACCGTGTAACCGGTGAGCTTTCGAGCCATAAATTCAAAGATGTTCTGAATTACATAGAGGAAGGTGACGTGCTTGTGCTTAATGACTCCAAGGTCTTCAATGCTCGTCTCTTCGGCACAAAGGAAAAGACAAAGGCAAAGATTGAGGTTTTCCTTCTTAGACAACTTTCGACAGAGGAGAATATCTGGGATGTGGTGGTTGATCCGGCAAGGAAGGTTAGGATCGGGAACAGGATCTTCTTCACCAAGAACCTTTACTGCGAAGTAATTGACAACACAACCTCACGGGGCAGAATTGTCCGCTTCAATTACAACGGTGATTTTTCCAAGTACATAGATAAGCTAGGGAAGACCCCTCTTCCGCCTTACATCAAAAGAGATGCAACTGACAAAGACAAGGAAGACTATCAGACCGTGTATGCAAAGCATGTCGGATCAGTAGCCGCTCCAACCGCTGGACTTCACTTTACAAAGGAACTGCTGAAAAAGGCTCAGGCAAAAGGTGTGAAGCTTGCTTACATCACATTGCATATCGGACTTGGCACATTCAGGCTTGTTGAAGTGGAAGATCTTTCAAAGCACAGGATGGATTCCGAATATTATGAGCTTACGAAAGAGTCGGCCGACATAATCAATCATGCAATTTCAAAGAGAAAGAAAGTGATAGCTGTCGGAACATCGGTGGCAAGAGTGCTGGAATCAAACGTAATAACCACAAAGCATGTAAGGTTTGGAAAGGGATGGACGGACAAATTCATTCACCCGCCGCAGTCACTCAGAATCGTTGACAAGCTTATTACAAACTTCCACATGCCCCAAAGCACTTTGCTGATGCTTGTTTGCGCAATGGCTGACAGGGACCTTGTGATGAAGGCTTATAAGAAAGCCGTTAAGGAGAAATACAGGTTTTACAGCTATGGCGATGCCATGATGATAGTCTGACGGAATCAGCGCAAAGTTAAGTCTGATAAGCCCGGATCACTGACCGGGCTTTTTTATTTCCTTCTGATGCTCCACAGCTCTTCAGCTTCCTGTCCGGAAAGTAACTCACCCTGAAAGCTCATCCCGCAACGTGCAAGAATTCTTTTCGAATGAATGTTCGTCTTAAGCACATGCGCCGTAACACGGTCTATTTCTTCATCACTGAATGCATAACGTATCAGTGCATCCGCCATTTCTCCTGCATAACCCATGCGGCGCAACGAAGGAGCAGTTTCAAACCCGATCTCGACAGTGCCGTTCCGTGGAACTCCCTTGTAGCCGCAGCTTCCTGCAAGCATGTTCAATGATACAACAACAGGAAAGTATATCAGCCATCTGATGCACAAGGGATCTTTGAGGATCATTCCAAGCGCTGGCTCAAAGAAGTTTCATACTGAATCTCCCCATTCCCCGGGAACATTTGCATTCAGTTCCCGGGACAATTTTCTGTCGCTCTCCATTGCTGCGACAAGCAATCGTTCAAAGCATGCAAGAAACCGGATACGCGGGGATTCAGGTGCCGGGGTGATCATTCAGGATTGTTTCTCTGCAAACTCTTTAAACTGTAAAAGATATTTCTGCGACTCCTTCTTAAATGCGCCGGGCATCAGAAATCCTATCACCTTCATGAATCCGCTGAAGCTGAACTCATTTTCGGTAATGTAAAGGGTCTTGTTTTCGGAAACGGGCTTGAAGAAGTTCTTCACGGTACTGACAACACCTTCCGCTTCATAAGTTCCGCTGAACTCTGCCGGAAGATCTCTGACCGTAATGGTTTCTATCATCTCGATCTCCCTTTTGCCCATTTTGTAACGAAGGCGTGACTTTGCTCCCGGCTGTCCGGGTGTGCCGCTCAAATGCTCAAAGCTGACAAGCCCGGGTTGCCAGTGCTTCAGATTCTCCGGATTGTCGAAAAGCTCAACAACCTTAGTGACCGGAAGATCGATTTCAGTCTGAACTGTGAACTTCATGTTTTTTCAGCAAAGATACACATTCAGAATTGAAATTCCCTCAGGGCTCAGTTGGAGTATGCCTCAGGGTCGTGGATCTCCATCCAGTTCTCCGGCCTTGCAACCATAGCCCATCCGTATTGCTGATATACGTCATGAGCGTCTTTGGTCACAAGTATCCATCTCCTCAGTCCGGTAAGATCCGGGTGATTCATTATCACTTCCAGCATCCACCGCGAAAGCCCTTTTCCTCTGTGATCCTTGAGTATGAAAAGGTCGCCGAGATAAGCGATGGTGGAGTAATCCGAAATTACTCTGGCAAATCCGATCTGAACTCCATTGTGATATAGCCCGAAACACAATGAGTTCTCAATTGACTTTTTGACCCTCTCATACGGAATGTTCTTTGCCCAGTGAGATTCCGTAGAAAGGAACTCATGGATCATCTTCAGGTCTAGCATTGACTTGTCTGTGGAAAGAAGGTATTCCCCTTTTTCAGCTTTTACATCATTCATGTTCATTCAGATTAGATTAAGCATGTTATTGGATCTTGTTGGTTCGTTCACAATCTTTATCATTCCATCACAGGTTCGGCTTCCGTAACCGTTGTACGGAGCAGGGAATCAGCGAGGTTCTCAGCCTGAACCCGCAATTCGGGAACTGCGGTGGATTCCCAAAGCAGTCCTTTGAGGTTGCCTCCCAGCGTAAGTATCCTCTCGTTGTGCAGTCCGTCTTTGCCGAGCACTCTGAATTCAGTGTCCGCATCAATTCCGAGCCTGAGGGGATCGGGACGTATGAAGCCGCTTTCATAAAGTGACCTGATGAACGGGTTCTTTGACTTGCCGATATCTGTCTGAGGCCCGGTGCAGTTGATCACCCTGGAAACAATGATGCTCTCGTCGCTGTATGTGCGCGTATTTCTGAAGTCAACTTTGATGCCGTTCTCAGTATTTACAATATTGAGCAGTCTTCCCTTTATCACTTTCAGTCTGTCTTCAAGCTTAAGCCTGATGATCCTGTCATACACATTTATCGGTACCCTGTGCCTTGCGACACCCCACAGGTGCCTCAGGTGTTTCATGAAGCGCATTTTCTCATCCACCGAAAGACTCATCCAGATCTTCTGGGAAATTCCCCTCACCGAATCAACCACAGGTTCGGCTGAGATGCCGATCTCCCTCAATAGTCTGACGTGCTTCTTGAAAAGCGAGAAAAGCTTGTCTAGGTCGTACGGCTCGCTGAGTTCATCAACAAGTCCCTTGTATGCAACACCGCCGTGCCTGTGCTGAAGCATGGCAAGTCCGTTCGGAGAAATTGAGAAAATCTTACCGTGAAAGCCGTTGTCTGTAAGCCCGATGACAGTATCTACCATTGTGAGCCCGTTGCCGATGATCATTACATTTGAATCGCTGTTAAGATCTCTCACACAGTCATTGTCCCAGGGGTTGCAAAAATATTCGGGACATTTGTAGAAGTTCATGTTCGGGATCTTCGGTTCGCCCGGCGTGTCGTTTCCTGTTGCAAGCACAAGCACATCTGTGCTTACCGTGCCTGAACTTTCTGTAGTGATCTCATAGCCGTTTCCTGATTCACGTATGCCGGTTGCGGAATCATTGATCAGTCTTACTTCGGCTTTTCCTTTTGAACCTGCGAGAGTCTTCTCCCATACTTCCGAAAGGTATTCACCGTAGAGCTTGCGCGGCATAAAAGAGATCGCAAGCAGTTCTCTCGGAATGTTCCGGTACTTGCTTTTTTCCGACACCCAGTCAAGGAAATGTTCCGGTTCTTTCGGGTAACAGCTCATCTTTGCCGTGGGTACATTCAGCACGAGGCTTGGATTGTCAGTGGAGTAAGCCGGTCCCTTGTTGCTGCCGAAGTTCTTCTGAATTATGTTCAGTTTGAATGGATTGTCCGCATTTCTGATAAGGTGAACTGCCGTCATCAAACCGCAGAAGCCCATTCCTACAATTGTTATTTCTTTCTTTTGATCAGCCATCGGTTTATTGTGATGAATTATTCATGTGTCTTTTCAGCCGAAGTGTCCAAGCAGGATCTTTGCGGAGCCGTCTATGAGCAGGAGAGTTGAGAGAAAGCCCCCGACAGCGCCGCCAAGATGAGCTTCATGGCCGATGTTTCCGAGCTTGCTTTTCATTCCGTAAACCGAAAATCCTATCCAGAGCAGTGCGAACAGATACGCAGGCATTGGGAAGAACAGCACGAAGATGGTGCTCTTCGGAAAAAAGATGATGTATGAGAATACAATTCCCGACACTGCCCCTGACGCCCCGACTGCAACATAAAGCGGATTGTTGTAGTGAAAGATCACTGTCAGCAGTGAGCCTGTAAGAAGGCTGATGAAATAGATCAGGAAAAAATACAGACTGCCTGTGAACCCGCCGAATCCCTGAATGAAAAATGCTTCGAGAAACGATCCGAAAGTGTATAATGCAAACATGTTGAAGAACAGGTGCAGGAAGTTTGCATGAAGGAAAGCTGATGTGATGACCTGATACCACTTTCCGTCGTGAACGATCTGGTAAGGCCACTCGGCAAACTTCTCAAAATAAGCCTGTTTGCTGTACATTGCCCAAAGTGAAATTGCAATATTGGCAAATAGCAGAGTTGCAGTGACAGGTGTTTGGCTGAGTTCAGACATGATGCCGGACAGAATGCATTACGGAATCGGAATTTAGTGTATCAATTTAGTCAATTGAAGCTGAAGGGTAAATGTAAAATTGTTTCTGCCTTGTCAATCAACTTGCCATCACAGATCATTTGTCCAGTATTTCTCTTATCATTCCGGGGCCTTCGTATATGAGACCTGTGTAAACCTGCACAAGTTCCGCACCGTTGCTGATCTTGTTTTCAAAATCCGATCTTGAAAACACCCCGCCGACTCCGATCAAATGCGGCACAGGCATATCAGAGCCGGAAGGACCTCTTAAGTTGTATAGTTTTGCCAGGACATTATCAGACAGGTCTTTGAGCGGCCTGCCGCTGAGTCCGCCGGATTCATTGGTCTCTTTGCCAAGTCCCGGGCGGGAAACGGTAGTATTTGTTGCAATCAATGCGGTGACGGCATTTTCTCTGCATGCACTTATTATCCCCGGCAGTGATCCATCATCAAGATCCGGAGCTATCTTAAGAAAGATATCCTTTGGCGATGATTTGATCGTGTGCGCAAGCGAGATATTCTTTGCTTTGAGCGATGAAAGCAATTCGCCGAGATATCTTTCATCCTGAAGCTGTCTGAGGCCGGGCGTATTCGGCGATGACACATTTATGGTAAAATAGTCCGCAACATCATACAGAGACTCCATGCATTTCATATAATCTTCAGCCGCATTCTCAATTGGAGTCTGCTTGTTCTTTCCTATGTTAACGCCGGTTATGAATTCTGATGAGATCTTTCCTTTAGCCTTCTTTAAATTCTCCCTCACAATTGCCGAACCAAGATTGTTAAAACCCATCCTGTTGATCAGCGCCCCCGCGCCTGGAAGCCGGAAGAGCCGTGGCTTGTCATTTCCCGGCTGAGGAAGAGGTGTGACTGTGCCTATCTCAGCATGTGAGAACCCGAGAGCATCCCAGAAGGGGAGAGCTTCGCCGTTCTTGTCAAGTCCTGCGGCAAGCCCGAGCCTGTTGCGGAATGTGATGTTCCCTATCCTCACTTTGTCTGAACTCTTATGAGCATACATTCTGCGAATGAAAGGCAGTGCAAATGATGAGTTCCTGATGAATCCGAAAGCCAGTTCATGTGCCTTTTCGGGTTCCAGTCTGAACAGCGCCGGCCTTATTAGTGATCTATAGATGTCCAATTTCTGCGCAAAAAAATAATGCCCCCGAATTGCGTTCAGGGGCATTCAAATGTAAGCGGGCAATTTTGTTCAAAGAAAACAACCCCGCACAAGCATCTTAAGATTTTCAGATAAAGTCGGAACGGCTGGATTCGAACCAGCGACCTCCAGTTCCCAAAACTGGCGCGATACCGGGCTACGCTACGCTCCGCAATTCGCAACAAATTTACGCAATGATGCCTATTGTTGCAAACCAGATTTCAGTTCTTCAGAGGTAACTTCATCAATGCCGTCCAAAACATTTTCATAAAGAAGAGAAAGTTATGAAAACAAATCGATGCTAAACACTTTTTCGAATGTCGCAGGAACAACCCGCCTCAGCATAATTGCCGTTGAGAAATTGCGAGTGAAGGCGTCAGCGAGAATTTCCTGTTTGACGAACCCAAACGAAGTATTCGTTTGGGTGAGGAGTTGAAATTCTCGCAGCCTAAGCGAGCAATTTCAGGCCCGTCCGCCATTTTACTGTTGATCTTGAAAGTAATTTGCCGGGCGGGCAATTATGCTGCAGCCTGCCCGCTTGTAGCCATATGAATTACATTGTACAACTTGCAGGCGGGCGGACGATTTTTCTTTGGAGCTTTCTTTTGATCGTTCAAAAGAAAGCGGATAACATTCTGCGGATAGAATCCCCGCTGCAGACGGCAATCGTAAGCAAATCGTTTTGGACAAGAATGTAACTTCATTTAACGTATACACATTGTACCGGAAAGCATGTGCATTGCTTTACTCATTGCAGAAAATGACTACCAGATCACAACTCTTTTGCCTTCAGGCCTGACCATCGGGTCTCCCTGCTTTCCTCCGAAAGCATTCATGAATTCCTCCATGTTGGAAAGCGGCCCTATGACTCTGAACTCATTCGGTGAATGCGGGTCTGTCTGAACAAGCGTTCTCAATCTCTCCGGCCTCATGTTGCCCCGCCATATCTGGGAATGTGAAAGAAAGAACCTCTGCTCCGGCGTAAAGCCGTCAATCGGAGATCTGTCCTTACCCTCAAGCGCCTTCTGAAGCCCGTAGTATGCGATGATCAGGCCGCCGAGGTCAGCTATGTTTTCGCCAAGGGTGAGCTCGCCATTCACATTCAGGTCATCGAAAACTTTGTACCCGTCATATTGCTCAACAAGCTTGTCGGCCCTTTCCTTGAATCTTTCAGCATCAACTTCTGTCCACCAGTCAGTCAGATTACCGTAGGCATCATACTTTCTCCCCTGATCATCAAATCCGTGTGTCATCTCATGTCCGATCACCATTCCGATGCCGCCGAAGTTCACCGCATCATCAACATCGGGATCATAGAAGGGCGGCTGAAGAATTCCGGCAGGAAAAACGATCTCGTTCTTTGATGAACTGTAGTATGCATTAACGGTCTGTGGAAACATCCACCATTCCGTCCTGTCAACCGGCTTATTGATCTTGCTGAGATAGTAGCGGGTGTTGAATTCCGACGCACGCTTCATGTTTTCGTATAGCGAACTCCTGTCTATCTCAAGGCCAGAAAAATCCCTCCATTTGTCCGTATATCCAATCTTCACAACAAAAGCAGAAAGTTTATCAAGAGCCTTCTTCTTTGTTTCTTCGCTCATCCATTCATTCTGCATGAGCCGGTCTCTGAATGCATCCTTGATGTAGCCTACCATTTCAAGCGCCCTCTGTTTCGCTTCCGGTTTGAACTTCTCCGCAACAAACATCTGTCCAAGCGCCTCCCCCATTGCATCTTCAACAAAATCAATACTGACTCTCCATCTATCCATTTTCTTTTCTATTCCGCTCAATGCACCGCTGTAGAAGGCAAACACTTCGTCTGCGAACGGCTTGCTGAGTTTGTTTCCTGCATTTCTGAGCAGGACCCATTTCAGATAATTCTTCCAGGCATCCGTATCCGTATCGCCAAACATGCGATTAAGTTCTTTGAAAAATTCCGGCTGACCAACATTGATCCCCTTTTCAAAATTGCTTTTGTCGCTGATCTCCAATTTCTCAAAGAGCATGTCCCAGGCAAAGTCAGGCATCATAGCTTTGACTTCATCCAGGCTCATCAAATGATATGTTGCTTCCGCCTGTCTCATCTCCACTCTGCTCATCATGGCTTTGGCAAGGCGGGTTTCGAGAGCGAGCACCCGGTTTGAAATTTCTGAGGCAGAAATTCTGTCCTGTCCTGTGTTCACAAACATGTTCTCTATGAACTTCCTGTATTTCTCACGAAGTTCGACAGACTTTGCATCATCCTTCAGATAGTAATCCCTGTCGGGCATTCCGAGCCCGCTTTGGTACAACTGCAGGATAACATTCTCGCTGTTCCTGTCGTCCTGTCCGGCCCACATCGAAAAAAGCCCGCCGGTCCCGGCCTTCTTCATATCGGTAAATACATTCATCACATCCGCTTTGGTGGAAATTGCATCAATGCGGGCAAGATCATTTTTGACCGGGTTCATTCCGTCAGCTTCGATCTTCTGCGTATCGAGTGCTGTGTAGTAAAGATCGGCAAGCTTCTGTGCATTTGAATTCGAGCTAAGCCGGGGATCACGTTCCAGAATTTCCTTAAGCGCCTTTTCATTATCAACCGCGATCTTCGTCCAGTTGCTCCAGCTTGAATATTCAGGCGGGATGGGATTATTCTTCAGCCAGTTTCCGCTGGAGTACCTGTAAAAGTCAACATTGGGATCTATTGTCAGATCTATGTCTTCAACAGTGATGCCCCTGTTTGAATATCGCGGAGAGTGTTCCTGGGCCGGGAGAATATCTGCCATCACAAATAAGCAAAGCAGAATAAACAGTGTATTGATCAGCTTCATTTCAGTTGTTTCCGTTTGAATTTATGCTTCATGCAAAATCAGCCGCTCATTTCAATGCATGGAGTGAAGAGCGACCTTGTTTCCTTCTGTATCAATGAAGAGGGCTATATAACCAATGTCTTCACGCACAAGAGTCTTGGGAGTAAGCACTCTTCCGCCTGCAGCAGCGATCTTCCCGAGTGCGACTGAAAGATCAGGCTGTGCGTTCAGATATATCAGCGAACCCTTATCGCTCGGTTCATAGCCGTCTCCGGCAACAATTGCTCCGCCCACACCTTTCTGATCTTCGCCCATAGGAAAGAATCCCATCATGTTCGGTCCCATCTGCATCTCGTAAATTTCCGCGCCGAGGATGGATTCGTAAAACCTCTTTGCTCTTTGAAAATCGGTTGCCGGTATTTCAAACCAGTTGAGTGAGTTCGCCATATATTTTTTATGGGGTTAATGCAGTGCATCCGACAAATGAAAGGACGATGCAAGCTAAGTTGATGATACGTTAAGCGGGCTTATTATGTTTCCCTGTCCGGGATCATTTGAAAACGTGCTGCTGGCCTTCGTCAAGAATTATGATCCGTCGAGAGAGTGGATCATCATACTCACTGCCCGAACCGGATGATCCGTTCGCATCTTTGGTTATGAGTTCGCGGAGCACATTCAAAGGTTCGTCCGGGTCGTTTCTGTATTCAATGCAACCATAGTGAACGGGGATCATGTATTCCGCCTTAAGATCTTCGAACATTTTCAGAGCGCCGAAAGAGGTTACATGGTTGAAATTATCTATTTCCATACAATCCCTGCACGGCCCGATCGGAATAAGCGCAAGATCAATGCTGAATTTTCTGCCGATCGCCTTGAAAGCCTCGTCATCATAATTCGTATCGCCGGGATAGAACACTGTCTTCCCTTTATATTCGATGACAAATCCCGTGCATCCCGGAACATGCCACAGATAGCTGTCGAAGCCGAACCTGCCGCCGTAGTGAACCGTAAAGACAGTCGTAACTTTCACACCGTCGAGTACCTTTGTCTCTCCGACGTAGTTCTTCTTCCTTGTATTGCCGGTTTTCATTCTAACAAGATCAAGCTCCGGATAGTCGGGCAGAAAGTCCTCGACCCCCGCTGGGAAAACCACTTTTGTTCCCGCAAACTTCTTATTGTCATTGATGTCTCCAAGCGTAGCAAGGCTGAGATGATCCATGTGAGCATGCGAAACAAGTACAAGGTCTAGCCGCGGGAGGACATCAAGATCAAGTGCTGCCTCATTCTTCCTCACCATCAATCCTCCGATCACATCATTGAACACAGGGTCGATCAGTATGACCTTGTCTTCAATCTGAAGCAAGACGGTGCTGTGGCCCACCCACAGAGCGGAAAGTCCAACGCCGTCCCTCACGGGTTCTTTCACTTTATTCTTCACCTCACCCGGACTTCCGAACATGGCTTTGGTTGCATTCTCAACAAACAATCTTCCCGCGAAGCACGATTGAAGGATCAAAGCTGTTGATGTAATCATAACCGCCGTGAGCAACCGGAGAACGGATGACCTGACATCAGGTCTCTTTCTTTTCTGCATTAATAATACTTAAAGTTTATACCAATTGTGTAGCTTGACCTGTCATTGAAATTGTAACTTCCCTGAAGGCCCAATATCCCGTACAGGACATACAGACCTCCCTCAATTCCGAAATAGTCTTCAGGCGAATCACCGCCGGAATTTCTGTGAAACCACTTAGCTCCAAGAGATCCCGCAAGATGTTCCCCGTAATGCTTTATCGGAAAAGTGAATCTCAGTCCCGAAGCAATTCCGAAATTATCATAACCCGCAAAATCAAAGCCGGCGGTTGAAACCTCGGGCTGAACGAACAGCTCAACAGATCCTGCATTTCTTCTTACCGGATTCACCATAAAAAACTGAACCGGTGAAACGTACTTGTTGGCGGCAAAGGAAAAATTCACAGGCACAATATTCCACTTAAGGCCGAAACTAAGTCTGCCGTCAACAGAATTTGCGTCGTGATTGTAAACAGGTGACGGAATGGCCTGAAGCAAAGTCCATGACAAGAGTTTAACAGCAGGCCGTTCAACATCTTTCTTTTTTTCTTCTTTGCCCTGCGCAAAAACACTTTGCAATGAGAACTGAAAGACTGTCAAAGCAACCAATACAATGGCAGACGAAATCGAGGTCTTTGAGAAATACAATTTAATCACTTTTCATTAATAACAACATCATAAAGATAATCCCCGTAGGAGATTGAGCTTACAACATCCATGCCATTCAGAACTTTTCCGAATATGGTATATCTCCCGTCAAGATGAGGAGTGCGGGAGTGGGTGATGAAGAACTGGCTTCCTTCCGTATCTTTTCCTGACGAAGCCATTCCGAGAATACCTTCATCGTAGCCAAGGCTGCTGAATTCACTTCTTAAGCTGTAGTCGGGTCCTCCGTAACCGGTTCCCGTGGGGTCACCTCCCTGTATCACGAAATTCGGAACAACCCTGTGAAATATTGTCGAATCGAAGAAATTGTCTGAGGCCAGTTTAACGAAACTCTGAACGGTAAACGGCGCAACTTCAGTAAAAAGTTCAAGATCTATGTCGCCTTTTGATGTTTTGAGTGTGACGGTCTTTCCCTTACATTTTTCAATGAAATCCCAGTCAAGATCATATCTTTTAGCCGCCGGCGGTGACAGTTTCTCGCCTGTGAGCTTCTCAATCGCATCTGCCGCAGCGAATGCGAGTTCATAATTATTGGAATTTACAAGGGGTCTCATGATTTCAGCTGAACTTTTCACACCAAGATTCTTGAACGCATCTATGAATATCAGTTTTACAAGAAGGTCCTCCTGCGAATCAAGCTCACCGAAGTCGAACTTCATCACGGAAACTACTTCTTCCCTTTCATCCGCATAGATCGAATCCTGAAGTGCATCAAGAGAAAGTGCAGTGATCATCGGGTCCTTTGAGCCGGCAAACTCCATGAATATCAGCTTTGATGTCTTCATGTTCGGAGCATCAAGTCTGTTATCAAGCGAAGACATCATTTCAACAAAACCCTTATAGAGTTCGGAGAGATCTTTGCTTCCCACCATTCTGCCGTCAGTATTGGGATTCAGAGTATTGTATCTTGTCACTTCAGCGGTAACCGTATCTCTCACCTGCTTATAGATCAACGCATCTTCGAAACAGCCGAACGCCCTGAGTACATCTGCTTTAAGTCTGTAGTCATTTGCTGAGCGGAAGAGTGCAAAGAGTTCGTCCCTTGACTTGTCCTTCACTATTTGAGAGTAAGCAATGGCTGCAGACCCTCTGACACCGGGTGAATGATATTCCTCACTGAACATCACCTGTTTCATCATCTCTGCACCTTCTTTCATCCAATCATGATTGGCCGGCGCGAGCTGAGAATAGAGTTTCTTTGCAGCCTCAACAGCTGTCATTGCGACATTTTCATTCTTGTCCTTCAGAGCAGTCATGAGCACTGTGTTGACCTGCTTTGCTGCAACAGCAAGAGAGTCAGGCGCAAAGGCATTCAGCAAATTCAGCATGTTCACTCTGACTCTCCAGTCATTTTCAGAAATGAACGACTCAAGCGTGTACATCAGCAGTTTGATATCTGCAATCCGGGCAAGCGCACTGAATCCCCACATTCTGATCTGCGGATCTTCAGATTCAGCAAGAGCATAGATCTCCCTCTCAGCATTCTTAAGCAGATCCTTATCGCCGGTTCTCCACAATGCAAACGCGGCATTGCTCAGAGTGCCCGGATCAGACGAAGTATTCACAAGATGTTTGAGAGCTTCCACGGATTCCCTGCTCCTGATCTTTCTGAGTCCGAACCTTGCGATGGACATTGCTGCTGCGCGTGTGATTCCGGTATCAGGGGAGTAAATATTCCTTACCGCAATGGATAGATCTGAGGAGTCGCCGATCCTTCCCAAGGCATCCAGAAAGAATTTCGAGGAAGAAGCCGGAAGAGATGACCTCTTATCGAGAATCAATCTTATGAACTGCCTGCTTTCCTCGCAGGGCATCTGTCCGAGCGCAAAGGAGGCGGCTCTGAAATCCGCTTCATTAGGATAATTCTCAAACGGGCCGGCAAGGAGGAAGTTCAGTTTAGAGACCGTTGTTGTATCCGCGATATTTCCTAGCGCACAGATCGCAGATACTCTGACAGCCGAATCAGTGCTCATAAGAAAAGTTCCAAGCTCATCTGAATCTCCGAAAGACCTCTTGTCCTGCAGTTCCAGTATTCTTCTCACATCACCCGGAAAGTTCTGCGCAAAGGCTGAAGGAACCAAAGTGAATACACAGAGGAGAAGCAGAGATAAAGAAGCACGAAAGTAATTTGAGTTATGCATTATTGATCAGAGTTTAAGTCCAAAACCCAGTGTGAAAGTTCTTAGAGCTGAGGCAACATCAGAACCCTTTTGCTCAAACTTCGCATTCAGAGAAGATCTCTCTTTCTCGTCAAAGAAGAGAGTTGCAGTTGCCCCGTACTGATACCGCAGTTCACCCTCATAGCCGAATGCCTGCTCTCCGAGCCCCGAAGCGACGAACTGAAGGTACCAGTGCCTGACAGCGAGATCGCAATGAAGTGAAGCGAAGTACTCCGTCGTGTTATCTTCATCGCTGTCGTAATCCGTTTCTTTGGCTTTGAGGGAAATGTTTGGATTCAGGGCGCAAATCAGATTGCCGTCAATGCTTTCCTCGCTGAACTTTCTCTTAGTAATATCTGCAAGAGGAATGAAAGAGTTTCTTATCTCCGGGGTGAGAGTCAGCGCTGCTCTGTAGATGTTTTGTCTGTTGAAAAAATCCCTCGTATAAAAAAGATCGGGCTGAAGTTTGAGTTTATCTGCGGGCTTGTTCACCGGAAAGAAAGTGAAGCTAAGGCCAGTTGTGAGAAGTTCATACTTATCCTTGGCAGAGCTTCCGGAAAAATCAATCTGAACAAACGGCTTCAGCCTCCAGTTCGTGAATTCCCATCCCAGATAAGAGACAGCCAGATCAACAGTTACGGTGGCATTTGAATTTTCCGATTTCTTGTAAGACAGAAGCGCCGGATTCTTGGCCTGGCTTTCAATCTCAAAAGATCGCCGGATCTCGAGGATCTTCTGGACCTTATCCAGGAAAGTTGTGTCACGCTTTGACTGAGATTGCACTTCACACGGAATTACTACCGTAAAGATCAAAAGAGTTGCGTGCAGTAAGCGGCTCATTGCAGTCAAAGATTCAGGACGCTTTTCCAGTTGTCCCAGGTTAACCTTCTTTGGGAAGTGAGATGCCTGTTATAGGGCTGATCATAAAGAACATGTTCCCAGTCTGGAGAGATACTCCCTGTGATTCCCGGCTTATCGTCAATGAGTACATCCGCCTTTACCACAGTTTTGTCACGCGTAAGAATAATGTTATTGACCCAGTCTGTTCCGAGGTGAGCATACACCCAGTGATATTTTTCAAGCACGCAGTTCTCGTATTTAGGAAGCATCGGGCTTGTACAAAGGAAAACTGTGTTGGCCGAATTCTTGAGTTCTTTGAGAGCGTTTACAGCTCCGGGAATCGGCGGCAGGTTCTGATAGAATCCGGGTGAATGGTAGATTTCGCTGATGTGGTCGTGATATTCCTTCGGATACTGATCCCTGACATAGAAGCCTCTTCTTTCCTCGAGCGGAACGAATGGCTTATCCGGGTGAAGGTTTCTCCATCTGTTCAGAAACTCCCCTTCGAAGTCGGCGATAACGCCGTCCATATCAACAAGTATTCTCAATGGGTCCGTTTTTCTGCAAAGATAAGAATACCTCAGACCCAATTCACTTTATTTCAACTTGCTGCAGAAGCAAGCTCTCTTGCTGCGGAAAAATTTGGACAAATTGGCATAGTTGAATTCAAAGCCTTCTCACGCAGCACAAAAGTGAGCCGAGAGTGATATTGCATACCTAAGAAAATGTTTGGGATCAGCTCATCTCAAAGATCGATATTCTGGCGATTAAAGATTATTCGCAACTCTGTGGATACCATCCCTGATCAATGCCTCATTGAAATTAATGAGTAATCCAAGTTTAAGATCGGTGATCTTCAGGTAAGTAAGCAGTTGTTTGAAATGAACTTTTGCGATCTTTTCAATTGATTTCACTTCTACAATTACCATATTCTCAACAATGATATCAGCCCGGAAACCCAATTTAACTTCGATCCCTTCGTAAACAACCGGAATGCCTTGCTGGCGTGTGAAGCCAAGACCCTTCTTTTCAAGCTCGTAGCAAAGCAATTCTTCATATACCATTTCCATCAGGCCGGGACCGAGTGTTGTATGAATTTTGAAACAGCAGTCAATGATAGCGCCTGAAACATCGTTCTCCTTCATTTTCATCTCCTTCCAAGTTTATGTTCATCAGTTCTAAGAATAATCATTCATTCACGGGAATGTATCTCGCGGAACAGCTCTTAAACCGGATAACCCAATGGGCCGGGGAAGGGCTGACGGATGCAAGATAGTAAATTCAATTTTATCCAACCAAGTAATGAAAATTACCCGAAGAGTATGTTTCACGCAGAGGCGCGGGGAGAGAGGGTTCGCGCAGAGACGCAAAGGGAGTGGGTCCGCGCAGAGGCGCGGAGAGAGGGGGGGTCACGCAGAGGCGCAGAGGCAGAGAGTTCACGCAGAGGTGCGGAGAGAGGGTTCACGCAGAGACGCAAAGGGAGTGGGTCCGCGCAGAGGCGCGGAGAGTGAGTTCACGCAGAGGCGCGGAGAGTGAGTTCACGCAGAGGCGCGGAGAGAGAGTTCACGCAGAGACGCAGAGGGAGAGAGGGGTTCACGCAGAGGCGCGGAGAGTGAGTTCACGCAGAGGCGCGGAGAGAGAGTTCACGCAGAGGCGCGGAGAGAGAGTTCACGCAGAGACGCAGAGGGAGAGAGGGGTTCACGCAGAGGCGCGGAGAGAGAGTTCACGCAGAGGCGCGGAGAGTGAGTTCACGCAGAGGCGCGGAGAGAGGGAGGTTCACGCAGAGGCGCGGAGAGAGTTCACGCAGAGACGCAGAGGGAGAGAGTTCACGCAGAGACGCAGAGGGAGAGAGTTCACGCAGAGGCGCGGAGAGAGAGGGTTCACGCAGAGGCGCGGAGAAAGAGAGTTCACGCAGAGGCGCGGAGAAAGAGAGTTCACGCAGAGGCGCGGGGAGAGGGGGTTCACGCAGAGGCGCGGAGAGAGAGTTCACGCAGAGGCACGGAGAGAGAGAGGCTGGGAAGAATCGAAATGATTTTTTAGCTGATTTGCTTATGTGATCGCAAGCACCCTTTTCTGCGGGGCTTTGACTTATGTCAAGATTCTTAAGAGAAACATTTATTATCTTTGTATGAGTCCATGAAAGAAAAGATCGAATCATTCATATACAAGACTGCCCCTCCGGGCAGGTGGAAAGTTCCGGTGATCATCATCAGCGGTGTCCTTACGGGGCTTGTAATGCTTGTGCTGTATATCGGGAATGCCACATCATACCTGTCAGATGAGCCGGAGACCTGCATAAACTGTCATGTCATGTATCCTCAGTATTCGTCATGGCAGCACAGTTCACACGGTAGATTTGCAACCTGCAATGATTGTCATGTGCCTCAGACTAACATTGTGGAGAAGTATTTGTTCAAAGCTTCAGACGGCTTAAGGCACTCCACAATGTTCACGTTCAGGCTTGAACCTCAGGTGATAAGAATAAAGGAGGCGGGAGCGGATGTTGTTCAGAAGAACTGTATGCGATGCCATGAGAAGTTCATTGACCGGACTGCTTTATATCACGGAAAGGAGTCTCTTGAAAAAAAGTGCTGGACCTGCCATGAAGAAACGCCGCACGGTACAGTGAGCAGTTTGTCTTCATTCCCGGCATCAAGGGTGCCGCAGATGAACCCTGTTGTACCTGATTGGATAAGAAAAAACTTTATCAAAGAATAAAATGAAAAGCATCAGACAAGTCATTGCCGAAAGACCCTGGGTCGGTTGGGTCTTGTATGCTATGACAATAGTTATAGTGTTTCTTATCGGACTTCTCGGAAGTTCGATCATCGAAAGGAGAAACGAGGCGAACAACATCTTTCAGAATGTCAAACCCATAGCAGAGTGGGAACCGAGGAATGAGGTGTGGGGTGAAAATTATCCGAGAGAATACGAGTCATATATTTCCACACTTGACACCAACTTTGCAAGTCCGCACGGCGGCGGAAAGAAGATTGACATGCTTGAACGGTATCCCGGGCTTGTTGTGCTTTGGGCGGGATATGCTTTCTCCAGGGATTATAATCAGGGACGTGGTCATTACTACGCAATCACGGATATCCGGAATACATTGCGTACAGGCGTTCCCCAGCCGGCAACCTGTTATACCTGCAAGAGCACGGACGTTCCGAGACTCATTGCAAAGATGGGTGCCGCGGAGTTTTACAAGAAGCCGTTCAATGAGCTTGGTTCGGAAGTTGTGAATCCGATAGGCTGTCAGGATTGCCACGATCCAAAGACAATGAATCTGAGGATCACTCGGCCCGCACTGGTGGAAGCATTTCAGAGGAGGGGTGAAGACATAACAAAATCGACCCATCAGGAAATGAGAACGCTCGTGTGTGCACAGTGCCATGTGGAATATTATTTCAAGGGCAAGGAAGAGAAGTACCTGACTTTTCCATGGGATGACGGGTTCACGGTTGAAGAAATGGAATCATATTATGACAGTATCAAACATGTTGACTTTGTCCACACACTCAGTAAGACGCCGATACTGAAAGCTCAGCATCCGGATTATGAGCTGTTCAAAATGGGAATACACTCAGAGAGAGGTCTCTCTTGTGCAGATTGCCACATGCCGTACAAATCCGAAGGCGGAGTGAAATTTACAAATCACAAGATACAGAGCCCGCTCAATAATATCTCAGGATCATGTCAGGTATGTCACAGAGAGTCAGAAGATGCTCTCAGAAAGAACGTGGTTGACAGGCAGGAGAAAGTGCTTCAGCTTTCCGACATAGCAATCAACTCACTTGTGAAAGCACACATTGAAGCCAAGGCCGCATGGGATGCCGGCGCAACTGAACAGGAGATGAAGCCCGTGCTTGATCTTATAAGAGCGGCGCAGTGGAGATGGGACTTTGTTAGCGCAAGCCACGGGGGGAGTTTTCATGCTCCTCTGGAATGCGCAAGGATACTGGGCAATTCCATAGAAAAATCAGAACAGGCAAGAGTCCTGCTCTCCGAGATCCTGACGAAAAAGAATATTCAGCTTCCCGTACAAATGCCTGACATTTCGACAAAGGAAAAGGCCCAGAAATTCATTGGCCTGGATATGGAGAAATTCAGGAGCGACAAGTCTGTGTTCCTTGAAACAGTAGTGCCTCAGTGGGATAAAGCATCTGAGGACCGGCAGGAAAAGATGAATCTTGAATACAGGCCGAAACAGTGATCAACTCTGATCTTCATACACACAGCTGAGTTGAATTCCTTTTTCGAATCTTACACGATATTGCAGTGCCGATAATTGCATTTTACACGTTCGGGATTCTGAATCAACCATACGGCCATCCGCAGGTTCAGGAGTTTTACGATAAGATTGACGCTGTCTTCAGCCAGGCGAAGGAATCCGAAGGACTTATTGAAATCAATTCCGAGCTTGCGGGCCGGGAAGCGGCTCTGCCGAGGTTCTATGACAGGGAAAAGGATCCTGAGGCTCCCTCCACTCTGAGTTGCTGGAAAGACCTTGAGTCTGTCTTTGCATTTGCATACAAAGGACTGCACGGTGCGGCACTGCGCAAGAGGCATGAATGGTTCAGAAAGGGTGACTGGCCAACATATGTGGCATGGTGGATAAGCGATGATCATATACCAACAGCAAAGGAAGCCGTACACAGACTCGAACATCTGCACGATAACGGTTCAACTCCGTTTGCTTTCAACTTCAAGAAACCGTTTGATGCATACGGCAATCCCGTACAACCGGACGCAGTAAAGATCAAAAGGAATATTCAGAAGAATGAATGCGGTTCTCATCTTCCATAATCAAACCCAAGAATCCCTGTCCGTATGAAACGAAAACCAGTGATCAGCGCACTGCTTGAAGAGTATAAGTATGTGATTGACGATCTGAAATCCCACATATCAGACATCACATGTGAAGAACTTGCAGAGCCGGTTGACCTGAAGACTCCCAACAAAGACTGTGTTTCGATACAATCAATACTAACCCACATTGTGCTTTGCGGTTATCATTACATTACAATGATGGACATTCACGAAGGAAATGCTGACAGCGAATGGCACAAAAGAATTAAGCGCGGGTCTGTTGAAGAGTATTACAATGACATTGACGAGATGTATGAGAAGACCTTGAAGTTCTTTGAAAAGATAAATGACCGAGACATTGCCAGGTTTGACCCGAAAGACAAGCTGATAACATTCTGGGGACAGTATTACGATTACGAACAACTCATGGAGCATGCGATCGTGCATGTTTCGAGGCACAGGAGGCAGATTGTGAAGTTCAGGGATTCAATAAGAGGAAAGAAGTAGGGAGGAAGACCATTCGTCAATGGAATTCAAATTTCTGATAGTGTTCCATCTTTTGGGAGCATGCGTATGGGTTGGCGGACATCTCATACTCGCCGCAACAATTCTCCCGAAAGCACTGAGACTTAAGGACCCTGAGGTCATAAGCGGTTTCGAATCAATGTTCGAAAAGATCGGAATCCCTTCACTTATCATACAGGTCATTACGGGAGTCCGTATGTCTATGATAAAATTGCCTGTGAGCGAATGGTTCAATTTCCAGAATCAGATCTCTGCGCTGATCTCACTGAAGATCATTTTGCTTTTGATGACAATAGCGCTCGCAATACATGCAAGACTCTTTATCATTCCCAAGCTTGATGCGCAAAAGATTTCCATTCTCGGATGGCACATAACCGGAGTGACGTTCATTGCAGTTCTGATGCTGCTTACAGGTTTGAGCTTCAGATACAGCATTCTCTGAACTCCTGATTGAAATGAGCCTGAAAGATGAAACGAGTTGTGCCCGGTAAATAAAACGCCCCGGGAGCTACCAGGAACCCGGGGCGTTTACCCTTAACTTGAACCATCACTTGATCAGCAACATCGTCCTCACCAGCGATTGGCCACCGGCATCAAGCTTGCAGAAATATGAGCCGGATGGCAAGTCCACACCTTCAAATCTTACGGAGAATTCACCGGCAGGTTGCATTTCGTTTACCAGGACTTTCACGATTCTTCCAGTATTATCAAATACTCTTAAACTTACAAACGCACTGTTCTTCAGCGAGTATCTTATCCCTGTTGAGGGATTGAAGGGATTCGGAAAATTCTGATGCAACGTCAATTGCTCAGGCAAAAGGGTGTTGCCTGAACTGCTGACCGATACCACAGTATTTGCGATCATCCTGCTCAGCGGCCCGCCGTAAGCACCCATATCATTTCTGAGTCCTCCTCTTGCCGGCCATTTGGCAAGCGACGGATTTTGCGGATCCTGCGGATCATTGTACCTTGCAGAGCTGTCACCCTTGTCAATGCAGGGAGAGCCGGACTTAAGATAATAATTGGTTGAGTCGAAGAGCGGCTCGGAGTTTATGTTTCCTGCTCCTGTAATTCCGCCCTGAACATTACAGTAAGTGACGATCATTTGCGGTCCGGAGAATTGTGTGTTATTCCCCCCGGTATTTCCCCACACAATATTGTTGACGACGGTTGTTAGTCCGGCGGAGTTGTAAATGCCCGGAGACTGGCTGTTAGCAGAATTGAACACGACCGTGTTGTTCTCGATCGTCCTTGGCCTTGAAAAAGTGTTGTTCATCCAGATTCCCGATCCTGCTCCGAACTGCATTGATCCGAAATTCTTAGCTATGAGATTGTTTTTGATCTCTCCACCCGTGTAGTTCAGCACTATGCCGGCTCCGTATCGTGCAGAGTTGTTCATCACTATATTGTTATAGAATCTCACATACCCGTCTCCAATCCTTGCGCCGCCTCCGCCTGTGCTGTTTGCGATTCCTCCGGTGATGCAGTGATTGTCTCTTATGATGTTATACTGAATTACCGGATTGCAGAGTGCCACAAGCAATCCGCCCCCTTCCCTGTAGAAACCGGCAAAGTGCTCGTCATTCCAAATCGTGCCTTTGCCTCCCGTAAGAGTGAAACCCTGCAGTACTGTGGTGGAATCCTGCCCCCCTGCGATTATGACACAGCTTGCCGAATCAGGTTGCTGCGGATTGCTTCCGTTGATGATCGTACTGCTGATGAATGACAGGTCCATGTTCTGATAGAACCTGCTTGTAAGGACGATCTTTCTGTTCCTGAAGTTGATGTTCTCGGTGTATGTTCCCGGCTGAACGAGAACCGTATCGCCGTCACTGCATGCAAGTATGGCGCTTTGAATTGTTGCATACTGTGAAGGTACGTTTCTTATCACTGCTCCTGCATCGGTGCATAGAATGAGCAGTGAAATGCACAGAAGTTTTGAAATTTTCATGATGATGCTTGTTTGATTTATTCTCTTTGACCATTCACACGAATGCCTGTGACAAGCCGCCGCTGTTTCAGCTGAAGTTGAATATATCCCTGAACTCATTGCTTTCAACAATGCTGCTGATCGCCCTTACAAAATCAGGGGACGGCACCATCCTGTGCTGTCTGAAGAGTCCGACCGCCTTGCTTTCGTACAGGTCATCGAGAGCGGCGGACTTCTGCGGAGCAACGCTTTCTATATGCCTGAGATGCTTTCCTGCAAACACAAGACGTTCGGGATCAACATGCCCGGCATTGATCATCAGTCTTGTCTTCTTATCGCAGTGGCACGGATTGTTCCTGTCCATGAGTCCGCACTTGCTGTTCATGAAATTTGTGAGCTGTCTTCTCGCGCGTGAGAGCTTCTGCCGGAAATTCACTTTTGATATTCCCAGTATCTCACTGCCTGTTTCATCATTCACGTTAAAGATATTTCCCAGTATGAAGATCAGCCTTTGCTCCCTGTCGAGGCACAGAAGCATCGCGTTCATACAGCCGATCTTCGTCTCCTCTATCAGCAGTCCCACTTCAACAGGTACGTTATTCTGATCCGGAAGTTCGGTATCAGGAGAGTTAAGAATATCCTCTCCGTATTTATGGAAAGAGAAATACTCAAACTCTCTCTTCCTCTTCTTCATGTTAATCACATGGTTGGCTACAATCCTGTAAAGCCATGTACGCAGACTGCTGTCCTGCCTGAAAGTAGACAGCTTCGTAATGATCTTTATGAGAGTTTCCTGTGTCACGTCCTCGGCATCGGAGGGATCCCACACCATTTTCAGCGCAATATTATAGATCCATGCCTGATGCCTTTTTACGAGCGCCTCAAGACTCTTTTTATCGCCGCTTACGGCAGAAGCCACAAGCTCCCTGTCTTCAAGGTCGCTGTCGTCCTTCTCAAGAAAAGGGTTTACCATATTCGTAAGATTCAGTTTTACAATTTAGACAAAATAAAACCTGACTTGTGACAATCCGCATTAAACTTTCCCGGTGAAATGAATGTCATAATTTATACCACCCCTGAAAATTGGCACAAGTGCATTCAGTTTATATGCAGGTTTGCCTAATTTTGTAAATAAACCACATACAACCTAACAAATAATCCGGGAGAACGATATGTACTTTCGATCGAGATCATTGCTTTGCTTCCTGCTCATGATGTTGTTCACAGCTTCCGTTTCAGCACAATGGGTTCAGACCTCCTCCGGCATAGACCGCGGTGACATAAGAGCAGTGGCAATTTCAGGTTCAAATGTATATGCCGGCACAAATCTTTACGGTGTTTACATATCCGCAGACAACGGCGTAACCTGGTCGCAGTCTGCGCTCAACAACAAGACAGTTTATTCACTTGCGGTATCGGGACAGAAGATCTTTGCCGGTACAAACCTTTACGGATTATACATATCCACTGACAACGGTTCAAGCTGGACCCAGACATCTCTTACTACTCAGATCGTATCTGCCGTTTACGTAAGCGGAACGACAGTGTTCGCCGGTACCAATGAAGGAATTTACATTTCTACAAATGACGGTACAAGCTGGAGCCAAAGCTCCCTGAACAACAGGGAGGTCTATTCAATAACAGGCAGCGGAAGCTATCTTTATGCAGGCACAAGCGGAGCCGGGGTTTATGTTTCTACAAACGGAGGTGCAAACTGGACACAGACGAGTTTTAACAACAGGGATGTCTTCTCCATGGCCGCCTCAGGAACATTTGCCTATGCAGGAACAAACAACAACGGGATCTACTACACATCAAACAACGGCCAGACATGGCAGATCACATCCGCCGGCTCAGGCATCATTTACAGTATGGGAACAGCCGGTCAGTATGTTTATGCCTGCACAGATGCGGGAATTCTAAGGGCTGACAACAACGGAACAACATTTTCAAGCTTCGCCTTTGCAGGCGAGATAGTTAGATGCTATGCATTCAGCGGCAATTCTGTTTATGCGGGCCTTCCGACCGGGTTAAGGTATTCCGCAAACGGAGGTACAAGCTGGACCTTCTGCGAGCTTCACAATACCGCTGTCTTCTCATATCTAAGGCAAGGTAATACAATCTACGCGGGAACAGGCGGGTTCGGGATCTATTCAAGCACAAACTCGGGCGCATCCTGGAATCCGACCTCTCTTACAACACAGAACGTACCGTGCCTTTCTTACGGCAACAGCAGGATCTATGCAGGCACCGATAACGGGGTTTACATTTCATCCGACAACGGCGCATCATGGATTCAATCTCCTTTCAACAATGAAGTGATCTACTCGATAATAATAGACGGAAACAATGTCTATGCAGGCGGAGGTTATGCATTTCACATATCCACCAACGGAGGCTTCAACTGGTCGCAAACTTCTTTTCAGGAGATCTGTCTTTCGCTGGTGCAGAGCGGAAGCACGATCTATGCGGGAACGTATAACGGCGTATTCTATTCCACAAACGGTGCTGCCTCATGGGTTCAGACATCACTTGATAATGAATCCGTAAGATCACTTGTGATGAGCGGAACCACAATGGTTGCAGGAACGGATTTCAGCGGTGTTTACATCTCCACGAACAGCGGTACAAACTGGACCCATACAACTCTTGATACGGTTAGCATTTACTCTCTTGCCATAAACGGGAATCACATAGTTGCCGGCACCTATGAATACGGCGTGTTTGTGACGCACGACAACGGGCAGACATGGACGCAGAGAAATCAGGGACTCGGCAGTCAGACAGTTGGCGCACTTCTGTTTGCAGACGGATATTTGTTTGCGGGCACGGAAGCAAATGCCGCATGGAAGAGGGATGCAAACGAGATTGTGGGAGTTCAGAGCATTAGCAGTGAAATTCCATCATCATTCGGCCTTGAACAGAATTTTCCGAACCCCTTCAATCCCGCCACCAGATTCCGGTACAATATTGATAACTACAGGTTCGTGAGACTTTCCGTATATGACCTTTCCGGAAAGGAAGTTGCTGTACTCATGAACGGATATCAGATCCCCGGCACTTATGAAGCTGTGTTTGACGGCACAGGATTTTCCAGCGGAGCATACTTCTACAGAATTGAATCTGAAGGGCTGACTGACACAAGGAAGATGATACTGGTGAAGTAATTTTTATGTGAAACAACTTTTTTAACATAAATAATACTGCAATGAAGATCAGAAGATTGGTTGCAATAGTGTTATTGGCAATGGTAATGAAAGCGGATGCTCAGCTTGTTCAAAGTAATTATACGGGTGTCGTAACTCCGCAGTTTATCTGTTCGGGCAGTGCAACAAGACTTCCGTATGTATTCAGGGCGACAGTTTCGGGACTTCTTCCGAACACTAAGTACAGATACTTCACACAGGCATCAGTTCAGGCGGATTTCGGAGGAAGCAACTCGGGTGCAGGAAATCCGATCTTCATCAACGGTTCGAGTTTCAGATTTTCATCGGCAACAAGTCTTTCCACTCCCGGCGGATATGATTCTCTCGTAACCAACCCGCAGGGCAGTTATACCGGATGGTTTGGATTTGCACACTCCGGCAATGCAAGATTCACTGCAGGCAATTATGTTTATCCGACGATCACACTTGACAGCGCCGGCAACGGCAGTACTTATCTGAGGTTTGCCTTAAGTGATTCGATCCGCGTTCTCCAGTTTCTTGATTCAGCCAACAACAGATGCGGAACAGGCATATACGGGATTACGCTTGCAACTCCGAAGAATATTGTGGCGGTTTACGACAACACTTCCGGAAGCGGCAGGCCTCTTTCAATGGCGATACTTGAAGATGACGGCATAAGCTCATCCGTAATGACATCACTGGTACAGTACTACATTGACAGTGTGGATGCAAAGAACGGAAGATGGGGAGGCGTGATTCCCAATTTGCTTGCAAGCGGCGTAAGACGCATTAATGTTCACAGACTAAGCGATGCCTCACTTGCGGCATTCATCACGGACGCTGACGGCATATGGCCGAGCGGTGTAAGCACCGTTAATCCAAACGGCGGATCTGCTGCGCCGTTAAGGCTAACAACGCAGGACATTCCGCTGACAATTGCCGTAAGCAATGAAACGCCGGGAAGCTTTGCATTGCATCAGAATTTTCCCAATCCTTTCAATCCTTCAACAACCATTAGGTTTGATATTCCTGAAAAGGGATTTGCGATTCTCAGGGTGTTTGATGTAACAGGACGTGAGGTTTCAACTCTTGTTTCCGGAGAGCTGGAATCTGGGAGTTATGAGACTATGTTCAGCGGCCTTAAACTCAACTCGGGTGTATATTTCTGCCGGCTTGATTTTACGGGAAGCGGCGGCCCTGATCTTTCAGAAAGCATGAGGTTATTGCTGATAAAGTAGAGGAGAGACTGAAGGTCAATCCGAGGAAATAAAAAAAGCCGGCAATATATATTGCCGGCTTTCCTGTTGCGCAAAATCGTCTCAGCTTATTTCGTCAGAATCATCCTCATTGTCTTGCTGAACCCGCCCGAAGTCATCTTATAAAAATAAACTCCGGACGAAACTGCCTTTCCGTTATTGTCTGTGGCATCCCACAGCACAGTATGGCTTCCGGCCTCTTTTCTCAGATCATCTGCAAGCGTCTTCACTTCATTACCCAGAACATCATAGATCTTAACCGTCACATTTGACGTGGACGGGACAGAGAACGTGATCTTAGTAACAGGGTTGAACGGATTCGGGTAATTTTGTCCAAGCTCAAAATTCTCCGGAGACACTGTTCCATTTTCCGCAATTCCTACAAGCCCCGGGTAATCAAATCCGTATCTGAGCACTCTCGCCACTTCAACACCGGGTGAGAAATTCCATACAACTGTTCCAAGCGAATCAACTTCCCAGAGTTTTCTGTCTGTAGACTCGGCCAGTATAGTATTTCCGTTCGGAAGCCTCTGGCATCCTCCAAGGTGAGTTGAATAAAATCCGCTGGCTGCATAAGTCCATACCGGTGACGCAGGTCCGTATGCAGTTCCCGGTGTATGTGAATAGAACCCGGCGCTGTCTTCCGGCGGTACTATTTCAATTACATGTGATGCATTTGTACCTTCCCTGTTGTTGAATGCCATAATGTGTCCGCCTCCCGGTACACTGTCGGGAACCCAGACACTGCTGTGAACGACATTAAACACCTGTGAACCCGCGGCTCTGTAATTCGCCGGCCTTCCCCATCTGTACAGAATATCTCCGCCCTTGCCATATCTTCCTCCGGTGTGACCTGCCGCCTCCTGCGTGGTGGTGCTGTGATCTATCACATAGATTTCATCAAGTTCGTGAGAAGATATAACAATCTGGTCAAGACGTTCATTATAGCTGATCCCGTTTATGTGCATCCAGTCGCCTGAGCCGGCACTTCCCACATTGATATCCAGCAGTTCAGGATGGTCTGCAACAACCCCGTAGTTTGCCTTTGTAGGATCGTGGTCCTGTATGAGGTGATCCCAGAAATGCCACTTCCAAACTATCGTTCCGCCGTTTGTACCAGATGGCTGGATCTCAACAATATGGTCCGGCCAGATCACGGCGCTGTGATTGAGTCCTGCCGCAACCGCTTCAGCTGCTGTTTTCACTTCCCATGCGATAAGCAGTACATTTCCGTTTGGCATGGGGCAGATGTCGTGATGCGAGCGGATCGTATTACTGCTGTAGGTATATTCCCAAAGCAGTGTGCCGTTCCACGAATACTTCTGAACGATGCCTGCAGCTGCACCGCCGTTTATGGTGGAGTTGGTGGAGAGCGCCGGGCGCATGAGATCGCCGTTGCGAAGCAGGTAAACCGAATATCCGCCGCTTCTTGTATGATTCCAGAACTTGATAACGTTGTTATTCAGGTCAATGAGATTCGTTCTTGTACCGCTTGCCGTATAAAGAGTATAGCCGGGGTACGGTTCGGAACCGACTGAAATGCCGGATAGCATTAATGTTAGCAACATCAGGAGGGTAAATGCTGTACACACAGGTTTGAATTTCATTAAGTTCATTCCTTTAATTAAGAATAAAGATGGATCAGTTATTTGAAAAATGATTCTCTTGTTCAGGGCCTTATCCTTCCCACAAAATTGAATGCGTTGTTATCAGCAAATGAAGCATCAGAAGCGTCAACCGTATTGTCGCCGCTGAGGTCGCTCCCCACATAACCGGACACAAAATTGAAAGCATCATTGTCAATTATTGCAAGGTCCGCGGCATCAACTGTTGCATCCTGATTTACATCTCCGCTGTAAATTGCATATCGTGCCGGAGAATTATCCACACTGACAAGATTGCTTCCGTAAGACTGAGATGCAGATGATGTCATGTTGAAACCGGTAGTTGAGCCGATCGTCATTGTTACCGCAGAAGGGCTCCAGGTTTCGACGCTGTTCCTGTGCCTGACCGCAAAGTAATAGTTTCCGGTCGAAGCTTTGCCGAAACTGAACAATCCGGAAAGGGTACTTCTGTTCAGAACAGCCTTTGCCGAATCAACTATTGCATACGGCGATGATGAATTCCTCAGGAAGACGGTCAGCGTATCGCTCATCCGCATATTATTTGCTCCGGCATCATAGAAGCCTTCAATGACCGCAGTGAGATTCAGCTTTGAGACGAGCGCCGAGAGACCGGGGTAATCGTATCCGTATCTCAGAACGCGAACCACTTCGCCGCCGGGATTGTAGTTCCATACAACCGTTCCTGCGGAATTCACTTCCCAAAGTTTTCCGTCTGTTGATTCTGCAAGCATAGTGTTTCCGTTCGGTAATCGCTGACAACCTCCGAGGTGCATGGAATAGAATCCACTTGCCGCATAGGTCCATATTGGTGAGGCAGGTCCGTATGCGGTACCGGGAGTTAATGAATAGAATCCTGCGCTGTCTTCCGGCGGTACTATCTCAACAACATGGGACGCGTTTGTGCCTTCCCTGTTGTTGAATGCCATTATGTGGCCGCCTCCCGGAACACTGTCGGGAACCCAAACACTGCTGTGAACTACATTAAACACCTGTGAGCCGGAAGCCCTGTAGTTTGAAGGTCTTCCCCATCTGTAGAGAATATCACCTCCTTTGCCGTATCTTCCTCCCGTATGCCCTGCTGCCTGTGCAGTTGTTGTGCTGTGGTCAATCACATACACCTCATCAAGCTCATGCGATGATATGACTATCTGATCAAGTCTGGCATTGTAGCTAATACCGTTAATATGCGTCCAGTCCCCGGAGCCGGAACTCCCGACATTTATGTCAAGCAATTCCGGATGATTACCAACCACACCGTAGTTTGCCTTCGTTGCATCATAGTCCTGAATGAGATGGTCCCAGAAATGCCATTGCCACACTATCGTTCCGCCGTTACTGCCTGACGGCTGAATCTCCACAATATGGTCGGGCCATATTACGGCGCTGTGATTAAGTCCTGCGGCGACTGCCTGTGCGGCTGTCTTGACTTCCCACGCAATAAGAAGAACATTGCCGTTGGGCATTGGACAAATATCGTGATGCGACCGGATCGAATTGCTGCTGTATGTATACTCCCAAAGCAAAGTTCCGCTCCACGAATACTTCTGAACAATTCCAGCCGCTCCGCCTCCGTTCAGCGTGGAGTTGGTTGACAAGGCCGGCCTCATGAGGTCGCCGCCTGGCAGGAGATAGACCGAGTAACCTCCGCTTCTGGTATGATTCCAGAACTTCACTACATTGTTGCTGAGATCAATTAGGTTTGTTCTGGTGGGCGATGACGTGTACAGTGTGTAACCAGGATAGGGCTGTGACTGACAGGCGTTCTGCACAATTAACAGAACAAACAGAACAGCAAAGAATAACGCAGTATTGTATCGCGTCATTTTCATTATTTTAAAAGGAGCATTTTTTTGGTGACCACACTTTCATTGTTTCCTGTTCCTCCCGATAACTTGATGAAATACAGGCCTGCGGGCACTTCCTTATCAGTATCGTCAAGACCGTTCCATTTGAGCATGTAGTCTCCGGCGTTTTGAGTCTCTCCGTTTACAAGCACAGCCACCTGCCTGCCGAGTGCGTCATATATCGCAAGAGTTACAGCTGCTTGCTTCCGCAGTGAATATTCAATACTTGTTGACGGGTTGAAAGGATTGGGGTAATTCTGCCTGAGCGTAAAGTCTTCCGCAATCTGTGTCTGCACGGGTTCTATTCCGACGCTGCAATCTATTCCAAGTGCATTAAGCTGTGACTGGATACTTGAGCGTCTCAGGGTTATGAATGACTTGATGCCCGGAATTCTCCTTCCGGAAACCGTTATATCGCTGATGACATTTGTTTCGAACTGCTGATTTGTGAACATCTTGCGCTGATCTTCATAAACATAAGGCCTTATCATGCTTACAAGGCTGTCAATCTTCGGATAAAGCGCCGATGTAGTGAAGTTGGTATTGTAAACTCTGCACAGCGCCAGGAGATATTCATTCTTCAGCGTTTGATCATTCACTACTCTTGCAAAAAGCGGACGCGCGGTATCACTGCTTACATATGTTACCGGCAGCTGTTCAATGTTCGAAGGTCCTCCCGGCAGTCCTCCATAGCTCAGGCCCGCATCCCACACTATCCAGTCGATCTTATTCGAAGGAGGATTGAAATAGATGTAAAAGTTGCGGCTTGTATAAATATATGCGTCAAGATTTCCAAGTACGATGTCTGTGGCCATTGCCTTGTAGTAATTCTCCGTGTTAAGCTGAAACTTCAGAGAATTCGATATATCAGCAGAGTGATTCAGAGTGTCAATGAATGTTACAAGCTTTTTCCACGGGCTGTTTGTCAGATTTGATTTCAGCTCATAGTGATTGAGATAAAGTGAAGTGTCAGCTCCCAGCCATTTGAAATCCGAATAGTAATCGCTTGTAGTACCGATTGCATCTACAGCTTTGAAGTAATCTCCGGAACTGCTGCCGAAACGTGAAGTGAGGAAGTCCTTGTTTATGTGCTCAACCAGAGAGTAGAAAGCAAAGACAGTGTCGTTAATTGAAAGCCTTGCATAATTGCCTCTTGGTGCGGCAATATTGTTGGTTCTGCAGAAATCCAGATGAAGTTTCTCCCTAAGAAAGCTCGGGTCATTCCAGAAATTATTAAGGTGAACTCCCTTGAGACCATTCCATTTTTGTCCGCTGACAAATTCGTCAAAACCTATCCGGAATGCCTTCTTATTGTTTGGGTGAGAGAAAGAAGAATTTCCCTTAAGTCTTACTCCCACATTGTTGAACACGGTTCCGTTTACAATAACTGTGGCCGACATGAAATGCTCCAGGCCCTGATTGTAGTAGAATATCAGTGAATCCCAGTAGTTGGGCTGAGAGAATCTTATGTTTATGTCGTGGACCTTATATGCTGCAAAAATGCTGTCTCCATCCGCGGAAAAACTCCGGCTTACAGATAAGAAGGTCAAAGCAAAGACAATGATGGCCTTCATGGGAAGAAATTTTCCAATGGTAATCATATGTGTGTGTAAAATTTATGTAAAGTTAGTTTTTTGACTTGAAATATGAAGTATCGGAATGGTTACAGTTCATTTGACACGAAATACCGGCACAGGTTTAATCAGATTATTAGTTTTTTGCGGGAACCGGGCTAACCTGTAGCAATTACATGCCGGACTTCCGAAGTTAAGAATGCACATGCCGCAAGTCCTGAATATGCCGGAACCGCGGCATCAGCTTAAGGACAGGCCATCAGCGTCCCCGGTTATTCTTTACGGTGCGATCCTGCCTACAAAATTGAATGCATTGTTGTCTGCAAGCGAGTAATCCGAAGCATCTGCAAAACCGTCGCCGTTAAGATCACTCGGAATGTACCCTGAGGCGAAAGTGAACGCGTCATTGTCTATCACTCCCAGATCGGATGCATCAACTGTGCCGTCCTGATTCACATCACCGCTGTAAACTGCAAACTCGACCGGTGAAACATCCACCTGCACCATGTTGCTTCCGTATGCCTGTGAAGCGGAAGATGTGAAGTCATAATTCGCAGTACCCGCCGTGAACAGAACTCCTGCCGAACTCCATGTTTCCACACTGTTTCTGTGCTTCAGCACAACATAGTAAGATGTACCGTTGACCGCATTGCAGAGATAGAACCGGCCTGTACCTGAACTGCCTAATCCCGAAGCGTTGTAATCCATTATGCCGAAAGGCGATGTGCTTTGGTGAAGTTCGACCGTTACTGCATCAGGAACCAATGTATTGGAAGAAGCGCTGTAGAAGCCTTCTATCAGCGCAGTCAGGTCAAGCCGGAACAATTGAGCAAAGTCTATCACCCCTACATCCCTTCTCAGCAGTGCTGAAGTGTTTGTTCCGTTCTGCCATGTTCCGTCATAATCCATGAGCACCTGTGCAACCGAATTATCGGAATTCCGGATTTCAATTTTTCGGAGTCCGTTGGGATTGTTTGCCCCGATCGGAAACACACAGGCAAAATCGCCGACACTGCTTGTGCCGCCCTGAATAAGTATGTCGTTCACGGAAACCGGGAGTTCACTCTGGCTGGTGTTAGTAGCCGTTGCTGTCCTTATCTGGTAAGAAGAAAGCGGTAATGCTGATGAGGAAGTGTCGTTGAACAGCAGAACGAACTTACCGCTGTAGGAAGAAAAGTTCTTGCCGGTTATGAACGCACCGTCGTCCGTTGTTTCCGTCGTTCTCGGTGTAATCGGAATGTCAAGCGCTGTCATTACCTTAGTTCCGACAAAAGCCGGATCTGATGAGAACGAACCTCCGGAAAGTGTGTAGCCGACTCTTAAGTTGTGAAGTTGTCCGGCATTGAACCGTGATCCGTTTCCAGTCGGCTGAATGTACGACCAGAACGGGCCGCTGTTCCCGTTGGCATCTGTTGTAAAGGCAGCTGTGTCTCTTTGGCCTGTAAAAGCGTTCCTGTTCCTGTTCCATATATTGCCCGCACCGTAAACCGTTGCGGCATCAGTGGTAAGCCCGACCCCTATCTGAACATCATATGTAGTATTGGGTGAGAGTCCCTGAATTTCAAGGCAGACTGAAAACGGAGTCCGTGAGTTATTTGCAGAAGCTCCGGATTTGCTTCCGAAGAACTGAGGAACAACATGTTCGATCATCACCGGAACTGCTGAATAACAAAGCTCTGCAAGAACAAATGACAGTGAGATCAGAAGAGCTGTAATTTTGATTTTCATGCTTTGTTGTTTGAGGGTTTTTGAAAAATTGAGATGCGCTGATAGGATCACAATTCAATACTTTTTATGTTAGACAATCCGGAGTTATGGAATGTTTAATGATCCAAAATCAATCAAGGCCCGGGGTCATTGCGCATTCCGATTTCCTGCAGTTCCGAGAGTGAAACAATGCCCTGATAAGCAGGAGGATGTTATTCTCCGAAGAACTCCATAAGTTCGGACTTTAGCCTGCTCAGGCGGACTTTTTCTATCGGGTGGTGAGTGTCCGGCATAACAAGGAGTCTGCCATGCCTTAGTTTTCTGAAAGCCGACTCTGACTCCGTGATCGAAACCATGTTGTCTCTGTCGCCCACACCTACAGTGACTTCATTCTCAATGGCTGAAAGATCATCCGGAGTAAGTTCCGGCGAATTTCCAAGAGAAAGCATCATCTCAGAAGTCCTGCGGAGAACATCCTTCCAGTCATTCGGATAGTGCCTCTCTTCAAGAGTCTTGGCGAATGAAGGAACTTTGCTGATGATCCTCGCGGGGTCAAGCATTGCTGTTTCGCGGGCGGAAGATTCAATGTTCCAGTCAAACTTCGTTCCAAGCGTGAAGATCTTTCCGGCCACTCCGGGGAAATGCCGGGCCGCATAGAGCGCGGCATATCCTCCCATGCTGTAACCGAAGATCCTGCAAGGCCCTGTGCGGCTCTTTTCTATTAACTCTCTTATTTCCTCCGCGAATGTCTTAATGCTGAAAGATGTCTCCGGGAAAGGTTTATCCCCGTGGCCTGAAAAATTGAAAAGCACAACATTGAACTCACTGCTCATCAGTTCTGCAAGAGGTTCAAGCTGTACGGATGAACCGAGTGCGCCGTGAAGCATCAGAAGTGTGCTTCCCATTGTACTTAAACGGAGATCACAGTTATCATTCTATCACAATCTCCCTCTGGAATTCATCCTGCTTCTGAATGTGCAGGTTCCAGAATGCGTCGGCAACGACATCGGGGGCGAACTTAGTGTCGGGCTTTACAAATCCGCAGATCGTCACAGTGGCAACGTGAATGTTCTTTGGCTCAAGTTCTTCAAACAGGCTGAAGCACAGATTTCTCAATGCTGCCTTGCCCAGGGCAAGTGAAGAAAATCTGGGAATTGGTTCAAATGCCATTCCACCACCGGTAAAGAGTATTGTACCCTGTCCCTGTTCCAGCATGCCCGGAAGCACACGCTGTGCCGAAACAAGCGCGCCGCCAACATTTGATCGGAAATCCTCAATCATGCCCTGATACTTCAGAGCAGAGGGCTGACAATCCCTGTAAGTGAACACGTTATAGAGGAGTACATTAGTCGGCCCGGCATTCTCCGAGATCCTGTCAAATGCAACTGTGAGCGAATTCTCGTTCCCTGCATCACCTTCAACCGAGAATGAATCAATACCTTCATCCGCAAGAAGCTTCTTGTATGTTTCATGCCTTGCAGTGTTCCTGCCTATCATGGCTATTCTGTAGCCTTCTTTGCCGAACCTTCTGGCAGTGGCATGGCTGTTGCCGGGTCCCATTCCGACTATTGTCAGGAGTTTTGAGCTCATTATCTGATTATAGTTTGTAAAGTTCACTTCTTCTGTCTTTGAAAAGGTTGTTGCCTGCCGTAACATTCTTGTCGAGCGCTGTTTGCGGATCGATCTCAACCAGAGCGGAACCTTCATCGAACTCATTCATGCTTATGAGATATTCACCTTTCGGTGACACCATAACGCTTTGCCCCGTGAAAGTAAGCGAGTTATCTCCGCAAAGCTCCGTGCCGGTCCTGTTTGCTGTTACGGTAAAAACTCTATTCTCAACTGCTCTTGCATACATTGCCTTTTGGCAATAGCTAAGCACTAGATTCGACGGATGACAGATTATCTGTGCACCCTGCAGGGCAAGAGTCCTGGCAGTTTCGGGAAAGAACCAGTCAAAACATATCATCATGCCAATAAGGACATTTCCAAAACTGCCCTTAACTTCAAACACACCCGGAGGCTTATCACCGGGGGTGAACCATTTCTTCTCGGTATCAAACAGATGAATCTTTCTGTAAACATCCATTCTTCCGTTCGGGTGAATAAGCACGGAAGTATTGTAAAATCTGCCGCCTGATCTTTCGCAGACACCCGACACAATGTAAGACCCTTTTCTTTGTGCGATCTCCCGCAGTGAATTTACAAACATTCCGCCGCCGATGTCTTCAGCCGACCTATCCAGTTCCTCAGCGCTTCGGAAGAAATAGCCGGAGTTGGAAAGTTCCGGCAGGACAATGAGGTCAAAATCAAGAGGTGCAAGAAGTTCACCGACTCTCTCAATGTTCTGTTCCGGCTCTGCAAGCACGGGCCTGAATTGCAGCAGTCCTGTTTTCAATTTTTCCTCACAGCTTTAAAGCAAATGAACCATGGCCTTGTGGAAAGCGTGGAGTATGTATCGGGAAATTTCGTTCTGCACTCCTCAAGCGGCAGAGGTTCAAGCAGTTCTTCAAATCCGAATTCTGTTTCGCTGAGGATCTTGAACACATCCGAGAGGGGCCTTCTGTAAAACTTCATCCTGATTCCGTAAGCCGGCCAATCATCCTCGATCAGTTCTGTTTCGTAATAATTTCCCTCACGGTGAAACTGATAATCCATGAACGGATGATGCAGTGAGAACACAAGTTCTCCGTTCTTTCTGATAATGCGGCTGAACTCATTGAAGACGACTCTCCAGTCGCTGAGATAGTGAAGTGTCATTGAACTCACTATTGTGTCAAACTCCTCATCTTTAAAGAAATCCAGCGTGTTGTTCAGATTTGCTCTGATTACCCTTGCCTTGTTCCCGACTTTCATCTTAACGCGGGACAGCATTTCCTCGCTGTAATCCAGAGAGGTGACCATAGCCCCGTTTTCAAGCAGCCATTCCGTATAAGCGCCCGGCCCGCAACCTGCATCAAGCACATTCTTCCCCTTTACATTTGACAGGAGGGAAAGAGTGGCAGGCCTTTCGTAGAGTGAATTGTGGGCATTATATTCAATCTTTTCAGCATAGCTTCTTACAAATTCCGGATCACTGTAAACCTCTAACGATAGATTTTTGATATCTGAATTTTTGATAAGCTTGTTCTCCTTATTACTTAATTTTGAACACAAATTACCATACAGAGATTGTAGTTTCAACTAAACAATTTAACGGACAGAAAGTCATTGGTTCTGTATTTTTCCGGTATACTGAGACCTGTAAACACACAGCAGTGACTCACCGGATGCAGGTCATTTACAATAATCGTCAAAGAACTTCTCAACCTCACTGATCCTGACATGATCTTCTTCAATGCTCAGCTTCATTTCAACAACCAGCCGTTCCTTTTCAGGACTGATGTTGAATCTTCCGGACCGGTCATTTGATATGGACTCTATGAGTGAAGTGAAAAAACTGCTCTCAAAGATCCTGTTTTCCTTTTCCGGAGGGAATTCAAGAAACATGCTCTTTCCCCTTATCACGATCTTCTCAAGCCCGAGCCTTCCTGCTTTGAGCTTCACTCCGATCACACGCAGAAGATTTTCCACATCATCAAGATACTCGCCGAACCGGTCCTTCATCTCATTTGAAACCGTTTCAAGTTCGGCTTCATCGTTCAGCTCATAAAGCCTTCTGTACAGGTTCAGACGCTCCGTGTCGCTCGAAACATAGTCTTTGGGTATGAGTGCATTAAGATCGTTTTCTATAATGGCACCTTTTGATTCCAGTTTCTTCTCAATTGCCTCATTGATCTTTTTGAGTGCCAGTTCGTTTGCAAACAGGTCCCTGAACTCGTTCTCCTTCAATTCAAGCACTGCTTCTTCAATGATGCTTATGTACATGTCAAATCCTATCTCCTGTATGAAACCGCTTTGCTCTCCCCCAAGCAGATTGCCGACTCCCCTGATCTCCATATCGCGCATTGCAAGATTGAACCCGCTTCCGAGTTCGGTGAACTCCTCGATCGCCTGAAGCCTTCTGACCGCAGTTTTTGTTAGCTTTGCGTCGGGAGGTGCAACAAGGTAAGCGTAGGCCTGAGCATCACTCCTTCCAACTCTGCCTCTCAATTGGTAGAGTTCTGCGAGGCCGTACATATTTGCATTGTTGATTATTATGGTGTTCACATTCGGAATGTCAAGGCCTGATTCAATGATCTTCGTGCAAAGCAGAACATTGAGTCTCTTTTCTATGAAGCCGATCAGAATGTCTTCAAGTTCCTTTCCCTCCATCTGTCCGTGAGCAATTCCGATCTTTGCTTCGGGGACGCTGTTCTTGAGCGTGTCGCCGAGTATGTTCAGATTCCTGATCTTGTCATTCACAAAATAGACCTGTCCGCCTCTTGCAAGTTCATTCCTGATAATGGACGCAATGTAACTCCAGTCAAGCTTTATGATCTCTGTTGAAATGGGCTTTCTGTTCTTTGGAGGTGTGTTTATCACTGAAAGATCGCGGGCGCCGAGCAGGGAAAAATTGAGTGTACGGGGTATCGGAGTTGCCGTCAGAGTAAGTGTGTCAACATTTGGCTTTATGGATCTGAGTTTCTCCTTCGCCTTAACACCGAATCTCTGTTCCTCGTCAATTATGAGGAGTCCGAGGTCTTTGAACCTGATGTCTTTTGACAGCACTCTGTGCGTACCGATGAGAATGTTCACCTTGCCGTCTTCAAGCCTTTTCAGGATCTCCTTCTGCTCTTTGGAGGATCTGAGTCTTGTAATATTGTCTACCTCAACCGCAAACGCCGAAAGGCGGTCGCGGAATGTATTGTAATGCTGAACGGCGAGAATAGTGGTCGGCACCAGGACCGCCACCTGCTTGTTATCCATCACAGCCTTGAACGCCGCCCTCAGAGCAACTTCGGTCTTTCCAAATCCAACATCTCCGCACACAAGCCTGTCCATGGGATTTTCAGATTCCATATCTGCCTTGACCTCGCCGGTTGCCCTGAACTGGTCCGGGGTGTCTTCATACATAAAGTTGGCCTCGAGTTCTTTTTGCCAGTGAGTATCTACGGTAAACCTGTAACCTTTCTCCGACTTTCTCTTTGCATAGAGGACTATGAGGTCACGGGCAATATCTTTTACCTTTTTCTTGGTTCTTGCCTTTGCCTTATCCCAGTCACCGCCGCCCAGCTTAGTAAGTGCAGGCTTATGCCCTTCCGAGCCGGAGTATTTGCGGATCAGGTTTATGCTGTTCAGGTTGATGAAAAGAAGGTCGTTTCCCTGATACTTCAGCTGAACAACTTCCTGGTTGCTGTTGCCGACCGTGATCTTTTTAAGTCCGGAGTAGATGCCTATGCCAAAATCCCTGTGAACGACAAAGTCGCCATACTGCAACTCCTTAAGCTCGCTGATGCTCAAGCCCTTGAATCTCAGCTTTCGCTTCTTGATCCTTTTGAAGTATCTTCCGAAGATCTGATGTTCAGTATAAACCAGAAGTTTCGGATCGGAGAGAATGAATCCGCTGTGAAGAGACTCCGGCACTACAAAAAATCTGCCGCCTGTGATCTTGGAGCGTGATCCTCCGTCTCCTTCAGGTTTCAGCTGATGGATCTTCAGATCCTCGGCCAATATATCATCATCTTCAAAGTCTTCCAGAAGCTCCTTAATTCTTTCTGCCTGATGATTATCTGAGGCAAGTATGCAGGCTTCGTAACCTTCTGAGATCCTGTTTGACAGGTCGGTGTAAATTGCCCGGAGATTGGAAAAGAATTCTGGCTGAGGTTTGGATCCAAAGCCTATATTTTGACCGCTTTCACCATGGAGAGGATTTGCAAATGAAGACAGAGTTACCTTCCTGAACTTCTTTGTTTCATTTTCAAAATCATCTTCATGTGAATTCAAATCAACGGAAGGTTCGTCAATGATAAGGACAGTGTCGGGGGGAAGGTAGTCTGTAATTCTTTCCGTGAAGCTTTCATCACTCAGATTTTCATTGGTTGAGATGTTCAGTCCTATCTTCACATTGTCAATCTCCCTGACGGATCGCTGAGAGTTGATATCAAACTCACGGACAGATTCCACGGTATCACCGAAGAACTCAATTCTTACGGGGCTTTGCAGATTCTCGGCGAACACATCAACTATGCCTCCGCGTACGGAAAACTCTCCTTCCTGTGTAACAAAATCAGCCTTGTTAAATCCCGCCTTGTCGAGTCTTTTGAGAAGGTCAGTGAAATTCAGCTCAACCCCTTTGGAAACCTCGGTAATCGAATCCCGGAACAACTCCTTTGAGACCACATTCCTGCTCAGTGAATCACGGGATGTAAGTATGATGAACTCCCCGGATTCGGCAAGGTCAATGAGGATCTTGGAATAAGGTTCTGACTCGGGAAGCTTATCAGAGAATGCGGAAACATTTGCAGTTCCGTTGAGAAGTTCTATGTCGTCTTTGAGCTTGATGATCCGGTCATCGTCGAAGGAGACGAGAAGGAGTTTTGAAGAAATGTTTTCGTAGATATACGAAAGTATGAATGCGGACAGCGAGCCGTTCACACCAGACAGGTTTATATTCCCGTCTTTTCCGAAAGCGTCTTTAAGGGTGAGGAATGATCCTGACGAATAAACCGAATTGCAAATCTTTCTCAGCTCAGGAATCACTTTGGCTCCCCGAAACCATCTTCGAAAAATGAAATCATTTCATCGGCAAGCTGTTGTTCGTCACTGCCTTCAAATCTAAGCTGAAGTTTGGAGCCCTGCTCTGCGGCCAAAGTCATGACTCCTATTATGCTCTTTCCGTTCACTTCAAAGCCGTCGCGGGAAATGTAAAAATCGGCTTCGTATTTTGCGGCAATTCTGACTATAGCGGACGCAGGCCTTGTATGCATGCCTGCCTTGTTGACTATGGTAACTTCCCTTGTTATCATTTTTCAGACCTGCCGGAGGGTGAAAGCTTTGAATTCAAAGCGGTGGAATTGATAATTTCCAAGATCAGATCTTTCTGTTCATTAACATTTCAGCAAGCCACTTGAGGCGTTGTCGTCCGGTGTTATCGGGAAGTTTCTCAAGGCACTGCATTGCCTGATCTGTAAACTTCTCAATTTCCTGTCTGGCGCAACTTACGGCACCGCTCTCTTCATAAACTTCACGGACTTCTTCAATCTCTTTTGTGCCTGCATTCTTAAGTCCGTTGTTGTTGATGATCTTCTCAAGAAGTTTATGTCCTGCGCTCCCTTGTGTATTTTCATAGGCCTTTAAGAGCAGATAAGTTTTCTTGCCTTCAACTATGTCTCCGCCGATCTTCTTCCCAAAGTCTGCTTCATCTGCAACAATGTCAAGCAGATCGTCCTGAATCTGAAAAGCCAGCCCTATGTTAAGGGCAAATTCCTTAACAACTGCAATGAAATCCTTGTCAGCTCCTCCGATGAGGGCACCCACTGCTGCTGAAGTCTCCAGCATCTTTGCAGTCTTTTTGCTGATCATGAGCATGTATTCAGATATCGAGACATCCTTTCTTGCTTCAAATTCCTTGTCATAGCTTTGTCCTTCGCAGACCTCAATTATCCCTTCGGTAAATGCCCTTGTCATTTCGCTTATGTTCGGGATCTCCGTTTTGAGAAGATAAACATATGCCAGTCCGATAAGCTGATCGCCGGCGAGAATCGCCACATTGCTGTCCCATTTTTTGTAAACAGTCGGTTCACCGCGCCTCGTGTCTGCATTGTCCATTATGTCGTCATGGACAAGGGTGAAGTTATGGAGCATTTCGAGCGCTACCGCGGCGTTTGCCGAGGATCCGAATGAGCCACCCGCAGTTTCGCATGAGAAGATCACCATCATCGGGCGGATCCGTTTGCCTCCGCTGTTCAGTGCATAATTGAGAGGTTCATAGAGTGTTGCGGGGAGTTTACGAGTAATGGAATTCAAAAGCATCTCATCAATCCTGCTCCTGTAATCAGCATAGACGCTGAGATAATCATTCATAAGTGGCAAAGCGGGTCAAATATTTTTTTTAATATAAACATTTGGAAAAATTTGAGATATGTAGTAATTACAAGTCACCGCAGGCAATAGCAAAGAGAACCTGGTATACTTGGGAGTTCCGTTTCATACGAATCACAATTGATGTGACCATCGCGAAGGAACAGGGGCATTTGCAGGATCATGCCGGTAAACACAAAATCCCTCATTGCAGGAGGAATTCTTAAATGTTAAATTTGATTTCCCCAAAATCACATTGCTGAACCTCCAGGCCGGCAAAGAACAGGCCGGATCAATTGACTCATTTTTCGGAAGATTTGAATCAAGGCATCACTAGAAACGCAGAGAGCTTTGAACGCTGGGACGTAACCGCTATGGTGATGCTCTGCCTGTTCTGGATCACCTTTCTTGCCTTTACTCAATCGTTCACTTCGGGTTTTCATTTCATAGACGATCACGAGATCATCATACTTGACAGCAAGATCGAATCAACTTCATTTGCATATACGGCAAAGAGCTATATGATGCGCGATCTCGGTTTGAGATTCCGCCCATTCTGGGCGGTTTACCGTGTTGCCGAAGTTGCCTTATTCGGCAGGAACATAACTGCCTGGTCTGTCTATCTCGGACTTCTCGGAATTGCCACATCATTGCTGCTTTACCGGGCCGTCCGTCTTGCAGGTCTGGGTATAGCACCTTCGGCGCTTTGCGTTCTGCTTACATTCATGAATCCGGCGGCAGTGATCTGGTGTCAGCTTGCGGATTCAGAGAGCATTGGGATGTTCATGCTTTCCTTGTCATTGTATCTGGGGATGAAAGCAATTCATTCGGGATCAGCCGCGAGGATACTGTACCAAAGCGGCTTCGCCGCTTCGCTGATGCTGACAGCACTTTGCAAGGAGAGTTTCATACTGGCCGTTCCGGCCATAGTTTATTTCTGCCTTTGGATTTACTCTGCGAAGAGAGGTACCGGCTTCTTAGAAGCTTTCAGGAGGAACGCCGCATACGCGGCTTCGCCGCTTATATTCTCTGCGCTTTGTATCTTGTTCATAGTGATGCATACCGGCATCGCCGGTACGGGTTATGCCGGAGTAAAGGAGGATCTCCTGAGCTTCGGGTCAATAGCCGGTATGGCGGCGACTGCGGTATCTTTCGGAATTTTCATTGCCGTTCTGCTGATGGCAGTGATGTACTTTTTTTACAGAAGCAGGACGCGGCGAAGCCGCGTGGAGGACGGGCTTCGCCCGTCCCGCGCCGTGATATTCTCACTCCTCATTATCATCCCGCAGATCATACTCTATCACGAATCGACAATCTGGGCAAGGTACTTCGTTCCGCTTATGCTCGGCTATTCATTCATCCTCACATTTCTGCTCAGTCTTATCACGGGCGCCGGAGAGGTTCCTGCTCCTGCAAAATTCATCTCAACTGCCATTTGCATTGCTGTGCTTGCATATCAGACGTACTCCTATGCCTATCCAGATGTAATGCTTCACAACAGCGAAAGGAGATCTATGACAGCAATGTTAAACAATTTAAAGACCTGTGCAGATACATCATCAACCGTCCTGGTTGTCATGGACCCCGTTCACCACTGGGGTTACGGACGTTCTCTCTTCACTTATTTTGAATATGCCGATGAAGGACCGGAGATGAGATTTGATTTCACAAAACTGGATACAATTATTCAGCCTTATGACGATACTGCGTTTTACAGAATGACGGAGAACTATACAGAGAAATTCTTCAGCAGACACATGTTTGATACTTCATTCATGCAGACGCCTTCATGTGTAGCTCTTTTTCCCGGACTTGAACCTAAGTTCAACCTTAAATACAATCTTCTGATTCGGGAAGGTGAATACTTCAGGCATGATCACAACGGATTCGTGGTTTTAGACAGGAATGACAGTGAACCTGAATAGTATGAAAGCCCTGCTCTGTGGCCGGTTGCGAAATTATTTTGAGACTTAATATTGTTTGGTGCTTTGTCTAAATTCACCTCTTAAAAATCAACAGTTAAGTCAATTCAGATGAGAACATCATATGCCGGCCGGTTTGCACTTCTGGCTATTTTCATTATACAGTTTGTCGCCGTAAACAAGGCCGTGCCTTCCGGCGATCTTCCGGCGCAAGACCGGAATGCGTCATACTCAGACGGCCTTCCTGACTGGGCATTGCTGGATCCCGATATGGACGGCTATGAGGGAGTAAGAACAAAGACTTTTTACAGATATCTTCAGACGCTTGATCTGATTCCTGAAAGAACAGACGTCATAGTCGGCGTGATTGATTCCGGATTTGACATTGACCACCCTGATCTTGCCGGAAATATCTGGACAAACGAATCTGAAGCAAATGGCTCTCCGGGAGTTGACGACGACAATAACGGATATGTGGACGACATTCACGGATGGAATTTTCTCGGGAACGCAAAATATATTTCTTATGAAGTGGCCCGTGAATACAAAAGACTTAAAGACCTCAAGACCCCTCCCACGGATGCTTATTACAAAAAAGTAAAAGAGGAATATGAAGAGAAGTACGATGAGGTGATGTCAACCTATGACGGGCTGAAATGGACGCTTAAGGATCTTGAAGATGCGGAGAAGACTCTGATGCAAAAAAACATTACGACCGATCCCGAAAAACTGCAGGGAATCTCTATGACGCTCAAGGGAAAATATTCCGATGCGGCTTCTGTGATCCTTGGAGTTTACCTTCTCTACGGTTCAAAGAAATCTGATGTTGAACAGCTTCTTGAAAAGTACGAGATCAAGAAAGCACATTTGTTTGATACAACCTCAACATACCTGCTCGTCGGTGATAATCCCGATGACCTTTTCGAGAAGGGATACGGAAATCCGGATGTTGATGAAAAGAAGGAATCTCACGGAACACATGTTGCGGGAATAATAGCTTCAAGGCAGACCGGGCAGGCGCCATTTGCAAAGCTCATGCTTCTCAGGGCCGTTCCGAATGAAGGCGATGAGCGCGACAAGGACGTGGCAAATGCCATCCGGTATGCTGTTGACAACGGAGCATCAGTGATAAACATGTCGGCAGGCAAATACTTTTCACCTAACCCTGACATTGTTGTGGAAGCCATAAGGTATGCTGAAAGTAAGGGAGTATTGTTTGTTGTTTCAGCGGGTAATGAAGGCGCAGACGCTTCGAAGAAGATCAACTATCCTCAGAAGTTCATAGACAGCGGAAGCGGCAAGGAGTATTTTTCCAATATGCTTGTGGTAGGAGCAAGCTCGTGGATGAAGCAGTGGGACCAGGATAAAGATCCTAAAAATCAGAATTCTCAGTTCGATCTGCTTGCGCCGTTCAGTAACTATTCAAAGGAAGTTGTCGATGTATTCGCTCCCGGATCGCAGATCAATTCTACAGTGCCCGGTGGAAAGTACGATTACCTGAGCGGAACAAGCATGGCCGCACCGGTTGTGTCGGGAATAGCCGCCGTACTGAAATCCTATTACCCTGCACTCACTGCACAGCAGTTGAAGCAGGTGATCGCATCTTCCGTCAGGCAATATGATAAGCTTATGGTCAAGGTCAGGAATAAGAAAGACATGTACTTTAGCGAGCTTTCAAAAACAGGCGGCGTGGTTGACCTCTTGAATGCATACCGGCTTGCAGGAACTCTCAGCAACTGAAAGGATCACTGCGCCGGGAAATTTCATCTAAAAGTATTGAATTATGAAAGAGCACTTTGCCGGTCTGCTGAAATATGATCACTGGGCGAACAATGTGATCATGGATGCCTTCGATGAAGATGCTCCCGCTAAAGCAGTTACTCTTATGTCGCACATATTCAATGCGTGTGATATCTGGGCCGACAGGCTCAGCGGAATTATCCCGCAGATTCATCCCTGGGCACATACTGAACTGACCATGTTCAGAGACAGACTTGAATTGACGACCGGAAAACTTGATCTGTATATCTCAACAGTTGATAACAAAATGCTGTTTGCCGGAATAAAATACTTGAACACAAAGGGAGAAGAATTCAAATCAACTCCCGCTGAAATTCTGACTCACTTGTTCAATCATTCGACATATCACAGAGGTCAGATTGCGATGCTGCTGAAAGAGAAATACGGCACCGCTCCGGTCACGGACTATATTCATTATTCGAGGAGTATTGAAAGATCATGATAGTTGCAGGAAACATTGTTGACATTCATAAGAGAGTGATCTTTCCCGGTGAGATCGAGATCGCTGACGGAATCATCAGAAGGATCTCCCGGACCTCCGGCAAATATGATGAGTACATAATTCCGGGATTCGTTGACTCCCACGTTCATATAGAAAGTTCTATGCTTATTCCGTCCGAGTTTGCCCGCATTGCCGTTACGCACGGAACGGTTGCGACAGTCTCCGATCCTCACGAGATCGCAAATGTACTTGGGATTGACGGGATCAGGTATATGATCAAAAACGGAAAGAAGACTCCGTTCAAATTCTGCTTCGGTGCATCTTCGTGCGTGCCTGCAACTTCATTCGAAACAGCCGGAGCAGTGATAGATGCCGAAGGAATCCGTGAACTGTTTGAAAAGGACGGGCTTTCTTATCTCAGCGAGATGATGAACTACCCGGGAGTTCTGTTTGAAGATCCTGAGGTCATGAAGAAGATCGGCATTGCAAAGGATCTCGGCAGGCCGGTTGACGGACATGCGCCGGGGCTCCGCGGCGGCGATGCAAAGAAATACGTCAGCGCAGGCATTTCCACTGATCACGAATGCTTCACTCTCGATGAAGCTCTCGAGAAGGTCTCTTTTGGGATGAAGATACTCATTCGCGAAGGCTCAGCGGCAAAGAATTTCGAGGCGCTTCATCCCCTTATCTCAATGCATCCCGGCATGGTCATGTTCTGCAGTGACGACAAGCATCCGAACGACCTTGTGGAAGGGCACCTTGACAAGATCGTTGCGAGGGCTGTTGCGCATGGCTACGATCTCTTTGACGTGCTGAGATGTGCAAGTGCGAATACGGTCAGCCATTACGGGCTTAACGTGGGACTGCTTAGGGAAAACGACCCGGCTGATTTTGCGATTGTCGAAGACCTCAGCTCATTCAAGGTGAAGCAGACATTCATTGACGGAACCAAAGTATCGGAGAACGGCTTGTCAAAGATCGGGCGGGTTACCGAGCCGGCGGTCAACAAGTTCAGTCTGAAGAGGAAAAGCCCCGAAGATTTCCGGATCGAAGCACGCGGCAATTCGGAGGTACGCGTCATCGAAGCTCACGACGGACAGCTCATAACCAGCGAGCTTCATTTGAAGCCGGTAATTTCAAATGGTTTTCTTGTATCAGATACGGTAAATGACATTCTCAAGATCGCAGTTACGGAAAGGTACGGCAATGGAAAGCCGTCCGTGGGCTTCATAAAAAACTTCGGACTAAAGAGAGGAGCAATTGCTTCCTGCGTGGCGCATGATTCACACAATATAATTGCAGTCGGCGTTTCAGATGAAGATATTTGCAGAGCTGTCAATGCACTTGCGGACAGTAAAGGAGGAATATGCTGTGTTGACGGAAATGAAATTTCAGTTCTCCCCCTGCCGGTAGCCGGCATAATGACGAACGAAGACGGTTACGTTACTGCTCAGAAATATACTGAGCTTGACAGAAAGGCAAAGTCACTCGGATCCGCACTCAATGCGCCGTTCATGACATTGTCATTTATGGCGCTGCTTGTGATCCCTCAGCTAAAGCTGAGCGACAAGGGCCTGTTTGACGGCAAGAGTTTCAGATTTGTGGATCTTCAGTTATAGTCTGAGTCTTTCTTTAAGCTTCAGCAGTGCAAACGGGAATGCCATGATGATCAGGCCAGAAGCAACGGAGATCAGGACGGTGGAAACGCCAAGCACATTGTCTCGTGCGGCGGAGATGTAACAGAGTGTTCCGAGAGGAATGAAGAGGAACACTGACGTAATTGTTCCCGGTGAGTAGGTCCTTGTAACAACTGCCGGCAGAATGTGGAAGAACAATGCGTTGATCAGCGCAAGGGCAGGAAGTGAAAGAGCAAATCCCGGAAATTTCCAGCCGACCGATGCACAGGATATGCCGAGAACCACAACGGCAAAGTTTGCACAGTAGAACATTTCCCAACTGACATCAACATTGAAGGTCTTCTTTGCCCAGATGTTCCAGTTGTGAATTCTCTCCTCAAAAGCATGAGCAGCATAAGCAAATGTGAGGATCCACAGGAAATAGCTGTTATCCATTACATACAAATTATGCAATCTGATCTTAAATGAAAAATCTTTTGATGCCTTGAAAACCGAAGACCAAAGGGACTGCCTTAACACCAATAAGAGATTCTGGAACGAACGCGTTTCGATACACAAAGGAAGTGAACTTTACGGCCTTGAGGAGTTCAGGAAGGGAAGGAACAAGCTTCATGCACTTGAAAGGACTGAGCTCGGCGATGTGAAAGGGAAGAAGATCCTCCATTTGCAGTGCCACTTCGGCATGGATACTCTTTCGCTCGAGATGCTTGGCGCTGAGGTTACAGGAGTGGATTTTTCTGAAGAAGCGATCAGGTCAGCCGAAGAACTCCGGGACGAACTCGGATTTAAGGCGAGATTCATTCTCTGCGATATTGCCGGCCTTGATGAAGTCCTGAATGAAAAGTTTGACATCGTGTTCACATCTTACGGAGTCGTAACCTGGCTTCCCGATATTGAGAAGTGGGGAAGGACAGTTGCCAACCATCTCAGGGACGACGGATTCTTTTACATTGCGGAGATTCATCCTGCATCTCTGATGTTCGACAACACGGATGCGGACCTGTCATTTGAGGCAAGGTATCCTTATTTCAGGCAGGATAAGCCGCTAAAGTTTGATGAGCCGGGAACTTACGCCGTGAAGGATGCCGAGACAACGAACAACACCACTTACGAATGGACGCACAGCTTGTCTGATATTTTCATGTCGCTTATCAATGCCGGACTGAAGATCGTATTCTTTCATGAACATCCGTTTACAGTATGGGAGCATTTTCCCGGAATGAAGAAAGGCGAAGACGGATATTACAGGTGCGGGAGGGATATTCCGCTTCTGTTTTCAATGAAGGCCGTGAAGGATGTCCATGCCGGCTGACACTCAGAAATGTCTTGAAGGAGGGTTGCAATTGTTTTGGAAAATTATACAGCGGAGTTTGTAAGTCCGTCAATTGAAAATTTCATACAACGGATCATATACCTGACAACGGATGAACGATCTTAAGAAAGACAGGAAGAACGTGATCGGCATCATCATAGTCGCCGCGCTCGGTTACTTTGTGGATGTTTACGACCTCATACTTTTCAGCGTGGTCAGAAAACCTTCACTGCTTTCTCTGGGAATCGCCGGTGACCTTCAGATTGATGTTGGCGTGATGCTTCTCAACTGGCAGATGGCCGGCATGCTTATCGGCGGAATTCTGTGGGGAATACTCGGTGACAAGAAAGGAAGAATATCCGTGCTGTTCGGTTCCATCTTCCTTTACTCGGCAGCAAATATCGCTAACGGCTTTGTGCAGGATGTGAATACCTATGCAATGCTCAGATTCATTGCGGGCATCGGGCTTGCGGGAGAACTCGGCGCAGGCATAACTCTTGTAAGTGAAACAATGCCTAAGGAGACGCGCGGCTGGGGGACTACAATTGTCGCAACAGTGGGACTAATGGGTGCAGTTGCCGCCGCACTTATCGCAAATGAGTTCGAGTGGCGTGTATCTTACTTCATCGGCGGTGCGATGGGCCTTGTACTGCTTGTGCTTAGGATAAGCGTTTACGAATCGGGAATGTACAGGAACATAAAGGAAATGGATGTGCCGAAGGGCAGTTTCATGAAGCTGTTCACAGACAGGGAACGCTTCTTCAAATTCTCAAAATGCATTCTCATCGGATTGCCTACATGGTTCGTCATTGGAGTGCTGGTGACTTTCTCGGACAAGTTTGCCGAAGCGCTGGGAATCGGCGTCCCTGTCAATCCTGCGCAATCAATAATGTATGCGTACATCGGGATCGTAATCGGTGACTTTGTGAGCGGCTATATGAGCCAGGTGATGAGATCAAGAAAGAAGGTGGTGATGATCTTTCTGATGCTGAATGTGGTCTGCATCGGGATCTATCTTTATTTCAATCAATTCGGAGGCGCCTTCTTCTACTTCATGTGCGGCGCGTTGGGATTTGCCAACGGTTACTGGGCCGTGTTTGTTACAAATGCATCGGAACAGTTCGGCACCAACTACCGCGCAACCGTTACAACTGCAGTGCCGAACATAATCAGAGGAACCACCGTGCCGCTCACGCTTTCATTTCAGTTCTTCAGGGAGTATCTCGGAATAGTGAACGGCGCTTTAGTAGTTGCCGTTGTCGCGCTCTCCATAGCCGTCATTGCGGCTCTCAGGACCGAAGAGACCTTCGGGAAGGATCTTGATTATGTGGAAATGACGTGATGGCAGGTTCTGTTACCCGCCCTGAATGTCACAACGGGCAAAAGCAGTTGCTGCTGATGCCCGTTGAGTGCAATTGATGTAATGCTTAAATGTTTGCGGATATCTCAGTGCGACTTTGAATATCCCGCCTCGCCGTCGAAGTTGTAGAGGTTCTCCGTTTTGATGAAATCGAACCCTGCATCGTTTATCCTTGTGAGCAGATCTATCACCTGCGAGTTGTTTATCCCTACATCGTCCTTCGATGCCATGAACCTGCATCTCCAGTGATCCGTGCAGTAAGTCTCAGGGTTCCCGTCGGGCCAAACTTTTACGCCGCGGTTGCTTATGAACTTCAGGGTCACATCACTGCCGGGAACTTTCTTCAACAGTTCGCCAAGGTCTTCAGCGCTTCCCGTGCTGAAATCAAGGAACACATCAACACCCACGAGATCCTTGTTCTGCCTTATGACCTTTGATGCTTCCCTGTGGGCTTCCACTTTTGGCACTGACTTGTAATCAACCGCCTTCAGTTCTTTCGGCTTCTGGCCGAGCCGGTCAATCACTGCCTGTGCAAACTCCTTCGTACCTACTTTCTGCTTGCTGGTCCCCTCCCTGAAGATGTCGTAAGTGTGAATCCCGTCCTCAATTGTTCTCAGCCAGGCATTGTGTGCCTTTGTTGCAATGTCAGTCTGTCCTATATGGTTGAGCATCATTATTGAACCGAGGAACAGGCCGGAAGGATTTGCGAGGTTCTGCCCTGCCCTTCTCGGCGCAGAACCGTGAATTGCTTCGAACATGGCAAAGTTCTCGCCGATGTTTGATGAACCTGCAAGCCCTACTGAACCGGCGATCTGCGCGGCTACGTCTGAAAGTATGTCGCCGTAGAGGTTCTGCATCACTATCACATCAAAGGCCTCCGGTGTATCTGCCAGCTTCGCGGCGCCGATGTCAACGATCCAGGCTTCATTTTCGATCTGCGGATATTCCTTTGCTATCTGGTCGAAGATCTTGTGGAAAAGCCCGTCGGTCATCTTCATAATATTGTCCTTCATGAATGCAGTAACCTTTTTCCTGCCGTTTGCCACTGCATAATCGAATGCATACCTTATTATCTTCTCACAGCCGGGCCTTGTAATAAGCTTCAGGCACTGATAAACATCCTGCGTCTGCCTGTGCTCGATCCCCGCATACAGATCCTCCTCGTTCTCCCTCACTATCACCACATCCATTATGGGATGCTTGGTCTTCACAAAGGGATGATAGGAAACGCACGGCCTGACGTTTGCATACAACCCGAGGGTCTTTCTTGTGGCAACATTCAGGCTTTTGTAACCACCGCCCTGCGGCGTCGTGATCGGAGCCTTGAGAAAAACTTTGGTCCTTCTAAGCGAATCCCACGCACTCGGCTCAATCCCCTGCACATTTCCGCGAAGATATACCTGCTCACCCACTTCAATGGTCTCAATATCAATTCTAGCTCCGGCGGCCGTAATTATGTTAAGTGTGGCTTCCATAATTTCCGGGCCGATCCCGTCTCCGTATGCAACTGTTATCGGTGTATTATTTGACATTCAATGATCGGTTTTCTGATTAATAAAGTGGCTAAAATACTAATAAGGTGTGACTAATTAAATCTAAAACTCAGCCTTAAGCATCCTCGGTTCTGCGACAGGGAAAGCCAAACCTGCAAAAGCATGGGTCACTGAACAGCCGTTATTGCTCAAACAGACGGCTTAAAGTCTTAAATGGTAACCTCAAGTGACATTTTCAATTAAGAATGAGCAAAAATTTGTTTTGCCCTCCGCAGGGTTTGGGGTAATTTGCACTCAAATTTTCCAAACTAAATCATCCCTGAAATGAAAAAGATCTTACTTGAAATTCTGGCCGTTCTCGGCTTCCTTTCTCCGGCAATCCGCTCTGAGGCTTACATTAGCTGGAATCAGGCTTGTTCCTTCGCAGGCAATTCTACAAGCTATGTATCCGTGCCAAACAGTCCCACACTTGACATAACAGGCAGTTTTACTCTTGAGGCATGGATCAATCCGTCTATTATTACCGGTTCCAAAGGCATAATATCGAAAGGCGGATCGCTCGGTACCGCCCTCAAATATGGATTAAGACTCTCATCGGGAAGGATTTTGTTAGCAACAAACGGAGCACCAAGGCTCTTTTCAAAGTCAACATCTTTGCTTCCCGTAAATGAATGGACGCATGTTTCGGCAACATACGACCAGTCGCTGAATGAGTTCAGGATATACATAGACGGCGTGCTTGATACTTCTTCCGTAGTTGCCTCTGCCGCCCCGTCTGCCAATTCGGATTCGCTGTACATTGGCATTTCGGGCAACTCGACCCCGTTCAGCGGCAAGCTTGATGAAGTAAGAGTATGGAACAGGGCAGTGTCTTCAGCCGAAGTTGCCCGGAATTTCAGGTCTGTGCTCTGCACATTCAGCGGTGAATACTACGGTCTTGTTCTCTCGATCCCTTTCCAGAGGGAGTATTCCGTATCAACGTTCACCACGCGTGACTTGTCCGGCAACGGCAATAACGGAAAGTCCAACAACGTTTCTCCGCTTGACCTTTCTCACATACCTAGTTCATCTATCTGCACAAATCAGGCAATATCATTTGACGGAAATGAAGACTACATAACGGCACCGGATGATCCGGAGATTGAGACAACGGAGAACATGACCATTGAGTTTTGGATCTACCCGAGGACAACACTTACCTGCAATCTTATCAACAAACCGGGTCAGTATCTTGTCAGGCTTATCGGCAACAGGGTTACACTAACTGTAAACGGAACTGATGTGCTTGCATCAAATATCATTCTGCCAAACGAAAGATGGACAAAGGTCGGAGTCTCATTCGATGCCGACACAGTATTCTTCTTTTCTGACGGTGTTCGTAGCAGTATTCATGCCGCTGCCCTTGGTAGTATGTCTTCCGGCAGTGATTCGCTCATCGTTGGAGGTTCGCCGGGGGCAGGGACCGACTTTAACGGAATGATAGATGAGCTGAGGATACAGAAGAGGTTTTACAGAAGTCAAGACTCCGCGCTTGTGAATACCTACAGAGCATTTGATATCTCTGATAACGATTTACCGGTGACAGAGGTCTGTTACAATTTCGACGGATACCTGAGCGATAACTGTAATGACGGCGGTCCGCAATTCTTCTTAAGAAACAATGCAAAGTTCAGCACCCCTGCAACCATTGCGGGTGTCAGCTCTGCCCCGTTGCTGAGATCTTCTGACGAGTCCCTCAAAGAAGGATTCTATCCTCCATTTACAGATCTTCACAGAAGCATTCCGCTTTTCGGAACTTCAGGTAATACTGAAATGCAGATCCCGATCTATCTCACCGAACCCGTTACAAGTATTGAAGTAATGGTATTGCTTCATCATAACAGGCTTTCAGACATTAACCTATATGTCATTGCTCCCGATGGCGACTCTGTAACACTTATGGCTTCAATCATACCGAAGGGAAATGATCAGAACGTAAGGTTCATATTTTCAGATCTTGCAGACAGTTCAATCGGGACCAACCGGTATGCATCACTTTCGGGTTATGTAAAACCAAAGACAGGACTGATGAGCAAGTTCGCAGGAAAGAATCCCAAGGGCAACTGGAGAGTGCTTGCAGCCGACAAAGTTTCGGGTGAGACCGGAATTTTCTATACGGCAGGGATCCGGATAAACGGAATGATGCGTGCCGAGAACAACCTCAACATGAAACTGTATCTGCAAGGTCATTACAAACCGGCCAACAATCTGCAGATCGCAGACACGGTCACGGCAATAATTATGAATGCGCAGAATCCGTCAATTGTTTATGATTCCTGCGTTCAAGTCGCTTCCGGCGGCGGAATTTGTCTGCTCAGTTTTGCAAACATGCCATATGATCCGATCTGGGTGCTTAAGATTCATCACAGAAACAGTATTGAAACCTGGACAACAAATTACAACGGGATGTTCCTGAATTACGCTTCTTACAATATGACAACCTCAGCTTCCTCGGCATTCGGAAGCAATCTCATACAAGTAGATACTTCGCCCCTTGCGTTTGCAATTTACAGCGGCGACGTGAATCAGGACAGGACAGTTGATGCGACTGATGTGAGTCTGATTGACAATGATGCACAGAATTTTGTCGGCGGATATGTTGCAACAGACCTTACCGGCGACGACTTCGTTGACGGCACTGACTTTGCCATAGCAGACAACAACGCGGCTAACTTCGTGAGCGCGGTACTGCCTTGATCAGGATCTTGTGATCTCAGAACTCCGGCGGAGTCTTGGCTATGAATGCAGGACTCCGCTGTGAGAGTTGCATGAAGCATGGTCATTTGCAGACTGTGAACTCAATCTCACGACAAAAGCTCATTCACCTGTGCTGTGTGTCTTTCAGTATGCCGTTCAGGCTTTCACTGTCAAGAGCTATGGCAGCAGCTGGATTCATATTTTGAATTTACGGCCAGGGAAGTTTGCCACAAATACACGGATGAACAGAAATTGCTTTGCCAATTCCCGGGCATGACGATCTATGATTGAAGTTCTTGCATTCGCGGCTGCAGTATTTTGTATCTGCTTTACACGAGAAACAGATCCATTGAAATCTGGAAATGCCCGGAATAACAGTTTCCTTCTTCGAAGTATGTGTTGATGTTCAGCTGATCCGGTACAACAAATGTTTAAGCATCCAAAGAGGCTTTCCGCTTCAAAGCATTCATTTTTAGGCCATTCATAACGATCCATAAGTATCTTTCACAGACTCTCCATTAAGAATGCGGAAATCTTTGTTTTCCGTGCAGGCATGCATTGGCTAACTTTGCATCAAATCTATTAACAAAATCATCCCTGACATGAGAACAAGTACAAAGTTTCAACCGGCCATCCGCAAACCCCTCACAAGGAGAACCGCAAACGCACTGAGATCCGCAGTGATTTTCGCAGCAGTTCTGTTGCTCGGATGGCAAAATTACGCCGTTGCGTATATGGACTGGAACCAGGCCTGCGCATTTGCAGGAAACAGCACGAGTTACATCTCCGCACCAAACACAGCATCTCTCAATATTACCGGAAGCATTACGCTTGAAGCATGGATCTATCAGGACGACACATCTCCAAATGCAAAAGGCATAGTGGCTAAGGGCGGTGCACTCGGCACAACCTTGAGATACGCCCTCAGGCTTACTAACGGAAGGATAAACTTTCTGATAAACGGCGCAACGCGGCTGATCACAAAAACGTCTACGTTCATTCAGCCGGATACATGGACTCATGTATCTGCAACCTACAATTCCTCCACGGGCACGCATTCGATCTACATCAACGGCGTGCTGGATTCAACATCCACGTATGCATCAGCGGCACCCGCATCCAATACGGATTCACTCTTCATTGGCATTTCGGGCAATTCATCACCCTTCAACGGCAGAATAGATGAGTTGCGGATATGGAACCGGGCACTGACCGCCGGCGAAGTGGGATTGTACTTCAGAAGTATCATTGCTACTTCCAGTGGTTCCTATCAGGGACTTGTTATGTCGCTTCCGTTTCAGAAACAGTTTTCGACTTCTCCGTTTACATTAAGTGATTTTTCCGGTCTCGGCAATCTGACATTGGGAAGAAATATCACACCTGTTTCATATGCTTACGATCCGAGCAATACCATAAGTACAAATCAGGCAGTCAGATTCTTCGGAAACAACGATTACCTTGCCGGCAAAGACACTGCCACGATCGAACCGACAAATGCAATGACACTTGACCTTTGGGTTTATCCGATGACTGTCCAAAGCTGTAATCTCATCACAAAAGGAAGCCAGTACTCTCTCTCTATGGTTGCCAATACTGTCAGTCTTACAATTAACGGAGTAACGGCTGTCTCATCACTTTCGCTTCCACTTGCCAGATGGAGCAGGCTGACCGTTTCCAGCACCTCCAATTCGGCAAGGTTCTTTCTGAACGGTTTACTTGTAACTACCACAGGTACAGGGTTCGGTTCTATTCCTGCCGGCTCTGATTCTCTTTATATCGGCGGAGTGCCGGGCGCGACCGGTGATTTCAACGGAATGCTTGATGAGGTCAGAATACAGAAGAGGCTTTTCCTGAGTGAAGACTCCGTATTTGTAAACACATACAAAGCGCTCGATCTTGAATTCGACCTTACATCAAACACCGAGGTCTGCTACAACTTTGACGGGTATCTCAAAGACAACGAAGGAAACGGCGGCCCGGATCTGCATTTCAGAAACAATGCGCTCTTCAGCAATCCTGCAACAGACGGCGGAGTGGCCGTTACACCGTTGTTCAGAAGTTATGACGCTTCGGTTCAGGAGGGATTCTACCTCCCGTCAGCCGGCTCTCTGAATCAGACGATTTCTCCAACGGGTACATCCACAACCACAATGACAATACCGATCCACATCACTGATCCGATTTCTTCAATAGAAGTAATGGCGGGCTTAAACCATTCCAGACTCTCTGACCTGACAATTGATGTGATCGCGCCAAACGGCGACTCTGCAAGACTGATGTCAGGCATTGCTCCTCTTGGTAATGACAACAGCATCCGGGCAATCTTCACTGACATTGCAGACAGCACAATAGGAACATTGAAATATGCATCCATATCAGGGATCATAAAGCCGCTGAATAACATGACGTCTGTCTTTGGAGGTGACAATCCTCTGGGACTTTGGAGAGTCCTTATTAAGGACAATGTAACCGGTTTTGGAGGAATTGCTCATGTCTGCGGAATTCGAGTGAACGGAATGCTGAAGGTGGAAAGCAATTTCTCGTTTACAGCATACTATCAGGGCAGATACAATCCCTCAACAAATCTGCAGTCAGGAGACACCGCCACTCTGATCCTCAGAAACTTTGATAATCCCGCAATAATCTATGACTCGGCAAAGGCACAGCTCAGTCAGATCGGACAAGGAAGATTCAGCTTTACCAACATTCCTTATGATGCAAGATGTTATTTGCAGATGAAACACAGGAACAGCATTGAGACATGGGGTTCGCAAGTGATCTCTTTTAACAGGTTCAGTTCATCCTACCTGATGCATTTATCCGCCATTGCCGCTTTCGGCAATAATCTTGCACAGGTTGATACCTCGCCTGTTGCATTCGCGGTCTACTCCGGCGACTGCAACCAGGACGGCACTGTAGATGCAACAGACCTTAGCATGATCGACAACGATGCTCAGAATTTTCTGGGCGGATATGTGGTAACCGATCTCACCGGCGACGACTTCGTTGACGGAACTGACTTTGCCATAGCTGACAACAACGCTACAAACTTTGTGAGTGCTGTTGTGCCGTAAACATTATGTCGGAGATCCTAGAGTATTGCAGTACATCAGGGCGCAAAATCAGGACGGCACCGTTGATGCCACTGATGTGAGCGCCGTAGACAACGCCGCCGCGATTTTCCTCGGCGGATATGTTACAACAGATCTTACCGGAGATAATTTTGTTGACGGGACCGACTTTGCAATTGCGGACAACAATGCCGCCAACTTTGTAAGCCTGATAAGGCCTTGAATGGGATTCACGGGAAAATAGACCGTGCAGTCATTGTGAATCTGATCACCGATCTTACTGCATGATGTAATTCCGCTGAGTTGTCCTCTCCTTCTGTTTGCAGGGGGAGAGGCAAAAACGCGGCGCAGCAGAATGACTGAGAACTGATCTTGGTAAGTGTTAGCGGGAGTCATTACAATCTGCTGCTAAGAATCAGGTTCATCATCTTCATCATTGTACTTTGAGAAGAAGCAGAATGACTTTCCGTAATACCTCTGCATGCCTTCATATCTCATACCGATCTTCTCAAGCACCCTTATTGATGCAGTGTTGTCGGGATATGCAAGGGCAACGATCTTTCTGAACCCGAATGTCCTGTAGCCTTCTGCAAGTGTCAGTCCGGCAATGCCTGTTGCAATTCCCCTGCCCCAGTATTTCCTGTCAAGCAGGTATGCAATTTCCACCATGCCGTCAGGAAGCGTATTGAAACCGCAATGCCCTGTCAGCTCACCGGTGTCATTCATAACGCAGGCCCAGATTCCGAATCCGTCTGTCCCGTAATTCTCAATGAAATGTTCAAGCATCCTCTTCGTCTCTGCGGGACTAACTCCCCGCCTTTTGCTTCCGATGTGCTTCATGACTTCGTCGTCTGCATATATCAGCGACATTGCATCCGCATCTTCCGGAGTGAATTCCCTCAGGTGAACAATCTCGTTACGGATCTGTATATCCTTCCCCACTTGCCTGCGCTTTTCTGACATTGCCGTTATCAGCCCTCCTTCAGTTTAAGTTCTTCAAAATTAAGAAACTTTTTTGAGCACATTTGCGTATTTTGTATGACTTTTCATAACAAAATCCAGCTATGCTCAAGAAAATATTCCTGCTATTTATACTTGCAATCCTATCCAACGCGAACGCTCAACTCACGGGACAGGATGACACATACAAATACTTTGTTGACCTCAACAATGTTTCAGAAGGAAAACTGACGATCGAACTCATAACCCCGAAAATTTCCGGACCTACTGCTGAATTCAAGATGCCTGCAATGGTTCCGGGCACTTATTCCGTATATGATTTCGGGAGATATGTTTCTGACCTGAAGGCATTTGACGAATCCGGGAACGAACTTAACACTTCAAAGCCCGATATCAATACATGGGAGATCTCAGATGCCGGCAGACTTCACAGGATCACTTACAAAGTCAGTGAGACATTCGGCGACACTTCACAGCCAAGAGTGTTTGAGCCCGCTGGTACCTGCATTGAAGAAGGGAAAGTATTTGCATTCAACAATCACGGTTTCTTCGGCTACTTCGAAGGCATGCTTGACAACGACTTCACTCTGAACTTCAGGAAGCCGCAGGGATTCTTCGGAGCAACCAGCATGAACAACGTATCGCGCAGTGAAACAGAGGAGGTCTTCAGCACTCAGGGTTACTTTGATGTTGTTGACAATCCCATACTCTTCACTGTTCCGGATACGGTAAGCATAAATTTTGATGAGACGTCAGTGCTTGTTTCGGTTTACTCTCCCGGCAAAGGTCTGAAGGCAAAGGACTTTTACGAGCCCAACAAGAAACTGCTCGTTGCGATCAGGGAGCATCTTGGCGGCAGGCTTCCTGCCGACAAATACACATTCCTTTATTTCTTTGCAGCAAATCTTGAAGGCGGCTCCGGCGGATTCGGCGCACTTGAACATAAACAGTCATCCTTCTACTATATGCCCGATGTTCCCGCACAGGCAAAGAGCATGATGATAAATCAGATGGAAGGAACCAACGCGCATGAATTTTACCACATAGTCACTCCGCTGAACCTTCACTCCGAAGAGATCGGAAATTTCGATTACGGAAACCCTGTGATGAGCAAGCATCTCTGGCTGTACGAGGGCGTTACAGAGTACTTTGCAGATTATATCCGGGTCAGCAAAGGGCTGATTGATATGAAAGAATTTACGGACAACCTGAAGGAGAAGCTGAATTCCTCGATGCGCCATAATGATTCACTTGCCTTCACTGAAATGAGCAAGGGTGCGCTTGATAAGTATGAGAAGGAGTATTTAAACGTTTATTCAAAGGGAGCGCTGATCGGGCTTTGCCTCGACATTCTCATAAGAAAGGAATCTGACGGCAGGCAGGGGCTTCAGGATGTGATCAATGCGCTTACTCAGAAATACGGCAAGGACAGGCCTTTCAAGGATGACGAACTTTTCAGCGATATTGAAGCTCTAACTTCTCCGAAAGTCAGGGAATTCATCGACATGTATATTGACGGACCCAACAGGATCCCATACGCAAAATTTCTTTCAGAGATCGGGCTTGAGCTGGAGTCAACTCCTTATCAGGTTGCAGATGTCGGCGGACTGGAGATCGGTTTCAATGCAAAGACATTCAGGCTTAAGATCAATAAAGTATCAGATCCCGACAATGAGCTCATAAAGGATCTGGGTCTCATGGCTGGGGATGAATTGATATCCTTTAACGGAACGGAGATCAACTTCATGAACGCATCTGATATTTTCGGATCTGCGAAGAAGCAGATGAAAGCGGGTGACAAGCTTGACCTGGTTGTTTCTAGAACTTCGGGTGGAAGCGAAAAGGAAGTTGAACTGAGCGCGGTTCTCGACAAGACAAAGACCAATTATGATTTTGAAGTGAAAGAAATCAAGAATCCGTCTGACTCTCAGAAAAAGCTTCGGGATGCATGGCTTGGAAAGAACTGATTTCACTCCCGCTAACTTTTCCTTGCAAAATTTAGTCTGCTTATATTTTAAACGGCATTCGGTAAATTTGCCTTTCAATAATTCAATTGCGGGAGGTACACTTTGAGACATTCTTTTATGAAGTTTCTTTTGCTGGTTGCTTCATTTGGCCTTCTTTCGGGATGCTCCGTCGGCCTGTCACCTGATTACAACAATTACAACCAGCAGCTGCGAAATCAGATGCAGGAGATGATCAACACCCTGTTCGGCGGACACAGGAGCGAGTTCATGCAGAATTACGTTGACCCTTCATACATCACCAAAATGGGAGGGGTTGATGCCGCAACAAGGTTGTTCACTGACCAGAGAGCAACAGCGTTGCAGGCGGCGCTTCGTGTAGCCAAACAGGTTCAGCCGACCTATGACGAAGCCGCCAGGCAGATGACTTACTATACTGACGGAATGGCGCAACCTATAGTCTTTAAGCAAAAAAGCGGTAAGTGGTATCTGCAGGACGACTGGTTCCGGCTCTGACAAAGGATTGAGTTTGAGAAAACCCTGTTCAGCCGGGCAGGGTTTTTTTATGCTCACACGGGAAAAGGGTTCATTCACATTGTGTTAACTGCCCGGCTTCAGGTCTTTGAAATGCAGTTTCATTCCTTCGTGAGATGCAGTGTAGCCAAGTTTTTCATAGAAACGCTTCGCATCAGGCCTGCGCTTGTCTGTGGTAAGCTGAATAAGATGCGCGCCTCTTTCCCGCGAGATCTTCTCCGCCTCTTTCATCAACATTGTTCCGATTCCCTTGCCGCGATGATTGCTTTTCACGAACACAGCTTCCGCCTGCGCTCTCAATCCTCCTTTGTATGTGAGGTACTGTATGAAAGTGAGCTGAAGCGTTCCGGTTATCTCTCCTTCTTCCGTTTCGGCGACAAGGATCGTCTGATTCTTTTCTCCGGAGATAATTCTGAACGCTCTCTGATATGCATCGCTCATCACTGGTGAATCATCTTCACGAGTTTTTCCAAGAGTGTCACCGGCAAGTATGCTGACAATTGCCGGAAGATCTGCCTCAGTTGCTCTTCTGATCTTCATGCCTTTGTGATTATTATGCAAACAAAAGACCTTACAGGGAATACTGCAAGATCACACTGCTGAATTCTGATATCCGTTTCCGGCTATCTTTGCTTATCGATCTCCAGATGATGGTACTTCGCATGCCAGTGCTTCACCAATTGATATGACGCATACGAATAAACAAGCCCGGCAACAACGTCAATCGTGTAATGTGCTTTCTGCAGCACAACGCTGATGCCAACGGTAATAGTAGCGGCGAGGAAATACGCTTTCAGGTATTTGTTCCGCGCCACCTGAAACAGCATGAAGGAGGTTGACGTATGCCCCGAAAAGAAAAGGTCCTTCACGATCTTTTGCCCCGTGCCCATCATGAACACTACCGGATCCTGAAGATCAATGCACTCCGCCGGAGGATCAAGCGGAATGAGATACATTGAGATCATCCTTAATACAACAAGAACGATATAAGTCTGAAATGCCATCATCAGCTGTTTCGGATTGAAGCTGAATGATATAAGGCCGATCAGCAGTGATGAGTAGATTGCGAAGAAGATCGGCACGTTGAGGTCAACAGCTGTGAAGTGCCTTTGCAGAGGGTCGTCAATTACAGCACCGGCCCTTGTTTCATTGAAAAGAAGGTATCTGCTGAAGAAATATACTGTGAGCACAAGAAGAATGACCGTTACTGTGAACTCAATGCTCAGTCTCCTGTGAGAAAGAAACTCCTTCCATCTCTTAACCCAGTATGTATCTTTCAAGCGGGAATCGTTTTATCGGGACATTTACGGGACTTCAGCAAATCCGTATTTTCCGCCGGGAGCGGATGAAGTTCCGTTACGATGCAAAGTTAGCCGTAAATCTTTTTACCTGCCATGCTCAAAATCGCACCAAGCTGTCCCGTGTGATACAACTGATGCAGTTGCCATGCCATTACCACTCTGCGCTTAGTCTTGAAGTAGTCGGTTTCATAATTCTCCACCAATGCATGAGGTTCGTCGAATTCTTCTTCTCTGAGTTCTGCAACGATCTTGCTGTTCCTCTCAAACACCTTTTTCAATGACTCCTTCAGCTCTGAGGCGGGAGGGCATTTCTCGTATGCAAGCAATGGTTTTCCCTGCGAGAAGATCTCCTGATAATGCGGATAAAGCACATCCCCCTTGCCAAGGTAAAGGACAATATCGTCATCGGATGCCACCAAATGCCCAAGCAGCCACAATGCATGATTCTTTCCCGGAGCAAGCGAGAGCTTCCAGTCATCTTCCTCAAATCCGTTCACAATTCCGGTAAGCCAGTCGTTGACCAGTTCATACTGTGCGGCGAAGTTCTGGGCTGTATTCATACTCATTTTAATAGTTACGATTTTGTCAAAAGGCAAAATGCTTGCTGTGAAATTCCGGCCGTCACTGCATAGTGCGCCTGCATCAGGAGTTCATTGTGATGTCTTCTGTCGGGAGCAGATCATAAAAGTGCCAGACATTGCAGAAGAAATCACCGGGACCGAAGAAATCCTTTGTAACTCTTACCACGCTTCCGTCTGCACGCTTCTCAAGCACGGATACTCCGGGCCAGTAATAGCTCTTGCCGTCTTTGCGCACCTCATAGCCGAGGTCATATGTAAACTCCGAACCGTCGGACGAGTATGAACGGAAACCCCAGCCCCTTGATTCAGCAAATGCTTTGTGAACCTCCGGCTTATCGGGGGAGACAAGCACGAAGCCCGCCTTCTTTTCAACTTCCCTGAATGTGTCCTTCATGCCATCGGCCCACATGGTGCAATAGCTGCAACCCTTGCCCATGTTGTGTATGACAATGAGGAAGTTGTTGTCACCGAAAAGATCATACAGCTTAACCTCATTGCCGTCGCGGTCTTTCAGTGTGTAATTGCTGACGCTCATTGCACCCGCTTTCGCATTGAGCTCTTTCCGTTTCTTGCGAAGCTTTTCTATTTCATCATTGATCGCACTTAGTTCCTTATACACCGATTCCTGCTGTTCCTTTGTGAGTTGTTCCATGATGTGATATGTTTAGTGGTCGTTTGGATTTACAAGCTGAAACCAGTTTCCGTCGGGATCCCGGAAAGTGGGACATTTCTCGGAACCGTCATTGCCATTGAACCTGAGTCCGTTTGCCTGAAGCCGTTCCACCGTTCCGGGCAGGTCATCCGTATATAAAACAAATCCGGTGTTTGACGATGAGTATTCGGCGGAACTCTCTGCCGGGTTTCCGGGCCTCAGAAGAAGGTGAAACTCATCGGACTTCAGCCACACAAACAGTTCATCCTGAATATCTATAACTTTGAATCCAAGAACTGATTCATAGAAGTCCCTGGATCTCACCGGATCCTTTACGAATATCTCGACATGTCCGAATTTCACTCTCTGCCTCCGAGTTCTTTGAGCCGTGCAAGTCTCTCTGGCTCATCTGCCTGAAGCCATGCATCGCTCTTAAGAATGTCATACGCGATTCCCGCATACTTCTTTCCTTCGTCCTCAATTCCCTTGGCAAGATAACATTCGGCAAGCTCCTCATAAACGTATCCGTCCTCGTCTTTTGTGCGCTCAATTATTTCCTTCAACGCAAGCTGTGTTTCAAGGGCTTCATCGATATTTCCAATCATCCTCAGGGTCTTGGCCGCAGACCATCTTGCAATGTTCGCATTGGTGACACGCCCTCTCCTGTCAAACCAATCAATGTCTTTGCGAAAAAGGTCAAGCGCCTTATCATATTCCTTCATAGAGAAATATGTCCAGCCGAGATTATTATAAAGAGAGCCCAGCCAGTTATTCGCATCTTCGTCATCTGACTCTTCCGCCATCCTGATCGCTTTAAGATTCCATTCAAGTGATGCGTCTCCCTTTTCCACAATGCCCAGCATGTGCGCGGCATCCACGGCAAGGTTGTCTTCGCCTGCCTGAACCGCCAGGTCAAGTGCCTTCAAGAAATGCTCGCGGGCCTTGTCATACACATTCGATGAGTTAAATGTCCTGCCCCTCTCAAGATGATACCTTACCGATGCCCTCGGATACCCGGATTTCAGCATTGGTTCAACATCGTCAAGAAGCTTGTGGGCGTCTTCAAACTTTCTTCTCAGACTGTAAGTCCTTGCGATCTGCGTAAGAAGCTGTATATAGTGCGATTCATTTCCTGAAGCTTTGACTTCGGGCAGGATCTCACTGAATTTTTCTTCGGTAGCTGCAGGATCGTTATAGTCCCACAATCCGTCGAAAGCTGTTTTTTCGTGATTGTTCATTTCATATTATTCTTCTGGTACGGGAGTGACAAAAATAAGTTAAGCGCCTCAAACAGGCAATGCTCTAAGCGCAGGGGGAGGTGAAAAGGTCAGACGATTACCAAAGAAAGAATATGACTTTAATGCGGCGGCAACTCATTTCGCCGGAATACCTTTTGAATTATGATTGCTGAGACTGAAGCTGTCATTCTGCCTGCTTCATTAATTTGTCCCAAAGTAAATTGTCAATTGATGTAAGTCTGATTAATTTGTGCCTTCATTTACAGATCAGCAAAGCAATCTAATTTAATCCAGCATGTCTTGAATATCGGTTTCGGATGCTACCGAATAAATGAACTTGTGGAAGATCACAGACAGTCGCTCTCAAAGGCGCTGCTTGGCGGTGTGAATGTAATTGACACCTCCGCAAACTACGCCGACGGCGGAAGCGAATCCCTGATCGGCAATGTACTTGCGGAACTCATTTCTTCCGGAAGCATCGAACGAAGGAACATCACACTCATTACAAAGGGCGGTTACATACAGGGGAGGAATCTCGCCGTAGCCAGGGAGCAAAGGTCCCGCGGCAATCCCTTCCGCGATGTGATCGAATTCAATGAGAAGCTTTGGCATTCCATAAGTCCCGACTTTCTCGAAGATCAGTTCCGAAGACAGTTTGAGCGGCTGAAGGTTGACTACGCTGACACTTACCTTCTTCACAATCCCGAATATTCGCTCAGCTTCCGGACCTCTGCAGGGGCATCTCTTGAAGAGAACCGAAGTATCTTCTACGACCGGGTGGAAAAGGCGTTTGAATTCCTTGAAGAGAAAGTGCGCCAGGGCAGGATCAGGGACTACGGTATTTCATCTAATACATTTGTTTCATACAGGGAGAGCACTGAGTTTGTATCTCTTGAGAGATGCGTATCAGCGGCGGAGAAAGTGGCCGGAAGCGGCAATCATTTCAGATCAGTGCAGTTTCCCCTCAACCTTTTCGAAGGCGGAGCGGTGACTGTCAGAAACAATTCCGACAGCTCAAAGACCGTACTTGACTATGCGGCCGAGAGAGGAATGAAGGTGTATGTGAACAGGCCGCTCAATTCGATCATGTCCACAGGGCTTGTGAGACTTGCAGATTTCAGGGCGGATGATTTTCGCGAGAAGGACTTCATCAGGCAGAATGAACTTGTCAAACAGATGGAAGCAGATATGACACAGGAAATACTGCCGCGAGAGGGTGTGGAAGGTGACGAGCTGAAACTGATCTCGGGTAAGTTCAATACAGGCAGATTGATATACGAGAACTGGAAATTCTTCGGGAGCATTGAGCATCTTAACGACATGATCATGCAGGTTTACACTCCCTCGATCTCGGAGATCTCTCACTTTGCCGAAAGCAGAAGATCGAATGAAAACCTGTACCTTCACATACTTAAGTATGTTCATGAGAGCCACAAACTGATGAACTTCGTTTCAAACTATTACAAGCTCAGGGCAGGTAAGCGGGCACAGTTCATACACGGACTCATCAATGAACATCTTCCACCCGAACTCCACGGACTGTCACTTGCAAGAAAAGCGCTTCTGATAACTGCGTCCGTTCCCGGCGTAAGCAGTGTACTGCTTGGCATGAGAAAGCCCGGTTATGTTGAAGATGCCCTTGAAGTGATGAAACTCACTAAGATCGAAAATGCCGAAGAGATAATAAAGCGTGTAAGCTCGGAAATTCTGAACATAAGAAGCTGAACATCGCGCATGAAGAGTGCAAGAAAGGATGATGCAAAGTCAGGAACAGATCCGATACAGAGATCCTCATCTCACGGAAAGAAGCTTCTTATTGCCGTGGTACTGCTGGCATGTTCCGCCGTGCTCGGATATTATCACTTCAGAGATCCGAAACCGGAGATCCGTCAGGAACCGCTGCAAGCGCTTCCGACCGGGGAGAAAGTATCTGCCGGGATTGATTCCGTGCTCAGTACATTCGGCATAGAGAAGAAGTGGATCAGAGATCTGAACGACAGGAAGTCAGCCGGACTTTGGTTTGCAAAGGAGATCAGGCTTCCGTCCGACATACCCGGCGTAACTGTCAATCACGACCTGAGCAATTATCTCAGTGACATGCGCCTCACAGTAAAGGCACGCGAAGAGCCGCGCACAAAGACAGTGGGAATTAATGTTTACAAAAACTCTGATACACTGAATTCCAAGATAGGGCATATTTCACTGCTCAGATCAGATTCCGTGCAAAGACGATCTGCTGTGATCTGTCTTCTGCTGGACAGTCTCGAATTTCTTACGCTGTCGGATGCCGGCTTGATCGTCAACTCGGCGGAAGAGTTTTCGGTAGTGATGCCGCAAAGCAATGACAGGGCAGATTACCAGGCTCTGATAACGGAATCACGGCGGGACCATGTACTTGAGCTAAAGCTCGGATCCGAGGATTCTTTTGAATCGGATTTCAGATCCGGTATGGATGAAAAGGAGATCAGATCAAAGGCGAGAACGATGAGTATGAGTTTTGACGGAGTCTCCGGAGTGATCCTAAAGGGAGTAGGTTCACAACAGGCACTCGCTGAGACGGTCAGAAACGAAATTGAAAAGTTCGGACTGCGTGTATATGAAGATACGCTGGTAGTTCCCGCTTACTTTGGTGAATTCAGCGCGGATCATTTTGCTTCAATGCTTGAGAACCGAGGACAAACCAGCTCCGTGATAACCCTGAGCCCCGGGCTATCCGAGTTTGAGGAAATGTGGAAAGCCCTGGAGCCGCTCAGAAAGCGCGGTTACAGATTTGTTGACTTTGACAGATTTGTCAGGAAGATGGATCCGGGCATTAAGAAAGATTCTGCGGGAACAGGTGATGCAGGAATAAGAAAATGAAAACCCGATAAGGACAGATACAGGAATGACTTCAAATGAATTCTACATGGGTTATGCATACCGCGAAGCAGAGCGGGCTTACGAAGAAGGCGAGGTGCCTGTCGGATGCGTGATCGTGTTTCAGAACAGCATAATCGCAAAGTCGCACAACAGGATTGAAACTCTGAAAGACCCTACCGCACATGCCGAGATCATGGCTATCACTTCTGCGGCCGAGTATCTTCAGAGCAAAACGCTTGCAGGATGCACGATGTATGTGACGCTCGAACCGTGCGTCATGTGCGCCGGAGCGATCGTCCTTTCAAAAATTGATGATCTCTACTTTGGTGCTTACGATTTCAGAAGCGGAGCTTGCGGCAGTGTGTTCAACATCACTTCATCGGATAACCTGAACCACAAGGTAAATGTTCTGGGCGGAGTTCTTGACGGCAAGTGCCGTGAGATCTTAAAGAGCTTCTTTGAAGTAAGGAGGAATGACGGTTAGCATGAGATGTGATAATGCATTCAGACCTGTCTTACCTGTAATGCACTTCACGCAGTTTTGATATCACAAGCTCAGTTCTTTTCTTCCTTCCTTCTTCATTCAGATGATAGACCGTATCGAAGAACAGTGAATCGGGATAGACAAGCTCTTCCGGAGTTGTGATGATCTTTATCTCAAGCGCATCATTCAACTGTGTTTCAAAATCCTTCACTGCCTTCTTATTCTTTTCATATTCGCTCCGGGGATAGCTTGCATAGCTGAAGTAGACCGTGCCGCCTTTTTTCTCAACCTCAGCTGCAAAGTTGTTAAGCTTCCTGATATTCCTTGAATAGTCACTGATCTCAATCGGTGTTCTTCCCCGAAGTTCAAAAGGATACTGTTTTCCGAGATGGCTGATCACGTCACCGTTTTCATTGAATGCGTTCCTTGAATATATAAGTGTGTCGTATGAATGCACCTGATCAGAGATGAAGATCTTGGCTTCCTTGAACTTAAGTGCTTTGTCAAAGAAAGTGTTGGACATCCGTTTCCAGCTTTCCTGCGACTCGCTTACGAAGTACTTCAGCTCCTGCGCATAAAAATCCGGATCCCTGCTTACATACTTCTCCGCATCCGGCCAGACATTCAGCACATAGTTTATGTCTTTGTAAAACATCTCGTCGAGAAAATACTCGATCGAAAGTACAACCACATCCCCCTTCCTGACGTTCATTGCAACATTATTGAGAATGAAGTCAAGCCCGAAGTTTCCATGCAGTCCCATATTGATCACATTCACGCCGAGTTCATTTTCGATCATTCTGGAATCGAGCCCGAATGCGAGGTTTGACGCGCCCGCAAAGATCAGCCTCGGCGAAGGGACATTCCTTATCAGACTGTCCTTGTCAATAACTGCGGCAAAGTAGTTCTTCGGATCATACTTCTTAACTCCGTTGCGCTTTGCGATGAACATTACGCTTGCGCATACGGCAGTTGAGAGAATAAGTATTTTCAGAACTAACTTAGTCAAAACTGGAAGTAAATGAATCTTTGGGAAATCTCATACTGGCCAAGAAGAATGATAGCAACGAGAATTATGTAATAAAGCGCCCATCTGTAAACGGCCGGCTTTGAGTTGATCATTTCAATTATGCTTCCGCGCCTCTGAATAAGCTCAACGATCCCGAGGAAGCCGATGAGCAGAATGCAGATCGAAAACTCAAGCATGTTCCTTCCGAGATACAGAATGTGAACTCTGTCGGGTCCGAACATCTGCGTCACGTTTCCGATGCCCCTGAACATGTTTGCGAGAATGAGCATTGCGTCGTGCAGATTCATCGCGCGGAAGAATACCCACGAGAAGCACACCAGCGCGGCGGTGATCATAACCTGCAAGAATCTGTGCAGGCGTTTTGCTTTTGCGAGGCCTGTGATCTCCGTGAACTTTTGCCTGAAGTCTCTTGTGAGAATTCCGATGATAAGGTATGTGCCGTGCAAGGCTCCCCAAATCACGAATGTCCAGTTGGCTCCGTGCCACAGTCCGCTTACCATGAACGTGAAGAACAGGTTGAAGTACCATCTCGGGATGCCGACTCTGTTTCCTCCGAGCGGAATATAGAGATAGTCTCTGAACCAGGTGGAGAGCGAGATGTGCCAGCGTTTCCAGAATTCGCTAATGGATTTTGAAAAGTACGGCCGGTTGAAATTCTGCATGAGCTTAAATCCCATAACCTGCGCGGAGCCGATCGCGATGTCAGAGTATCCGGAAAAGTCGCAGTAGATCTGAAACGCAAAGAAGACCGTTGCTATCACCATGCTGATGCCTTCGTAATTCTGCGGATTGTCATAGACCTGATTCACGAACACGGCAAGCCTGTCGGCAATCACGACCTTCTTGAACATCCCCCATGCCATAAGCTTAAGCCCGTCCGCAATTCGCCTGTATTCAAACTTGTGCCGCTCATAGAACTGGTACAGAAGCTGCTGAGGCCTTTCGATCGGACCTGCAACAAGCTGAGGGTAGAACATAACAAACAGCGAGTATATGCCGAAGTTCTTTTCCGCCTTCTGCCTTCCCCTGTAAACCTCCACAACATAGCTCAGACTTTGAAACGTATGGAACGATAATCCGATCGGAAGTATCAAGCCGATGTTCTCCACGGGATACTCAAGCTCAAAAGTTCTGAACACATCCGCAAAACTCTGATTTACGAAATTGAAATACTTGAACACAAATAGCACAAGTATGAGACTCACTATGCTGACGGCCAGGTACTTCTTTCTCTTCTTCCCTTCGGACCTTTCTATGTATATCCCAGCGAAGTAATCAATAACAATTGTAACTGCAAGTATGAGGATGTATGCCGGGATGAATGCCATATAGAAATAACAGCTCGCGGCAAGAAGAAGCATCCACCTGAATCTGTGCGGCAAGAGGAAATAGATCGTTGTAACAACAGGAAAGAAGATCAGAAAGTGTATGGAGTTAAAGAGCATCTATCCGCTTGTGCTTAACTTCCTAAGTGAATGTACTGATAGTGAGTGGCCGTGTGTGGACTTCATTAGCCAATTTATGAAAATGGCTTTTGCAATGAAACTGTAAAGGGATGCGGAAGGCATTTGCTGACCGGAAGCTGAGAGCAATGCCGCACAGAAAGACCGAAAGTCACGCAACAAGCAACATCACATTGATCAGAAAGAAGAGTCACACCGGGCAATAGTGAAAACGCGGAGGCGGACCATGGCGAGTCGAAATTCGTCATTGAGCAAAAATGAGTTTGATCTTTGAGCGCGCAGTCTTCGTCACTCTTACTGTAAAGTGCGGGACGCGCAGGTCAATGCTTCCGCCGGGCGTTCAAGACGGAAACAGCTTCTGCAGTCGTTACTGACGGGACTGCTTACGGAGGTGAGACAACCCCGATGTAACCTGTGGCATTGTTGCCGGCGATAAGTGCGTCTGTACCGTCAACGAAACCGTCGCCGTTGAGATCGGTGGAAATGTAACCGGTCTTAAGCAATGAAGCATCGTTGCTTATTGTAATAAGGTCTGTACCGTCAACGAAGCCGTCACGGTCAACATCCCCGCTGTAGATTGCATAGCGGTCAGGAGAGTTATTTGCACGTATGAGATTTTGTCCGTAAGCGCTTGATGCGGATGCAGTCATGTCGTAGCTCAGGCGTCTGTTGACAAACATTTGCCCGGGCTCCGCGCTCCATGTGGTCACGGAGTTTCTGTGAATTACCTCTATGAAATAGTTAACGCTGTCGGTGACATTCTGAAGAAGGAAATTTGCTGTTCCGTTATTATGCAGAACAGACTTTGACGATTCAACCACCTGAAACGGAAATGTCGTATTTCTTATGTTCACCTGTATCGTATCCGTGCCCGAAGTATCCGCAACTGCATCGTACATCGCCTGGATCAGCACGCTCAGTGTAAGCACGCTGACTCTTCTGAGTTCCTGATCTGTCTGAAGTGAAACCCTGAATACGGATTTTGAAGGATCGTTGTTGTATATCTCCATTACAGAGCTTTCCACATTGTCGGCAATTGAATTCATTCGGCCTGCAGGCAAGTTATTGTCAGGGACATGGGTTCTCAGGATCACACTCAGCGCAGAACTGTCGCCCGGCAATATCTGTGCGGGTATCTGTCCGGCAAGTGAAAATCTTGTAGCAAAGGAACCGGAGAAGACTATGCTGTCAATTACAAGCGGTGTGTTTCCGGAATTGCGTACATAGAATTCCTTCACGCTTGAATCCGGGAAGAGGACATTGCCGAAGTTCAGCACAGTGTCTTCGGGCGAATCAAATGCAATGCAAGGAGAAGCGAGTCCGGAATTTCCGGTGAATGTTATGATCGCACTGTCATAAGCCGCCGCAAAACTGTACAGCTGGTCATAGTGAAATATCTTCCAGTCACCTGCCGCGTTAGTCCCGTTGAGCCCTCTGAGCGGATAATCCGGCCTGAAGGAGCCGCCTTCGTACGGAGGAGTTCCTTCTGTCCAGAAATTTGAAGCCGTGTCTGAAACAACTGCGCCTCTTATATCTGCGCCGTTTCCGCCGTTTGATGCAAACAAGCATTTTCTGTTAAGCCCTGAATTTGCGGAAGGCGAATAAAGCTGGATCACCGCATCGCTGACCCTTCCGTGCTGCATCCATATTTGCACTTTTGAATCTGTAATAGTGAAGTTGTCAAAAGTCACATTAGGGGACACTGTCACATTGCCTCCGTCAAGGCATGCAAACGGCCCTACTGTCTTAGACTTTGTAACTTTTGATGCAACAGAAAAATAGCACAGCCAATTATTGTCCGGAGCTCCTTTGGGAAACACTGCTGTATTTCCCGCGTTGTCTTTTGCCTTTATGTAATACTGAACCTGCGTTTCCAGTCCAAGGCAAGGAATCGTGAATGTGTAACTGTTAAGCTCAACGGTATCTGCCGTGAGAGAGTCAAATTGTGTCCAGCCCTGATTGTTCCTGTTAAGCCTGTAGAACAGTATCGGGGCATCATCGCCGACTGAGGTTACCGGGGAACCGTCATGATCAGTAATTTCCGCAGTGATCTTTGTCGGGTAAGTGCTTTCGTGCGAAGCAATATTCCTGTGTACAATTGTCGGCGGAGTCGCGTCAGTCCCAAGTGCAAGCTGTACAGATTGATACGCATTGAGCCGCCCGTATCCGGTTAACTCATTCCATTTTCCGTGAGTCTTTGAAACTGAATATTCAACATTCTCGATCTTATCGCAAGCGCGGTAGAGTTTATCAAAGAGTTCGGTTCTTGTGAGCGACGGATTTACAGAGAGCATCAGTCCGGCAACGCCTGCGGCATGAGGGCACGAAGCCGATGTTCCCGGAAAATGGGGATAGTAATTGCCCGCGGTTCCTGGCTGATTGACATATCCGAAAACGCCCTGTATGTCCGTAGTGTAACAGATAGACGGCGCAACAAGATCAAGATCTCCTTTCTCGCTTTCCCCGTAGTTGCTTCCCCAGAAGAACTGGTTGCCTGTTCCGTGCGTCTTCTTCTGGTCGAGCATCGTAGAAGCTCCGACTGCGGATACATATGCAAGATAAGCAGGATACCAGGGTGCTCGCCTTCCGTCATTTCCCGCGGCAAAGAAGATGAGGCATCCCTTCCCGTTACGTCCGAGAAGCGCCGCGTTATTTATGGCATCCGTTACTGTGGAATTTTCCGTGAAGCCGTTCCATGAGTTGCTGATCACATCCACGCCTGTAACTCGGGCAGTGTCGAAAGCCCTTGCAATTCCAACGGATGTTGATGCGCCGGTAAGATTGAATATCCTGAATGCCATGAGCCGGCATTGCGGAGCCACTCCTGCAACTCCCACTCCGTTGTTTGCCACTGCTCCTGCGATCCCCGAGGCGCAGGTGCCATGTCCTCCGTAATTTCCGGAATCCTTCGGAACACCGTACTTATTCCAGATAGCATCGTAACCGGGAAGAAGATGTCCGGGAATGCTGAAGTCTGGATGAGTTGAGTCTATTCCGGTATCAAACACTCCAATGCTGATCAGGTTGCTTCCCATCGTAATGTCCCAAGCAAGGTCGGCGTCAATGTCAGCATCAGGAAGGCCGCCTGCGTTCGGTTCATCTCCGTAGTAAGTACTCCCCGTAGGAACCGTCTGTCCCGTATTCCTCAGCGTCCATTGTTTTGAGAAGAATTCATCATTGGGAACCGAATTGAGAAGGCAGTAGTCGGGGTAGATAAAATTCGGTTCAGCAAACTCAAACAGTCCTGTAGCGTAATAGATCCTGCTTAACTCCAGCGCATTGATTTTCACGCCGTCATTGCTCTTCAGAAGAAATCCCTTTTCACCGTTCACATTTCCGATCACCGAAACATTGTTCATTATATTGAGCGCCGCAAGCTTTTCCAGATCATTGATGTTGTTGAGTCTTACCACAAATTCATCTGCCGGGATCTGCGTAACGCGGTGCGACTGCCCGAAGTAGACCGGAGTCGCGAATTTCACAAGCGGATTGCCTGCCGACGCCTGTCCGGTCATCGAAATTATTTCGCCGGCCGTCTTATTGCCGTTGAATGTCACCAAGCAGACATTGTCCGAAGGCATGCTGAAGTCAATGTCTCCGCCAAATGCGTCACTTACGATCCGCCCGGCCGTGAATTCGTCTGTCCCTGCCCGGTTCAGTACAACGGCGATCTTATCCGGCCTCGGCTCAAGAGAGATGCGGACACCTTTGCAGTAATAGTATGCTTCCTGTGAAGAGGCATTTGAAATGAATACGAGGAAAAGTAATATGGCCGGGAATCTTTTCATTTGGGGTTGAAGGTTCTCATACAAAATTACGAAAAGAGAGCATCATAAGACAACAGTATTTATCACAAATTTTATGAGTAGGATTACTCAAACTTTCCGGTCGGCATCAGGCAGGATGTGGAATCAAACTGCGGCCAGTTTTTCATGCAGAGTGACGCCAAGAATCATATTTCATCAAGCTTCTCTATTATCCAGTCGGCGGACTCTGTTTCCGGCTCGGCAAGTATTTTTGCTTTCACATATTCCGCATCCTTACGGCTTCCTTTGTCTCGCACCTTGAGAAGTTCGCCGGCAAACTTTACGAAGTTATTGCTGATCTTTCTCATATCCGGAGAGAGGTCTTCGGTGCCGGAAAGGTATTTCTTCAGGCTTTCGAGGACCGAGTAGGCTTCTTCTATATAGCCGAGACTGTAGTATATCCTGAACTGCAGGTTCTTAAGATCTTTTTTGTAGAGAAAATAATCCGATCTAAGAACCGCAAGGCTCTCGAGGGCTTTTCCGTATTCGCGAATGCCGAAGTAATACTGTCCCATAGCATAGCTTCGCATATTGTCGGCATATTTAGGATGAAGTTCCTTTAGGTAATTATCGATCAGCATCTTCATCCATTCAAAATCTCCGGCAACTCTTGATGAGATCAGCATGCTTCTGAAGAGCCCGATCTGAAAGTGATCTTCGGGAGAGAACTTGTATGCGTCCTCGTTGATCATGATCTTGTACAGTTCAAGCACTTTGTCACGGTGCCTGGTTTCATTTGCGCCGGAAAAGATCTTGTTGCCGTAAGCCGCGGTCATGCTGTAGAAGATGTACATTTCCTGCTTTGAGAGGATGCCACGGCTCTCGTCCAGGAGCTTCTTCATGCGGAAGAACAGTGATCTGTCGTTTTGCTTTGAAGTGTGTACGAGGTGTCCGGTATAATTTATTTCCATATAAGGCGCATACCTGCTTCCGTCATGCCTGAGCTCTTCTATGAATGACTCCGCATCAATGTGCTTCATCAGTGACTGATTCAGGTTCTTCCTTGTAGTAAGATTGTAGCCGTCCTCGGCTGCTGTCTGCTGGCTTGAAAATCTGAGCATGCTTATGAGCGCCGATGCCAATACGTTCTCATGCTGTCTTATGATCATCTCATAACACTTGTCGAACTCATTTGTATCTATGTAATATTCCACAAACGCACTGCAGAGGTATGACTTTTCGATCAGGTCGAAATTATTCCCGGTGTCCTTTTCAATGAACTCAAGCGCCGGCCCGGCTTCCCTCATAAATTCCGGAAGCAGTTTTCTCTTTCTAAGCTGTCCGAGAAGAAAATAGGTCCTGTAGTTTTCCTTTTCCCGAAGCCCGAGCTGAATAAGAAATTCCTTGCAGAGGCTGAACAGTTCGGAAGTAAGCGTTTTAAGAAGGCTGTCGGATTTCCTGTCTCCGAACTTCTTTCCGGGAAAAAGTCTGGAGAATACATATTCGTTTGTAAGTTTGGCATCATCAAAACCGGGATGGAACTGCCTCAGGACATTGAACAGATCTCCAAGGTCGCGTTTCCGGTGATAAGGAGATTCCACGAATTTTTTCAGGTCCTTCATCTCATCCTCGGAGAAGGTCATCAGGATTTCTACGAGCTTTGTATTCTTCATAAAGATGTATACAATGATTAGGGTGAATATTGTGATTTATCTGATTGGAAAAAAGCGATTTTCAGCTCAAAATCACAGAATATTGCCTCCCGGTGCATGGCATTCCTGTGATATTTGTGCAAAAGTTTCTTTGCCTTGCCCTGCTTCTCCCCATAATTTTGCTGCAACAATTAACAAAACAAAAATCCACGGGAGGAAAAATGTTAATCTTCAAAAAAGCAATTCTTTGCATCACCATTCTGATGCTTGCCGCATTGACGTCGAATGCGCAGGTAAACAAGAACGATCCGCTTTCAAGGGCAAAAGACCTCGTGAACTCAGACGAGATAATACTTTTGCACAGCCAGTCACTGGGAAGTGACCCGAATTTACACAATGCAAGAGGCAGGATATTCGACATGGACCTGAACACCACGGTTGTAAACGACAAGATCGTACCGAAAAATCTTCAGACGGATTCCAGCGTGATCGGCAATAAGCGCATGGCTCTTACATCCGGCAATTTCAAAGGCAACCAGTTCAAGCACCTTGTGGGAGCATGGATAGGCCCGAATAATTCCATCCGGCTCATGATCCCTGAGATTGTTTCCAATACTTTGTCGTGGAGTTCGGCTAAGCGGCTTACACTCAACAATGCAATGATGCCGCAGACAAGGTCGCCAAACACTCCTCTGAGACTTGCGGCGGGCAACTTTTACGGCGATCTCAAAGACGAGTTCATCCTCGGATATATCGCGCCTGATTCTTCGCTTAAGCTGAAGCTCTTCACGGTTGACAATAATCTGAACATGGTCATGGGCGACAGCATCAACAATGAAAAGTTTCCGTTTCCGTCCGGGCAGAAGTATGACGCGTTCGATATTACGACAGGCGACTTTGACAATGACGGATTTCAGGAAATAGGTATCGTTATGGTCAAAAGGTCCGGAACATCATGGGCGGTGGGAGTGAGGATCTACAATGTGAATGAGCAGGGAAGGCTGGAATCGAAGGGAACCGCAAATCTCTTCACCCCGCCTTCCTACAATATTTCGAAGATACAGATCTCCGCATCCGCCAGAGATTTCAATTATGACGCTTTTGATGAGATCGTAGCGGGCTTTGCATTCACACACAGCCAGAACGGTCAGCCCGGAAACTACATTGACATAGTGCAGATCAAAGACTCGCTCAATACGGTTGTGGTAAATTCAAACAGGCGTGCAACGCTTGCAATATCTAACTTCGGTGAGTCGAGGCCGTTTGATGTATCAGCGGCTGATCTTAACGGCGACAGGAAGAACGACATCGCCGTTGCCGCAAACGGCAATATCTACGCTTTCACCGTTGACAGTTTGTACAGGCCCACATTGCGGATCACCGGTCCCGCAATATACGGATGGGAGAGCGGCAACAATGATTTCACTGAAAGGGCAATTGCGGTAAGCGATCTTGATTACAACAACAAGGCTGACATTATCGCCGTTGGAAATCCCTACGACTTTGACAACAACAGGCAGTTCTTCAATGTATATGTTTACGAAGTTGCCGGAAATTTCACGAGCTTCACACTTAAGGGAAGAAGAGAGAACTACGATCAGACAACGCTTGACGGTAACAACGGAAAGATCAGGCATTTTGCGGTTGCGGTGGGAGATTTCAACGGAGACAGGGTAAGGCTCGGAGCGGCAAATCATTACAGAAAGACATTCGTAAAACAGCCATTGGTAATACTCAACACGCCGCCGATCCATTACGATGTGTTCCAGCAGGTTCCGTTCAACATCAACGGCTGTTATCCCAACTTCAGCTGCGGTTTCTCTGCCGATTACGTTCAGGCAACAACACAGGACACAACGCTTACGGTGGAGGTGGGCAGTGACTGGGGTGTTGATGCCACACTGAGCGCAGGCGGCAACGTTTTCGGGATCGGAGTACAGGCAAGCATAACGGCTTCTTATTCCGAGGGCTTCAAGAATGTTCAGGGATCAGGAAGCACCGTGAGAGTGACCGAAGGAAGGCGTGCGCAGGGAGATGACTGGACGTTCAACATCGTGAATGATTATGATTTCTATGAGTATCCTGTCTATGACAGTCTGAATAATTTCAGAGGTAATGTTATTGTGATGGTGCCGGGTCCCACCACAAAGCTCTGGATCGAATCAAAGGACGACTTTGCGATCGGCAACATCTACCGCCCGGAGCATGAAGTCGGAAACATACTTTCCTACAAAGACACGGCATCGGTTTCCGAAGACACTGCACAGCTTATTTACGAATTCAATCCTCAGACGGTCGGGAGCAGCGGCAGCAGTTTCACACAGCTTGAAATGGAGAATTTCAGATCGCAGGGAGCCGATACATCAAGAAGCATCGGAGTTGAGGTAGGAGCAACTGTAGGCGGATGGGGTATCGAGCTGGGCGCATCCGGAAGTTATACATCAAGCCAGCTTTCAAGCGTGACCACAAAGATCAACTCATCAATGCTTCTGAGGGGGGATTACGGCAACCTTGCTGTTCCTTACAACCTCCCGCAGAATTCTTACTACATCACACCTTATGCATTCTGGGCAAAGAACGGAGCCCTGGTGCTTGATTACAAGGTGAATGTTACGGCAAATCCTTCCTCATTCTGGAATGAGAGATACGGAAACAAGACGGATGTCACTTTAGCTCTTCCGTGGAGACTTGATATAGAGAAAGGATTTCCAATGCCCGGTGGCGACACGGCCTACAGGTTCAGGTCAAAGGATGTGAGGATCTCAAAAATGGATCCTCAGGCGGGGGACACGGTAACGGTAAAAGCAAGGATCAGCAATTACGGACTGCTCGGAGTTACAGCCCCGGTTACGGTAAGATTCTACAAGGGACATCCCGCTGACGGCGGCGTGCAGATAGGACAAACGACAATAACAGGCGGGATACAGTCGAGAAAGTCAAAGTATGCTTCCATACAATGGGTGGTTCCTCCTGCGACTCCGAGAGCAACAAGGATCTACGCAGTTGTTGACCCCGATAATTCAATAACCAATGAAGTGCATGAGAACAACAACATGGGCTGGACGCCGCTGAGTGATTTTTCACTGCCGGTCGGTATCTCATCAACACCCGGAACAACGGTGCCGCAGACAATGGAACTTATGCAGAACTATCCAAACCCTTTCAATCCGTCAACTACGATCACATTCAGGATGCCCGAAAGAGCTGCAACAACATTGAAGATCTTTGATGCGCTCGGAAGGGAAGTAAGGACACTGGTTGATGAGACGCTGTCGCCCGGTACATACAACGTAACTCTGAATGCATCAGATATGAGCACGGGAGTTTACTTCTACAGGCTTCAGTCTGGAACAAACGTGCAGACGAAGAAGCTCATGCTGATCAAATAAGAATCGGAAGGACAATGTTGCAGTCATCTCCCGCCGCTTATCTTCTCCCGTGGATAGCGGCGGGAGGCTGTGACAAAAGCAGACACTCACAGGCCATTTCAGAATTCCTTAGCGCTTCATTGCTGACCAAAGCAGATCAACGGAGAAGATACGTGAATGAATTCGATTCCGGAGATCAATACTTACTAAGGAGATGAGTTGCACGGGCAGGACAATTTCGAAAAAGCAGAATTTCAGTTTCCTTTCAAAATTCCGGTGACAAGTCCAGCGACCTGATCTGCGGCGGGCAATTCGGCAGACGCTTCATTTACTGCCGCAAAGAGTTCCGGCGAAACCTCCTCTATGTCTGACAATATCATCTTATCAAACATATCCGTAGCCACGCCCGGAAGCGGTCTGTAAGCTGAGGCGATCCCGGACAGCTTCAATGCAGTTTCCGGTTTTCCATTTTTAAGAAGTATTAGGGACAATCCGAGCAGGGCTGAATAAATTCCGGAGCTGTTCTTAAGTTCCGAGTATATCTCGAGACTCTTAAGGTAGGATGACTCTGCCTCACCGGATTTACCCGTAAGCATCATGAGAAATCCCAGCGCACCGCAGCATTCCGCAATGCCTCCTTTGAGACCGAGTTTTGTTCTGATCGCTAAGCTTTCCTCAATTTTCTCAGATGCTTCCTGATATTTCCTGAGTGCCGTGAAGGATTTTCCCATTCTCAGCAGAGTGAGCGCAATTCCGAATCTGTCGCCGATATTCTTCTGAATTTCGAGAGCCCGGCTCAGATGCTCAAGCGACGCCTCATACTCACCCTTCTGAAACGTGACATTTCCGATATTGCTGATGGCATCCGCGATCTTATTCTTCTTTCCCATTTCCTCGAAGATCTTCAGCGATTCTCTCTGGAGCTTTTCGGATTCATCAAAATTGCCGAGGGATGCTTCCACATTGCCAAGGAGCCCGAGTCCGTCCGCGATGCCGTAATTATTTCCAAGCTCTCGCGTGAGCGCAAGCCCTTCTTCAATATAAGCCCGCGCCCTGTCGTAATCTCCAAGATTGACGTGCAGTATTGCAAGCGTATTGAGCGAAGACGCTATCGCAAATTTGTTCTTTGCCTTTTTTCTTATCTCAAGGCTTTCTTCGAGGAGTGCCCGTGCGGTATCGTAATCACCCTGAAGCCGCGCCACTGTTCCGAGATTGATCAGTGAAAATGAGATCTTTGATGCATCACCCGACTCGCGGTCTATCACAAGTGTTTCTTCAATAAGCTCTCTTGCCTTTGTGTAATCACCCTTTTCATATACTACGGATGCAAGGTTGTTGAGTCCTGAAGCAATATCGTCCTTGTTGCCTAGCTCTCTGGAAATTAGGAGACTCTTGCCGATCAGGTCTTCGGCTTTGTCTGCATTGCCGAGCATATTGAGAAACAGCCCGGTGATTCCAAACAGATTTCCCTTTGTTGACTCTGAAAGTTTGTCTTCCGCCTGAAGAATAGTTTCGAGATGATAGACAGCTGTTGTAAGATATCCTCTGTTAAGCCAGTAGTTGGCATAGGCTGTTGCAAGCTTGCCGCCTTCTTCATTGTTTCCGCCGCTGTACGACCAGTGAATTGCGGACTCAAGGTTACCGGTTTCCGTATCGAGAATTTTCAGCCAATTGTTAACATCCTCCCCTGCAAGCCCTTTCTCCGATTTCACGGCAAGATCACAATAGTATTTCAGATGCCTGGAACTATTCGCGTCCCTGTTGCCTGCAGCAGAGAGTTTTTCGTCTCCGTACTGCCTGATCGACTCGAGCATTCTGTATCTCTCGTGCTCCTCATCATAAATGACTATTGATTTTTCGTTGAGATTGAACAGAAGATCCAGAATGTCGAACTGTTCGATGAGTTCGTCCGAGCACACCTCTTCGGCGGCTTCAAGCGTCCATCCGCCCGCAAAGACGGAGAGTCTTTCCCAGAGGGCTTTTTCCTGTTCAGTAAGAAGATCGTAGCTCCAGTCTATCAGCGCCTTGAGTGTCTGCTGACGCGGAAGTGCGGTCCTCCTTCCGCCCGTGAGAAGCTTAAACCTGTCCTTCAGCCTCTCGTGGATCTTGTCAACCCCCAGCACTTTTGTTCTTGCCGCGGCAAGTTCAATTGCAAGAGGGATGCCGTCAAGATCAGTGCAAATGCCGGCCACGATCTTTGAATTTTCGGGAGTAATTTTGAAAGCCGGAGTTACTGCCTGTGCCCGTTCTTCAAAAAGCCTGACCGATTCAAAATCCAGTATCTCCTCAAATGAATACTTGCGGTACTTGTCTGGTGTAGTAAGAGAGTCAATTCTGTGGGTAAGTTCTCCTTCACATTTGAGAGCTTCCCTGCTGGTCACTACTATACGGAGCTTAGGAGATCTTTTCAGAAGCCTCTCCGCGATGTTTGCGCATGCCTCGGCAATCTGTTCACAGTTATCGAGAATGATCAGGATCTCCTTTTCCTTCACAAATTCCGCAAGCGATTCTTCCGGCGACTTCTGCGATTCCTCCTGAACACCGAGCGAGTTGTTGATGGCAGTCGGCATCAGCACAGGATCTGAAACCTGCTCAAGTTCAACGAACCAGACGCCGTTGGCAAAATCGTCAATGAGATCCGCCCCGGCCTGAAGCGCCAGCCTTGTCTTGCCTGAGCCGCCCGTGCCGAGAAGCGTGAGGAGTCTTGATTCCCGGAGGCATTCCTTCACCTTCATCAGCTCCTTTTCCCTTCCTATGAAACTTGTAAGCTGAACGGGAAGATTGTTCGGCCTGGCATCAAGGGTCTTAAGCGGGGGAAAGTCCGACTCGATACCTTCTGCAGTAAGCTGAAAGACACGGACCGGCTGTATGAGATCTTTAAGCCGCCTTTCACCGAGGTCGCGGAATGACACAAGGTCTTTCATCTGCTCGGCGATCTCGCCGTGAAGCTGGTTTGATACGAGTATTTGTCCCCCGTGTGCGGCAGACATGATCCTGTGGGTCCGTGCCATTGTGATATATCCGCTAAACTTGCCGCCAATGTTCTGTGCGAATCCCGTATGAAGCCCCATTCTTATCCTGATCTTTACCTCATCCCATTCTTCAGTTCCGAGCTTTCTCTGCACCTCCACGGCCGCATTTACTGCGTTAACCGGATCTTCGAAAGCAACGCAGTAGGCATCTCCGACTATTTCAAAGACCTGGCCCTGAAGCCTAGCGAAGACCTCATTCAGGATGTTATTGTGCCGTTCCAGAGAGGCGACCATCTTCTCGGGAAACTGCTGAGCAAGACGCGTACTGCCTTCTACGTCGGTGAAGAGAAATGCGTATTTTTGTGATGAAGCCGCGTTCAATTCGAATATGTTGGAATCATTAATAATCCGCTAAGTGCAAACACAGCAGAGACGAGGGAGTCTTTATCGAGAAGTTGAAACATGTGTCCCCGTACTTTTTTGTAATATACCAAATTAGTTAAAATGTTATTTCCTTTGAAACAATGAAACAGCCGCATGATAACACACAGATAACGGAATAACTTTCATACGTGGGCAATCTGCTGGCTGCTGAATCAACTCACATATTGCCTTAGAAAGTTTCCGGCATTGTGAGCGGCCGGCTGAGTTGCATAAAGGCTTTCATTACCAAAATGTCATTTATTTTCACGCCCTGCATCACTAAATTACGCGCATCCATTACAGAGAGTTGCTCGAGTGGTTGAAGAGGCACGCCTGGAAAGTGTGTAAGGTGTAAAAGCCTTCGAGGGTTCGAATCCCTCACTCTCTGCAGATCTTCTGCAGGTTCTTTTTTATGCCCGCAGCGTAACTGCGGGTTTGTTTTTCGAATCATGAGCCTGCAACTCATATTCCTGAGACGATCTTCCTGAAATTGTTCAAAGCTGACACGGAGAGGTGGCTGAGTGGTTGAAAGCGGCGGTCTCGAAAACCGTTATAGGGGCAACTCTATCGAGGGTTCGAATCCCTCCTTCTCCGCACAGTTCTTTGCGGCATGTTAAAGCTCGCTCAGATAATCCTTTACAAACTCTTCCGGAACGGCAACGACTGACAACCTCCCCTGCTTAACAAGGGCAAAGCCGGCGTACTTGCTGTTTGACTTTATCTCTTCAAGAGTTATCGGCTTAACAAATTTCTTCAGCGGCTTCACGTCAAACACCGCCATTTTCGGATCGCCGAGCTTAGGATCGGGATACGGGTCGGAAGTGATCTTCGCGGCTCCGATGATCTTCCTTTCATCACCCGTGTGATAGATCAATCCGATATCGCCCTTCTTTGCGTTGCGGATGTTGATAAGCGCCGCATTGTTGGCAACACCGTCCCAGACGGTTTGCTTGTCTCTTACAAGGTCGTCATAAGAATAATCCGAAGGTTCGGTCTTAAGTATCCAGTAGTTCATTCTGCTATACCGCTGTTGATTTGTTTATGCCGGACATTCCTTACTTCACTGTTCACTGTTCACACGCATCTTGGCATACCTCAGTACAATTCGCTTCAGCCCCACTTCTTCGAAATATATTTCCGCTTTCTTATCCAGCCCTTTGCCGGAAGTTCCAAGCACCTCGCCCTTTCCGTACTGATCATGAGTAACGGTAACACCCTTCTGAATATCAGGAAACTTGTCTGCCGCTTCGTTGCTGTGCTCATGCTTTTTCCTCGGGGATGCTGCGGGCTTGTCATAATATTCGTAACGGATCGACTGACCGAAGCTCATTTGCCTTTCCGGTTTTGACTTCTTCTCAGACTGGAGCCTGAGCCCCTCGACTATGAAGCTTTCCTTTAGCACGCTTTCAGGAATCTCCTTCAGGAATCTTGACTTCATCTGGTAAGACTGTATCCCGAACTTGTACCTCATGTTTGCATACAGCAGATAGAGTTTTGTCATCGCCCGTGTGATAGCAACATAAAAGAGCCTTCTCTCCTCCTCAAGTTCATCCTGGTACAGCGTTGCTCCGCTCACGGGAAAAAGTCCTTCTTCAAGTCCCGCAACAAACACAACCGGAAACTCGAGACCTTTTGCCGAATGAATTGTCATAAGAGTGACAGCGTTCTTCCTGTCGTCAAGGTCGTCAATATCTGCAACAAGCGAGACCTGCTGAAGAAAATTCTCAAGCGTGGGTTCGTCATTCTCGTCTGAAAATTCCGCAATTGCAGACAGAAGTTCCTGGATATTGCTGATGCGTTCTTCCGCTTCCGGAGTGTTCTCAAGCTTCAGCTTATAGAGTATTCCCGTGTCATCGATCATCGCTCCGGCTAATTCCTTCAGCGACATTTCTTCCCTCAGGTACTGATACTTGTAAAGGAAGTTCATAAACTCCGTTACCGCATTTCTCGCTTTTCCTCCCACAATGCGGTTCTCTTCACCTTTCTTCAGGACCTCGAAGATCTGTGTTCCCTCGTTCTCCGCCGCCGCAATTATCTTGTCGAGGCTTGTTCTTCCGACACCTTCTCTCAGGCTAAGCGCACGGAGCAATGCTTCGTTGTCATTCGGGTTCACGATGATCTTGAAGTATGAGAGAATGTCTTTGATCTCTTTTCGCTGATAGAACCTTATGCCTCCTACGATAATGTACGGTATGCTGTTTTGCCTCAGCGCTTCTTCCACAGCCCGCGACTGTGCATTTGTTCTGTAAAGAACCACAAAGTCTTTGAAGTTCAGTTTCTTCTTCTGCATTTCATCGAAGATGTGCCTGCAGATGCGCAGGGCTTCGTCACGGTCTGTAAGGGTTTCAATGAGATGAATGTGCTCACCGTGATCATTTTCCGTCCAGAGAGTTTTTTCGATCTGCTTCTTATTGTTGATGATCACGTTCTGCGCAAGAGAGAGGATCTTGCCGGTTGAGCGGTAATTCTGTTCGAGCCTGAAAGTACTGCACTCGCCGAAATCATTCTGGAAGTCGAATATGTTCTGTATCTCCGCGCCGCGCCACTTGTATATTGACTGTGCATCATCGCCGACCACCGAGACATTC
>JAIBBK010000030.1 GCA_019694675.1 Ignavibacteria bacterium
GGTCGGGTCGGTGGTTTCTTAGAGTGGGGTAACATTAATCTTTGTGAAGTAGATTATCAAATTTACTGGTATCAGGAAGTGAGTGTGTGGATTGATTATGTGAAGATAATGGATGAGCCGGCGAATCTGCTTGATCATCCGGATCAATTTATAAGAAGAAGGCTGGAGACTTTATTGAAAAGATCATAGATTCTCATATCTCCCTAGCAGATACTGCTTGTATAATTGCAGCTGCAAACTGACACAAAGCCCGCGCACAGGTGCGGGCCTTTTTTGCTTCATCCCGGGAATTGAATTGCTGAAGCATTTGCTCAAGCAGTGGCAGTTAAACGGATTTACGCATTGATAATGAGATGAAGAAAATAATTCGCGGAGGCCGGGTGCAGACGGTGGGACTGCTGTTGCGCTGATCCAGCAAGAGCAATAGAAAATATTCTTAGAAACTATGACGCAGGTCATAGTTTCTAAAAACCTTTTCACATAAGTTTGTGTAAAAGAAGTTATTTTGAAACACACCTCACATTCCCGCGCCGTCAGGTTTCTTTCGGATCTGTTATATTTCTTCAGCATCTTCATATTCATCAATGCGTTCAACTTTCAGCATAACCCGCCGGGAGCATGGCGGCAGCAGTTTATGCCGGAGCTTGGCGGACAAAGCATCTCAGATGTTACATTTCTGGACAGTCTGATTGGATTTGCCGTTACACGAAGTGCCACCGTTAATGATACCGGTTATATATTGAAAACGAGCAACGGAGGTGAGATCTGGAATATCGTTTACAGAAGCATTGATAATTATTGCAATGTGCAGTTTGTCAATGAGACTACAGGATTTGTTGCGGGTGGAGCTCTATTAAAGTCCACGAACTTAGGTGAGAATTGGTTCGGTATTAACAGGCCTAACCAGACTGATCTCGAAAGCATGTTTGCTTTGAGCGAAGATACAATTTGGCTGACAGATACAGAAAGTCTCACCGGCGGAGTATTCCGCACAATCAACGGCGGAACGAGCTGGGTAAGGCAGTTGAGTCTGGGATCATTTAATCCGGACAGGATCTACATGATTGACGGACGGAATGGATTCATTTCACAAGTACAGAATCAAGCATTGTATGTGCGAAAGACGACTGACAGCGGAGAGTCATGGTTCATTGTTGACCAGGGTAGATCTTCTTTAGATATGTATTTTGCAGACAGTTTATCTGGTTGGAGTGCTGGTTTCAATGTTAGTTTGAAAGCAACAACAAACGGCGGAATGAACTGGTTTGCTCAAGAATTGCCTACAGGTGGCAACATTTACATTACTCCTTGTTTAGGAATTGAAGGAATAGGAATCAATAAATTATGGGGAGTTGGCGGCGTTGTGAGATTCAACGGACTTAATCCCAGGGGTATTCTGTACTTTTCAAGTAATGGAGGCACGAATTGGCTATTTCAGCTTCCTGATACTTCAATTCGGATCGGTCAATATTTTTTCACGGACTTTGTTGATAAAAACAATGGGTGGGCTTATGACAAATTTTATGCCACCGGTATCCACACCACCACAGGAGGCGACACAACATTCACATCTGTGCGGCAGATTTCAGATATCCTTCCCGGGGATTTTGTTTTACATCAGAATTATCCAAACCCGTTGAACGGATCAACGAAGATAAGATTTGAAATCAGCAAAAAGGGCACGGTGTCTATTGAGATATTTGACATAACCGGAAAGAAGCTTGTGGAGCTTGTGAACAAACAATTCGCTTCAGGAGAGTATGAAGTTGATTACACTACCAATGAAAATTCAAGCGGAGTTTATTTTTATTCACTGAGTGTTAACGGCATTTTATTGGATACGAAAAAAATGATCGTTCTGAAATGAAAACACGCAAATCTAAAATGAGAGAACTCAAACATTAAGACAAATGAAGAACAGAATTTATATTTCTCTAGCCTTTATTGTTTCGGTAATTGCCATACTGAGCTTTGAATCTGAAAAAAAGGTTGAGGAAAGACTTATAACGGATTTGCTTTCAGTCGAGAACATTACTCCGTTTGACAGCAGTACTCGCCTTCATGAAGGAAGGCCGAAGATCGAATGGATCTGTTACGGGCAGAGATTTGAACATGAGTGTGAAGAAACGATGCAAAGTGAAAAGCATTCAGCTCAAGGCTTCGGGAAACCCCAACAAATGGGAGGCATAGATTCAATTGACATCAGGTTCGGAAAAGGAAGCAGGGTCAGATATTTTCGTTCCGCATTTTCTGACTGTCCCGGGGACAAGATCGATACTTCCGGCATTGTGCTTTCCGGATTTACATTCGGCAATGGAAATTCCGCATCGGAAGAGAATGAAATTGAAAGTTATCTTCGGGAGATAGTACGAATCTATAAAATAAAACCGAGAATCAGAATAGACTCCGTATTTGCTGTGAACAATCCTTCTGCCAGGGTATGTGAAGTAATTGTATGTGACAGCAGAGGCAGAGTGGTCAAACGTTCAGTGGTAAAGGCCGCCAATTTTTTCGAAGACTTCAATATCGGTTATGACGGAAGCTACAAAGACAATTTCAACTTCATGGGAATGGGAGACACTTCAATGCTGAACATCCTGGGCAGCGCACTTGAAACAGGAACACAAAATTCACAAAGAGCCAATTACTCCGGCGAGATACGCATCCGTTGGTTTGGAGAATGTGATATGTGGATAGACAGAGTTCGAATAGATGACTTGATAGCAGATGAGTTGCTTGACCCATCAGTATCTCATCAGTATGAATGGTGGATAGCAAGCGAGGCAAAGTTCCTTGTTGCCGGCAATAAACAGGATGCAAAGAGATTTGACATTCAGAGCTACTTTCCGGATGGGGTAAAGCAGAGCAATGTTGCCTGCTTTGGATATGTGAGCAAGAGATTGACGGCTTACACTGCGGAATGCAACAAGCTATACTCACGAACTGCGGCAGCAGGAAGTAACTTCTGAGCTTGAATATGAATCAAAAGAATACTAAACAGGTAACATGAAGAATACTACACAAGTCTCACGCAAATTTAGCATTCTCACAAACCTGCTTTACTTCTTCAGCATTTTCATATTCATCAATGCGTTCAACTTTCAGCATAACCCGCCGGGAGCATGGCGGGGACTTAAACTCAGCAACTGCGAAGATGCTCTCTTACGCAATACTGTCTTTGAAAACATATCTCCGCATCCTGTTGACAGTACTTATGCAGTGGAACTGACAGACTGCGGCATACCCGAAAGCTAAGTTGCAAGGCTTGTGGATAACGAGTTCAGAGCCGCAGGGCAATATGCAGTGGAATTCGACGGCGCATCCCTTGCGAGCGGAGTGTATTTCTGCCGAATGGAAGCCGGAAAGTTTGCAGGGACGAGGAGGATGGTACTGATAAAATGACCCGGACCCATTGACCCGGCATGTCTTGTTCGCGAAAGCCCGCTCCGAAAGGCGGGCTTTCGCGCTTTGCCCACTTTGCATTTGCCGGCTGATTCACAGGCAGGCAACATTAAGCTTACTGTTCATGCAATCCTTGCCGGTATGATAATGATCAGCCGGCATGAGTCCCTGCCGGGCAACTGAATCACGCTGATGAAAAACAAGTCCGGTTTTCATATTCCCTCTACGCCTTGAATCTTTATGCACCTATTGATAAGTTGCTTTCAATAATCATAATGAATCCTCACACTTTTTACAGATCATTTTTTCTAATACTGCTTCTTGCGGTATTCACCTCTTTAGCCGTATCACAAAATGCGCCGAAGGTGCTTATGGTAACGGCTCACCCCGATGACGATGCGGTATTTGCAGCAACCAATTACAAGATCGTTCATGACCTTGGGGGAACGGTTGACCTGGCGCTGGTAACCAACGGCGAGGGAGGCTACAAGTACTCAACCCTTGCGGAAAGCATTTACGGACTGGAGCTTACGGATGAAGTGATCGGCAGAGAACACCTGCCGGGGATAAGGCAGAAAGAATTAGAGAAGGGCGGCGCTATTGTCGGAATAAGGAATTACTACTATCTGAATCAGAAAGACCACAGATACATAACCTCCGCCGACATTCACGAAGTACTCGACAGCAACATCTGGGATACGGATTATGTAAGGAATTATCTGAGAGACCTCATTGCAAAAGAACGATACGATTACCTTTTCATACTTGCGCCGTCATTGGGCACTCATGCACATCACAGCGCGGCTTCCATTCTCTCGCTTCAGGCAGTGGAGATGCTTGCTCCGGAATCAAGGCCTGTTGTGCTTGCGGGAACAAGCTCAAGAAAGGCGGACACAGTGCGGACTCCCTATAAGGGATTTGAGCCTTATCCCATCACCGCCGTTTCCGATACCATTCCGCTTGTGTTTGACAGGACTTCAAAGTTCGGCTACCGTGATGCGCTCGATTACAAGATCATAGTGAACTGGCTGATTGCAGAGCACAAGTCTCAGGGCACAATGCAGCTTCTTATGAATCAGGGCGATTACGAGAACTTCTGGTTCTTCGATATCAATGATCCTTCAAAGAAGAAGAATGCGGAAGAGTTGTTCGAAAGACTCAGGGTGAATAATTTCAAAGTAAAGGAGTATAAGTGAGAATCGCGGTCAGGTCAGTTGCGATCCTTTTTCTAATTGCGGCCGGAGCACTGTTCCTGTCATGCAATAAGGAGCCGGCAAAGAAGAAACTCGTTGTCTATTCACCTCACGGCAAGGAAATGCTTACGGAATTTGAAAAGATGTTTGAGGCTTCCAATCCCGACACGGATGTTCAGTGGCTTGACATGGGCTCGCAGGAAGTCTATGACAGAATAAGGACCGAGAAGGCAAACCCGCTGGCTGATGTTTGGTGGGGCGCACCGGCTACGATATTCATGCGTGCCGAAAAGGAAGGACTTCTTGAGCAGTACAGTCCGTCATGGGCTCAGAACGTTCCGGCTCAGAGCAGAAGCAGTTCAAACATGTGGTTCGGGACGTTTGTAACTCCGCAGGTGATCGCTTTCAATGAGAAGACACTGACAAAAGAAACTGCTCCGAAGGACTGGAATGATATTGTCAGCCCGCAGTGGAAAGGCAAAATAGTTATCAGGAACCCCATGGCTTCGGGCACAATGCGCGCAATATTCTGCGCCATGATTGCAGAATCTGTAAAAAGGACCGGCTCGGAAGCGGAAGGATTTGACTGGCTCAGAAAACTCAATGAGAACACTTCCGCATATGCGGCTGACCCTACGCAGATGTACATTAAACTTGCAGGCAATGACGCCGTGACTCTGTGGAACATGCCTGATATTTTTTTGCAGAAAGAAAAATATCAGTATCCTTTCGGATTTAATTTTCCCTCATCCGGAACCGTCGTGCTCACTGATGCTATCGGGCTCATAAAAGGCTCTAAGAATCCCGAAGCGGCAAAGAAGTTCTATGAGTTTGTTACAACCGAAAGCAGTCTGATACTTCAGGCGGAGAAGTTCTACAGGATCCCTGCGCGGACGGACATCCCGGGCAACAAGCTCCCCGCCTGGATCTCCGGAAATCCGTTCATTACACTTGACCTTGACTGGGGACTAATAGCTGAGAAGGAATCGGAGTGGATGAAGAAGTGGGATTCAGAGATCAAGAAGTGATCTTGATGAGGCCACAGACTGCTGCCTGCATGTCAGCATTTGAATTACAATAGAATGAACTAAAAACCATTTGAAGAAAATCCTTCTAACCGGATCTTGATCCTCTCCGTAAAAAACATCTCAAAGCAATTCGGCAATCAGAAAGCGGTTGACGGCGTAAGCTTTGACCTTAGGCGGGGTGAATTTTTCTCACTGCTCGGTCCCAGCGGATGCGGCAAGACCACACTGCTCAGGATCATTGCAGGACTCGAAAGGCCTACATCGGGAACGATTGAGCTTAACGGTACCGATGCTGAAGTCCTTACTCCGCAAAACAGAAATGTAGGAGTAGTGTTTCAGAATTATGCACTCTTCCCGAACATGACAGTATTCAGGAACGTCGCATACGGCCTTGAGGTAAGGAAATTTTCTCCGTCAGAGATCAGGAGAAAGGTCGGTGAAGTTCTGGAAAAAGTCAGGATCTCTCACAAGTCGGACAGCAATGTGACAATGCTCAGCGGAGGCGAACAGCAGAGAGTGTCGCTTGCAAGGGTCATAGTTACCGAACCGGACCTGCTGCTGTTTGATGAACCACTGTCCAATCTCGACTACTCTCTGCGGCTTGAAGCGCGAAATGAGATAAAGAGGCTTCAGAGGGAGATCGGCATTACGTCTGTATATGTAACGCACGATCAGTCTGAGGCGCTCGCGCTTTCTGACCGCATTGCCGTTATGAACAGCGGAAGGATAATCCAGACAGGAAGCCCGGAGGAGATTTATCTGCGTCCTGCAACGAAGTTCATAGCGGAATTCATCGGGCATTCCAACTTCTTCAATTCCACGGAATCGGCAAAGTATTTTGACATCGGCATCTCGGGCGAAGAACTTCTTTCAGTTTTTCCGGAGGAGCTTGAACTTGTTACTGACGAAAGAGGAACATTTGAAGTAACGGACGTTCAGTTCGGCGGAGCAATGATAGAATATAAGGCAAGCGACGGAAGCAAGGAAGTCAGCATAATCAGTCAGTTCAGAAACGGTGGAAAGATCTTCCGCACAGGAGACAGAGTTTCAATACGAACAGTGAATTACAGCAAAAGGGTACTCGCAGAATGAACACTGCCGGAAGAAAAGTTTCTGTGCGGCTGCTGCCTGTGCTCTTGATCCCGGCGTTCTTTGCCTTCGGATACATAGTCTATCCGCTGATCGTTCTCTTCATCGAGAGCCTGCCGGCGTTCCTGTATGATTTCGGAACTGTCGCCCGGAACTCCGCTCTCCCGTTGTGGAATTCCGTACTGCTTTCATTAGTGACTGTAGCCGGAAGCTGTATCATCGGCGTTGCGCTTGCATACGTTGTCTATTATCATAAATTTCCTTTGCGGAATTTCATCTCTGCCGTACTGCTTGTTCCTATCGCCGCTCCACCGCTTGTCGGCGTTGTATCATTTCTGTTTCTGCTCGGAGAAAACGGACTTCTTACGAAGCTTGTGATGAACACTTTCGGCCTCAGCACCGTACCGTTCATTTTCGACGGCTGGATCGCCGTGATTGCTGTGCACCTGTTCTCGTTCTATCCATACTTCTATCTTTTCTCATCCTCTGCACTGATGAAGACGGACTCAAACCTGATCGATGCATCTTATTCACTTGGCGCAGGCAGGACAAGAACGATCTTCAGGGTCATACTTCCTCAGCTTGTGCCCTCCGTCACAGGCGCATCACTTGTGGTATTCATGGCAAGCATGGCATCTTTTTCAGCTCCGTTCATTTACGCCGGATCCAGCAAGTTCCTTACAACGGAGATCTTTTTTGCGAAGGTCAACGGTGACACTTCATACAGCGCAGCGCTTGCAATAATTCTGACCCTCATCTCATTGGTGTTTCTTCAGCTCCTGAGGATATACAGGAGCAGGTACTCTGTGAACACAAAGACAAAGGGAGCCGCAAGGACAGAAACATCGCTGTCTCACAGGCACTCAGGAATTTTGGGAACGTCTGTTCTGATTGCATTTGCAGTAGTGATTCTTCTGCCAGTTATCGCGCTGGCATATCTTTCGCTTATTCCCGAAGGTTCACTCATGCGGAACTTCTTTGCCGAACCGTTCACAACTGACAACTACAGCAAGATCTTCAGCGATCCGGAATTTCTTGACCCGTTCACGAACAGCGTTTCAATGTCGATCATTGCAGTGATCCTGGTCCTGATTGTCGGTGTAAGTTCTGCATGGCTCATCGCGGGCAAGAAACTGCGCGCTGGCGGATTGCTTGAGAGCGTTCTTTCAATACCTTACGGAGTGCCGGGTACAGTGATCGCAATTGCCTTTATACTCGGATTCAGCGTGCCGACAGTGTTTTCCTTTTCCGCGATCCTTGCCGGCAGTTTCTGGATACTCCCGCTGGCCTATGCCGTAAGGAATGTTCCGCTCATGACCCAGTCGGTGATCTCGGGACTCTCGTCAATAGATCCTTCTCTTTCGGAGGCATCCGCTACGCTTGGCGCGGGCGAGGCAAGAACTTTCTCAAAGATAACAGCGCCTCTCATGGCGCCTTCGGTCATGCACGCTTCCCTGCTTGTATTCATTGCGTGCGTCGGTGAGTTTGTTTCTACGATCCTTCTTTACACGTTTTCAACGAAGACAATTTCTGTTGAGATCTACTCACAACTCCGGTTATATAATACGGGAGCCGCCGCCGCTTACGGCGTGATTCTCTTTGCTGTTGTGATGACTGTCGTTTTCCTTTCAAGGAAGACAATTGAAAAGGCAGGATGAGCAGACTCTATGCTGACTGTCAGTCTATCTTTCTGAACACGAGCAATATCTTCTTTCCGTCCGTAATGTAAAGCCGCAGGTTCTCAGCAGTCCACTGCCTTGCTGAATAAAGGGCGTTCAGCATTTCGACTTCTGTCTCGGGATTGCACTTTCGTTCCGTTTCTTCGGCTTTTCCGAAAGCAAGTGTCTCGTCAGTGCAAGCGAATGAACCTCTGTACCCGCTGCATTCCGACGATATGAAGTAGGTCGCGTCCCTGATATGCATCTCAAGGATCGGAGGACCTTTGGGAAAATCAGCCCTGCTGAGTTCCCTGCCCTTGATTTTTTCCAATGCCCAGATGTCGTTGAGAATATTGTATCTCCCGGTTAAAACAGTGCTGTCGTTGTCCGGCTGCACACCCTCCCGCAAATAGACTAACTTTACACCAGAGGCATTCGAAAACTCAAGTTCACCTTTCACGAGCGAGTATGTGTCGGCGCTTCTTAAGCCGCTGATGATCTCGTTTTCACGCATCTCTTCGGGACAACCCATTTCTGTTGACATAAGCTCTGCCACGCTGAAGCGGTTTCCTTCCTGAATGTATTTTGACTGGATCCTGTTGCATCCGGCAATTCCCTTTACAAGAGCGCTGTCAGGAATGAACTCCAGAAACGGAATGCTGACGGGATATGCATCTTTGTCAATGACAGAATTCCCGATCTTGTAAAGGCTCCACTTACCCTCCAGCCCGTAATCGGGAACGAACCTTCCGCATCCGTTCAGAAAAGTGAACTGTTCTTCAACTCCCTTGCGAACTTTCACTTCCACGGAGTAATTTGTTTCACCGGCCACTTTGTTTGTACATTCTTCAGGAATGATCGTCACAGAAATTGAACCGGACTCGACATCTGCAGTGTATGTCATTGTCTGCGAATTCAGATTCTGCTCAAGCTGCGACGACGGAGTGTTAAGACTGCGGTCTCCCGTCGCTCTGAACTTGATGGCTTTGTCACGGAAAATTGCTACGCCCCATGAATACCCTTCACCGCCGCCGGCAAACATCACTCCGGCATCATAAGCTCTTCTCATTTGCTTCAGACTGTCATCTGCAATGCATGTTGTACCGGATATTGCGTAACCTGTTGACGCAGATGCAAGAACAGCAATGCAAAACCAGAAGAATACCTTTGCCTTATACATGATCATTGTTAATTGGAATTATGCGGGTCAGCTTCAGAAGGAATTACAGAACTTAAGCCCGGAATATTTCTCCGGTCATATCACAGCAGGATCATGCCGTTCAGATCTCACAGCCGGACAGCTCAAGTTCCATGTCAACGATCTCTCTAATCTGAAACAGGAACCAATTGTCAATCCGGGTGGAAGCATGGACTTCCTCAACAGTTGCGCCGAGCAGGAACGCATACCTTATGTAAAAAATATTGTCATTTCTCGGAGTCTGAAGTTTCATGAGGATCTTCTGCTTCAGCGCCGACCTCTCGGGTTCTTCAAGCCCGAGCAGATACTTTGCTTCATAAACATCCTTCCCGTCAGCTCCAAGCCCGGCCCTGCCTGTCTCAAGAGAGCGAATGGCCTTCTGGAATGCCTCCTTGAAGTTTCTGCCGAAAGACATCACTTCGCCGACGGATTTCATCTGCACGCCAAGCACATCGTTATCGGGACTTGTGGAGCGGAACTTGTCAAAGTCCCACCGCGGGATCTTGACCACCACATAGTCTATCACCGGCTCAAAGCAAGAAGGCGTGGTCTTTGTTATGTCGTTGGGAATCTCATCAAGCGTGTAGCCGACTGCAAGTTTCGCAGCTATCTTTGCAATCGGAAAGCCGGTTGCCTTGGACGCGAGCGCCGAGCTTCTTGATACCCGCGGATTCATTTCGATCACAACAACTCTTCCCGTGCCGGGATGGACCGCAAACTGTATGTTTGAACCGCCCGTCTCCACACCGATCTCGGAAATGACCTTCTTCGCCGCATCTCTAAGTTCCTGATACTGTTTGTCGCTGAGCGTCTGCGAAGGCGCAACTGTGATGGAATCTCCTGTATGCACTCCCATCGGATCGAAGTTCTCTATGGAGCAGATCACCACAAAGTTGTCGTTGATGTCGCGCATCACTTCAAGCTCAAACTCCTTCCAGCCGATAAGCGATTCCTCAACAAGGACTTCGTTTATCGGAGAAGCTTCGATCCCGCGGTTGACGATCGTCTCAAACTCTTCTATGTTGTAAGCGATGCCCCCGCCCGTTCCGCCGAGGGTGAAGGACGGTCTGATGATGACCGGAAATCCTGCATCATCGGCAAAGCTCTTAGCTTCCTGATAACTGTTGACGAATTTTCCTTTTGCTACATCCAGGCCGATCTTTTTCATTGCATTGTGAAAAAGCTCTCTTGATTCTGCCTTTCGTATTGCCTCTACCTTTGCTCCGATAAGTTCAACGCCGTACTTTGCAAGAATTCCCTTTTCATACAGATCCATTGCTGCGTTGAGCGCTGTCTGCCCGCCCATCGTAGGCAGTATCGCTTCCGGCTTTTCCTTCCTGATGATCTTCTCAATGTAAGTGGAAGTGATCGGTTCGATGTAAGTGGCATCGGCGATCTCGGGGTCTGTCATGATGGTTGCCGGATTGGAGTTGATAAGCACGACTCTGTAACCTTCATCCTTCAGCGCTTTCACGGCCTGAGTTCCGGAGTAGTCAAATTCGCATGCCTGTCCTATGATGATCGGGCCGCTTCCGATTATAAGAATTGTCTTAATGTCAGTTCTCTTTGGCAAAATATTATGCTTGGTTCAGTTGTCTGATTCCGTCAGTTTGCTTCAACTTTCCTGATGTCGCCTTTGGAAGCTTTCTTTCCGTTTTCGGCTTTCAGCTCACGCTCGTGCTTCTTTATCACCTTCTTCACAAAGTGCTCCTGTATGTTCACCTCCTTGAACTGCTCGCCCTTCTCTTTGAGCAATTGCGACTTTCTGAGGTAAGATCCGTCACTCTGCATCACTCTTGTTTTTGCGGTGTCAGTAAGATAGAGTTCAAGTATCTCGAAAATGTCTTCCTTGATCCTTCTGTCCTCGATCGGAAACAGCACTTCAACCCGCCTGTCAAAGTTCCTTTGCATAAGGTCTGCGCTCCCGAGATAAAGCCTGCTGTCGCCGTTGTTGTGGAAATAATATGCACGGCTGTGTTCAAGGAACCTGCCCACTAAGCTGTAAACATTTATGTTTTCGCTCAGCCCTTTCACCTGCGGCCTCAGCCTGCATATACCCCTGGTTATTAGGTCGATCTTCACTCCCGCCTTTGATGCCTGATAGAGTTTCATTATTACCTCATCGTCAACAATTGAGTTGTTCTTGAAGAGCAGATATCCGTTGCCGAATTTCTTATGGCTTTCGATCTCCTCTTCGATAAGCTTTACGATCTTCTTTCTCATGTTGTAAGGAGCAACCACGAGCTTCCTGTAATCGCTTTTCTTGGAATAGCCCGTAAGGAAGTTGAAGAGGTCAGAGGCATCTTCACAAAATTCCTCATTAGCTGTGAACAGTCCGAAATCAGTGTAGATCCTTGACGTGAACGAGTTGTAATTTCCTGTGCTGAGGTGCAGGTATCTGCTCATACCGATCTCGTCCTTTCTTACCACCAGCGCCATCTTGCAGTGAGTCTTAAGTCCCACTAAACCGTAAACAACATGCACTCCGGCATTCTCAAGCGCCCTGGCCCAGATGATGTTGTTCTCTTCGTCAAACCTCGCTTTCAGTTCCACCACTGCGGTCACCTGCTTCCCGTTCTCGGCCGCTTCAATAAGCGAGCGTATGATAGGTGAGTCTCCGCTGGTCCTGTAAAGAGTGAGTTTGATCGCGTAAACATTCGGGTCTTCGGCAGACTGTGCAATGAATTCCCCTACGGATGCAAAGGAATAGAACGGGTGATGAAGAAAGATATCGCTCTCCTGGATCGCCTTGAAGTAATCATCCTGCTTCCTGAAGAACGAGGAAATTCTCGGCGTAAAGCTTTTGTACTTGAGGTCGCGCCTTTCGATCTTGCAGATGCTTAAGTAATCGCCGAGGTTCAGGGGTCCGCTGATCCTGTAGATCTCGTTGCTGTTGACTTTAAGAGCATTGATGAGAAAGTTCAGCAGTTGGTCCGGCATCTTCTTGTCAACTTCAAGCCTCACGAGTATTCCGAGCCTCCTTTTCTTGACTTCCTCCTCGATCAGCGTAAGGAGATCGTCAGCCTCTTCCTCTTCAAGGTCAAGGTCAGCGTTCCTTGTGATCCTGAACGCAAAACTTTCAATGGCGCGCATCCCGGGAAAGAGCTTGTCAGCATTTGCCTTAATTATCTCTTCAAGGAGTATGAACTGATTTTCATCCTTTGAGCCGATCGGATAGAATCTTGAGATGTTGTTCGGAAGCTGTATCACGCACACTTTCTCTTCGATCTGCTGTGTGTCGGGATCATCAAGAATTATGGCCAGGGCAAGGCTTCTGTTGATGAGGTTCGGGAAAGGGTGCACGTTGTCAATTGCAAGAGGAGTAAGCACGGGAAACAGTTCGTCATCGAAATACGATTTCACTATCATCCTGTCTTCCTCCGTAAGGTCCTTGTAGGTAACAAATTCTATGCTGTTCTCTTTTAGAGCCGGAACGATCTCATCATTGAAGATCCGGTACTGTTCGTCTATGAGAGGCACGAGAGTTTTGTATATCTCATTCATCTGCTCTCTCGCAGTCATCCCGTCAGTTGTAAGTTCGTTGACATTGTTCCGTATCTGCCTTTTCAATCCTGCGACGCGGATCATGAAGAACTCGTCGAGATTGTTGCTGAAGATCGAGAGGAACTTGAGCCTCTCGAGCAAAGGCTGATTGATGTCGGCGGCCTCTTCAAGAACCCGCTTGTTGAATTCCAGCCAGGTCAGTTCCCTGTTGAGAAAATATTCCGAGTTGCCCTTTGTCAAGATCTTCCGTGTTTGATTATTCGTTTGAGCATTGAGAAAAAAGTCATCCGAAGTTATTGCTGTCCCGTCAGCCCGTTTTTCCTCAGCTCCATAAGGTACTTTGTGATAAGCGCCTCGTATTCAGCGCTGTACCCTTCTTTCTGCAACTGCAGGAATTCCTCCCGCAGTGCATTATACGATCCCGGGCCGCTGAGCACGATCTCCGGAGGAGAATTCCTCGATACATTCTCTCCCGGCCTTGATTCCCTCTTCGGCTCAAAATCCTTTTCCCTTTGAGAGAGCCTTGCATCAAGCATTCTGGAGAGAATTCTGTTTTGCTTCTCCTTAAGCTTATCATCTAAATTATATTCGCTCAGTTGTTTTATCACTTCCCTCATTTCCTTTTCAACTTCACTCATATCCCCGAAAACCTTTTCGCCGCTTCTCTCCTGTTCTTTCTTAAGCTCCTCATTCAGCTGTTCCATTGATTTCTGTATCTGCATCTGCTCAAGCCTGAGTCTGTCCATTTCGATCTTCTGCTCCTGCGGAAGGTTCTCCGGTGACGGGCCCTTTCCGTCATTACCCTGCTGTCCGTTCTCTCCCATCTTGCCGGTCTTTCCGTTAAGTCCCATTTGCTGTGCGATGATCTCACCTAGCCTCTGCATCAGCTGTCCCATGTTTCCTTCACCCGGCTTGTTGCCCTTTCCCTTCTTTCCGTTCTGACCCATTTGTGACAGCATGTCACCGAGCATCTGTGCCGCAATGTCAAGCGAGCGTTTCGCATCTCCCTGACTGTCCGATGCTTTGTCTTTCTGCATCTCGCCAAGCTCCTTGCCGGCCTTGTCCATCTTGTTATAGGCATTGCCGAGTTCCTTCCCCATCTCAGGAGAAAGCATCATTCCCATTTTGGTGGTGTTCATCAGGTCGTCTATGGTCTGTGACAGATCTCCCTGAAGGTCACCCTGCTCCTGCCTGTTCTTTTGAAACTCGCCTTTATTCCCCGGCTCTGTGTCGTCTGTTTTCTCCTTCAGCCCCTGCTGGCGCTCACTCATTTCCTTAAGCTCCTTCAGTATCTCTTCAAGCTTCTGCTTGAGCTTTTCATTCCTGTCCTGAGAGTCCATCATCTTCGACATAGCATCCTTCATAGCATCGTTCATCTTGTTCAGTTCATCCATGATCTCCTGCTGTGTCTTCTCGGAGTTCTGCTTCTGCCCGCTGTTAAGCTGGTTCTGAGATTCCTGCATCTTGTTCTCCGTACCGCTCTTCTGCATCTGCTCGCGTATCTTCTCAAGATCTTCCGCGCTCATCTGCTCCTTCATTTTGTTGATCTCGTCTATCAGCTTCTTCAGCTCCTCATTGAATTCCTTTGTGTCATCCTTTATCATCATCTGCTCAGCCGCAAGGTCTTTCATCTTTTCCGTATTAGACTTGTCTGAATTCTCCGTGTCTTTCTTCAGTTCCTCCTGCTTCTTCGTGATCTCATCAAGTTTCTGTGTAAGCTCTCCGAACTTCTGCATGTTCTCGATCTTCTTCAGAAGCTCCATTGCTTTTTCCATGTATTTTTTGAAGGCCTCTTCATCGAATTTGAAATTCTTCATTGCCTCCCTGAGCTCTTCTGAGTCCTGCTTCTTGAGCGCTTCGCGGAGTTTCTCGAGCATCTTCTGAAGCTCCGGAGTGTTTATCTTATTGAACATCTTCTGAAGCTCCATGTATTGCTCGAGTGTCTTCTCATCAAGCATATTGCTCTCCTGCAGGTCTTCCATGTTCTGCTGAAGCTGGTTCTGAGTTGACTGCAGATTCTTCTGAAAGTTGTCTATCTTCTTCTCAAGCTCCTGCTTCTTCTGTTCGTTAAGCCCAAGCTCTTCATTCTTCTGGATCTGCTTCTTAAGTTCTTCGATCTCCTTCTGAAGGTCCATTGCCTGATCGTATGCGGATTCAAGTTCGTTCCTCAGTTCCCGGGCTTCTTCCTTCTTTTTCCTGAATGCCTCCTCAGGAGCCCGGTAGACAAGCGACCTCAATTCTGATCTGGTTGACTTTCCCGCATTGTCGGTAACTTCCAGATAATATTCCACTTTCTCGCCCCGCCTGATGTTCATTCCCGAAATGCCCCAGACATAAGGCACCTCAACAGATGTGGCATTGAGATTCATGAGCGGGATCTTCACTGATGCAAACTGAGAAGATGCGGGGCTTCCCTGATTTGAACCCGCCTTTCTGTAATTCAGTGTGAGCCCGGAGAATCCGTAATCATCACTGATCCTTGCACGAATCAGGATCTCATTCTCCAGGTTAAGTTCGTAGTTTGCCTGCCGCGGCTCAATGATAGCTATTGCAGGATTCTCATCGGCAAGTACTTTGATGACATACTTCCTGTAGTTCTTTCCTTCCCTTCCTACCGAATCTTTAAGATAAAAGCTGTACTCTCCCGGTTCATTCGCGGTGATGCTGCCTTTAGCGCTGTTGCCGACAACAGCGAACGAAATTCTTGCTCCTTTAAGATCAATTCCTGCTTCTGACAGATCCTTCGTTGCCGTTAACTCAAATGCAAGTTCGCTTCCCTGCGGACAGAACACATCTCCTTCATTTTCCTGTGTCTTTCCGGGCACTCCCGTAAATGCAGGCGGATTCACTGTTAACCGGAAACTCTTGACTGCGGGATAGTCTGCAACGCTGATCTCAAACTCCTCAGACTTCAGCCCTTCATACTCCGCATAATATCTGAAACTCTCCTGAACATCCTCATAGAAATTCCTGAAAGCTCCATCACTGCCGGCTTCCAGTCTTACAGCATCTTCGCCTCTTCCTCCTGATGAAACGATCTTAACATATCCGGGCCTGAAACTTTTGTCCAGAGAATTTACGAACACTTTGATCTCAAGATCTTCGCCGCGGGCTATCTCCTTGTTTCCCGGTAGCACGGTGAATGAAATGCCAAGGTCGTCAAGGAATCCGTAGCCGTAGTTTGCCAGCCGGTTTGCGGCTTTGCTCAGACTGTTTCCGAAGAAAACAAATGCAATTAAAAAAAGAAGAAGCGAGCTTACAAATACCTTCAGCGGCCTTGCGAGCTTCCTGAAATCAACCGCACTTCCGAAATCAACCTCGCCCGCTTTCTCATTCACTCTCTCCAGTTCAGCGTCTATGAGTTCGGGAGAAAATAAAGTTGCCGAACCGCCGCCGGAATACTGCCTGTAAAGCGAAAGTGAATTGGACAGATTGTCCCCGATACCCGAAAAGTAATTCCCGATCCTCTGAGCATACGACACGGCGTCGAACCCGCCTGATATGCCAAGTATTCTGAATAAGAAATGCATCAGAATATACACAACAGTAGCAACAGATCCGCCAAGCGTTCCCCAGTATATGATCTTTCTTGCGGATGTTCCGAAATGAAAGACTGATTCAGCTGCCAGCGCCGCAAGCACGATGAGAATGACCGCGGAGAGAGCATAAAGAATGTACTTCAGCAAATGGAAAACATTTTCCTTTTTGCTTGCTGAGCTTAGCCTGTTTTCGAGAGAGCGAAATATTTCGGCCGAATTGCTGTATTGCATCGGGGGAATTACCGGTTAATTAGCTGTAAATTAACTTAGTTATTGACGTGAAAGTTATCAATGAATAACACACGCCAACACTTTTGTAACTGCCAAACTCCGCCTTAAGCTGATTAATTCCTTTGCATACAAGGCGCAGCAGATTGGCCGCATTACGGACATATGCCGCATTGAACCGGTGTTCATTCATAAGAGCCGACTTTGCTGCGCCCTTTGCCCTTCGGAAATCAGTGGGCTCAGGCATAAGATGCTTTGAGACCGGACGGTTTATTCAGCATTCATGGATTTCAAGCATCATTAGTGTCACTCTATTGAGCCACCCCTGAGCATGTCGAAAGGTTCAAAGGAAAGCGATTAATTTGCTGAGGATAGAATCCCAGCTGCAGATAGTATTCGTAAATTGATCGCTTTGGACGTGAATGATAAACCTTCACATCTCTGCAATAGTAATGACTTGAATATTTACTCTAACTTGCTGATAATTGTTCGCCCCAAAAATTTCGAAATATCAAAAAATGGGGGAAATATCAGAAGCTTCATTTACGTTCTCAGCATTACAGTTTTACAGATCCTCTTATCCGCACATGCGTTTTCAATTCCCCAAAATTATCCCCAAGACCTTGATCCTGAAACTGCGAACTGGCTGGCAAGAGTGGATTCTTCCGGCGGCAGTGTTTCTGACAGTGTCCTGTCAGCAGTAGATGATTATGTAAAGGAGATCAAAGGACAGAACGGGCTTTCACTGAACATCCGTAATCTGATCCTTCGCGAGAACTGGTTCTGCGGCAGTTTTCAGGCCGCTTTTGTGCCTTTGTTCAGAAATTCAAACGCAGGCACCGGTTACTCGGGAGCGCCGGCGGACATAAACAGAAACTACTCCGAAAGCGAGTACACAGAAACGGGATCCCAAAGCGGACTGATGGGAAACGGTATCAACAGGTACGTGGAAACAGGATTGATACCGTATCAGAATTCCGACCTTACCCTTTCTGATTGCAGGATAACTATCTACAGCATGTCAGAAGGTTTTGAAACGGGCCGGAGCGGCTGCCGTTTTGACGGCGTTGGATTCTACTTGTATCCGAGATATACCAACGGAAGTTCTTATTTCAATCTTAACAGCACTTCCGAATCGTCCACTCCTGTGCCGTCAATGCTCGGCTACATTTCGGTGCAGAGGACCAATTCACAACTGAATGACGTTTACTACAGGAACAATCTTCTGACGACAATTCAGAATTACTCCGCAAATTACAAACCCAATATCGGATTCACCGTCGGGGCATTCAACAACGGCGGGACAATGAATCAGTTCATGAACATTCGCCTTGGCGGATATTCGATCGGCAAGAGCTTATCGCCTTCACAGGCGGCCGTTCACTACAATGCCGTGAACCGGCTTATGGAAAGGCTTGGCCGGGCATTGACAGGAACAGCTGTTCCGGAGATCAGGTCGGAATTGTTCACCTTTAACGGATCGGGACTGTATGCGAATCTCAGGACCCGCCCGGGGGGGTTCGCTCAGTTCGAGATCCAGAATTCTTCGGGCGAGCCCGTTGAGGGATTCTCATTCAGCGACTGCCCGCAGATCACAGGCGATCACTTTGATCACAGGGTTGCTTGGTCCGGCGGTTCAGATGTATCGCAATTGGTAAATACGTCAGTCTTTCTCAAGGTGCGGCTGAAGAATGCAGATCTTTTCACTGTTCAGTTCAAAGATCAGGCGGAGCCCATAGACAGCGGAGCAGCGGGTTACAAGGCAGGTACGGCTAAGCAGTTCTTTGCCGACACTCTGCTTTTCAGAAATTCCGCCGGCATCATAAGAATGATGCACAGGGCGGTGAAGAATCCGGAACCCGTGCTGTCTCCAACCGCTTCATGGGAGGGTAACTACATCATAACAACTTACAGCAATGTCGGTTATTCAAAAAGCGTGGATCAGGACAGGATGGTGTACAAGATGTGGCTGAGATGCGTGAACAGTTACGGCAGAGTGCCCGTGTATTATGAATCCGTTGACGGCATCAGCTGGACACGCCCCATAGTGGAGCTATTCAAGTTCAACGGCAGTGCAGAGAATAACATTCTTTCCGATGCGCCGTATCCCGGCGGCCTCTATACGGTAGTTGATGATTCGGCTTACAATCAAACCGATTCGACAAGAAGGTTCAAGTCCGTTTACAACACTCACCCCACAAGTGCTGACAGCAGGCTCAATGTTTCTTTTTCATATGACGGACTTGTCTGGATCCCGTACTCGGGCAATCCGGTGAGATACATAGGCGAGGACCTTTCATCATGCGGCTGGAATCCTTCGCTGGGCAAGTATCTCGGATACTTCAGGGACTCTCTCGGCGTCCGTAAAATCGGAAGGTATCTGAGCAATGACTGGATAAACTGGACTTACACAGGCACAATTCTGAAGGCGGAATCATACGACATTAAAGGAACACAATTCTACAATATGTCTGTGATGTACAAAGACAGCGTTTACTGGGGAATCGCAGGAGTGCTTAAGCTTAATTCAGCGCTTGAAGAGAACCCCGTCAATCCCACAAGGACAGACAATACTGTATATCTTGCATTGCTGTTTTCAAGGGACGGAATAAACTTCATCCGTTGCGGCAACCTGACTCCCCTTGTCAGTTACGGAGAACTTGGGGAATGGGATGACCAGATGATCTATACGGCGGGAATTCCCGTGACTATAGGAAATGAGTATTACATCTATTACAACGGATTCAATTACAAGCACTATACAAACGGCGCGGCTCCGGCACCTTACGGCGGTGTGCCAAAGAAAAGCCACATTGGCCTTGCCAGGATCGGGGTGGACAGGTTCATATCACTTACTTCTTATTAGTCAGTAATCTTCGCGAATAATATGCAGAGTCCGGAGCATTCCCTCCGGACTTTCTTTTCAGCTCATTCCGATTACCTGACTTTCATTAGTTAATTCCTTTTGCAAAATTAAGTACAACACTATGAATAATTCTTGACCACAACTCTGATAAAGAAGTTATCCGAACCTCAGTCAGTGATGATAATTGTACTGGCAGTAATCAGTTATCTGAACATCAGCGAAAGGACCATACTTCCCGATGTACCGAAACGGATGGAAATACAATCTTCCATTTTAAGTGGTACGATGGAACCTCCGTATCAGTACAGAGTGATGAAGCCGTTGCTGGGTAAGATCCTGCAGACGGCAATCCTTCCGTTCAGCGGAGATGAAGAGTTTACGCATGCCCTCTCTTATCAGTTACTGAACTTTGCAGTGTTCCTGGGGATCTATGTTCTTCTGTACAGGTACCTTCGCAATTTCTTTTCGGCAAATGTATGCATCCTCGGCATGGCACTGTTTGCCGCACTTTTGCCGCTTTGCATTACAAGCATATGGGAAGAAGGCGATTACATTACGCTTCTGCTTTACTTAGCCGGATTGTCTCTCATCTTCAGCGGCAGGGAAAAATATCTTCCTCTTATATTCCTTATCGGAGTATTCAACCGCGATCAGATAATCTTTCTGCTCATGTTCTATGCGGCATATCTTTATTCCGAAGGAAGGCTGAATGACAGATCCGCCCGCATGACGGCATTGCTTTCAGCTCTGCTGTGGGCGGCAGGTTACCTCTCACTGCGACTGATCTTCGGATTCAGAGAGTCCATTTACACCGTACAGCACAATGTTTCCACAAACATCAACACATGGATATCCGCCGCTGAACTTTGGACCGCAATGATACTGGTGTTTGTAATACTGAGCATATCTGCATTCCGCAAGAGCGGCAAGTACTTCAGGTTCGGGTTGCTAATTCTGATTCCTTACACGGTGATCTACTTCTGCCTCGCAATTGTAACTCAGCTGGCAAAATTTCTCCCCGCTTATCTTATACTGATTCCGATGAGCCTGCAGGTGCTTTCGGGAGAATACACTGCGCAGAACAATGAGAAGGAAGTCCCGAAACCCGCGAACACTGAAGGAGGAATTCCGTGAGGCCCGGATTCATAATGGCTCTGTTCCTTACCGCGATCTCATTTCTGATCGTCGACGGGAGGATCATCAAGCCCGGACTTGAAGAGAAGTATTCCCTTCAGCAGAGCATCCTTTCAGGCACAAATGAGACCCGGCTTCAGTACGGCGTGCTTGCACCGGCCGTAAGTTTTGCGATACAGAAAATGGCCGGTACGATAGTGATTAACAATCAGAAGCTGAGACTTTATTCATTTGAGCTGATGTCGCTCTTCCTGTTCGGTGCATTCTTTCTTCTGCTCTATCTCTATCTGCGCACAAGCTTCACTGAAACAGTTTCCATCACAGGACTTGTGCTCGCTCAGGTACTGCTTGCTCTCATCATTCAGGACGTTTATACCGAGCAGGCTATTTTCAATCTGGTGTTCTTTGTGATGGGGATGCTTCTGTTCTCAATAAGGAAGGACTTCCTTCTTCCTCTGGTTATTGCCCTCGGCGGACTCAACCAGCCTCAGATCCTTGCTCTGCTTCTGTTTTACATACTCCTTCTCTTTGCAGAAGACCGGCTCCTGAATTTCAAAAGTGCTGCGGTTATCCTGCTCAGTATTGGCGTATGGCTGCTTGAGTCGTCTTTACTTAAGAGTGTTTACGGGCTCCGGACCGAGTCCGCGGTGACAGACCAGACACCTGTAAATGTGCCTGTATATATTGCTTTGATGCTGATCCTGTTTCTGTCTGCATTCGCCGGTTCCGGCAAATCAATGAAGTTTCGAAGGTACTCGCTTCTCTTCATCCCGCTCTATTTTGTTTTCACTATGCTTGTTATGCCTGATGCATCGGCCGCTGATCTTTCTCCTTCCATAGTCCTGATGCTGCCCGCATTTCTTTCCATGTTTGAAACTTCCGTCAACAAAGGTTCTTTGGCTGAAAACCGGAGCACAATTGCATGATCCGGCATTTTTCGGGGTTTGAAACATTACCCTCAGAATTACGTTCAAGTATGGAAGCCATAAAAGGAACGGTATGAAAGCATTTTTTACATCACTTTCCCTCGCGCTGATCGCGCTGTCAACCCTTAAGTCATTTGCGCAGCCGCAGAGCATTTCAAGCACTCAGGCACCCGATGTCAACGGCAGTATCACCGTTGGAGAATGGTCCGGAGCAAAGGTCTTCACCAAATTCTACCAGTTCATACCGGAACCTGACGGTACGAACAAGATTGACAGCACGGTGGTGTTTGTAAAGCAGGACAAGGACGCCCTGTATTTTGCTTTCGACTACTATCCAACAGGAAAGATCATATCAAAGTCTGTAACAAGAGACCGGAGCACAGAAGACGAGAACGAGTTCTTCATTCTGCTTGACATGGAGAATAAGAACCAGAACGGATACGTGTTCTCATTCAGCTTTCTCAATAACCAGAGAGATGCCGCAGTTTACAATGTCCGCAACAAGTCCTACGAATGGGACTGGATATGGGATGTGAGATCAACGATAATAAGAGAGGCGGCCGGCGGCAAGCCGGGACACATACAGACCGAAGTGGAGATCCCTGTCGGCAAAATGCAAAACAAGAACAAGAAGCAGATCGGAATTGATTTTCAGCTTTTCTCATACAAGCCCGACGGCAATTACTATTACTATTCGATTATTCCCAACAGCGAATTGCTTTCGGTGAAGAATATGTACAAGTTTGATCTCGTAACGCCGTTCGAAGATAAACTTAATCTCGACATTGCCGCAATACCGTTTGGAGTTGCACAGAGTTTCAATGACGAAGGAGACACATTGAGGATCGGCGGCGACCTTAATGCGGCGTTTGAGAATCACAAGCTCAAAGCTACGCTTAATCCCGATGAGTCAACGCTTGAAGCGGATCCGTTCCGATTCTCGCTTTATGCAAGGCCCATATTCCTGCAGGAGAAGAGGCCGTTCTTCAGCAAGGACCTTGACATCTACAGAACTCCGATCAATCTTTTTTACACAAGAGCCATAGAGGATATACGCTACGGGCTGAATTATACCTACAGAAGCGATTTGCTTAAAGCTGGAGCAACTTATGTTGCGGATTTTGATCCGGATGGGAACAGAAGGGAGTTCTTTGTTGCAAGACCCAATTTGAATTTCAAGAATTCCACACTGGGCGGAATGTTCATACGCTCATTGAATAACGGTACTCTTTACAGGGAAAACATTGTCAGCTTTGACGGCTTCTACCGGTTTCCCGAGAACCCACTTAGATTCGGGGCACAGTTCGTAAACAGCTGGAATTCAGTTCCCGGCAGGGAGCAGGAAGGAAGCGCTTACAACTTGTACGGCTTTTACCAGTACAATGACGCCGGCGGACCTTTCGCCGACTTCGGCTACAACCGCGTAAACAGGGGCTTTCAAGCCTCAACTTCCTTTAACAGCCAGATAGGACTTGAGAACAATTTCGACGAGGTCTATGCATCCGGAGGATATCACTTTGCATACGACAGAAAATATTTCAGCGATATAAATGTCTCCGGCGGCTATTATAGAGGAAGGATACTTCACGGAGAGAACGGCATGCCTGACAATTTCAAACTGCAGAACAGATGGAGCCAGAGTCTTAATTTTAAGCTGAACGATATTGTAAGGATCAATCAGTATTTTGAATACAACACTCCGAATGACTTCGACGAGAACGGGAATCTCATCACGCGGGAGAACTTTGCGCAGGACTATTCTGCAAATTTTTATGTAGGCGAAACTTCCTTTTATACGGGTTATTACTTCGGCCCGTATTTCGGTGACTTCATAAAGAATCCATATTTCGGAGCAGACATTTTTCTGTTCAGCAGACTGTCGGTCGGAGCAAGCCTGAATTATATTGACCTCTTTGATACAAAGAGGACGATCATAAACACAAGAATTGACTGGCGCGTATTTGACAAGTTCTATGTGAGGTCATATTACCAGAAGGATTCCTTCACAAAGACTCAGTTGTGGAATTCAATTTTTCAGTATGAATTCTTCGCCGGAAGCAATGTTTACCTCGTTTTCAATCTTAACGGCGAAAAGCTCGAGAATACCAGGAAGTATTTCAAGGTGGCTTACGAGTTTACGTTCTGATCCACGTGATGTCAATTTGCATAAAAGAAAAGGGTGCTTCATTCAGAAGCACCCTTTTTTGATCTATGCTCATACCGCAAAATGACCGCGGTATTTCTCATTTACTTCTCAGAACCTTGTCCTGAATGACAGGTAAACATTGATACCGGGGCGCGGCGTCTTCAGCCAGTCAAGATGTTCATAGTAATAGACATCAAAGATATTCTCCACTCCTGCATCAACTGACAGCCCGGTCAGCATATCGGCGGAAGCCCGCAGATTGAACACTGCGTATGACGGTGTCCTCGTTTCTCCGTAGTCGGCATTGACATTGTTCTGTGCCGCCGCCCAAACGCCCTCGCCCTGCAGAGTGAAGATCCCCGTTTTGTATCTGGCCGAGAGAGTTCCCATCAGCGGAGGCATCTGCGGAAGATATCCGCCGTCGTTATCGGTTCCGTATGTGTACTGTACAGTGTTGGCAATCTGCAGTTTTTCTGATACAACGAAGTCCGCTGTCTGCTCAAAGCCAAGGATCGTCGCACCCGGGATGTTCTCATAGAACTTGACTCCGTTGGAATTCTCAGTCATCGGAGAAAGCATGCTGTCAACAACTCCGACTATATAGTCTCCAATGTAATAGCCAAAGAAAGATGTCTTGACGGCGAAGTTGCCTGTGTTAAGCGTAATTCCAAGTTCAAGCTGTGCAGATCTTTCCGGATCCAGGTAGGGATTTCCAACATAGTCATAGGAATCAAACCGGTTGAAGATGTAAAATGCATACTGCTCAGAGACGGTGAGATCCCGAACGCTGTAAGAAAGGTTCAGCGATGTGACCAGATTCTCCGCGATCAGCGCTTCGGCACCTGCGTAAACACCGCCCGCAAAACGTGAATCGGTTCCCTCAAAGTCCGGATAGAAGATCCTTAGTTCTGAAAGACCGACCTCGCTTCTGACATCAGAGTTAACCGGCCCTCCCCATGCTCGTACGCTGGCCATCAGACCAGAACCTATGCTCTGTTTTGCGGACATGCTGAGCGAAAGTTCCTTCTTTCTCACATCAGGCCAGGTAACCATGTACATGGGAAAACCCTGTCCCGGGATATACATTGTCATCTCCGCGTTCGCGTTTGACACTATGCCCTCCGCCTTTGCCTCAATATCAGCGCTTCCAAGCCGAAGCTCAGAACTGACGTACGCGCCCGCCGTGTTTGTCCATCCGGGCATATCCATTTTGATCCTGTTATCACGCTGAGAATCATCCATAATATGCGTGATCTTGTTGTAGTATATCTTTGATTCAAGGTCCTTTGCTACTGAGCCGTTGAACTGCGTATTGAACTGCAAGCCTGCTATGAATGCTTCGGCATCCTTCACGTCCATGGTAAGTGCAGGATAGCCAATGTCCCACGCGTAGTCATAGAGGAGATCAGCCTTAAGCGAGCTGTTCATTCCGGTCTTATAAGTGCTTGAGTTGCTGATGTTCAGCTTGTTGAATCCGGAATAGAAGATCTCATCTCCGCGGCCGTCTTTATAGTCCTGATTTGATCTGTATGTTACGTTTGTGAAGTTTCCGAAGCTTTCAGATTTCAGGTCAGCTTTGCCTTCAAGCCTGATCCCTTTTGATACGGAAAGGAAGCCGCCGTTAATACCGCCGGTTGCAGAGAACTTGTCTGCGGTCCGGGCATCCTTCAGCTTCATGTCAATCCCCGAACAGGAATTGAAACAGCCATCATCTCCGAATGCTCCTTTAGAAAGCGAAATGCTCTCCAGGTTTCCCGTTTCGGCATATGATGTAACCGGATCCATTTTGTCCGTACATGCCGGCTGGATCTTCATGCCGTCAAGCCTGACGCTCATTCTGTCAGAGTTAAGCCCTCTTATAACCGGCTCTGAACCAAAGTTGCCCCTCCTCATCAAGGCAACCCCTGATGCCCTGGATATCAGCTCGTCAACAGAGTTTAGTCCTGATGTGATATGAAAAGTATTGAGCAGATCTGTATGCGCACGTAAATCACCCGTCACTAAAATTTCTTCAGAAGTATTCAGTTCTTCACTGAGTCTGACCGTAACCGGCCCCTCGCCTGTTTTGCATACTTCGTATTCTCTGAAGTAACCTACTCTTCTGAAACCGAGTCTGACGGAACTTCTTTTCCCTGCATCTATCGAAAACTTCCCGTCATCTGAAGTGACAAACAAAGCCCTGCCTTCTTTTCCCTCTTCAAACACATTCACCATATCAAGCGGCTCCCCTGTCTGCTTTGAAAGCACGAGTCCTTCTATCCTGTTCTGTCCGCAAACATCGGAGACCAATGAGGACAGCATGAGCAGGGATGCGGCGAGCAGAATTGACTTGTTCATATTCATGATTCCCGGTCTGCCCCGCGCATATTGCCGCGGGTGCACACCGGTCTTATTTATGTTATCAGAATATGAGGTCAAAGTAAGTGGAGTCTGTCACGCCGTTCTTTTGCAGATAGACCTTAATCTGCCAGTCACCCGTCATGGTGAAGTTCACTTTCCCTTTGTAATGTCCCTGCCCCGAAGCAACCGGGTCAACATTGTTTGGAGAACCGTGTCCCATGGAAGGCATCCACGGATAAATTGTTGTTGTGAAGGTTTCATCCGGAGGATAGTTCATCATGTCCGTTCTCTTGTGAACAGTGAACTCAAGGTCGTTGATGCCTACTATCGGCTTTGAAGGCTCTATGTAGGACAGATACAGCCTTGAGCCGTCCGATGCCTGCAGAGTCTTGTATTTTGTGGAGTTGTCTGCAACAGAGAGACCGCTGAACATGACTTCACCTGACGGCATTCCCGGAGCAGTGTGATTGTGAACATGAACATGCAGTTCCCAAAGCTGAGTTGAATTTGACGGCATAATAAAAACAACTGCACCCTTGAACCACTTCCCTTCCACGATGTCCTCAGTGGGATCTTCTTTCGGAGAAGAGTGCATCATGGTACCCATATCCATCATCGGAGTAATGGAAACATGGGCATCGGTGATCGCGGCACCTGTTGCTGAATCGTAAACTGCCGCGTAGATCTTGTTGTAGCCGGTTTTCAGTGAGCTTTCCGAATATAATGCAACAATTGAAGATGAACCTGTTGCAAATCCGGAATCTATTTTTGACAATTGAAGAGTCGGATTGTTGTTGTTCGGAGCCTGTGTATTGTCAGAATCAGAACAGCTGTAAAACTGTACGGATGCCAGCAGCAAGATTGCCGGCAATAAAAGCCTTTTCATGAAATGCCTTTCGTTTTTGATTAAGAAGAATTTTCTGAGCGCTATATCAGAAAGGCAATTCGGGGAGGATGGAATATGTCTGTGTGAAAGTTGTTGAGATATCTTGTATGATCTTGCAGAAACAAACCTGAACCAGAGGCCGGTGTGACTTCTGAATCAGATTCAGAGACAGAGTACTCCTGAACTTTCAGTTCATATCCCTTTTTGCTTCTGTCGTCCCGGGCAGGGAGGGATTCGCTCTCATTGCCCTCATCCATTTTCTTCTCCAGGTAACAGCAGGCATTGCATTCCGGCTTTACAGCTTCACAGACTTCTTCTGTAAGCTCTGCCTGATTAACGGAAAAGAGAACATAATAGAAGAGTTGAAAATTGGTCTGAAGCCCTAAGGCAGTCATGACCGTCAGGACAAGAATATTTCTGATTATGAAGCGGATATTCTGCTCCGTAAAATTTGATTCAAGAGTCCGCAAATGTAGCACAACAGGGCAATTAAAAAAGTGTTAATTTTCTGACCTCATAACGAGTGAATCTAAATTGCCGGATCCGCGTAACAACTTTCTGGCAGGACAATGTTAATAAATTGATACAATGGACACTTGGAAGAGCTGTTTGCATGCAGCCGTTTTCACAATAGAATAAGGATACAAAGTACTGAGCCGGGAACCGGTCTTGAAATTTGAAGCCGGTTAAGTCTTATGAGTCTCTGAGAACCAATGCCGTGACATTCAAATTGAAATTGGATAAATTGAAATCATGAAATCACTTACCGCCGCTTTGCCGGCCTTACTCATAACATTCTTTATTTCATCCTATTCTTCAGGACAGGATCAGGGAGTCAGCAAGGATTCCTCTCCATTCAAGATCGCACGGCTAAAATATTCCGGCGGAGGCGACTGGTACAATGATCCTTCGGCTGAAGTGAACATGATGGAGTATCTCAGAAGGAACACGGCTATTGATGTTGATGAGCCGAAGTTCTATTCGGTTAGCGTCTCTTCGGACGAGATATTCAATTATCCTTTCGTGCTTCTTACCGGACACGGCAACATTGAGCTGAGTCCGGAAGAGGCTGACCGGCTCAGAAAATACTGCGAATCAGGCGGATTCATCTTTGCTGACGACGATTACGGCATGGATGAGGCATTCAGGAGGGAAATGAAGAAGGTGTTTCCGGACAACGAACTGAAGGAACTTCCCTTCAATCATCCTATCTATTCTTCGCATTTTTCTTTTCCGTCAGGATTACCAAAGATACATGAGCACGACTCCAAACCTCCTCAGGGATACGGTATATACAGCAACGGAAGACTGTGCGTCTATTATGCTTATGAGACAAACATATCCGACGGATGGGCAGACACTCAGGAACATCAGGATCCTCCCGAAAAACGTGAAGAGGCATTCAGAATGGGAACGAACATCATTGTGTATTCACTTATGAACTGACCGGATTTATACACAATGCTGACATGATCATAAGAGCATATCCTGAAGAGCCTGCGAAAATGCAGGGCAATACGCTTGTGCATCTGAAGGCATCCTGTGATGTTACCGCCCGGCATGTAAGCCCGCTGTCAATACGCAGTACCATGCAGGGAGTTGAAAAGCACTTCACCGGAAACGCGAGTTACTCGGTTACTCCGGATCGGTTCCTGATCATCAACAGCGGAAGCGAGTGTGAAAGCAAAATTGAATGTGAGACCGAATCACTCACCGTCTTCTTTGACAGGGGGTTCGCGGAAAGAGCGCTTGCAAGCTTTATCACGCCCGGTGAAAGGATGCTCAATAACTCATTCGTACATCCTGCACAGCCCGTTACTTTCTTTGAGAAGACCTATCCGCACAATCACACAATTTCTCCTGCGCTGATGAAGCTGAGGTTTGCTTCGAGAATTGACTTCAATGACAGTGAGTTCATCAATGAGAATTGTTACTTACTGCTTGAAGGACTCATGAAACTTCACAGGGAACTTTACGCAGAGATCGCCAGGCTTCCGCCCGTAAAGCTTTCCACAAAAACGGAGCTTTACAGAAGGATCTGCAGGGCCAGGGAATTCATAGACGACAGTTATTCCCAAAGGATACCGCTCGGGGATATTGCGAGGGAAGCGTGTCTCTCACAGTTCCATTTCCTCAGAGTGTTCAAGATCATATTCGGCCAGACCCCGCATCAGTATGTTCTCAGGAAAAGAATGAACAAGGCACTTGACCTGTTGCGCAGTTCGGAAATGCCGGTCACTCAGATCTGTTACGAAGTCGGGCTTGAAAGCCCCGCCTCTTTCAGCCGTATGTTCAAGATCAGGTACGGCATCTCTCCGGATTCTTTCAGAGAACAGCATAACAGTTTCAAATACACTTTCAGAACGTTATAAATGCTCCACCCGGATGACAGGATATTTTAACGTCTGAAAGAATGCTACGGAACGGACAATTTTCGATTGAACTGCGGAACCTTCACATGTAAATTTAACAGAAATCAGTTGGCATGAAATTGACGGGAAAATTCAAAAGCCTGGTTATGATGATGTTGTTAATGAGCAGCAGTTCATCAGCACAGTACACGCAGGCATGGATCCGGGAGTATAACGGCCCGGCAAACGGGAATGATGAAGCTTTAGTGCACTGCACAGACAAATCCGGCAACGTATTTGTTGCGGGCTCCAGCGCAGGAGTCATGAGTGGCCTTGACATATACCTCTCAAAGATCTCAGGAGGCGGCAATGTTCTCTGGGAATACAGATATGCCGGAGCGGGAAACGGCAATGATGTTCCGGTTGATATTGAAACCGATGCGGCCGGAAATGTATTTGTGGCAGGCGAAACCGCAAGCCAGGTGAACGGTAAGGACATAGTGACTCTGAAATTCAGTTCCGGTGGCATATTGCTCTGGGAGCGAATTTACGACGGAAGTTCAAATGACAATGATGCCTGCGCAGGACTCTGCATTGATGCGGCCGGAAATTCGACTGTTCTCGGATCAGTATATTCAGACAGCAGTTCATTTGATTTTGCCACATTCAGATATTCTCCTGCGGGAGATCTCATGTGGTCTTCAACTTACGACGGCCCGGGAGGCAGCATTGATTTTGCCGGCGACATAACCTGCGACTCCGCAGGAAATGTTTTTGTGACCGGAGGAAGCTTTGGAAACGGAACGCAGAATGACTTTGCACTTTTAAAATATGGTCCTTCGGGAAACGAGCTCTGGGTCAGGAGATACAACGGCCCGGCAAATGCGAATGATAATTTTACCTCTGTTGCCGTTGATCCTGCAGGCAATGCGGCTGTGTCAGGACTGAGTGTGGGCACTGGCACTGGAATAGACTACGCTACTGTAAAGTACTCTTCCTCAGGTGATCTGGCATGGGTAAGAAGATACACAGGACCGTCAAATTCATCTCCCGATGAATTCAGGGCAATATGCGCTGACTCGCAGGGAAATTTCTACGTAACCGGGTCAAGTGTCGGGCAGAACACTTCATACGACTTTGCGACGGTCAAATACAGTCCGGAAGGAAATGAAGAATGGGTTGCAAGATACAACGGCTCGGGCAATATGAGCTTTGACGATCCTCGTTCCTTATGCACAGACGGAGACGGCAACGTATTTGTGGCGGGGCTTAGCGGCACATCCACACTGAGTGATGACCTGATTGTGATAAAGTACAGTCCGGCGGGAGAGCAAACGTGGTTTCTGAGATTCAATTCAGTTACAAACGGAATGGATGAGGCAAATCACATTTCAACCGACGCGGCGGGCGGTATAGTAGTCAGCGGAAGCACATACACAACCGTTTCATCCGCCAATGTTCTGGTAATGAAGTACTCTGCATTGACGGGTACTGTTGTTTCAGGCATTGAAGCGCCGTCGGAAATAGAGATTCTGCCGAACTATCCCAATCCGTTCAACTCCGGAACCGTTGTAAGGCTGATCGTTCCGAAGGAGACCGCAGGTTCCGGTAAATTGTTCGGACTTAATGTGTACAGCACCGATGGCAGGCTTTTGAGAACGGAGTTCATGGGAACGCTCAACTCCGGATTGAATGAGTTCAGGTTCAATGCCGAAGGCTTGCCGGGCGGGATCTATTTCTGCACCGTATTCTCCGGTGAAGTTAACTATGGGACAGTGAGACTGAATTACCTTAAGTAAAATTAGCAAGATCCGATAAGCGAAACTGATTTGTTGCAGGCATATTTGCAGAGTATTAATCAATCAATAAAAAGGAGAAACAAAAATGTCAAACGCAATCAACTGGTTTGAAATACCGGTGAATGACTTTGCAAGGGCAAAGAAATTTTACGGCGAGATTTTCGCCGCAGAACTGCAGGAATGGCCGATGGGTGAAACAATGCTTGGTGTGTTTCCCAGCGAGGGTGTGAGCGGCGCAATTGTGAAGGAGAAGAACAGCAAGCCTTCAATGGACGGCACATTGATCTATCTTGCCGCAGGAGACGACCTGACCGAAGTGCTGAACAGAATTGAACCGGCCGGCGGAAAGATCCTTCAGCCCAAGACAATGGTCACGGAAGAGATCGGATACATAGCAGTGTTTTCGGATACCGAAGGCAATAAGGTAGCGCTTCATTCAAGGAAGTGAATCCGGAATGCCCCGCAGAGTATATGCTGTAACTCACGGGGCATTTGCTTTTCAATTTATCACTTTGGAAATTTGCCGCTCAGGCCTGTGAACGGGCCGTACTTATGCCGTTCCGCAGAAAGCGAATCAGCATATGGCGGGAACGGGCAATCAACAGGTTTTTCGTTCAGATCCGGAAAGTCATTTTCAACTCCTGTAAGATGCGGCCTGGGCTTCGAGATCACATACGCCGCAACATCCCATGCTTCTTCATCGGTCAGGTCAGCGTTATAATAAGGCATCTTTGCCTTGATGAATTCCGCGGCTGTTATGAGCCGGAACATTCCTGCACCATTGTTGTAGCTGTCAATTCCCCAAACCGCCGGAATGTCAAATCCCTTTTCAATATTGCCCGTAAGATATGCGCCGGCGCCGTTCTCTGCATGGCATGTGTTGCATTTCCTGTTATAGATCATTCTTCCCAGATTCGGATCGGCGGCACGGTCAAGCAGTTTGAGTTTTCTTAGTCCATCATACTTCTCCGGAACCTGCTTGCTCACTTCCGTACTGATCCACTTATAGTAAGAGACAATACACTCCATTTCGTAGCTCTCAAGCGGCAGGGGCCTGCCGTTCATGCTTCTCACCATGCAGTCATTAATTCTCTGCCTGATCGAAATTATGGTATCTACTCTCCCGCTGTAAGCAGGGAAAAGGAGATAGACACCAACGAAGCCAAGAGTGTTGGGCCTGGTGCCGGCATCAATGTGGCAGTTTCCGCACTCAAGGTTGTTTCCAGCAAATCTTCTTGCGGGATTTTCCGCATACGGGCCGATATGAACATTTGTGTGTGAGATCAACTCCTTGCCGAATCTGATCTTGTCTCCTTCAGGAGTTTTGGGAACCTGGCTCATGTCCGGGAATTTCCAGCCGGGGGGGTCATTTTTTGTGCATGAGGCAAGCAGTATGCAGGACAGCAATATGGTTATGAGATGTTTCATGGTGGTCGGTTTTTTAGTTATGAAACATTCTATTACAAACTTATGCATTAAGATTGAGAAAACTAAGGATAAAAGTTGAGCGGACCTCATTTTGTGCGGTGTTGAGACTGCCCTGAACTGATCGATCTCTATTTGATACAGGTGCCGGCAGAGAGGATCTAAGACAATGTGATACTGCAGTTACATGCAAATTTATCAGACTCTTGCCTGCTGCAAAGAGCTTTTGCCACGAATGCACGAATGAACAATATCTATTGTGCTTTCTTATGAAATCGTTACAACGAAAGAAGTTATCCGTGTATTAGTGGCTAAGATGCTCTTCTGAAATGGAAGGAAGCTCATTGTGACAGTCATTACCGGCTTGCAGTGATAGCAGGTGTCGTTCATCAGCACTCAAAAAACTATTGCCACGAATGCACGAATGAACAACATCCAATGTGCTTTCTTATGGAATCGTTACAACGAAAGAAGTTATTCATGTATTCGTGGATAAGATGCTCTTCTAAAATGGAAGGAGGCTCATTGCGATAGTCATTACCGGCTTGCGGTGAAGGCAGGAATCATTCTTCAGCACACAAAAAGCTTTTGCCACGAATGCACGTATGAACAACATCCAATGTGCTTTCTTATGGAATCGTTACAACGAAAGAAGTTATTCGTGTATTCGTGGCTAAATTGCTCTTCTGAAATGGAAGGAGGCTCATTGTGATAGTCATTACCGGCTTGCGATGAAAGCAGGAGTCATTCTTCAGCACACAAAAAGCTTTTGCCACGAATGCACGAACGAACAATATCTATTGTACTTTCTTTTGAAATCAATAAACGGAAGAAGTTATTCGTGTATTCGTGGCTAAGATGCTCTTCTGAAATGGAAGGAGGCTCATTGTGACAGTCATTACCGGCTTGCGGTGAAAGCAGGAGTCATTCTTCAGCACACAAAAAGCTTTTGCCACGAATGCACGAATGAACAACATCTAATGTGCTTTCTTATAGAATCGTTACAACGAAAGAAGTTATTCGTGTATTCGTGGATAAGATGCTCTAACTATAATTCCTTACTGATTGGGGAAAGAATTTGCCGCGAATTTATTAACAGATCAGGTGCATAGCTCCTGAAACGGATGTCAGGACCATGAAAGGTGGTGTTTGTGCAGTAGAAGTTTGGATCAAAGCACTGGCTGTCTGCTCAGATCTCCCTCGACGAGATCTTTTTCTTAAGCTGGGAAAGGTGCCATGTTATGTTTATCTCCTTAGGACACGCTTCAATGCAGTTGAATATTGTGTGACACCTCCAGATGCCGTCCGGTGTGTCAAGTATGTCCATACGCTCATTTCCCGCCTCGTCCCTTGTATCATAAATGAACCTGTATGCCTTCAGCATTGCAGCCGGGCCGAGATAGTTCTCATTTGTCCATGTAGATGGACAGCTTGTTGTACAGCATGCACAAAGGATACACTTGGCTGATTCAAACAGCTTCTCGGCATCTTCATTTGACTGCAGGCGCTCACCGTTCGGAGGGGGAGGAGTGTTGTTGATCAGGTATGGCTTGACCACTTCGTACTTGTCATAGAAGCTTGACATGTCAACCACAAGATCCTTTATGATCGGCAAAGACGGCAGAGGCTCCACTGTGATCGGCTTGTTTGTATTCAGGTCTTTCAGCAGGAGAGAGCAGGCAAGCCTGTTACGGCCGTTGATCTTCATCCCGTCGCTTCCGCAGATACCGTGAGCGCAGGAGAATCTGTAAGTGAGTGTACCGTCCATCTTCCACTTTATCTCCTGAAGCACGTCAAGCAGTCTCCAGTCATCGCTTACTCCCCTTACCGTGAAATCCTGGAAATAGGGTTCAGTGTCTTTTTCGGGATTGTACCTCAGGATCTTCAGTTGAACGTCCATCTTAATATTCTATTTCAGTTTAAATTCATTCTTGAGTTTTTCAATGAACTCCTGCCTGTCATTGCAGGGATAGCGGCCGGCGATGATCTCATAGCCCCGGTCAGTTTCTCCTATCGAGTGATAGCTTCCGAGTATTGCCGCAAGGATTGATTTTATCTCACCCGGGTCGCCTCCTTTTCCGTCCCCTCTGCAGTCAACTCCTTCATAGGATGATGCATCAAGGTCATTCATAAGTCTTACAATGTTGTACCTGACTATCTGACCGTACCTGCCGGTTGCATTTGTAAATTTTCCGTCCGCGAATTCATAAATGTTCAGGAACGATCTGCTTCCGGCGTAAGATGTGAATGCATACGCAAACATGTCATTATCGCCTATCACTTCGTACTTTCCGTTGCCGTCCAGATCGGCTATCTCGTAACCGCCGTTGCCCCAGTAGATCGAATCAAGGTATGTGAGCTTGCAGTCATTGATCCTGTACGCCTCAAGCGTTGTACAGCAGTGCGCTCCCCCGCTGTAGAACTCAATTGTCACTTCGGTCACTCCGTCATTGTCGAGGTCGAAGCCTTCGATCCTGCCAAGCCTGCCGGGATATCTCCTTGTATCCGTCACGGATCCGTCCCTGCGGACAGTCAGCTCGGTAGTGTAATCTGCTGTGTCATATTTCTGCGTGAAGTTGCAACCGTCTATGATCACTTCAGCAGAGCGTTCCCATTGCGCAAACGCGCCGGCTGACGAAAGCATAAACACAATTCCCGAAACCAGTATCAGTCTCGCAATCATCAGTATTTCCTTTCCATCGGCTGATATCTCGTTACCACAACCGGCTTGTACTTAAGTTCGGGATAGGAGGAATTTTTTCTGAATGCAAAAGTGTGTTTCATCCAGTTTACATCATCTCTCTTCGGATGATCTTCCCTGGTGTGTGCTCCCCTGCTTTCGTTTCTTGCATAAGCGCCGAACACAGTAGCTTCCGCATTGTCAAGCATATTCTGAAGCTCAAGCGCACCGAGCAGTTCCGTGTTGAACACTTTTCCCTTATCCTGAATTGAAACACTCCTGGAACGTTCCCTCAGACCGCCGAGTATCTCAATCATCTTCTTTAAACCTTCTTCATTCCTGAACACGCCGCAAAGCTCCATCATGCTGTTCTGAAGTTCGGTCCTGAGAGCGGCTATCTTTTCGCCGCCGGTACTGTTCATCACCGCATCAATGATCCTTCTTGAATTGTCGGCCGCGGATTCGTCAACCGGCTGAAAATCGGCGTGCTTCAAAAATTCCGCAATGGCCTTACCTCCCCTTCGTCCGAATACGACCAGGTCAAGAAGCGAATTTGTCCCGAGCCTGTTTGCTCCGTGCACAGACACGCATGCGCATTCACCTGCGGCATAAAGACCCTTCACGGTTTCACCCATCTCATTCATGAGCACTTCACAGTCAGCGTTTGTGGGAATTCCGCCCATAGCATAGTGAGCTGTCGGCTGAATCGGTATGGGCTCTTTGGTCGGTTCCACGCCAAGATATGTCCTGGCAAATCCTGTAATCTCTGGAAGTTTCTCGTCGATCAATTCCTTTCCGAGGTGCGATACATCCAGATAGACATAGTCCGTTCCGTCACTGCCTCTGATTCCCCTTCCCTCTCTGATCTCGGTAATTATCGCCCTTGAAACCATGTCACGCGGAGCAAGGTCCTTGACGGTCGGAGCATATCTTTCCATGAATCGTTCACCTGAGGAGTTCTTCAAAATTCCGCCTTCGCCTCTGGCAGCTTCGCTGACAAGAATACCGAGTTTCCAGAGTCCGGTCGGATGGAACTGGTAAAACTCCATATCTTCAAGCGGAAGTCCGGCCCTGTAAACCAGCGCCATTCCGTCCCCGGTACCCACATGTGCATTTGAGGTGATCCTGAATATTCTTCCGTTGCCGCCTGTGGCAAACAATACAGACTTTGCCTGAAACACCGTAAGCTCACTTGTTGCAATGTCCATTGCCACTACGCCCTTGCACACGCCGTTCTCAATCAGAAGGTCTGTTGCGAAATATTCCGAGAAGAATGTGACCTGATTCTTAATTGAATTTTCAAACAATGTATGTAGCATAACATGTCCGGTCCTGTCTGCGGAATAGCAGGAACGCATAACCGGAAGCCTGTTTGAATAGGGATCGTTCGGATCGGCCGGCTTTGTATGTCCGCCGAACTTTCTCTGTGCTATTTGTCCCTTCTCATTTCTGGAAAAGGGCATGCCCATGTGCTCGAGTTCGATGATAGCCCTGATCGCATCACGGCACATCACTTCAATCGAATCCTGATCTCCGAGATAATCACTTCCCTTCACGGTGTCGAATGCGTGATTCTCCCAGGAGTCATCCTCCATATTTCCGAGAGCCGCGCAAACGCCACCCTGTGCAGTTCCGGTATGCGACCTGGGGGGATAAACTTTTGATATCACTGCACATGAATACTCCTTTGGTATTTCCACTGCCGCCCTGAGTCCCGCTCCGCCGGCGCCCACAATCACTACGTCAAAGGTCTTGATCATTTTGTTGTTGTACTGATTTGCTGATTTAAAAAATCCATTATCCGATGTTATTGCCCCATCTTCTTTATCTCACTGTAAAGCTCGAGTTTTTTTTCTTTCGATGTTCCGCTGTAATCGTAAGTATTCTTGAGCTCGAGGTATGAAAGCATAGCATCAAGCTCTCTTCCCTCCTTTGCGGCAATCATTCCCCTGTAAAAATAAAGATTGGTGAGTTCGACCGCATAATACTCGCCGTTCAGAGTGCTTTCATATGCCTTCTCGAGATACTTCTCTGCCTGCTCATATTTTCCGCCTTCGTAGTATATCTTTCCGAGCTGAATGTAAGCATCATAATAATTGGGATCTGATTTCAGCAACCGCTTATACTCCTTGACCGCCGCTTTGTTGTCGTTCTTCAGCTGGTAAGTGCCGGCTATCTGGTATCTGATAAAAGTAAGTGACGAGTCTTCCTGAAGCATCTTCCTGTAAAACAGAAGGGCCTTGTCGTAATCCCTCGAAGTTGAATAGGCTGATGCAAGACTTGATGACAATTGGTTCAGAAGACTGTCGGAATCAAACCTTGCAAGAATGTCTTTGTACAGATTTTCGGCTTTGCCGAAATTGTCCGTCAGTACATAAAGGTCAAGAAGCTCCTGATATATGTAAAATGAATCCGGCCTCATATCCATGCACTTGAGATATGCCTTTTCAGATTTATCAAGCCTCATGCGGTTTACTGAATCCTGCCTGACAACAAAAGTATCAACCACGGTCATTGTGTCCTTGTGCTTTGAGAAGTACCAGTCATAGCTTAGCTGTGACTTCAGACTTGAGGCAATGTTGTAAGTGGAGTTAAAAAGCGTTTCCTCCTTTTTTGCCAGAACACCGGGATCGTTTTCCATATCCGTTGTCTCTACGATCTGTATCATGTCCTTGTAAGGATTGATGGCGACTGCGAAATTCAGATTGCCGTAACCGGAGTAAGTGTAAGTTGTGATGCCTATCACCTCGCCTTTTTTGTTGAATAGCGCCCCGCCGCTGTTGCCCGGTGAAATTGCAGCAGTTACCTGTATCACCTTCTTAAAGGTCTTCTCATCATTCATGTATGTTACCGGGTCCATGAACGAAACCTTTTCATTCTCCCTCAGTGCGGCTATTATGCCGGAAGAGATCGTATATTCGTAGCCGAGCGGGCTACCTATAGCAAACACTTCCTGACCCTGTTTGAGATCATCCGAGTTTCCCAGCTTAACGGTCGGATAGGTTTTGCCGCTTCCGTTGAGCTTGATCATGGCAAAGTCATTCTTCTCATCTGCAAGCACAAGATCGGCACTGTGGTACTCTCCGTCGCTTGTCTTTACAATGAGACTGTCAATCATTTCAACCACATGATAATTAGTGCAGACAAGCCCGTCAGGTGAAATGATGAATCCGCTGCCGTTCAGTACAGTTGTGTCCTTATAGTTGTTAGACTCATAGACATAATAGTTCTGGTCTCTCATCCAGATCGAGATAAGAGCCGGCTTGTACAGCTCTATTATCTGTTCTGCATTAAGGTCTCCGTTACTGCCGTTTTGAGCAAAGAGCATTCCGGCCGTGAAAGATATTCCGGCAATTGCCGCAAAGAATTTACTGAGGAATTTCAACTTACGGCGATGCTTTGTTCTTTGAGAACTGAAGCCCGGCAGAGAACAGAGACTGAACGAATCATTTTCCTTTCCACTCTGCCCTTCTCTTTTCCACAAATGCCTTCATGCCTTCATGCTTATCTTCTGTTGCAAACAGCAGATAGAAGTTCTTCCTTTCATGCTCAAGGCCCGATTCAATTGTAAGGTCGAATGATTTGAGCACGCTTTCCTTTGCAAGCTGAACTGCAATTGTCGGCTTGGATGCAATTTCCCGTGCGAGTTCAAGCGCTTCCTCAAGATAAAGATCGGCATCAACAACTTTAGTAACCAGCCCTGCCTCAAACATCTCCTGTGCACCGAACATCTTCCCTGTAAGGATCATCTCCATAGCCCTTGCCTTGCCGATCGCCTTTGTCAGCCGCTGCGTGCCGCCGGCCCCCGGTATAACTCCGAGATTTATCTCGGGTTGTCCAAACTTTGCGCTTTCGGAAGCTATGATCATATCGCAAGACATTGCAAGCTCACAGCCGCCACCGAGCGCAAAGCCGCTTACCGCCGCTATCACGGGCTTCTTGAGCTTCCTTATCCTGTCCCACCTGGCGAACTGGTCACGCAAAAGCATCTCGACAGCCCCTGCATCTGCCATTTCCTTAATGTCCGCGCCTGCCGCAAAGGCCTTCTTGTTTCCGGTCAGGACCGTGCATCCTGTCTCTCCGTCCCTGTCAAATCCCTCAAGTGCCTCAACCACTTCCTTCATAAGCTCAATGTTCAGCGCATTAAGTACGTCGGGCCTGTTAAGTTGCACAAGCCCTGTTTTCAGAGCTCCTTTATTGTCTATTTCCGAAACGAGGATACTTGTGTATGCCTTTGAAAGGTGTGTCTTGTCGCTCATAGGTGTCAGAAAAAATTTAGCAAACTTACTCACAATGACGTAGAATTACAATTCATAACATTCACAATGTCGGCGGCTGTTTGAACACGGCCGGCGATCTTCTCATGGGTGTGATATCTCGCTATGGCCAGCACGCGAATTCATTAGCGGGCTGTATTATTCGGTCCGGCCAGCCCACGAATTAATTCGTGGGCTGAATATCCATGGGCTGTATATTCAGGGGCTGAATACCCATGGGCTGAATTACCGCGGGCCGGATTTTCATGAGCTTTGTTTCTTTGCGCGGACAAACCTGAATCGGAACATTCGTTCTGCCCTCGATGTGATTCATTGGTTTGATATTTCGCTGGGGCCAGCA
>JAIBBK010000066.1 GCA_019694675.1 Ignavibacteria bacterium
CGAACAACGTCAAAAAATATTGCCGTCCGGCTCGCGCTTGACTCCCTCCCTCGAGCGCACAAAGATGCGTGAAAGCGTTCTCGCAAGGATCATGAAATTCTTCGAGCGGTTCTTCGATATTTCGGGCGGGGAGTTTTAAGGCCTGAATTCGTTTTGAACCTGCCGATGTAACATTTTAACTTGAATCATCATCAGTTTCATCATTTCGACTTCCACTTATTGTCCGATTTAAATCATCCGAAAGTCATTGGGCATCATCTGACATCCCCGGATTGCCAATGAGATTGATATGCAGATGCATTTATTCCTCCATATTGCTCCGGGAAGCTGTAAGTTTATCAGTTAAAGTCGTCAGAAGCTTAGTAGAAGTCGCTAAAAGCTCAGGTAAAGTCGTTAGAAGCTCAGGTAAAGTCGTTAGAAGCTCAGGTAAAGTCGTTAGAAGCTCAGGTGAAGTCGTTAGAAGCTCAGGTAAAGTCGTTAGAAGCTCAGGTAAAGTCGTTAGAAGCTCAGGTAAAGTCGTTAGAAGCTCAGGTAAAGTCGTTAGAAGCTCAGGTAAAGTCGTTAGAAGCTCAGGTAAAGTCGTTAGAAGCTCAGGTGAAGTCGTTAGAAGCTCAGGTGAAGTCGTTAGAAGCTCAGCTGAAGTTGTTAGAAGCTCAGGTGAAGTTGTTGGAAGCTCAGGTGAAGTTGTTAGAAGCTCATGTAAAGTCGCCGGAATTTCAGGTGAAGTCGTTAGAAGCTCAGGTGAAGTCGTTAGAAGCTCAAGTAAAGTCCTTTGAACGTCACTTGAAGTCGTTTGATTGTTACTCGTTAGCATTGGATCATGGTTTACATCACCCCAGCCCACGAATTCATTCGTGGGCGCAAGAGCGGCAAATTCATTCGAGGGCTGAACAACCGCGAATCCATTCGCGGGCGCAATGATGATTCACACCTACCAGCCAACGAATTCATTCGTGGGCGCAAGAGCGGCAAATTCATTCGAGGGCTGAACAACCGCGAATCCATTCGCGGGCGCAATGATGATTCACACCTACCAGCCAACGAATTCATTCGTGGGCGCAAGAGCGAAACCGTTTGGATCGGGATTCACAACACCACAGCCCACGAATTTATTCGCGGGGGTAAATGCGAAACCGTTTGTATGATGATTTGCAATCACCCCAGCCCACGAATTCATTCGTGGGCGCAATGGCGGCAAATTCTTTTACTCTCGTTACCAATCTCCCGATTAGTGACAATGTTAATCTCGATATCATCACATTGTTACGGCTCCAAATGCATTGTGTTCTGCAATCAGAGTCAGACGCCACGGATTCTGAAAGGATGAGAAGTATTATGAATCGTCGGAAATGAGGATACTATAAGAACAATAGACCGAAAGGCTGATATGATCACAGAGTCAGGTACATCAAGTAATCTAACCCCGAAGCAGTGAAAATATTTTTCTGCATAAAGCAACGTCAACCTTCAGGGTTATGCACATATCAATTATAATTCGATAATCATTGCAGACCTTCGGGTTCTTTTTCTCCTGCGGCATCGACACCAGGCTCCTTGGGAGCCCTCGGCATGCTGCATGCAATTAACCGGCTCTCAAATCTTATACTTCTTCTGAGTCGGAGTCCCGAAAAGGCTCCGGAGACTCTTACGTAGGCTGAAGAGGAAAGAAAATCAGTTGCGTGCGGGAAGGTGAGATTCTTATACTTGTTATGATATCACATAGTTGGGAAGTTCGGCGCTCTAAAGTGCGTAAAGGGAATTTATTTTTTCATTTTCCTGATAAAAGTTTTTTACAATTTTTAACATGAATAAACGATACTGAACCCAAATCAAAGGAGATGACAATGTATTTCAAATTCAGATTTGTGTTGCCGTTTGTTCTGCTTGCACTCGTCAACAACTTCTTGATTGCACAAACAGAACAAGTAACAAAAGTGTATAAGATATCCGGAATTGGAAAAGGAGGAAAGTACACTGAGTCTAAATGCGAAGTTGTAGTCAGGTCCAAAGAACTCACACCAGAACAATTAGATGCCCAACAGAACGCATGCAATTTGAGATATGCCAATTTCGAGTATTCTTGGCAAAGCCAACCTTCACGCATTTATGACTGTGGTGGATTTGTCTTCTATAAGCTATTTGGAATCGGACCTTACTGGATTGATGCAAAGGAATTTGCACAAGCTATTCTGTACCCATTTGGTGAACAGGTTAGGCCCCCGGCAGGATTAGGTGCTCTTGGTTGGGGTGACGTGAAGGAGAATGATATAGTCTTCTATCCGCAAGGTCATGTGGCGAGAATAACAGCCGTTGAAAATGATTTTGGAATCACAAAAGGTTTCTGGATAGAATCCAAAGCCGATATGGAAGCGGTTTATCTTCATTATGTCGGATACTCTGAGCGTGAAGATGACCCGTTGCTTTCTACATATGGAGAAGAGCTCAAATCATTTAACATGGGAAAACGGTATTTTCACATTTATCATATACCTGACTTCAAATCACTGAAGGTTGAAGAGATCATCGAGACAGATTTGAACAAATTTAGCGGAGAATGGTACTTCAAGGATAGTTGGGGTTCTGGATATTACATTTGGACTTTCAATGTGAGAGGAAATTCAGGTTCTGAAATGTCCGGGAATGTGAAACTGACAAGCACTGATCGTCAGGATAATTTTGTGTTGTTCGACATAATAGTTCAAGCTGACGGATCCATTGAGGGAACTTGGGAAGGAGATTACGTTAATGAAAACGCTGTTTCGCATCCCAAGAGAGGACATCGAGTCGGAAAATTCTATGCAAAGATCAATCCCGGCCAATCTGCTTCTGAAGATGTGATTCTTGTCAATTGTATTGAATCTGACAAAAGCCAAATTCATCCGGGAAAAGACTGGGGGTGGTCTTCCGCTTCTCGTCAAATGAAGTAGTTTTCTACGCTGTCAGTGAATTGGCAGACGCCACGATTTATTCAGAGTTAGCGCCAATTATTAGGCGTCAGCAGGAAATCCCTGCATGCAGATGTTGTTCCTCTTCAAGCAACACAGGCGTTCGTGCGTGTATAACAGCTTACCATGCCGATCATCTTCATCGCTAATGCTCATGTGGCTCTCTGGAACAGCGGAGACCTGAACACATTTTGGTCCCGGTTGGTGTACCAAAGGCCATTGACATGCATCGCAACCTCTGAGTTATTTCAGTTCATGCTCTATCAACTATTGGCAAACGAAGGGGAGAACAAATTTCAGTACAGTTATTCAATTGTTGCCCTAAATTACAAAGCAGACTGCACGAAAAAATTCTTAATTTTTAGAATTTTTACCCTCGTTGCCAATCTCCCAATTGGTGACGATATTAATCTCGATCTCATCACATTGTTACGGCTGAAAATGCATTGTGTTCTGCAATCAGAGTCAGACGCCACGGATTCTGAAAGGACGAGAAGTATTATGAATCGTCGGAAATGAGGAAACTATAAGAACAATAGACCGAAAGGCTGATGTGATCACAGAGTCAGGTACATCAAGTAATCTAACCCCGAGGCGGTGAAAACATTTTTCTGCATAAAGCAACTTCAACCTTCAGGGTTATACACATTTCAATTATGATTCGATAATCATTGCAGACCTTCGGGTTCTTCTTCTTCTGCGGCAGCGTCTCCAGGCTCCTTGGGATCCCTCAGCACGCTGAATGCAATTGACCGGCACTTAATTTCAATACTCTTGTTTCGTCATAGTCACGAAAGAACACCGGACTCTCTGATACCGGTCAGAATCTTCATTTCTAAATTTTGCCAACTCAGTTCTACTCTATTGTTATACAAATAAAGCCGGAGGAATCGCTTCCACCGGCTTTCACTCTTATTCAGAAGTTATGCCTGCTATTTGACAAGCATCATCCTCTTTGTCGAAGAAAATCCATTTACACTCAAAGAATAGAAATACATTCCGCTCGAGAGATCTGCCGCATTGTATTGGACCGAATAGTATCCCGCAGTTCTGGATTCGTTCACAAGTGTGGCAACTTCCTTACCAGCCAAATCATACACTGCTAATCTTACAATTCCGTCAACAGGAATATCAAAATCAATCTTAGTTGAGGGATTGAAGGGGTTTGGATAGTTCTGTGACAAGCTGTACTCACTTGGAATGCCTACAATCACCTCATTGGCCAAATTGAAATATTCGAAGTGTCCGTTGAAGTCAACTTGTTTCAGTCTGTAGTTGTAATTGCCTGCACTCAATCCATTCTCATTGAATGAATAATTTGTAGCAGTAACCGAATTTCCTCTGCCTGCTACGAATCCAACTTTTGTCCACTCACTTTTTGAGATGGATCTTTCAATGTCAAATCCTGCATTGTTTGTTTCTGAAGAAGTTGTCCAGTTCAAAGTTACATTGTTCTTATTGATTACCGATGTGAAACTTGACAACTCAACAGGCAGAGGTGCATCCAGTATCATTTGAGTTCTTATCTCTCCGCCGGGAAATTGGGTGGTATGAAGATTTGAATATACATTTCCCGCAAGAAGATGAGTTTCCTGAACAGGGGTCAGCACAAATGCATTTGCATAAACCCCTGCCTGAACACCTGTGGGAAATCCTGCGTATCCTATAATCACCGGTGCATTAACGCCAATTGGAGCAGGACCGTGAAAATGTCCCGCTGTAGTATTTCCGAGCATTCCGCTGAAATTGATCGCAAAACTCAGGACTTTAGATGCATTATCGTAAGTACCGATAATTGTACCTGTTGCAGGCGAAGCATTCGGCGGAACTTCCTGAAGCCCGCTGTAACTGAGGTTGAACGGAAAAATCAGTGCGTAAGAACTTTGCTGAATCATGAATGTTGCTGACAAAACGAGGATGAAGCTTAAGAGGAATGTTTTTTGCAGTTTCATTTTGCTCTCCTTAAATTGGATTTTTTGAATTAGTTAGAAATCAGTATCAGAGAGACCTCCTTTCTCATGGCAATAAAGCCGGAAATGAATTAAAAAAAACTTTCAGAAACTTAGCAAAATTCGCAAGATGAAGCAACAGTTATTGTGACAGTGCAGTGCTTGAGAATTGGGCTCAGTTCACTATTCATGCCTATTTGAATCAAGTAAAATGAGCCGGAAGAATTTCTGCCGGTTTTTTGTATGTGCAAATGACTTAAGTGACCTTTAGGGTCTTATGACGCTAATGAAATTGGAAACATTGTTTTCTGCTGTCAAAGCGTCAGTAGCATCAGCAACTTACCCCGACTAATTTCCTGTGTCATTCATTCCGTCGTCTGAGCGGGGCTGTATATTGTTGGTGGCGCTCACACAACGTTTGGGGACATCAGAAAGGGCGGTTAACTCCGTGGATCACCCGAATAAGCAATCAGGTGTCCGCTCTAAGACGATGGAAAGTTTTCCGAAGTAGTTGTTTGGCATTCGTAAGTCATAGGATTGCATCCGAAACCGCAAAATCGCTTCCCTGAGTCGTTAAACCAATCCCCTGAGTCGTTCAATCGCTGCCGGGAGCCCTTAGAACGTCACTTGAAGTCCTTGGATCGTTATTTGAAGTCCTTGGATCGTTATTTGAAGTCCTTGGATCGTTATTTGAAGTCCTTGGATCGTTATTTGAAGTCCTTGGATCGTCATTTGAAGTCCTTGGATCGTTATTTGAAGTCCTTGGATCGTCATTTGAAGTCGTTGGATCGTCATTTGAAGTCGTTGGATCGTCACTTGAAGTTCTTGGAACGTCACTTGAGGTCGTTGGATCGTCACTTGAGGTCGTTGGATCGTCACTTGAAGTTCTTGGAGCGTCACTTGAAGTTCTTGGAACGTCACTTGAAGTCCTTGGAACGTCACTTGAAGTCCTTGGAACGTCACTTGAAGTCGTTGGATCGTCACTTGAAGTCGTTGGATCGTCACTTGAAGTCGTTGGATCGTCAATCGTTAGCATTGTATCATGGTTTACAACACCCCAGCCCACGAATTTATTCGTGGGCTGAACAGCCGCGAATTAATTCACGGGGGTAAATGCGAAACCGTTTGTATGATGATTTGCAATCACCCCAGCCCACGAATTCATTCGTGGGCTGAACAGCCGCGAATTTATTCGAGGGCTGAACAACCGCGAATTTATTCGCGGGCGCAATGATGATTCACACCTACCAGCCAACGAATTCATTCGCGGGTGTAAAAGCGAAACCGTTTGGATCGGGATTCACATCAACCCAGCCCACGAATCTATTCGTGGGCGTAAGAGCGAAACCGTTTGGATCTGGATTCACAATACCAGCCCACGAATCTATTCGTGGGCGTAAGAGCGAAACCGTTTGGATCTGGATTCACAATACCAGCCCACGAATTCATTCGTGGGCGCATGAGCGAAACCGTTTGGATCGGGATTCACAACACCAGCCCGCGAATTCATTCGTGGGCGTAATGGCAAAAGGCCGAATATCAACGAATTCATTCGCGGCGGGAATTCTGACCTTCTGCAAAGTCTATTGTCTTTCCTCAACCCGTTTGCTAATTTGCCCATCTTGCATTCCTTGCCTGCAAACCCGTAAGCAGGAACCGCTCTGCATTGTCCCTGCGAGATGAAAGTTCATTTGTAATCAATAAAAGTGAAAGTAACCAATGCCTTCAAACAACAAAGCAAAACTGCCTGCTTACAAGTTCTCACTCTCAAAGCAGAAGTCAAGAGTCCTGCCTTACGGAGACGCCAAACAGGCGACCGTTAAGGAATTTCCCGTGTCAAAGAGCATTGCGGGAGTGCTGATGAACCTGAAACCCGGCGGCCTGCGCGAACTTCACTGGCATGCTAATGCCGCCGAGTGGGGATTTGTGATCTCGGGAAATGTTAAGACAACTATCATTGATCCGGAAGGAAGATATGAAGAGAATTTCTTCGAAGCAGGCGATATCTGGTACTTTCCGAAAGGTCACGGCCACTCAATTGAAGGGCTCAGCCCGGACGGTACTTCATTCATGCTTGTGTTTGACAACGGGGCATTCTCGGAGTTCGCCACATTCAGCATCACCGACTGGCTCGCTCACACACCCAAAGATATTGTGGCGAAGAATCTGCGCGTGAATAAGGAAATGCTGAAAGGCCTGCCGAAAGGTGAAGCCTATATTGTGCATGCAAAGGAACAGGACAGAAAGAAATCGCTGAAAGCTCAGAATTCTCCGCCTTACACTCATAAGTACAGACTGCTTTCTCAGGAGCCCTACAGGAAGACCGAAGGCGGAACCCTGTGGATTGCATCATCAAGGGAATTTCCGATCTCAACAACGATGTCAGGCGGGGTGCTTGACCTTAAACCCGGCGCCGTGCGGGAACTGCACTGGCACCCGAATGCGGATGAATGGGTGTATGTGCTCTCGGGCAAGGTGAAACTCACATCTTTTGCGTCATCAGGACTCGCATCCGAATCGGAGCTTGGAGAAGGCGACATCGGCTTCACGCCGATGGGCTACGGACATTCTCTGCAAAACATTGGTTCGGGTGACTGCAAAATGCTGGTCGTATTCAACAGCGGCATCTATGAAGAGATCAGTCTCAGCACCTGGCTTGCGTCAAATCCGGGACAGCTTGTTGCAGACAATCTGAATCTTCCGATTGACGTAGTAAGGAAGTTCTCCGAAAAACAGCTGTTCATCATCAAATAGATCTGCACCGGAGATCATTTGTGCATGTCCCGTTCCGCTCAGGGATGATCCCGGATCATCCGGAATCTCTTACTTAAGCACAACCAGTTTCTGAACAACGGATCCTGCCTCATCGAGTCCGTCAAGACGGAGCTTGTAGATGTAAGTTCCGTTTGCAACGTAATCTCCGTCGCCGTCGCGGCCGTCCCATTCAACTGCATTTATGCCTGTGACAGCCGGCGCCCGAAGTTCTCTTATCATCCTGCCTCCTGATGTGTAGATCCTGATCACGGCTTCGGCCGTTTCACTCAGTCCCGCAAGCTCAAACATGAAACTTGTCCTGTCTTTCATCGGATTGGGGAAATTGTAAACATCCCCGAGCGCAAGTTCACTGCTTACCGTAACATCATACGAAACAGAATCAGAGTTGCCTTCTGCGGATTCGTAAAACACTGTCAGTTTGTTCATGCCGTTCCGGAAGACAGGAAAGAACCTGTCCGGATCCGCCGGCGTGTTTGCATTCCCGTTGAATATGTTGCCATTGCTCTTGTCTGCGGTCTCAGACTTAGCAACATTCAAATACAATTCACCGTTGATGCGAAGTGTGAACTTTCCCGTGCGGCTTCTGTCGAATGTGTTCTTGTCATAACCCGCGTACTCAACGCGGATCTCCGGCTTCGCGTTGATCTTCTCTCCGCCTCTCAGCAATACGCCGTCGCTGTAAACGGCAATGCTTCTTGAACCTCCCGGAAGCTGAAGCAACGGCTCGATCATTACGGAATTGTTGTAAGTATGAAACTCCGTCTTGCCTCCGACCGGAACCGCATCAATAACGATCGGGATCCTGCCGTCTGCCCTGGCTCTGAAATAGGGGACAGAGAATTTGGACATCACTCTTGTAATGCTGTCAACCCTGACGGAAACATGCACAGTATCCGTGAAGAACAAATTGGACTGGGACACTGAGCCTTTATAAAAATTCAACGCGAGCCCGTGAACATCCTGGTAGCCTACATTTGTAAGATTGAAATAGACCTTCATCTCCTTTCCCACTTCAGCTGTGGAATCACTTACCGCAATGTCTTCTTTCAGTGCGATAATCTCTGCGGGAAGATCATGGCTTGCACTGATGCGGCCAAGAACCGATGACTCCTTTCCGAGTACAGTGTCAATTGCAATCCTGCAGGTCAGGTCAATGCCGGGATATGTAAGAGCATTCACGGAACTGAGGTCCACGCCTTCATTGGTTGTAAGTCCGCTGAGCAAAAGGGCCTTACTGCCGGTCTGAGTGATGCCGTAAACATCAAACGAAACGCTTGAGTTGGGGACGATACTCTGCATCCATGAAAAGTTCTGCCATGACTCTGCCGGCCCTAAGATATTGCTTATTGTACCTGATGTCCTGAGGCATGTGGAGAAAACCGAACTCTGCGCATCCCTCCATCCTGCAGATGAAGTGTATTTGTAATATTGTTCGGATACATTTCCCGGCCCTGCGCCAAGATAACCGATGAAGCTCCATGTATCGAAGTATCCGAACTTGAACATGCTGTCTATCTTCGTGCTTCCGAAGCTCCTTATCTTTGCTTTGACCGTTTCCGTGAGCGGCTGAACAAGGCTGTAGTCAACGTAAGAAGCGTTCAGCGCCATCAGGTAATATGATGAATCAAAAGTGTTCAGGAAATTTGTTACGGAGTCCATGGAACCGCTGTTGAAAAGCTTGAAGCACTTGTGTTCAACGATCTGTCCGTTCAGTTTCTTCACCTTTGCCATGTTCAATCCGGTGCTTCTTCCTCCGTCAATGTTAATGGCCTTGTCGTTCGCGAAGAAGTGTGAGATCTCTGCGCCGCTGCTGCCCATTGAACGCACATAGAGATTAAGCGGGTAACGGGTGAGTCCGATGCTTGTATCTGAAAGCGTGGCGTTGTAAAGGTCTTCCGCCGCAAACTGCTTCCTGCTGAACTTTCTGATGATCACTTCAGGCGTATAAGAATCTGCAGTTTGTCTCAGGTCACGGCTTCCTGAATGATCTGCCATAGTTTGCGGTTTATAGGAGAAGCTCCATCCGCCGGTCCAACCGGTGCTGTCTCCGGATCTGACAGAATTCGTTCTCCAGAAGTAAACGACGTTCGTATCAGGCAGAGGAAGCACGGCATTGAACTTCGTAACCGGGCTTGCCGCGCTGTCAACGGCAAATGTCATGAGCAGGGGTGAACTGAATGACTGCGATGTATCAAGCTGTAAAAGTACTTTGACCGATGTTTCTCTGTTGAGAGGATTAAGTCCCGTCAGCTCAACAGTATTACCCGAAACCGCTTCCATGTCCACAGGCCTGAACTGGACAAAGGAATTGTTCCTCAGAGGGATGTCAACATTCAAGACATTATTGTCCTCGTTTTCATCATCAGCCCAGTTGTCCTTATCTATCTCAACGCGCACGGAGTAGTTTCTGACTGAATCAAGCCTGAAGCTGTATCGAACCGAATCGGAGAATTTGAATGCCCTCAGAACTGTGTCGTAGCCCTGAATCGCGGCATTGTCGGAATAGAGTGTGAATCCGATCTTGCAGGAATCCGAATGCAGTCCGTAGTTGAACGGAAAAACTGTAAGCGTTACAGTCTGGCTTACTGACGGAGAATTATCGGAAAGCCTGTAGCCGTCAGAGCTTATGTGAAACTCCGGCCATTCGGGGAGGGAGAGCTTGAGCGCGGGATCACCGAGTAGTCCGTAGCAATTGAGAGTGTGCCTTGTAACAGAACCCACCGTGTCGTAAGAGATCCTCTCTTTGCCGTACTTGATAATGTCGCCGAGCCGCCTGAGTGTGTCATGAAACATACCGTAGTACAATTTGTCATGGAATTCATTGCCCGAATACACGAAGCCCCAGCCGGTAGTGCCGAGGAATCCAACTGAACCTTTATTGCTCATGGTCACAAACTTCTCACCGAAAATGCGAGCTGTATTGTCCGCGGTCTTGCCGGTATAGCATGTCATGCTCAGCACGAAAGGAAATTTGCCGTTGTTGTCAAGCGTTGAAGGTTCCTGCATTGCATCCTCCCAGTTCTGATAACCTGCATGCCCCTGAAAGTTTGTGATGAGAACGCCGTTGTTGATGTCTCTCCTCACAGAATCTTTGTAATTGTAAGTTACAGTTGTTGTGGTGTCAATCCTGAAGGCCTTATGCACATTGCCTGAGAACGGCGGCTGTAAAACGTAATTGTTTATTATCGGAGTTACGAGAGACTGATTGAACTGCTGTTCTTCGGATGTCCCTCCGCCCACAACAAACAGGTCATTCTTCATCCATGCTTCGGGAGGCCTGCTTTCGTATGCTATGATATTATCAACCATGGCCTGTGCCTCAGCGGTGGTGTAAACCGGAAGCCTTCCCACAGCAACTTTGTCGAGGTATGCAAAGGCGCCTATGCTGTAATTGGCAAAGTAGCTGTCGGAATTCGGGTATCCGTAAACGGGCACATAGTTCTTGTCATAAACAGTTGAAAGTGAATTCTTCTTCGGATCAAAAGTCCCTCTGCCGAAAAGGCAGAGATAAGAGAACCTGTCGCCGGGCCATGTGTCGTATATGTTCTTGCAGAAGAGGCGGACGGCGGACGGATTTTCGATCCCGTAATTGAATACGTCGTAAATGTCACTCACCTTTGCTTTGAACACTCTGAAGCCGTCGTGAGAACTTCTGTACGAAGCGAGCTGAGATGCCTGAGACTCAAATACTGAATGGTAAACGATCACATAGTCCGCGCCGGTGGCCGAAGTGACAAGGTCGGGAACCTGCCTTTGAATGATCCTGAACGGTTTCTTGAGAACACTGCTGTTCAAGATCTCCAGCTTCGCATTGCTTCTTGCGGTAAATGTCAGCGTGTCAAATGAAGTTGAGTAATTCGTGAGTCTGTTGTAGTTCTTCACATCATAGAGAAAAAGCGGCGCATCCTGAAAGCCGCTGAGTCTGAACAACCGTGCAGAAGTATCGGTGCCGCTGAGGTTTGCTGAGACCTTTGAAGACCTGAATCTGAATTTTGACGGCACCTGTATATCAACATAATCCAGATTCGTGTGGCCGTCATACCCGGCAACCGTGTAGAGTACAGACACTACGTTGACCGTGTCAGTCCTTAGTATGGAAGAGGAGAAGACAACAGTTGTATTAAATCTTGTGAAGTCATTCTTGTAAACGTCCGCTACAACATTGTTGTTTACCAGAACTCTTATTCTGTGCTCATTGAAGACTCCTGTATTGATGTCAGTCGGATAAGCAAAGAAATTAAGCGAGCAGTTCGTTGCAGTATCCGGAAGGTTCGGCGTTGAGAAGTTCTCTGTTAAGTAATATCCGTTATACATGTTTACCCAGTACCAGCCTTCGCCCTGAAACAGTTCATTATTAAAGTACCTGTAATCGTTGGCATTGGCTCTTTCACCCTGCGAATAGACTTTGTCTTTTTCAAAGTGGAATCTCTCCGTAAATACCGATGATGAGTACGGAACAGATGTTGTGTCGGCATAATCGGAATACCTTAATCCGTTATCCCCGCCCCAGTCAACCCAGTAGGCATTCGTGTCTGAATAGAAACTGTAATACTCATCTTTCTGGTAATAAGGGACATTGTCAACAGTGTATGTTTTAGTCATGCCCCCGTAATTGCGCTGGCCGTAGAAATCAAAGAAATCCGGCGAGTCGAAGGTCCCGTCGCTTTCGCCCTCAAAATAAATGGGGATCTGAATGCCCTTGTTATAGAGCTTGACCGTCCTCGGATCTATTGAGGTTGTATTTATCCCGGCATTGGTAAAGTCGGTTCTGCTGATCCTGTACATACCGTCATCCACAACAGAGAGCTTAAGATAGGTCTTGTTGGGAGTGATCCAGTTGAAATTCTGGGACAGGGAGACCGATGGTGCAGTAACAACAAAAATCAACAGAAGAAGCAGATTGCATAAGGGGCATTTGACTTTGAGGGCCAGAATACTTCTATCTGGAATGACCGAGGACTTCATAATTTTCTCCTTTTACTAAAGTAGGATTTGTGAGATGAGCCTCGCAAATATCACACAGCACAATAAATAAGGCAAGGGAGTTTCTCTCTCCCTTGCCTGCTCATTTTCGTTTAAGAAACACAGTCAGATGATTTCAGATCACTTTACAATTACCATCTTCTTTGCAGTTACGAAACTGCCCGATTCGAGCTTGTAGAAATAGATACCGCTCGGCAGATTCGACCTGAAAGTGACGGTATAGAATCCCGCTTCCTTCGGTTCATTGACAAGCACTGCAACTTCCTTTCCGGTATTGTCATAGATCTTTAGCGAAGCATTGCCGCTGACCGGAAGTCCGTAAACAATCGTGGTGGTGGGATTGAACGGATTAGGATAGTTCTGTGCAAGCATGAATTCGGCAGGTACTCCCACTGCGGCTACGCCGTTCAGTTCAAAGTATTCATAGTTTCCGTTGAAATCTACCTGACGCAATCTGTAGTCATATAGTCCGGTCTTCAGGTCCCTGTCTGTGTAAACGTACTCTGTCGGCGTGGTGGAGTTGCCCTTTCCTACAACAAACCCAAGTTCTTTCCAAATGCCGTCGCTGTATCTTTCAACGCGGAATCCGGAGTTGTTCCTTTCGCTTGAAGTCGTCCAGAAAAGATAAGCATCATTGCCTGTAACATTTACGCCGAATGTGCTTAGCTCAACAGGCAACGGTTTGTCGAATTCGATCCTGCAGATAGCCGAATTTGGTACTTCGCACGAGTCAATCGCTTCGAAAGTGATTCTTTCGTTCAAGCATGTATCCCAGCAATTCTTGTAGATCGTGTCATGCCTTGCATCAAGACACACATACTTGAAATTCGGGTCATGTGTGCAGTTATCTGCTTCATGCGGCCACATTGTTACCTTAATGACAGCCGAGTCAACATACATGCTGGTGTCATAGAGGGCTGGATAAATATATTCGAATGTGACCTTCTGGCAGATAGCATCATCCCAATTCCAATAAGGAGCCCTTAGTTTGACCTGATCGCTGTCGCTGGCAAAATGGTGTTCCCAGAATCCGACGTAAAACGTCAAGACCCAAGGATTGCACGGATCAACGTGAATAATGTCGTTGGTTCCGCATTTCAGATTCTGATATACAATGCTTCCGTTTGCATATACGAGTTTGGCTGTGTAGTTTGTATTATCGGGATGCGGAAGAATGCCTCCGTTCGGAACATCGTCATCACACCATTGAGAAATGCCGGGCTGAGGAGCGAAGCCTATCAATGCCAAGGCTATAAGCAAGTTCACCATAAAGCCAAAGAGCTTTTTCATGGCTGATCTCCTTTTCTTAAAGTTGTCCGCTGTTTATGCGGAATAAATGAAGCACATATCCGTATGCAAAGATTTTCAAACGGATAAGATCTTCTTTGGGGAAAATAATTACTGAGGTGAAACTATGAATAGCATGGCTCCATATTGGTTTCCTCCTTCACAAATATTTTTGGGGATTAAATAAACTAAGTTAAAGAACTCATCACTCGTTCCTCTTATTTGCCGCAATCTGCAAGCCATGAAAAATTAATTCAAATGCAGGACATAATTGAAACATGAGTTATTCAGTGTAGAATTTTTCTACAGAGCTGATGTGGAAATAGTCCACATTCTGAAGCAGATGAATGGAGGCAGAGTCTCTGAATTCTGAAATTACAGAGAACTACGGTGTGACGGCAGAAACAAAGTTGAATGAGTTATTGTCAACGATTGAGAGATCAAATGCATCCACGAAAGAGTCGCCGTTCAGGTCTTCAAGTACATTTCCGGATGCGAACAGAAATGCGCTGTTGTCAACAAGGCCGAAGTCTGCGGCATCTACAATGTCATCCTGATTCACATCACCCGAATAGATGCAGTACTTTCCGCTTTTCAGCAGGAGGTTGTTTCCATATGCTTTCGAAGATGAGTCGGTGAAGCTATATGCCGCAAAACCCCCGCTGAATCTCCTGCCGGTTGAACTCCACGTTTCTATGGAGTTCTTGTGATTGATCACAATGTAGTAATCAGTTGCATTTGCGGCGTTAAAGAATGTCATCAGACTCGGTCCGCTGTTCCTCAGAAACGTCTTGACAGAATCTACAATTTCAAATGGCGCAGTTGTCTTCCGTAAGGTTACACTTACTATTTCTCCCGAAGTGGGATTAGGCGGCATATCAACGTAGCCTTCGATTGCGGCAGTCAGTTCAAGCGTCTTGAAACCTCTGTAAATGCTGTATGTATCAATCAACTGGCCCGTCATAGTGTAGAATCTCAGCTCCAGCTTTTCAGGAAATTCGAATCCTGCCATATATCCGAATTTGGAATTGTACCTTATTACACTGCCGGGAACTGCCGCGCCGAAAGGATGAATGCTCTTTCCTCCAAGTCCGTTAACAAAATAGGGAAGCCCGTCAATGCTGAGCCGTTCATAGTTGTGTTCGCTCCCGGAGATCACGGCGCTGGCGCCCCATTTCTTAAAAGGCCACCGCATGTACTCAGCGGGACCTGATGTAACTCCGGACGTGTAGGGAGGGTGATTGAAGTAAACGATGTTCCATTCGCCGTCAGATTGTGCAAGCCTGTCTTTGAGCCACAATGCCTGCACAGAGTTTGAATCCGTTCCGTCAGGTTCATTCGGATCGCTGTCCAGGCAGAAGAATCTTATGTTGCCCTTTTTGAATTCGTAATATCTCTCATTACCGGGCAGTGTGAAGTAATTCAGGTACGGCGAAGCCCCGGATGTCATCCAGTCAACGCTTCCGAGCGCGGGGAAGAACCTGTTCACAGTATCGCTGCTTCCGAAATTACCGGTATAAGGATGAATGTATCTGCTGAAGTATCTGCCGATGTTGCTGTCAATTGTAGCCGAGCTTCCGGTTTCGTAATTGTTGTTGCCTGCGGTGATGACAAAATCCGGTTGCCAGCTGTGGACATAAGACGCCACTGCTGAAAGTCCGTTGCCTGCCGAACCGTAATCACCGATCACTGCAAATTTCTGCAGAGGGGCAAAGTTGTAGGGAAGGAGCTTATACACTCTGTCGCCGACCGCATATCCCGAAGAGAAGTTGTTCATGAATCTGAATCTGTTCACGAAGTAGCTCCATGGAAGCTGAGACCAGTTTGCACCTCCGTCTGTGGTCTTGTATGTCGGGCCCGTCCACCCGCCGATCCAGCCCGTACTGCTGTTGATGAATCCGATCCCTTCCTGATCATACACAAGAAAAGGATTTTCCTGCCAGGTGAATCCGCGGTCGGTTGTCTTCAGATAGTAAGACATTCCGCTGTGCCTTTCTATGCTTACAAAGCCGGTGTCCTTTGAAATGAAACTGATCTTCCAGCACCATTCCCCGGATCTGCCCGATCTGTAAACTCTCTGCCACGAGGCGCCTCCGTCGGATGTGATCAGTATTACGGCGTTTCCGTTCTGGTATGAGTTGATGTTGTAACCGCCGACAACAATTCCCGAATCAGGTGACCAGAAATAACAGTCAACAAGCGTTCTGACAAGAGATGTATCCATTGGAATTGATGTCCAGTTAAGCCCAAGGTTTGTGGTCTTGATCACGTTTGCGGGAGCTGAATATCTTCCTACAGCGTAAGCCGTGCTTCCGTCAACGATAGAAACTCCGCATATTCCGTAAGGCCTTGGCTCGGGCAGTCCCACCTGTATCCAGTTTGCCCCGCCGTTGGAAGTCCGGTAAAGGGGGGAATTGAATCTCAGTGTTCCAAGCAGTCCGTTGAATGCATCGAAGAAACCGAGGCAACGATAATTCGCGTGAGGAAAATCAACGGATGTGTTGTTCAATGTCCAGTTGTTTCCGCCGTTGGTTGTCTTGTATATCTTGCCTGAATATTGCGCAATGTATCCGGTATTGATGTTCGGGAAGTGAACATCCTCAAACCTCTGCGATGAGGAATCAGGGAAAGGGGAATTGGGAAGCAGTTGCCATTCAAGCTGTTGTGAAATTATTTTACCCGGCAGTAAGAAGAGAAGTGCCGAATACAGCAAAACTGTTTTGAAGGGCATGTTCAGGACGTGTCCGGAGTTACTTGATTAATACCATTTTCCTTGTTTCTGAAAACGAAACGCCGGAGCGTTCATCAGCCGCACTCAGTCTGTAATAATAAACTCCGCTCGGTAAACCTGCAGAGTTGAATTTCACACTGTGAGTTCCCGGCATTTGCCTTGCATTCTGAAGCAGGCCAACTCTTATGCCGGCTGAATTGTAAACCTCCAGCACTATTTTTGCAGAAACAGGCAGTTCATAAGTTATCATTGTGGACGGATTGAACGGATTAGGGTAATTCTGATCAAGCGAAAATCCTGAAGCCGGTCCGGAAGTGCTTGATCCGATCCCAACGGTCTGAGAATACTTAAGCGTTATGTAATCTTCACCTGTTGCACCTTCATAACTGAACCCGGAAACATAGACATTGTTCTGCGCGTCAACAGCAATAGAGTTAGCGATATCCGCATCACCTGCTGTTCCGTTGAACAGCTGAGTCCACTGAAGATTTCCGTCAGCATCATACTTGACTGTAGCATAATCCTCAAAAGTGTTCTCGCTGTAACTGTATCCTGTAACGTAAACACTGCCTGAATTGTCCTGTGCAATGCCGGCGGCAATATCGAACGAACTGCCTGCGCCGTTGAAATCCCTTCTCCATACAACTGCACCGCCCGCATCGTACTTTATTGTCACGTAATCTTCGCCCGAATCTGTATTGAAACTGTAGCCAGAAACAGTGCAGTTTCCGGAGGCATCAACTACAAGTCCGCATGTGATATCATACCCGGCTGAAGTTCCGTCAAAAGTCCTGTTCCAGATAATGTTGCCGTCAGCGCCGATCTTCAGCAGTAGATAGTCTTCGGAACCAGACGCGCTGTTTGTATATCCGCTGACAAAAATATTGAAGTTCTGATCAATGGCAATACCGGTGGTGATATCGTAACTGTTGCCCGCTCCGTTGTACCTTTCGACCCAGATCTCATTTCCCGACAAGTCATACTTCACTACTGCTATGTCCTCCATTGTGCCGAATCCGTTGCTGTATCCCGCAACATAAACATTGCCGTAAATATCGGTCACGAGGGATGTGGCGATGTCAATATCGTATTCGACGGGCTCATTGTATTTTGCGATCCACAGGCGCGAGCCGGACGGCGAATACTTGATGGTAGTGAAGTCTTCACTGCTTCCCGCACCCACGCTGTATCCTGCAACAATGATGTTTCCGAGCAGGTCAATGCCGAGTGCATTACCGCAATCCACATCGTTGCCCTCGCCGTTGTAACGGTCATTCCATAGCTCGCCCCCTGAAGAAGAGTATTTGATCGTTATTATATCGTAAAAGGAACCGGCTCCCTCGCTCTTTCCGGTGACATAAACATTTCCCGAATTATCAACAAAGACAGAAGTGGGAATGTCGTTACCGTTAGCAGAGGAATTGTTGTAAACGGCCTGCCATACCTGGTTGCCCTGCGGATCATACTTAAGAGTGACAATATCCTTGCCGCCTGTGAAAGACTTGCTGAAGCCTGTCACATATACGAACCCGGAATTGTCAACAGCTATGTCAGCCACTTCGTCGGTATCACTTGAGACACCGTTATAAACCGAAGTCCATTGAGCCGTTACCTGTGCCTTGCTGACCAGGCCTGTGGCGGAGATCAGGCAGATGAATACGAGAACTGTGATTAGTCGGAACATTTTGGGGAAAGTGATTTTGTCTTCCGTCACGGACGAGGCGGAAACTTAAAATTGTAATTGAAAAGCAAACTCATTAAATTTGACATACAATATATAGATTCGGGTTGTCAAATGAAAAACACAAAATTGTTTTTTACCGGCTTCATTTGTTCATTCGCCCGGTTCTGCCTGCAGCCGTTCCCGGGCTGATTGTCATTTGCAAACAACCCCATTGGATTGGAGAATTATGTTGTAAGAATAATTGAGAAACTGTTTGTGATCTACTTTCTCAGTTATTTCATATTCGATCTCGCCCTTTTCCTGATATTCCTTTTCACATTCAGAAGAGAGTCGCGCATAGCACCTCTGGAAAAGTTTCCGAAGGTCAGCATAATTGTGCCCGCATTCAATGAACAGGTTTCTATTGCTAATTGCGTGAAGATGCTTCGTTCTCTTGACTATCCGGAGTTTGAGATAATTGTCGTGAACGACGGTTCTGCGGATGACACTCAGGGAGCGGTAGTGAAAGAATTCGGCCTCGCTGAAACTCAGGTTCCCGTTGCAGGCGGACTGCAGACTGCCGGGATTGTTTCCTTTTACAGATCGGTGGACGGATCGCTTTCTCTGGTGAACAAAAAAAACGGCGGCAAGGCAGATTCGCTGAACGCGGGAATAAACCTCTCGGGAGGTGAAATTGTCTGTACTATAGATGCGGATTCGATCCTGGACAGATCCTCTCTTTTGAGAGTTGTTAATGAGATGGTTAGAGATGAAAGTGTATTTGTATCCGGCGGACAGATCGCAGTTGCAAATGATACGGTTATCAGGAACGGGAAGGTTGTGAATGCAAAGATGCCGTCAAACCCGCTTGTCCTGTGGCAGATCACCGAGTACATCAAATCTTTCTTTGTTTCAAGGATAGGGCTGAGCAAGATCAACTCTATTCTTATAATGTCAGGGGCTTTTTCGGTGTTCAGAAAGAAGGATCTGTACGCAATTGGCGGATTTCTGACCGGCCGGTCGGATGGTGAGTATATAAGGAGTATATTTGAATCGGTAAAGACAACTGTTTGCGAAGATATGGAAATAGTTGTAAGATTGTGGAGGTATTACAGGGAAACAGGCAGAAAATGCAGGGCGGTGTATCTTGCGAAGCCGCTGTGCTGGACGGAAGTGCCCGACAATTTGTCGAATCTGTTCAAGCAAAGGACAAGGTGGCATCTCGGACTCGCCGAGACAATTTCAATGCATAAGAAGATGATGTTTGATCCGAATTACAAGACAACTGGACTGGTTGCGTTGCCATATTATTTTTTTTATGAGCTTGCATCTCCTTTGATAAAAATTGCCGCACTCGCTTTCATTGCATATGTTGGATTTGCAGGATTGGTAAACATTCAATGGGTGGTTTACATGGCAGTGTTTATCACAGTCACATCAGCTCTGATCATAAGCGTGGTAACCGTTTATATTGAGAGTTGGAGCGAGAAGCAAAGCGCCGTCAGCAGGAACGCTCTCAGGTATAAGTCATTCATGGACTGGGCAACTCTGATATTCTTCAGCATCATTTCCGACTTCAGTTATTCGTTCTTCAGAATTGCGGCTCAGGTCAAAGGGCTGACTGATTTTCTGAGAAAGAAAAGCGAATGGAATAAGTTTGAGAGAAAGGGAGTAAGGTCGATAGGGCCTGAACTGTCAAAGTCAAACAGCCCGGTTTGAATAACTGTCAGCGAATATTGTTCACTTCATTTTTCGCGGCAATTCTGTTTTCGGGATCAGCGCTAGCGCAGTCATACTTATCAAATTCAGGTATGAGAATTTCAGGCAAGAAATCGGAAGGAAGTTTCTGGGACGATGCCGATCTTTCATTCAAGACCGGATATCTGAATGAGACCGAAGAGCTTTACGGAAACAGTTCGGTCTATGAAAATCTCAGAATAGGCAAGAACTTTACCGAACAGTTCAGACTTGACCTTTACAATCAGGTTGAATACTCGAAGCGCGAAGAGACGGGACAGCCGGACAGGGAGAGATGGTACGACAACACAAGCCTTGTTGCAAAGTACGATTTCGGCGGAATGTACAGACTCGAAGCTTTCGGTTCAGCAAGCATAAGCGATGAGACCTTCACTTCCTACGGCGGCAGATACAGGACGCTCATCGAGTCAGGCGAGTTTTCAGTGACCAATATCATTGAAGGCGGTTACAGTTACTTTTACTACTGGAACATGGTCGGGCAGGACTACCTAAGTGAAAGCATCGAGTTTCAGTACGCATCGCTTGACCTTTCACTTTCTTACCTGTATGCGGACGTAAGAAACAACTACATAGAAGGATACGAAATCAAGGGTAAGAATCCCAACAGGATGTTCAATCTCGGGATCAGCTATGATTTTCTTGCCGACCCGAAAGTGAACATCGGAATGTACTATCAGTTCAGGGACTATGAGCATTATTCACCGTTGTATTATTCACCGCAGAACAGGGACATCACCGGATTCGGTGCATACGCCTTCGACACATTTGGAAAGTTCTACGCTTATCTCGGCGGCGGGATAAAGCAGGATCAGAATGCGGTGTTTGTATGGAGCGTGGATGCGGAAGCCGGGTTTGAAAACAACGGCTTCTCTGTTTCAGGAATATTCGGAAGATACTACGATCCTTTTTACAGGAACACAAATTTTTCGGTTAACCTTACAAAATCTTTCTGAGCACTTGAGCGATACGTCTGAACATATTGCAGCAGGAGTAAACCCGGCACGTGTCAGAGGAAGCCACTCCTCAAAACTGAAGTACATTGTCATAGCGGTCTTTGCCGCGGCTCTCGGCTTTACGGTTTACAAGATGATGCAATTCGAGGATTCGGTGCGGGAGTCGAGGATTGTAAAGGTCGGAAGCATAGTTGATAAGAAACTCCTCCCGGACATTTCAAAAGATGAGCTTGCCCGGCTGGCATCAGTGTCCGAGTTTGATTTCAGAAGCTCCGGCAGTTATTTCGACATACAGGAAACAAAGATAAGGAACGGGGAGAATGTCCTTGAATGGCACAAGCATTTTCTGAAGGGAGTGAATCTCGGAGTGGCATTGCCCGCTCATTATCCGTCAGAGTTCAGTGCGGGCTATGACCTTTATTACACATGGTTCAGGCAGATCGCCGAAATGAACTCAAACACAGTAAGGACTTACACAGTACTTCCGCCGGAGTTCTATGAGGCCTTTGCACAGTACAACATTGACAATCACAGCAAACCATTGTATCTGCTGCAGGGTGTATGGGCTGATGACTGCGACAGCGGAGATTATTTTGAGAAAGGATATACGGAAAGATTCAAGAGCGAGATCAAGGATGTGATAGACCTTATTCACGGAAATGCGATAATAAAGGAGAGGCCGGGACATGCATCCGGCACTTATGCGCGGGATGTATCGGATCATGTGATCGCAATACTTCTCGGAAGAGAATGGGAACCGTCAACCGTGGTCTCAACAAACAAGAAGAACAAAGACAGGCAAAGCTTCACAGGTGATTTCATTTCAATGCCATCAGGATCTCCTTTGGAAGCATGGCTTGCAGAGATGATGGATTTTACGATAAGAGTTGAAACGCAGTTGTACAAGAATCAAAGGCCCGTCTCGTTTGTCAACTGGCTTCCGCTTGATCCGATGTATCACAATTCTGAGTTCATCGAAAACAGCAAGGTGCGTGAGTATGACAATGATATCGAAAGCATTGACTACAGAAGGTTCTTCACAACTCCTTTGTTCAAACCCGGCATTTATGCGGCCTATCATGCATATCCGTATTATCCGGATTTCATCTACATGGATGAGAAGTACAGGGGAGGCAGGAATAAGAGGGGAGAGCCTGATAACTACTTCGCGTATCTTGAAGACCTTAAAGACAAGTGTCCCGGAATGCCCCTTATAATTGCTGAATACGGATTGCCTTCAAGCAGGGGAAACAGCCATGCTTCTCCGTTCGGACTTGATCAGGGAGGCCACAGCGAGAAAGATCAGGCGGAAAAGAACCGTCAGCTTACAGAAGATATATTCGAAACAGGTTGCGGCGGAGCGATCTACTTTGAATGGATTGACGAATGGTTCAAGTTCAACTGGCTCGTAATGGATTTTGAAGTGCCGGCGAACAGGAGGAGGTTCTGGCATAATATGGAAAATCCGGAGCAGAACTTCGGCGTCATTGCCGTGGAGCAAAGGTCAAAGATAATTGACGGAAAAACAGATGACTGGAGTGAAAGCGAAAGGGCCGGCGAAAAGGGGAAGAAAGCGGAAGTTTATGCTTCAGGAGATGCCGAGTATTTCTACATGAAACTGAAAGCAGACAAATTCTTACCGGCCACGGAAGACATATACATAGCGATTGATACTTATGACCGGAAGAAGGGTTCACACAAGCTTCCGCATATCGGCAACAATACTAAACGCGGGTATGAGTTTCTGATCAGAGTGAGCGGAAAGGACAGCGGTGAGATACTTGTTGATGCTCCGTATTCGGTTTATTCGGACATATATGCCGGTTATGTTCCTGTCTATGCATCAAAGGAAAATTATGAGGGGAAGTTCGTCAGGCAGATAATGCTTTCCAACAGGGAGAGGGAATCTCTGACGGGCGAAAAAACAGACAGAAGAGTTTATGACAGAAGTTCACTGATCCCCGGAAACAGTTCACTCCCGGAGCACTCAAATTCGAACATGTATTACGATGAACAATCAGGTGTGCTTGAATTACGACTTCCATGGCACCTGCTTAACGTGAGCGATCCGTCTTCAGCACAGGTGCTCAATGACATTGAAGGAACGCCGGATATCGAAAGCACAGAGTCGGATGAATTCGGGATCCTTGCTTACTTTGTTTCGAAAGACGGTTCGTCCGTTGTTGTGAACAACGAAGAAGGTCAGCTGACATATGAAATGAAAACATGGGAGAAGCCGGATTACAAGTTCAGGGAGAAAGAGTCATACAGCATGTTCAAAGAACTCTTCACCCATCTCAAAGTGGCCGGCGAAGATCCCATTGTTACTGCTTCCAATAAATTCAGCATTGCAGACTGGTACAATGACCTTGACGGAGCCGTGACTGTCTCATTTGACGACGGAACGATCACTCAGTACAATCAGGGCGTACCGGTGCTTGACAAGTACGGCATCAAAGCTACATTTGCGCTTATCTCGGACTGGACAAAGGACAATCCGACATTCTCTGCAGAGAAGGGTAGTTTTTCCGTTGAGAAGATCGGCTGGGCACAGGCAAAGCAGTTAGTGAAGGACGGCCATGAGATCGCATCTCACGGAAAGATGCACGTAAGAATGGACACTATGACGGTGGAAATGGCAACGGATTTTGTGACAGAATCAAGGCGGGAGATCGAGGAGAACCTTGATACAACAGTGAGCACATTTGTCTTCCCTTATTCTGCCACGCGGGATGAACTCTTCAGTGCCGTATCGAACTCCGGATACCTCTTCGCACGAACAGGTGAAGAAACGGTTAACGAAAAGGGCTCATTGAACCTTCACAGGCTTTCAACTATTGCGATCTACAATCAGTACACCCCTTCGGTCTATGAGCTTTACTCATCACTGATGTCGTCACAGGGTAAATGGGTGATACTGAATTACCACAACATCTTTCCCGAAGATTCAAAAGAGATGAATATCCTGAAGAGCCACAATGTTTACAGCACATACTCCGTAACCCCGGACATGTTCGACAGGCAGATGAGGCTTGTAAGAAACATGGAGAGGTGGAAAGCGCCGATACAGACGGTCGGCAGATACATAATGCAGTATGATGCGGCCAGGCTTGAAGTTTCTGACCATCAGAACAAGTTCATCATTAGGTTGGTATGTGAGCTAAGCGATCTCGATTACCTTGTACCGATGACAGTTGTGATGCAAACGCCATGGAAATATGTGTTGGCCGAAGGCACGCTTCACGACGGAGTATATAATCCTGTTAACGGAAAGATCGTACTGAATGTTGTTCCAAACAGGGAATTTTCTGTGGAAAATATGGAGAATGCACAGTGAAGAGATTACTTTTAATATTAATTATCAGCGCCGCAGTTATAGGCATCGGATTTGCGGCAATGGCATTGCTCAAGAAGAAGAACGTTGCAAAGGTTGAAATGCCGTTGATTGAAAAGAGCAACATGCTTCCGAGGGTGTTGTTTCTTACAACCGGCACTACCGAAGGAAACGGAGAGATTGCCGAAGGAGTGTCTGTTGCAATTCAGGAGCTCACCAAGAAGGGTGCGTTTGTCTGGCTCGGTTCCAGGGATTACTTGCTTCAGCCGGAAAGGCTCGGATTCTACAATGTCCTTGTTGCTCCAACATCTTTCAACTACCACGATGGTGACAGGAAATACTCCCTGACATTCCTTAATGATACTGAGATGAGAAATATGAAGGAGTGGGTGAAGCAGGGGGGAATACTTCTCACTGAAGAGAATATAGGAAGAAATTGAAGTTGACCGATTGAGCATGGGAGGTGAGCTTAACGAGAAGAACTGGCCTTTGGCAGAGATGTTCGGGGTAAAAATGAAAGAAGTTGATTTAAGCGGATTCACTATGGCTGACAGATCGTCTGGAATATGGAGCGGAACAATAAAGGACACGATAAAAGACAGCGAATGGGCATTGATCCCAACAGAAACAACATCCCAGAATCTAAAAGTGCTTGCAGAGTGGAAGAGGGGAGAAGAGGTTTTTCCGGCGGTGATTGAAAATCAATACGGCAGCGGCAAGGCGTTCCTGCTCACATCAACCTACATGCTTCATCCATCAAATGACGGAGGAGTGTCAGGCGTAGAGCAGATCGAAAAACTCTATGACAGGGTGATAAGCAGTCTGCCGGGGCAAACAGAGCCGCAGTATTCGTTGAGTCCCTGGCCTGACGGATACACCAGCGCCGGTGTAATAAGTTTCAACAGTTCAGATGACAAACAGAAGTATGAACTGATTTCCGCATTCTTGAAACAGGAGAACATACCTGCAACATTTGTTATTGATTCCTCCGTAACTGAAGATATAGTCAGCCTGTTAACGGACATTCAGGGGAGTGAACTGATTTCAGGGCTCGGAAGCAGGAAAGACTTCACAGTCTCATCACTGGCTGAGAATACGAGGGCGTTCATTGACATCGAACAGCAGACAGGGCTGAAGTTCAGAGGCGTCAGGTTTCCTTTCAGAAGCGCGAATTTTGCAGGGCTGACTTACGCATCTCAGAACGGCTACCAGTATGATGCAAGCGTTGGCATTGACCATCTGGCAGGTTATGCCGGATGCGTTTTCCCTTACAACATTCCGCTCGCAAAGGATTCCTTTTACAAGTCAACAGATATGCTCGAGCTTTGCCAGGCCATGGGAGATGATTTCGACTACTTTCAGATTCCCGACAGTTCATCAGATTATTCTCAGGAAATGCAGAGGGAAAACGCCGCACTGTATTCCAAGTACCTGAAGGACTTCTTCCAGTTTGTTTCAAGAAGAAATAACGGCCTTATGGTTTACAGCGGAAATCCGGATTTCATTGCCTACAGCGAACTCACAATGCTCGCACTCAAAGGACTGCTTGATGAAATGAAAGGAAGCAATGTATGGATCACAACTGCCTCACAGGTTGTGGAGTACAGGAATAAACTGAAGGATCTGTTCATACATTCCGCACAGGGATCTGGCACAGTGGAGCTGAAGTTCACGTGCCGGGACGGAGAAGGAATAAGCGGACTGACAATCGAGATGCAGAAGAAGCCTGCGGAAGTTGACTCAGTACAGGAATATGAGCTTAAAGAATACGGCGGCAAGAGCTATCTGATACTTCATGTCAAGAACGGTGATGAAGTGAAGATCAGGTTTTGATCGGCAATTCGGTTTTAATACCGGCGAGCATCAATATTCTGTAAAGGCAAAATAATTGCTTGACCTATACGACTATTTGAGCTAATTTTGTGCACATTTTGATTCAGATCATCTTGTTCGTCCTGTTTGTGACAAGTTGTAACAAGTTCTGACAAGGCGTCTGAATTAATCGCGGAAGCAACAAATATGATTATGATTTTCACTATCCGAATCTTAAGAGTTCTTTGAGATAGAAGTTAACTTTTAATCAACCGAGCACCACATTTGCTCAAAAATCAACCGAAAGGAAGCAAAATGAAACACCTTACAAAGTGGTTTGTTCTACTTGTGATGGCAATCACATCACTACCTGTTAGCCAGATCTATGCTCAATTCCAGACCGGCGACGTATTTGTTGCAGTTGCCAGCGGAAGCGTGCAGTGGAGAAGGCCTAACGGAACTCTCGTTTCAACACTCAACGGCGGACTTGGCGGATACACAACAGGTATGGCCTTTGATTCAGCCCAAAATCTTTATGTTACAAATTTCTCAAACAGCGTAGTACACAGATTCGACAGGAACGGTGTGCAGATCTCGAACTGGGGATCAGGTTACTCAACCCCGGAGTGCATCGTATTTGACGGTGACTGGAACAGCTACGTAGGAAATCTCGGCGGTGGCTTCCGCAAGTATGACGCAACGGGAACTTTCCTCGCCGCTGTTGGAGGTGGAACGAGGATCGACTTTGCGGATCTTCAGGCAGATCAATCAACAATGCTTTACACTCAGGAAGGAACCAGGATCGGAAGATGGGACGTTGTGAACAACGTTGCTTTGACCGACTTTGCAACCGGCCTTGGCGGACAAGCTTACGCTTTGAGGATCAGAACCAACGGCGATGTACTTCTCGCCAACGGTGGCAATATTCTGAGGCTCAATTCCGCAGGTGCAATTGTTCAGACATATGACGTAAGCGGTGAGAACAGCTGGTTCGCATTGAACCTTGATCCGGACGGCACATCTTTCTGGAGCGCCGATTTTGGGACTTCAAACGTTTACAGAATTGACATAGCCTCAGGTAATGTGATCTCAACATTTAATACCGGAACGTCCAGCGGCACGGTATTTGGTTTGGCAGTCGCAGGTGAAATCACGGTAGCTACACAGCTTTTCATCTCTGTATCACCATTGTTCGCGATCAACCCGATCAATACACAGCACTGCGTAACAGCAACGGTTGTTGACCAGAACAATGTACCGCAAAACAACATTACAATTGACTGGGTCCTCAGCGGTGTAAACGGACCGAACAGCACAACAACACAAACAGGTGCGAACGGTGAAACACAGTTCTGCTATGTTGGTGCAAACGCAGGCCTTGATACAATAACAGCAACTATCAGGTCAACCGGAGCTTCTGCAAGGGCTGTGAAGCAATGGGAAAGCGCACTTCCTGTTGAGTTGTCATCATTCACTTCAGTAGTATCAGGAAGAGATGCTATCCTTAACTGGTCAACATCAGAAGAGATAAACAACAGCGGATTCGACATTGAGAGAAGCTCAGTGGCAGGCGAATGGGCAAAGGTCGGATTTGTTGCCGGTAACGGTACAACAAACGAAGCAAAGAACTATTCATTCACAGACAGAGGCCTTGCTTCAGGCAGTTACAGCTACAGGCTGAAGCAGATCGACTTCAACGGAAACTATACATATTACAACCTCAGCAGTGAAGTTGTGATCGGTCTTCCGGAGAAGTTTGACCTTGCACAGAACTATCCGAACCCGTTCAACCCGAGCACAAAGATCGGATTTGCACTTCCGCTCGACGGTAACGTAGTACTCAGCGTATTTGATAACAGCGGAAGGCTTGTAAGCAAGATTTCCGAAGGCTTCAGAACTGCAGGATACTATACAATGGATTTCAACGCCTCGAATCTCTCAAGCGGCGTTTACTTCTACAAGCTTGAGTTCAACGGTTCAGGTTCAGAATTCACGAAGACAATGAAGATGACCGTGCTGAAGTAATCCCGGTACAGGGACTTCTTTCAGGAGTCATCATTTTTTCAAAGGGCAGGTGCAGAACCTGCCCTTTGTTTTTTGGTCGTAAAATTATTGTAAAATTGATTTGTCGGTATCATTTATTAATGAAACAGATTAGCTTTCGTAAATTCTAGCCGGTATATCCGGAGTCAAATATGACACTGTTACCTGACCGGCTAATTCAAATCAATCTATTGAAAGGAACTTAAGTTGAAAAAATTTACATTCTTACTTTTACTGCTTATTGCTTTCGGATTCTCCCACCTGGCAACCATAGCTTCCGCCGATCCGAGAGATTCGAAAGGCACGGAATTCTGGATAGGATTTCCCGCCAATTACCCGCGGCCGGGAATAACAACACAATCCAATAATTATCAGCAACTTCTTATCACGAGCAGTTACAATACTTCAGGACAGGTTGAAATTCCTGGGATCGGATTCTCAGTCGGCTTCAGCGTGAATGCAAATTCAAGCACCATAGTTCAGTTTCCTTTGCTTGTAGAAGAATATGACAGTGATGTGATCACTGAAAAAGGAATTCATGTGACTTCACTTCACGACATTACAGTTTACGGACTGAACAAATCTGTGAAGACCAGCGGAGGATTTCTTGCATTGCCCACCGACATTCTCGGTAAGGAGTACCAGGTGATCTCTTACAGAAACAACGGGGCGATCGTAGGAAATGAATTCCTTATAGTCGGAACAGTTGACGGTACTGTGGTTACAATCACTCCCACTGCAACCGTCGGTCCAAGGATAGCAGGAGTCCCTTACAACATTACAATCAATGAAGGTCAGACTTACCTGCTCATTGATCCAAACGGCGTTCCGTCAGATCTTACAGGCACAACCATCTCATCAACAGAACCAATAAGTGTATTTGGGGCGCATAAAGCCGCAAACATTCCAAGAGGCGCTTCCGAAGAGGATCACATTGTTGAAATGCTTCTTCCTGAGAGCGCTTACGGCAGAAGTTTCCTCACAGTGCCGCTTGCAACAAGGACAGCGGGAGATTTCTTCAGGGTTATTGCTTCCGAAGATTCCACCGAGGTTTTGATTGACGGAGTTGCTCAATCACCTCTGAGCGCGAATCAATTCTTGGAGGTTAATCTTTTGAATGCATCGCAGATCACTTCCAACAGGCCTGTAATGGTGATGCAGTATGCCGCAAGTTCGAGTTATGACGGCGCTCTGGGAGACCCTTTGATGATGATCGTTCCTCCGTACGAACAATACTGTTCAACTTATGTGACTGCCACTCCTCTAACCGGTTTTTCTGTGAACTACCTGAATATAACAGCGCCAAATGATGCGGTTGGCAACATAACTCTCGACGGCAATGTGATTCCGGCAATTGACTTCACACCGATAGGTTCAAGCGGATTTTCTTATGTCCGTGTGCCTGTCAGTCCCGGAACATATTCATTGAATTCGGACTACAGATTCGGTTGTCACGTTTACGGATTCAACCTCTTTGAAGGATACGGTTATCCGGCCGGAACATCGGCCTGGGAAATTGCAGAGATAGTTGAGATCATCAGCGGTCCGGAGCGCTCCACTGGTGAAGTGGGGACAGAGCACTGTGTGCAGACAAGGGCAGTTGACGGCAACGGCAACCCGCTGGCCGGCATCAGGGTTGACTTTGAGCAGAGAGGTTCAAATCCCGGCGGAGGATTCTCCTACACAAACGACAGCGGCTATGCAACGCACTGCTATATAGGCAACAATCCCGGTGCAGACACCATACTCTGCAGGTATTACGAATTTGTTGACACGCTTTACAAGATCTGGGACGTGCCGCTTCCTGTTGAACTGGTTTCGTTCACATCCACCGTTACCGGCAGAGACGTAGAACTTAACTGGTCAACTTCCGGAGAGCTGAATAATTCAGGATTTGACATTGAAAGAAGCTCAGTTGAAGGAGAATGGACCAAAGTCGGTTTTGTGGCCGGAAACGGAACTACAACCGAGGCAAAAAATTACGAGTACACAGACAAGAACCTTGCTACGGGTATGTACAAGTACAGGCTTAAGCAGATTGATTACAACGGAAACTTCGAATACTTCAACCTCAGCAATGATGCAGTGATCGGAGTTCCGGTGAAGTTTGAGCTTGAGCAGAACTATCCGAATCCGTTCAACCCAAGTACAAAAATCAACTTCTCGTTACCGGTTGACGGAGATGCTTCTCTGAGAGTTTATGATAACAGCGGAAGGCTTGCGGCCACGATTCTGAGTGGCAGCATGAAGTCAGGATACTACTCAACCGACTTCGATGCTTCGGGATTGCCAAGCGGCGTTTACTATTACAGGCTTGACTTCAGCGGCTCTGGCATGAGTTTTACGAAGACTATGAAAATGGCATTGTTGAAGTAAGCAGCGTTAGATTTCGATTCCGGCCCCGTGCAGATCAATGATACTGTCCGGGGCCTTTTTGTTATGAGTGTGTTTACTTAATGTTATTATGCGTAAATACCATTTGAATTGCTGAATAATTAGATTAGTTTTGTACTACGCATCGCACCTAACTAACTGAATGCCGCGTTTTGCGGCTAAAATTAAAAGGAACTCAAATGAAAAAGACAAACAGGTTGTTTGCGGCATTTGCCGCAACAGTAGTTCTTCTGATGTCTTCGGGCCTGTCCTATTCGGCTCCCGACAGCAAAGGAACAGATTTCTGGCTGATGTTCAACGGTAATCTCGGTACGCCGACACTTACCATGTTCATCACTTCGGATGTAAACACATCCGGGACAGTAACACCTCAGGGCGGCGCCCCGATTCCATTCAACGTTGTAGCAAACACTGTAACTCCTGTCAGCATACCAGGTTCGTATGCAAATCACACGAGTGATGTGATTGACAATAAAGGAGTGCACGTAGTCTCCAATGATGAAGTTACAGTTTACGGACTCAACTACATCGCATTTACAACGGATGCATATCTTGGACTTCCAACCGACATACTGGGAACAAGTTATGTAGTACTTACCTACAGAAATTCAAACGTGGTAAACGCGGTGCAATTTGGCGTAGTTGCTACACAAGATAATACCACAATCACAATCACTCCTTCGGTTACAACAGGCGGCAGAACTGCAGGAGTACCGTACAACATTGTGATGAATCAGGGTGAGACATACGAACTTAGGAACACAGGTGCTGCTCCCAACGATCTCTCAGGTACAACGATCACTTCCGACAAGCCGATCGGCGTGATGGGTTCGCATCAATGCGTTAACATTCCGGCCGGTTTTGTTTTCTGCGATCACATTTGCGAAATGCTTCCACCCACCACTACATGGGGAAGAAATTTTGTGACTGTGCCCTTAAGATCCAGAGTCAACGGGGATACATGGATAATAATGGCTTCTCAAAATGCTACAGTGGTCACGATCAACGGAGTTCCTCAGGCGCCGATAAATGCAGGCGACAGGATCGAGACAATACTCACCGGTCAGTCCATAATCACTGCGAATAATCCTGTTCTTGTTGCGCAGTATTCAAACGGATCATCCTTCTCCGGCAATCCCGGCGATCCCTTCATGATGATCTGTCCCCCGTACGAGCAGTATTTGTCGGGTTATACCCTTACAACTGTTTCGGGATATGTTGCACACTATATCAATGTTGTGGCGCCCAATGCGGTAGTGGGCAGTCTTACTCTTGACGCAGTCCCGGTTCCTGTTGTTGAATTCACTCCAATCGGAGCAAGCGGTTTTTCAGGAGCACAGCTTGCAGTAACTCCGGGATCGCATACACTTGCGGCCACTCTGCCGTTCGGCGTATTCCAGTACGGATTCAACAATGACGACTCTTACGGGTATCCCGGCGGATTGTCACTCTCGCCTGTCGCAGTAGTTTCAGGAATTGACGCAACACCGGAGTTTTCGATCAATCCAATAAACACCCAGCACTGTGTTGACGGTTTTGTATATGACCAGAACAACCAGCCGGTCACAGGAATCAGGGTTGACTTTGAACAAAGAGGTGCCAACCCGGGAGCGGGCTTTGCCTTCACTGGTGGAAACGGCGTTGCGCAATATTGCTACACAGGAACAAATGCAGGACTTGACACGATCATTGTATCAACCGGTATCTTCTCCGACACTGTTTACAAGAGATGGGACGGTGCCCTTCCTGTTGAACTGTCGTCGTTCACTTCTACGGTCACAAACAGGGACGTGAGATTAAGCTGGTCAACTTCCGAAGAGATCAACAATTCCGGATTTGACATAGAAAGAAGTGCAGTTTCCGGCACATGGGCAAAGGTTGGATTTGTAGCAGGAAGCGGAACAACTTCCGAGATCAGGAACTACGAATTCACAGACAGAAATCTCGCAAGCGGAAAGTATCAATACAGACTGAAGCAGATCGATTACAACGGAAACTTCGAATACTTCAACCTCAGCAATGAAGTTGAGATCGGAGTGCCGGCGAGATTCGATCTTGCACAGAACTATCCGAATCCGTTCAACCCGAGCACGAAGATAAACTTCTCGCTTCCGGTTGACGGTAATGCTTCGCTCACTGTCTATGATAACAGCGGACGTCTTGTAAGCAACATTGCAAGCGGCTTCAAGTCAGCAGGTTACTACTCTGTTGACTTCAACGCTGCGAACCTTTCAAGCGGTGTCTATTTCTACAAGCTTGAGTTCACGGGTTCAGGTCAGAACTTCAGCAAGACAATGAAGATGACAGTATTGAAGTAAGACAGCAGAATTTCTCCGCTGTATTTTCAGGCGGGACACTGAAGAAGTGTCCCGCTTTTTTTTTTATTCAATTGATGTGCCTAAGTGATAGATTTTATCATACAAAAATTTTTGAATGTTCCGTTGCAGGGATCGCGTGTAATTTTGTGCTGAATAATTTGGTGAAGTAATTTTTACAACCCTTTAAATCAGGAAGGAGATTATGAGAAAAGACAGTAGGATCTTTAGAGTTCTCTTTGCTCTGATGCTGATGTTTGCGTCTGCAGGGATATCAAGCGCTGCATTGGACACGAAAGGAACTGATTTCTGGATCGCATTCCCCGGAAACCTCTCCGGCGCAGATTATTATCAGGCGCTGTTCATAACAAGCGACGTAAACACAAACGGCAATGTCAGCATTCCGGGACTCGGCTTCAGCCAGCCTTTTTCGGTTGTGGCCAATACAGTTACGACAGTGACATTTCCGCAACTGGTTGATGTTCAGACAAACGATGCAATAACTAATCTGGGAATTCATGTTACATCAGACCAGGAGGTAACCGTTTACGGCCTCAACCGAAGACAGGCTACAACTGATGCGTATTTGTCACTGCCGGTTGACATTCTGGGCACTGATTACTATGTGCTTGGATATATGAATGTCAATATAGTAAATGCCAATCAGTTTCTTGTACTGGGAACGGTCAACAATACGACTGTGACGATAACAACTACTGCCACAGTCGGAGGCAGGATTGCAGGCGTCCCGTACAACATTGTTCTCAATCAGGGAGAAACGTATCTGCTGAGAGACCCCAATTCAATGCCTTCAGATCTCAGCGGCACGAAGATCGTTTCAGATCAGCCGGTCGGAGTTTTCGGCGGGCATCAATGTGCAAATATTCCGGCAGGATATGTTGCATGCGACCACGTTGTTGAGATGATCCCGCCCAACACGACACTCGGAAAGAATTTCCTTACGGTTCCGCTTGCCACAAGGCTCAACGGAGATGTCTGGAGAATACTGGCGTCAACAAACACCACTACCGTTACCATAAACGGAATTCCCCAGGCGCCAATCAATGCCGGACAGTATATCGAGACGGTGCTTACCACAAGCTCCATAATAACATCCGATAAGCCGGTACTTGTATCTCAGTATTCTCCCAGTTCATCATTTGACGGCGTAACATCGGATCCTTTCATGATGCTGATCCCGCCGTTTGAGCAGTTCCTTGCTTCATACACAGTCACAACACCGGCATCCGGGTTTGCTATAAACTACATAAATGTTGTAGCGCCAAACACAGTAGTGGGAACACTGACTCTTGACGGAGTACCGGTCCCGGTAGCGAACTTTTCACCGATCGGAGCAAGCGGATATTCCGGAGCACAGTTGCCCATTACCGGCGGTACGCACAATCTTGCGGCTACGCTTCCGTTCGGATGCTTCGTTTACGGATTTGACAGCTTTGATTCATACGGATATCCCGGCGGTCAGGCGCTGTCACAGGTTGCAATAGTCTCAAGTCTGTTCCTTACACCAAGGACCGACATAAATCCGATAAATACACAGCATTGTGTTGATGCACTTGTCAAGGACCAGAATAATAATCCTCTGCCCGGCATCAGGGTTGACTTTGAAAGAAGAGGGGCCAATGCAGGTGCAGGATTTGCATTCACGAATAACAACGGTATTGCAACATATTGCTATGTCGGCACAATTGCAGGAAAGGACACCATAATCGGTTCCACGGGCAGCCTAAGGGACACAGTATTCAAGACATGGCAGGGAGCATTGCCGGTTGAACTTACATCATTCTCTGCAAATGTTTCCGGAAGGGATGTAGTCCTGAACTGGAAGACAAGCGCTGAACTCAACAATGCGGGATTCGATATCGAAAGATCAGCGGAAGGAATATGGACAAAGGCAGGATTTGTTGACGGAGCCGGTACAACAAATGAACCGGTGAACTATTCATTTACGGACAGGAATCTTGCCTCAGGTACATACGGATACAGACTGAAACAGATCGACCTCAATGGAAACTATGCCTATCACAATCTGGCTGGTATGGTTGAAGTCGGAATTCCGGAGAAGTTTGAGCTTGCTCAGAACTATCCGAATCCTTTCAATCCCGAAACCAGGATTGATTTTGCCTTGCCTGTCAACGGACGTGTAAGGCTGACGGTATTTGACAATGCAGGAAAGGAAATTACCGGCGTACTGAACACGCAGATGACTGCCGGATATCATTCGGTTGTATTCAATGCTGCAAGACTTTCGAGCGGAATATATTATTACAGGCTGGAAGTCAGCGGTGAAGGAGCGGCGTTCAGCAAGACGATGAAGATGATGCTTGTTAAATAGCAGGTTGTTTTTTTTACAGAACAGGGCGGGAATATATATTCCCGCCCGTTTCATTACTCCTTGCCCACTTTCACAATTTCGTCATCTACTTCTTTCAAGAACTCCGAGCTGATCTCCCTCATTCTTATCACTTCAATCTCATTCCTGATGTTCGCCCCGTAAACACCCTGCTTCATCAGCATGTTTGTGACCGCAGTGGTGTTTGTTTCGATTGCATCCAAAAAGCTTTCTTTCAAAGCAAAGGACTTCTCATATCCGGGTACAGTCTCAAAGCCGTTCACATCGGCATACAGTTTCCCGAGTCTTGTCCTGTAAAGTTCAAGGTCCCTGTAATAAACTACGTCACCTGTGTACTCTCTGAATATGGTGCCGAAGTTGTTCAGTTTGTATAAGTACTCGAACTTCCTTCTTTGAAGTCCGTGGCTGATATCCTGACATGCCGAAATGCAGAATAATGTGATCAGCAATACTGATGTCAGTGTTCTCATTCAGAAGTTCTCATAATCAATTCTCGGCCTTGCATGAACTGACAGTCCGGCCAGATCACTTTTCGAAGAGCTGTATTCCAGAAATCCTGCAAAGCCTATCATGGCCGCATTGTCCGAAGTGTATTCGCTTTCCGGAAAGAGGATTATATAATCCTCTTTCCTCATCTCCCCAAACCTCCCCCTCACTCCGCTGTTCGCCGATACACCGCCCGATACCGCAACATTCTTCACGTCAAATTTCACGGCCGCCCTGAATGTCTTCTCAAACAGCATATCAACTATTGCCCTCTGATATGACGCACATATTCCCCTGAGTTGATCTCCTTCAGGCAATTTGCCGGAAAAATGCTTTCGCAAATAATACAATAGGGATGTCTTGATTCCCGAAAAGGAAAAGTCAAACTCGGAATTCTTTATTACGGCTTTGGGGAATTTGTGAAATTCAGGGTCTCCTTCCTTAGCAAGATCGTCAATCAATCTGCCGCCGGGATAGCCAAGCCCGAGGAGTTTGGCGGCTTTGTCAAATGCTTCTCCTGCCGCATCGTCGATCGTCTTTCCGATAATCCGGTGCCTGAATAGCCCTTCAACAAGTATCAAAAGAGTATGGCCTCCTGAAATTATCAGGCCCAGAAAAGGAAAGTCGATCCTTTCATTGCCTATGAAAGGGCTGTACAAATGCGCCTTTATGTGATTCACCGGAACGAACGGCTTTCCGAGAGAAACCGAAAGACTCTTTGCGAAATTCGCTCCGACAAGTAATGCTCCTATCAAACCGGGTTCCGTTGTTCCGCAGATGAGGTCAATGTCCTGCAGACTCACCCCGGCATCTTTCAGGGCCTCGTTCGTTACCGGAATGATCTTTTTCAAATGTTCGCGCGATGCAACCTCCGGGACCACACCGCCGAATTTTGAGTGAAACAGTTGAGTTGAGATTATGTTGGACAGAACACTGACTCCATCGAGTACGGATGCGGAGGTCTCGTCGCATGATGTTTCAATGGCAAGTGTCAGCAAAATGCAGCCCTAAACTTTTTTGATCTGTATTTCATTATATGTCTCGGAGTTCAATTCTATTGATTTAACAAGCCATTAAAATTAATTTGAGCCGTGAATAATAGCACAATTGCGAAACTTTTTGTATTCTTAATTTCCTTCCTTTGCTTCACGGGAAGCGGAGGCATTGCACAGGTCAAACTGCTGATTCCGATGGAGCCGTCTCAAACAAACCATCTTAAGGCCTACGGCATAGCGTACAGGCATCTTCTAAACGGAAAGGAACTTGACTGGCTGCTGAATTACAGGGGCGGGTCGTTTCTGTTCAATTATGAGAAGACTCTTGAGGATGAATGCAGAAACAAGGGAGTCTCCTTTGAATTGCTTAACGGGACTCAGACAGCCGTCGTCTATGCGGATGCACAATCCGACGGGAACAACACACAGATAGAGCGCCTGGAAAAGGTTGCAAAGATCGCGGTTTATGTACCGCCGAATGCTCTGCCGTGGGATGATGCGGTACAGCTTGTCCTTGACTATGCCGAGATTCCCTACGAGAAACTGTGGGATGAGGAAGTCCTGACAGGCAAACTTAAAGGCTTCGATTGGCTGCACCTTCATCATGAAGACTTCACAGGGCAGTATGGAAAGTTCTTTGCTACCTATGGCTCGTCACCCTGGTATCTCAACCAGAAGATGATAAACGAAGAAATGGCTGCCAAGTTTGGCTTTCGGAAAGTATCTCAGCTGAAGCTCGCTGTGGTAAGGAAACTTCAGGAATATGTTGCCAACGGCGGATTCTTGTTTACTATGTGCTCCGCCACAGATACATATGACATCGCCCTCGCCGCCGCCGGCACCGATATCTGTGAGACAATGTACGACGGAGATCCCTCTGACCCTGATGCAAACAGCAAACTCAACTTCGGAGAGTGCCTTGCATTTGAGAATTTTACTGTTGACCTGAATCCGTACGTGTATGAGTATTCAAACATTGACATGACCAATCAGCTTCTGTCTTATGGCCAGTTCAATGACAATTTCAAACTGGTTGAATTCTCTGCACGACTGGATCCTGTTCCCACTATGCTAACGCAATCCCATACTTATATCATCAGCGGCTTCATGGGGCAGACTACAGGCTTCAACAAGCAGTTCCTCAAAAAGAATGTGACCGTTCTCGGAATGAATGAGGGGACGGATATTGTAAAGTACATCCACGGGAACTATGGCAAGGGCACATTCACCTTTTTCGGCGGACATGATCCCGAAGATTATCAGCATGCAGTGGGTGATCCCAAGACGGAGCTTGACCTCTATCCGCACTCACCGGGATACCGGCTTATTCTGAACAATGTCCTTTTCCCGGCGGCAAAAAAGAAGAAGCTCAAGACCTGATACCGTCTTGGCCCGTCTGAGATCACTCTCGCTAATCTTTTCTGTATTTCTGCTTGCAGGATGTATCCGGAATGAACAGACTGCAGTAACGCAAGTTACGGTAACTGACGATCTCGGAATTGAGCTGAAACTCCCGCGTCCTCCCGAAAGAATAGTTTCTCTCGCTCCCAACATAACTGAAGCGCTTTTTTCTGTCGGAGCGGATTCGCTCATTGTTGGAGTTACTGATCTTTGCGATTTTCCTCCGCAGGCAAAAGGCAAGAGGTCTGTCGGAAGCTACATCAGCCCGGACTTCGAAGCGATCATTTCGCTCAGGCCCGACCTTGTAATAATGTATGTAACAAACACGGAAGGAGTTGCATACCGCACTCTCACGGGTAACGGCGTTAAAGTCTTCGTGTCAAATCCGGTTGATCTTAAAGGTATAAAGAAGATGCTCCTGGATTTTGGAATGATAACTTCAAGGAAGATGCAGGCTGATTCAGTGGTTCGTCAGATCACTGAGATAGAGGAAGATATGCCGGCATTGCCTCAGCCAGACAGTGCCTTTATAGTTGTTTCGGTTGATCCTCTTATGACGGCGGGAGGAAGGACTTACATCAGCGAGATTCTTAAGCTCTCGGGATTTGTAAACATATTCGGTTCAGAATCTGCCGAGTATCCGGTCATCAATCAGGAAGAGATCGTAAGTCTTCGGCCGAAATTCATAATCTTTCCTGCTGATACAACAGACTTGTCAAGGATCGCAGGCTCCGTTAATGCTCTGCACCGGTCAACATCCGGCGCTCTCAGGAATTCATTCTTCATTACAGTTGATGATGACATAATGTACAGGCCCGG
>JAIBBK010000059.1 GCA_019694675.1 Ignavibacteria bacterium
GAGCTCATAAATTTCGCACCTGTTGACAGCGTGACAAGCTGTACTATTCCGTTTATCAACAACATCACGGACTCAAATCTTACCGTAGTCGATCAGAACTATCCCGAGATCGGACCGAGCAATCTGATACCTGCTGTCAAGGGTGTCTATACACCGGCTAGGGTAATTTACACATTCTTCAACGGCCAGGGTTGCACGAGTTCTCCGATAGTGGTTGGATTCAAAGACGTGTTATCCAATCCGCGGATCATTTACATGACGATACCTGTCTATTTCCTGAACAGGGATCCGCAAGCATCCAAAGAACTTTTCAGAAGAGTGTTCATAAGCGAATTCGGTTACAACTGATCTATGAAGAGACCACAAACAACATATTTTCACTTCTTCGGAATTCTGACGATTGCATTGGTATGCATTTTGATTTCTGCATCGTCATATGTTTCCGCACAGACCGGCACGGGTTCAATCTCGGGTACTGTGAAGGATTCCTCCGGCATTCCGCTTGACGGCGTCGTGATCAAAGTAAAGAGCACCTATCTCGGCGCAGTTTCCGATTATGAAGGCAAATACGTTATTAACGAAGTCACGCCGGGGGTATACACACTTCAGGTTTCAGCAGAAGGATTCAAGACTACTGACTACACTGACATCAGAGTAAAGGAAGGCGAAAATCTGGAACTCAATCTTGTTCTCAAATCAACATCCTTCACTGTTGACCAGGAGATCGAGGTCGTAGGCGAACGCCCTCTCATGGACATTGAACAGACAAGCAGTTCTCACTTTGTCTCAAGTGATGACATATCCAAATCAATTGTCACAACAGTCTCTGATGTGGTTTCGCAGCAGGCAGGCGTGGTGAAGCAGGACAATGAAATACACATCAGGGGCGGAAGAAATTACGAGAACTCATACATTGTTGACGGCGTGTCTGTGCAGGATCCGCTGTCAGGTACAGGCTACGGCCTGCAATTGTCCGCCAACTCCCTTGAGGAAGTAGAGGTCATTACAGGCGGCTACAACGCAGAATTCGGGCAGGCAACAAGCGGTGTTGTAAATGTAAGAACCAAGGAAGGGAAATACGAGCAGTACAATTTTTACACATCTTACCAAAGAGACAACTTCGGAGTTGATAAGAATTCAGGAAGCAGTTTCAACACTGACATTCTCGAGATGAATCTCAGCGGTCCGGAGCCATTGACAAAGTACATTCTCAATTCACTCGGACTCAGAGTGCCCGGCGAGATAACTTTGTTCGGAAGCTTCTTCATGGGAATCTCAGACGGATTCTATGCGAACGAGGGAGGCAAGACTGCAAGGCAGGTCTATTCTTCAACTTTCGGTGGAACGAAGTTTGCACCGAGGCAGGACAATTACTGGAACTGGCTCGGAAAGATCACATACAGGCTGAACCAGACAATGAAACTGGGTTATTCTTTCAACCAATCTGTATCTATCAATCAGAACTCCAGTTCATTACAGACAAATCTCGAATATGTGCCGCCAAGTCCGGGTTATCAGTATGAATTTCAGGAGATTCTGGACAACGCAAACACATACACTCAGAACAGTCTGATCCATACAATGAACTGGTCGCAGTCAACCGGACCCAAGACATTTTATGAAATAAAGCTCAGCAAATTCTTTACTACGCTCCGTGTTGATGCAAACGGCCTTAACTGGGATCAGTACAACGAACCTATTGACATAACGAAGCCGCCTTTTCAGTACTACTACATTGACAGCACAAGAACCGGGCTGATTCCCGGCGACGGTTTTTATGATTACGGAAATCCTTACACATGGCATGACCACTATGTTGATGAGTACTCAATCAAGGGCGACTTCACTTACAATGTTTCTACCAAGAACAAGATCAAGTCCGGAATTTCATTGAGTTTCCAGGAAATGCAGCTGGTGGATATTTATCAACCCTGGATAAAACCACTCGGACTTAATTACGACATATACAAAGTGTATCCTGCCTTTGGAGATATTTACGCTCAGCAAAGCCTTACATTCAAGGGCATGATACTCAATTACGGATTGAGACTTGATTATTGGCTGCCGGGAAAGTATGTGGATGATGCTGTTAACGACACTTCGATACAGACTATCCCCGATCAGACAAGGCAGGGCTATGAGGAAGATACATATTCGATCTTCGGCAGGAATGTCAAATTGTCCCTTTCTCCGAGAATCGGCATATCGCATCCGATCACAAACAATCAGACACTCTTCTTCTCATACGGCCACTTCTCCAAGAGGCCGAAGCCGCAGTTTGTGTATGCAAAGCTGAGCCCGCAAAGCGCACAGTCCACATTCCAGAAATTCGGAAATCCGAATCTGAATCCTGAAACGACAGTAGCATATGAACTCGGAATCAGGAACCAGTTTACAAACGACGATGTGCTTACGGTTACGGCTTACTATAAAAACATCTATGACTATGTGACCACAAGAACAATACTCCTCAACAGCGGAAGATATCTCGGAAAGTCTTTCATCACATATTTCAATCAGGATTACGCGAGACTGCGCGGCGTGGAAGTGGAATTCAAGAAGAGAATCGGATCATGGTTCAACGGCAAATTCAACTTCACCTATTCAGTTGCAACAGGCAAGAGCAACAACGCCGATCAGGGATTTCTTGTAGCTTCGAGAAATGCTCAGGAATCTATATCGGAGTATTATCTGTCATGGGATAAACCGATTCAGGCCAGCGCAAATCTTTTCTTTGATGTCAGGAAAGGACAGGGCATATTCGGTTTTGCAAGGAATGTCCTGGATGATTTTTCCATCAAGTCAAGGATATTCTTCCAGTCCGGGAAAAGATATACACAGCAGATCCTCGTAGGTGAGCTGGAAAACGGCAGACCTGAATATGAGGCCGACATAGACAATCCCAACGGTGAGGTGGGAGAAAGCTGGTTCTGGATAGACCTCGACATTGACAAGTATTTCTATATAAACAATCTTCAGTTTGTTGTGAGTTTGAACATCACAAACCTCTTTGACACTGAGAACTCGACCATAATCAACCCTGTCACGGGGCGAGCTTATGTTTACGGAGATCCGACTCCGAACTTCTATAATGATCCGTTGTACCCAGACCTTCAGGCGCCGATCACGCCGTATCCCTACGACCCTGCGCGGTTCCTGACACCAAGGCAGATCAAATTCGGAGTATCGGTGAAACTATGAAGATGATGAAGTCAAATACCATGCGCCGCCTTAACAAGACCTTGATATTTCTTGCATTCATTTTTGCAGCTGGCTATCCAGGAGAATCCCGGGCACAACTTTTTCCAAACCTTGGCGGACAAAGAACTGGTACTGCAGCTCTGCAATTCCTGAAGATTGGCACAAGTGCAAGAGCTACAGGGATGGGAGAATCATTTGTTGCGGTCTCGGATGATATCACATCGCTGTACTGGAACCCCGCGGGCCTCGTGCAGTTCAACGATATGGGAGTGACTTTCTCATACACTCAGTGGTTCGTTGACACCAAACTCGGCAATTTCGGTGGCGTTTATCAGTTTGGCGGAGGTAACGCAATAGGCCTGAGCGTAACTTCGCTTCAGACTGAAGACATGAAGGTTACGACGGAATTTCAACCGCAGGGAACGGGTGAATATTTTAAGTTCTCTGATCTCGCAGTTGGGCTTTCTTTTGCAAAGAGAATGACTGAACAATTCTCATTCGGCGCAACCATAAAGTATGTTCGTGAAGAACTTGGAGTATTGAAAATGGAAGGCGTGCTCGGAGACCTCGCCACCTTTTACAGGACCGGACTGGGAACGTCAAGATTCGCGATCGTCATTTCAAACTTTGGAGGCCAGGTTTCACCTTCAGGCGAAGCGCCTTTGGTTAACGGCAGTACGGCCAGTTCATTTCAGAAGTTTCCGCCGCCGACTTCCTTTCAGCTCGGATTTGCCATTGAGCCGTATCAGAACAAAGAAAACAGGATCACAACTTCAGTACAGCTTAACAGTCCTACTGATAATGCGGAGAACCTCAGCTTCGGAGTTGAATACGCCTATAAGGAATTCCTTATGTTCAGAGGCGGATACAAGGTCAATGTTGATGCAGAGAATTTTTCGGCAGGCATCGGACTGAAGTTTCCAATTTCATTTGCGAACGCAAGCCTGGATTATTCCGTTGCAAACTACAGGGCGCTTGGGCTCGCACAAAGATTCACTCTAAACGTCTTAATGCCCAACAAATGATGAAGCATTACAAAGCCATTTTACTGATCCTTATGTTTGCGTTGACATCATCTGCATTCATTTCCTGCGGAGACAAGACGGACCTGTCCCAGTTTCCGACAAACGGAGGTTCTGACCCGAATGTCGGAGAGGTGGTATATGTTCAGATATCGCCTTCGTGGAATCAGTTCAACAAACCAGAGGCCGTTTACCTTGGCAAAGAACCGCTGATCTATGTGGCTGATACAAAGAACAACAGGGTTGTTCAGCTTGATCTCTCCGGAACGGAAATAGGTTCAATGAGCTTCAGCAATCCAAAGGCAATTGCTCAGGATTACAACTTTGATCTTCTTGTGATAGCAGACAGTGTGGCAGGAGTTGATACAATTAATGTCGTTTACAGAATGAATCTTTATGAGACAGGCGGCTTTCTTGCCAATGCAGTTAAGAATACGTATATAACCAGCGCTTATCCGACACCGACCACAAGCAGAAGCAGAAGGTTCACAGGTATATCTGTGTATCCCGACAACAAGATAATAGTTTCAAGATCAGGCCCGGACAATTCAAATGTGATAGACGCCGACAACGCACTTCTTACGATTACAGGAAGGAACACGATCAGTAATGTGACTGTTCTGTCCGGTTTTCAGCCGACCGGTAACGGAATCTACTCAATTGAAAAGTCTTCCGGAGTTGCAACATTCAGCAACAATTATACAGACTTCATACTGATAAGGAACACAACTGACTTCGGGTTCAAGGTTGAATGGTTTGTATATGACAATGTGAAGGGTACCTATGATCCCAGGTTCATTCCCGGCGAAGATGTGGACATAATTACATATCAGCTCGGAACACCTGAGTCAATAACACTTGACCCTAACAATAATATTTTTGTTGTGGACAACCAAAGAGACTCACTGTATAAGTTCAACGCAGCCGGAGAACTCAGGCCTGAATCATTCGGAGGAACAGGCTCAGGCGATAAGCAGCTCAATAATCCAATGGGTGTATCCTTCTTCGACAAGGTTCTATACATTGCCGACACTGACAATAACCGCATAGTCAGATATAAACTGTCAACAGACATCAATTAATTGTCAGGAACAAGGGCAAAGCAGTCAAACCGCAGCAAATCAGCAAAACCAGCAAAGGAACTGAACCCGGCAATTGAGTATTCATTGCTGTTCGTCTTTGCGCTCTTCATTATACTGTTCACAACTTTCAAGATCACAGGGGATGATGATGTATTCTGGCATCTTGCCACAGGCAGATACATCATTGAGACCGGTCATGTTCCTTCTGCCGATATTTTCGGGTTCGCAACACAGGGACAGGAGTGGATGCCCTTTGAATGGGGGTGGGATGTGCTTACATACGGCCTCTTTAATCTCGGAGGATATGAAGCTCTCTCGGTCTTCCGTACCCTGATATTCCTATCCATCTTCTGGATCTTTTATTTCGTCCTGAAGAAATTCAAAGTACCTGCAGTTCTCTCCGTTGCATTTATGATACTGCTGGCGTTCGGAATTATGGACCGGCTCACTCCAAGGCCTCATGCCGCATCCTTGCTGTTCATGTCCTCGCTTGTATATATCTTCTGCGATATCCGGTACTTCAGAAGAGGATCTTCTAAGCTGATGTATCTTTTGCCGGTAATTTTCCTTTTATGGGCAAACATACATATGGGAATTATTGCCGGACTCTTTTTCTTTGCCGTTTACCTTGCGGCCGAATACATAAACTACCACAACAGAAAGAGTTCTGTCCAGCCTCTTGAAACCAAGCAGCTGAAATTGCTTACGATGCTGTTCCTGCTCTCGGTGGTGCTTGCTCTGGCAAATCCGAACTTCATACAGACATATGTATACGCGTATGAGCATACCAAGATGAAGATGCTTGAGACGATCAACGAATGGAAATCGCCGTTTGATTCAATGTTTGGGACAGGATTTGTGACCACTATCTATAAAGTGTTTCTGTTCGGCGGCCTGACAATCCTCTACTATTCATTCAGGAAGAGAGACGTATTCCCCGCCCTGGTCTACGTTTCGTTTGCATTGTATTCCGTCCGTGCTGTCAGGTTCACGGTGGATTACCTTATCATCATATTTGTCTTCTTGGTAGTTTCCATTGATTTCCTGCTGGATGAAGCCGGAAAGAGGAAGTTGAAAGAATTCCTTAACAAGAGTCTGATTCCCTATGCCCTTGCAGGCACTCTGCTGATCTACCTGATCATCAACATCCCCAACAACAAGCTGTACCTTGAACAGCTTCAGTATTACAGGGTTTTTGGTTTCGGCATCAATCCGGATTTCATTCCCGTGCAGATGTTTGACTTCATGAAGGAGAACCGCATCCCCCAAACCGGTGAGAGGCCTTTGAACCACTTTGGCACGGGAGGGTTCCTTGTTTGGAATTTCCCTGAAGCCAGGAATTTCATTGACAGCCGTAACCTGAACGATGAGATCTTCAGTGAATACAGTTCGCTTATGATGAAAAGGCCGGGCTTTGAAAACAAGCTCAGACAATATGATTTTGACTATTCCATGTACCTTGCACCGGACCTTGTCAGACAGCCTTCTGAAATGGAACAGACGATCGTATCCTATATGAGCAGGAAGCCGGATGAATGGAAGCTCGTTTTCTGGGACGATAAATCATTTCTATTCTTGAAAAACTTGCCTAAGTTCAAAGAGATCATTGACAAATACGAATACAGGTATGCAACGCCGTACAACCTGATCTACAACAAACAGGTCATTGAAAACGCATTGAAGAATGATCCTGAGAGACTGAAATCGGAGATCGGCCGTAAACTTTCCGAAGATCCGAATGGTCTTATAATTAACACAATCAATCGTAATTTCGCATCCAAACTAAATAAATAACAATGAACAAACTGACCACCATACTTCTGTTTTTATTGATCTCTACGGCATCCTATTCACAGGTAGTTCCTATTAGATCAATCACCAATAACAACTCAAACGGTGTTCCGCTTGATACAGGCCAGTTCAAGACAGTGGCAGGTGTGGTGACAGTTGCGAATCAGTTTGGCGGGCCTTCTTACATACAGGATAATGAAGCCGGCATTGCCATATTTTACAACGACTTTTCGGCTGCGATTCAGATCGGAGATTCAGTGATCGTTACCGCCAAGCTCTCTCACTTCAACGGGCTGACCGAGCTTGTGTACTCCACTGTGGGAGGCACCCCATCGTTCACAATTGTTGACTCCAACAAGACCTTTGAAGCCATTATAATCAGCCTTCAGCAGTTCAATTCGCAGGCATGGAATGCACATGAAGAATTCGAAGGAAGGCTTGTCCGATTCAACGGATTGACTATCAGCTCAACAGGCAATTTTCAGGCAAACACCAATTATAACGTTTCCGATGCATCCGGCACGGGACAGTTAAGAATTGACAACAATACAAATCTGGTTGGAACGGTCATTCCGACCGGCACATTCGACTGTATTGCCGCCGCTTCGCAGTTTGACAATTCGGCGCCGTACAGTACCGGTTACCAGTTCCTTCCCCGCTTTACCAGCGACATAATACAAGGCGGAGGGCCCGTCATTCTTACATCACCCTTTGAAGCATCTATTTCGTCCAATTCTGTAACTCTGAACTGGACAACTCAATCGCCGGGCGATTCAAAGATAAAGTACTTCCGTTCAGATTCACTGGGACAGCCGGCGGTATTTACGGATTCAGTTTTCAGCGGCACACAAACCACAAGCCATTCACTGACTTTGAATAACCTTGATGCTGGCAAGATCTATTATGCAGTTGCCTATTCAACCAACGGAAGCGGAACCAGCATCAGCGCACCGAAATATTTCTCGACTTCTTCCCCGGCATCATCAACCGGAAAGATGGAAGTTTACTTCAACAAGTCGGTTGACAACAGCTACGCAATGCCCGGAAACAATGCCATAGGTGATGCAGATCTCAGAGAACGGCTGATGCAGAGGATCGATTCGGCAACGAAGTCAATTGACCTGGCAATGTACTCATTCAATGAGATCACACAGATAAGGGACAGGCTCATTAATGCTCTGGCGAGGGGCGTAAAGATACGGATGGTTTACGATCACAGAGACGGACAGATTCAGTCGCTTGTTCAGGATCTCATCAATGCAGGCATAAAAGTTCAGCAAAGGCCTGTCGGGTCGAACATAATGCATAACAAGTTCTTCATCTTTGATGCAAGGGACAATTCCTCTGCCTCCGATGACTGGCTCTGGACAGGATCTGCCAACATTACAAATGATCAGTTTTATTCTGATGTGCAGAATGTCATTTTTATACAGGACCAGGCTCTTTGCAACACTTACACAAGGGAATTTGAAGAAATGTGGGGATCTCACAATGAAGTCAATAATCCTTCGAATGCAAAATTCGGTTCTGCCAAGGCAGACAACACGCCGCATCTCTTCTATATCCGTGGAAGGAAAGTAGAGTGTTACTTCTCCCCTTCCGACGGAGTTTCCACTGTGATCGAAAATGCAATCCGCAACCAGACTTCCAAGTCCATAATGTTCTGTGCCTTTGCATTTACCAGATTCCAGATCGCCAACAGCATGAAATCACAGTTTGCACCTCCGCAGAAGATGGTAAGAGGCGTTTTTGACGACGGAAACGGCACAGACCCTTCAAGCGTATATCCTGAAATGAAGGGAATCGGAGGAAGCATACCGTGGAATCCTGCAGCACCTGTTTATCTGGACGGTCAGAGCGGATTGATGCACAGCAAGTACATTTTGATTGACGCAGATATGCCGTCAAGCGATCCGATCGTTCAGACAGGTTCATACAATTATTCAAATGCTGCCACTACCGGAAATGATGAAAACGTAATTCTCGTTTATGATTCGCTCATAGCCAATCAGTATTATCAGGAATTTGCAAAACGCTACACCATGGCAGGCGGAAGTATATCTGTCGAACAGATCTCAACTGCAGTTCCTGAAGCTTTTGTGCTTGAACAGAATTATCCGAATCCATTCAATCCGTCAACAACAATAGAATTTTCGATCAGCAGATCTTCATCAGTGAGCCTGAAGATCTATAATTCAATCGGGCAGTTGGTAGATGAGCTATCGAATGAGTTCTACAGCCCTGGAACGTACAGAATCCGGTTCAAATCCGACGGCTTGTCGAGCGGAGTTTATTACTACAGACTGCAGGCCGGTGATTTTTCAGAGACAAGGTCAATGGTCCTTGTGAAGTAATTGTGAATTTTCGGGAATAAAATGAAACAATTTTATGGAAGGTCGTGTTAATCAATAAGTTGACAATCCAAACAGTTTCACAATGAATACACTTAAAGTCATAATAGCGGCTTTGATTATTGCCTTCTTCTTCCCGGGAGGCAATGCAAACGCTCAGTTCGGACAGAACAAGGTTCAGTACAAGAAATTCGACTGGCAGTTCATACAATCCAAACACTTCGATATCTATTTTCATCAGGGCGGAAGGTATCTGGCCGAATTCGCAGCTCATGAGATCGAGAAGGCGCTGGAAATGATGTATGACAACATAGATTACGAAATAGCCAACAGAATTCCCCTCATCATATTCAATTCGCACAACGAATTCCAGCAGAACAATGTGATAGATGAGTTTCTTCCGGAGGGAGTTGGCGGTGTAACTGAACTGTTCAAGAACAGGATTGTTTTGCCGTTTGAAGGAGACTACGAGAAATTCAGGCATGTAATTCACCACGAATTGCTCCATGCGTATATGAACGATATGTATTACGGGGGATCAATTCAGAACATCATTTCGCGGAACATCAGCCTCACATTTCCGCTATGGTTCAGTGAAGGAATGGCGGAGTATCAGAGCATTTACGGACTTGACAAGGAGACGGATATGTTCATGAGGGATGCAACCATTCATAATTACGTTCCCCCTCTTGACTATATGGGCGGTTACTTCGCTTACAGAGGCGGGCAGAGTTTCTTTTCATACCTTGCAGACACATACGGTGAAGAGAAGATTGGCATACTCATGAATAATGTAAAAACATTCAGCGACGTTGAATCAGGCTTCAGAGAGACCTATAAAGTGGGACTGAGAGAATTGGATGAAAAATTTCAAAGGTATCTCAAGAGGACATACTGGCCCGATCTCAAAAGCAGAGAAGATGTAAGGGACTTTGCCAAGCAACTTACGAATCATAAAAATGACGGAGGCAACTATAACATTGCACCAGCCATTTCGCCGGACGGCCAGAAATTCGCATTCATCTCAAATAAGGATGACCTCTTCGATGTTTACATTGCAAGAACGAAGGATGGCCAGATAATCAAGAAAGTCATTGAAGGCAACAACTCCAGCGATTTCGAGGAGCTTCATATTCTGACGCCGGGCCTTGCATGGTCCAAAGACGGCAAAAAACTTGCACTGAGCGCCAAATCAAGCGGGAGTGACGTTATTTACGTTATTGATATTGAAGAAGAGGACTGGACTCAGCTCCCGGTAAATTTCGAAACGATCAACTTCATGAGCTGGTCGCCAAAAGGGAACATAATTGCATTTATTGGTTCAAAGGCAGACAGATCAGACTTGTACCTTTATGACATCCCATTGAAGAAACTCACTCCCCTGACAAGCGACTATTTCACGGATCAAAATCCGACCTGGTCTCTCGACGGAAAGACGGTCTTCTTCACTTCAGACCGCGGAGATTACACTGATCCTTCAAAGATCCCGGCTGACTTTAAAATGTGGGAGTATGACTATTCAGGCATTGACTATTACGGGATTGATGTTGCGTCAAAAAAGATGACAAGATACAGCAATTCGAAGGACACAAAAGAAGGATATGTACAAATATCATCTGACGGAAACAAGATCCTTTATGTGTCAGACATGAACGGCATCAAGAACATCTATGTAAGGGAGCGTGATTCAAGCGGAAAGGTGACCGACAGGCCTGTTACAAATTCCCTGAATCCAATTGATCAGCTTTCTTTGTCGAAAGACGGAAAGAAACTCTTATTCGTTTCTCTCAATGAAGGCGGTTACGACATTTTTTCGCTTGACAATCCATTTGAACGGAAGATCGAAATGGACTCACTTCCGCCAACGGAGTTTGTGTTAAGACAAAGGGAGAATCAGGCCCTGATTGCTGATTATAACAGCGCCAAAAATTCAAGAGGACTCAGAGATTCAAAGTTCCTCACTGACTCCAGCCTTGTAGCAAGCTCCATTGACAGCAAGAATGACAGTGCCTCGTTGATATCTGAAGGTAAAGATGTCGAATCCGTTGAGAGCAAAGATTCCGAAAAGAACGCGAAGTTCTACGGTGAGGATGTGGTCGTAGATCTTGGTAAGACCGGACAGGAAGTTAAGATCCCGAGTCTTTCGGAAAGGGATGCGTCGAATCCCAACTTCAATCTGTATGACAATGTCAATCCGGACGGTTCCTTCAAGATCAAGAATTACAAAGTGAAGTTCTCTCCGGACCTTGTTTACGGAAATGCTGCTTACACATCCTTCTACGGTTTTCAGGGCTTGGCGCAGATATCTCTCAGCGATCTACTTGGGGACCACAGGATCATAATTCAAACATCAATGGTGATAGACCTGAAGAACAGTGATTACGCTGTTGGGTATTATTATCTGCCCAAGAGGACTGACTTTGGAATATATCTTTATCATACGGCGAGGTTTGTTAATTATGGTGTGACTCCCTTTCAGAGTTTTCTTTACAGATACAGAACAATTGGCGGCACTCTGTCCGCATCTTATCCGATTTCGAGGTTCAAAAGAATTGACGGATTGCTGACAGGTGAATTCATAAGCCGTGAAAATCTCGATTATACGCTTGAACCGACGGAAGACAAATTACTGTTTGTCCCTTCAGTCAGTCTCGTTCATGACAATACCGTATTTGGCTACACGTCACCTGTGAGTGGCACGCGATACAACTTGACCCTTATGGCATCTCCAAAGCTCGGCCCTGACGGCATTGGATTCGGCTCACTGTTGGGCGATCTGAGGCACTACATGAAACTCGGAGATGATTACACGTTTGTGACGAGGCTTACAGGCGGAGCAAGCTTTGGTCCCAATCCTCAGAGGTTTTTCATTGGCGGTATGGCAAACTGGATAAACTATGATTACGAGAATACCACTATCCCGATCGAGGATATACAGGATTTCGCATTCTCATCCCCGGGACTTCCTCTGAGAGGATATAATTATGACAGACTTTCAGGCTCAAAGTATGCCATTGCCAATATCGAGCTGAGATTCCCGCTCCTGAAGTATCTTGTTTTCGGGGCGATACCGTTCGGATTTGCAAATATTGAAGGCGTGGCGTTCGTTGATGCCGGTACAGCATGGACAGATGATCTGGAACTAATAAGGGAATTGCCGAACGGCACGGATGTAACCAAGGATCTGCTGATAGGAACAGGTCTTGGAGCAAGGGTAAATCTGCTGGGTTTTCCGTTCATGTTTGATGTTGCCTGGAGGTATAATCTGCAGGGATTCTCTGAGCCGAAGTATTATGTGTCGCTGGGTTACAATTTCTAACAAAAAGAGCCCGGAATATATATTCCGGGCTCTCCTTCACCAAAAAAACCTCCTGCTAATCCTGCGAGGACTCTGATTCAGTTTCTGCGGCAACATTCTCTTCCACCGGCGTTTCATCAGCACTTTCGTCAACTACGTTGATATTCAGAGTTGCAACTACAGCATGCTGAAGCTTAATATCTATCGCATGCTGACCGAGCGACTTCACTGCATCTCTAATCATGATCTTCTTTCTGTCTATGCCTTCAATACCTGCTGTAACCAGTTCATCGTGGATCATTTGTGCCGTTACTGAACCGAATATCCTTCCTTCCTCACCTGACTTGACCTTGATGGTCACAAGAGCAGACGCAATCCGCTCTGCAAGCGACTTCGATTCCTCAAGCTGCTTCTCAATCTTTCGGCGCCTCTGTTTTCTGATCTCCTCAAAGTTCTTAAGGTTAGATTGAGTAGCCTGAATTGCCAATCCATTGGGAATCAGGTAATTTCTCGCATAACCGTCTTTGACCTCCACGATCTGACCTTCATCGCCAAGAAGCTCGTTATCAGACTTCAGTATTACTTTCATTTCTTTATGTTATTTTAAAAAAATCAAAAAAAGAGTGGTGGAATATATATTCCACCACTCCTGAAAAACTCTCAGCTTGCCTGCTGACCTTTATTCTCTTCTCCCTTTATGAGATCAGAATCTTCCGGTGAAAGAAGTGAATCAAAAGAATCATCTGTGAATGAGGAAACATCATCTTCCTTATCAATACCGACGCCGCCTTTCTTATTAAGGAACTGTATCCTCCTTGCCTTTATCTCTACAATTGTCCTGTTAGCACCGTCTTCAGTCTTAAAAGTCCTGCTCTGCAGCTCTCCGTCAACCAATACTGCATGACCCTTTCGTAGCCTGTCCCTGCAACTGTCTGCAAGCCTGTTCCAGGCCACAATACCCACATAGCACACATCCTCTTTCCAGTCTTCATTCTTATCCTTGAATCTCCTGTTGCTTGCAATAGAAAAATTCACAACAGGGGTTCCTGATGTTGTCTGTCTGAAGATCGGGTCTTTTGTAAGGTTTCCGGCGATTATTACCGAGTTCAATTCGGGCATCTTAAAGTCAGCCATGATTCTCCTCCTATAGAGATTACTTATTTGAAATTAGTTTTCAACTTTTTCCGGTACTTCAGCAGTGGCCTCTTCCTTTGCCTGACTGGCCTGCAATTCGGCGAGCTTGGCTTCTTCCTGCAAAGCCTTGTTCTTGAAATGCACTTCCTTTTCCTTCTTTGTCCTGTCTGAGACCTGAATTGATAAATATCTCAGAAGGTTCTCATCAAGCTGATATGCTCTTTCAATCTTTGCTATCACTCCGGGATTGCACATGATCTCAAAACATACATAGAAGCCGTTCTGACGTTTTCTTATCGGATATGCCATTCGTCTTCTGCCTATGTTGTTCACATTCAGAATGTCAATTTCATTCTTTTTCAGAAGATTCGTGAACTTTGAAATTGTTTCCTGAACGGCATTGTCATCCAGATTCCCGTCAATAATGACGTAGGACTCGTAATACTTCTTTGACAAAATTTCCTCTTGAATTTAAGTTACAAATATAGATTTATGCGAAGTGTATTTCAACTCAATTTCCGCAAAAATACTCGTCCGCCTGATTAAAAACTGTGCGGGAGGCGGGACTTGAACCCGCACGCCTTGTGAGCGCCACCCCCTCAAGATGGTGTGTCTGCCAGTTCCACCACTCCCGCAAAAAGTCATGCAATTTAACTTAATTCCGTAAGAAATTCAATTGACTTACCTGACTATGAGACCTGTGAATCAATGTGTCCGGCTGATGATAATTTCAATTCACCCTGACCGACATCACTTTCAACCCGGTTTGCGTAGCCGGAAAGAATGAGGTGCTCAGTTCTTTCACGATTTCAATATCAGCCGGGCTTTTTGTATCATTCTATAAAACCAGTAAATTATGAATATCAAAACGATCAAAGCCAGAACCGGCAGGAAAATGGCCATGAATGAAATTACTGTAGATGCAACCGACTCGATAGTGGAAACAATTGGATTACCGAGACCGGTTGTGAAGACCGAAGACAAAGCACGTGCCTTTATTGACAGCAATTGTGTGTTCAAAGCCGCACCGCCACCGAGAATTATTGCCAGTGTCCACTTAAGAAGCGGATTAAACTCCACTATCATCGAACTCGTAAGAAGAGCACCTGCAACCAGTGAAAGCGGGAGTGAAATCACGTCCAGCATATTGTCGATCCAGGGAATGTAATATGCGCCGATTTCAACAACGGTAGCAACGGAAAATGCTATCAGAGCAGGCATTGAGCCAATCCATTCGGCGGATCCACCGAGGTCTATCCACCCTGAGAACGAACAGATGCTCAGAACCAGAAACGGAACAAATATTCTGAATCCGCTCGCAGCACTCAGGCTTATACCGATTATCAGACTGATTATGATCTCGGCCATTAGGTGATTTGTTTAAGTTAAGGCAAAGAGGATTTCATCAATGGCACATATCATCCGGTTTTGCACTTGCTTGAAAATGCAATATTGAATAACTTGCAAATGAATTGCAAAATGACAAACACTGATTCACATAAAATAGCAATCCGCCTTGATTCTATCGGTGCAACGGCTTCCCTCATCTGCGCCATACATTGCGCTTTGTTTCCGGCTTTCATGGTAATCCTCGCTCTTTACGGTATGGATTTCGCAGCAGGCACAATGTTTGAATCTGTATTCATACTCACCAGCGTATGCATTGGGTTCTTCACATTCTATCACGGGTTCCGGAACCATCACAGGAAGTTCTATCCTGCACTCATTTTTCTATTGGGGCTGACTATCATCGTTGCATCCCATTTGCTGTTCCATTCACATGAAAGCGCTAAACCGGATTCCTTTAACCCTGATTACATGTTGTCTCCATTTGGCGCGCTTCTGATTGCCACCGGGCATTTGCTCAACAGGAAGTTATCCAAGAAGATAACATCAACAGGGAGTTGCTGCCGGCAACCCTCTTAACAAGCCGTCTGAGTTGCCCTTCTGACCAATTCAATTGTCAGGATTCCTTGTACGAGATCTTTTTGGGAACTGTGAATTGCCTGACCCCTTCGACCGAGCCAATGTAGCCGAATCCGCTTTGCTTGATTCCTACCCATGGAGTCCCTGAAACACCGCCAATTCCCTGATTCACCCCGATCATCCCGGATTCAATCCGCTCAGCCAGTTGCTTTCCCCTCTTCAGGTTACCTGTCCATATTGTAGCACCCAATCCAAATGTCGACTTGTTCGCCTTTTCAACTGCTTCTTCAGCGTTTTTCACTTTCTGAATGCAAATCACAGGACCGAATGTTTCAGTTACCATGAGGTCATGCCTTTCGCTGAGATTGCTGACAACTGTAGGCTCCATGAAGAACCCCTCACCTTCAATTTTCTTTCCGCCATACAATACCTTTGCACCCTTCTTCCTTGCATCTTCTATCTGGTCAATGACATGCTTGCGCTGGGTTTCGCTTACCAGAGGGCCCATGCTGACATCCTCAAAACCTGATCCGACCCTGTACTTTTTCACTTCTTCAAGCACAAGTTTTTCAAACTTGGACGAGATCTTGTCCTCCACATATATCCTCTCCACAGATACGCACACCTGCCCGGAATTTCTCAAAGAGCCGTGTACGGCATAAGGAACAGCTTTTTTCAGATCGGCATCCTTAAGAACAATCATCGGATCCTTGCCACCTAATTCGAGTACAAGCCTGGTCAGATTCTGTGAACATGCTTCCATTATCTTCTTACCCACTGCCTGTGAACCGACAAATGCAACCATATCTATGTCTGACTTTATGAGCGCCTCGCCAACCTCTTCCGCTCCCTGAACGAGGTTGATCACTCCTTTGGGCAAATGTTTGTTGAATATCTCGTATATGGCTTTCCCGGTAAGCGGTGTGTTTTCTGATGGCTTGAAGACCACTGTGTTGCCCATTAAAATTGCAGGAGACAACAATGACTCTGGCATTCCCACCGGGAAATTCCAGGGCGTGATTACCGCTACAACCCCCAATGGCACTCTGTGAAGTTCAGTTACCTGCCTTTCTTCCTTATACGTTTCGATTTTCAGGCCTCTTTCACATAGCGAGATATTCTCTTCGATCGAATAGGCTGTACCTTCCACTTCTCCCACAGCCGATCTGTAGATCTTCCCCATTTCCTTCGTAATGAGCTCACCAATCTTCTCTTTCTCCTTGTGGAGGTCTTTTGCAATGTTCTTAAAAAGGGAAGCTCGCTTCTTGAACGGAACAAACTGCCACGTCTTGGATGCTTTTCTGGCAAGCTTAACTCCTGATGCTACTTCTCCCGGAGATGAGCATTTTATCTTTTCAATCAATTCACCCGTTGCCGGATCTATGTCAAGAATGAACTTTCTCATAATCGTATTATAGTATCTTTTTAAATAATGAAAGAATTCCCTGTTTCCATGCTATTCTGTGTGTTACGCCGGTCCCTTGCTGGATCTTGTGTTTGTTGTCAAGGTACCACTGATATGAGCGGATCAAGGCCTCTGAATTCGAATATTTCGGAACCCAGCCCAGCTGATTCATGGCCTTGTCAATAGACACAAATGAATCCGTATCCGCAGTTCCGTATATCCATTTGTATAAAGGCGAAAGATTAAGAACTTCGAAGAACCTGAGCACAGGCTTTACAAGCCCTGCAGGTGTGGGCATTACTCTGGAGCCAGTTCCCGCATACTCACACATTGCACCGACATCCTCATTAACGGTTCTGAAATCCTTTGCGCCGACATTGAAAGTGTCATTGACCTTTTCGAGCGGCAATGTTGATGCAAGCAATATTGCATCCACAAGATCCTCAACTTCAAACAGCTGATACCTGTTCTTCCCGTTTCCAATGATCGGAATCTTCACACCGGACTCAACCCAGTCGTAAAGGATCTGAAACACACCTAGCCTCGCTGTTCCGATGAAACTCTTGGGCCTCAGAATGCAAACCGGAAGGCCCTTCTTTCTGAATTCTTCACAGACCTCTTCTGCCTTAACTTTGCTTTCGCCGTAAGGCCCTACACCGTGCCTCGGATGATCCTCATAAAGCGGATGAACATCCGGCACCCCGTAAACTGCTGTTGAAGAAATGTGAATGACCCTGTTAACATTGTTCTTGACAGAACTCTCAAGCACTATCCTCGTTCCGTCAATGTTCGTTTCGTATATGTCCTTCTTTTTCCACAATGGCAGTGCCGCCGCACAGTGAATCACGACATCAGCCCCCTTCATCATCTCATCCATCTGCTTCCTGTCCCTAACATCTCCGTATATGCACTTGATCCGCTTGTCATAATCACCTTCTTCAAAGGGTGCAATGTCAAAGAACACCGTATTGGAGAATTCAGTTATACGGTCTATCTTTTGTGCGATATGATAGCCAAGAAATCCCGCACCGCCTGTTACCACAATTTTCAAGTTCTGCTTCGCTTCCATTTGATTTTGATTTATAAAGAAGAAACCACTTTGATCACACTGCCTCTTACACTTCTGAATCCCTCAGAGAATAATGAGCTTACAACTTCTGCTATATCCTGTGGACTTACCCAGTCTGCAATTTCATCAGGAGTTCCCCACTCACGGTTTGCCGGAGTATCGATGATACCGGGTACAATAGTATTGCATCTTATTCCCAGATCCTTGAACTCCTCGCTGACAGTGTCCATCAGATTGATCAATGCCTGTTTAGAAACAGAATAAGCAAGCCTTGAGGAAGAAGTTTGCAGTCCGGCCAGTGCGCCGATAGAAATTATTCTGCCGAACTTGTTTGACTTCATGGTTTTGAGCAAACATGATGTGAAACTGAACGCAGTGTAGAAATTAAGGTTCATCATGCGCTCAATTGAGCTTCTGTCCAATTCATCTGTCATTGCCGGAGCATCAATTCCTCCGATGGTATTCACAAGATATCCGACATTGCCATTCTCAATTGCCAGCACTTTCTCCGCAAATTCCTTCACCGAATCATGATCCAATGCATCACAGTCAAATGCGAATATCTTCCTGACTCTGACCTGACCGGTTTCATCCGAAGACCTGTCAAAGACTGAATTAAACTCATCCATCGTGAGCGCAGGCACATAAACCTTATAGCCTTCCGATTCAAGCTTCTCAACTATGTGCCTTCCAAGTGCACCTGTTCCTCCGGTCACTATTGCAACTCTGTCACTCATACCGGGCAAATTTTACCAAGAAAAACTCTTTTAAATGCTCCGGTGACTCCCGGAATGTTTGTTCGCCTTCCGGAGAAAACTTCATTAGCAAGCAAAGCAAACAGAACGGCTTCTTTGTTTGATTCATTGATGCCCATGATCTCCAGACGTTTCACTTTGGAATCTTTGAAGTAATCACTAAGTCTCTTCATGATGAATTTATTCTTCGATCCTCCACCGCTTACAAGCACGGTGTCTGTTTTGAGATTCTTTGCATTTGCGAATATGCAATAAGCGGTGAATTCAGAGACTGTGGCAATTATGTCTTCACTTGAGATACCTGCCGCATCAGTCATGATCATACTGATGAATCCCCTTCCGTAATACTCCCTTCCGGTTGACTTCGGGGGCTTTTTCCGGTGAAACTTGTCATGTGACTTTATCGCTTTTAACAGCTTGCAGTCAATCCTGCCTCTGAATGCAACCTCTCCGTCTCTGTCATACTTCCGGCCATAAAGATCAAGCATCAAACGGTCAACCAGCATATTTCCGGGTCCCGTATCGAATGCAGTAAGTTTGGCTGCACCGGAGCTTGCAGGCAAGTATGTCAGATTCGAAATACCGCCGATGTTCAATAACAGCCTGCTTTCTGAAGGATCTGAGAACAGCAACTCATCAAGATAAGGCACTAATGGTGCCCCGCTGCCTCCAACTGCAACATCGGCTGTTCTGAAATCACCGACCGTAGTAATGCCGGTTTGATTTGCAATAACTGAGGGATCTCCGATCTGCAGTGTGGATCTGTATCGCATGCCTCCATTACTGATGAATGCAGGCAAATGTTGGATGGTCTGACCATGTGACCCTATCAGGTCTATTTCGGCCGAAGTTAAATTCCTTCTTTTAAGAAAATTCCTGATGCATTTCGCATAATGCATCCCAAGAAATACATTCATTCGGCAGACATCTTCAACCGTACCCGTTTTCGGATCTGAAATCCTCATGATTTCCTTCCTCAAACTTCCGCTAATCGGAAACGACTCAAACCCGAGAACATCGATCTTCGGGCGGGTGCCTGAACGGTTCACTCTTACATGCACTATGTCAACTGCATCAACTGAAGTCCCCGACAAAACACCCAGGACATTTCGCGTCTTTTTCTTCAGCAGGCCAGTGAATCCATTCATTTTGCAACAAATATAGCTCTATTACGAAAAACAATCTATGACAATGCTTATGAACTCCTTCAGTTGAGTGCGAAAATGAATGCAAGAAGAACAACATTGAACCCTCAATGGACGATGCGCGTGAATGAGCTTTGCACTGCGAAGTTGATTACTATTTAAATTGAAAAGAATTTTACGGATTTTGGCGAAAAAATTTAAGCGATCATAATGGAAGAATTCTCAATAAGTATAAGACAGCACGAAGATATTGTCTTGCTGGACCTGAACGGTTTCCTTGATGCGCATACTTCCGTTGAGCTTGAGAAGAAGTTCGAAGAACTGATAGCCAGGAACTGCAATAAAATAGTGGTCAACTTCCAGAAACTTTCGTACATAAGCAGTGCAGGATTGGGGGTATTCATGGCTTTTATTGAAAATGCGCGGAACAATTCCGGAGACATAAAGCTCTGCAACATGAGCGACAAGATTTACAACATTTTTGACATGCTCGGCTTTCCTATACTTTTTGAGATATACAAGGAAGAGAAGTCAGCATTGGAAAAGTTTGCCTGAGATCTTCTTCACATGGAAAGATCAAACAAAATAACATTGACCAGTTCTACAAAGAACCTCGCCCGTGTGAGGGACTTTGTCGGAAAGCGGGCCGCTGAATCGGGATTTGATGAAAGCACGATCAATCAGATAATTCTTTCTGTGGATGAAGCTTGCACGAACATCATCAAGCATGCCCACAGGTACGACGAGAATGAGACCATTGAGATCGAGACCAGTTTTGAGAACGGCCAGTTCAAGATAGTACTAAACTACAAGGGTAAATCATTTGATCCTAACGGAATCGAGAATCCGGATATGAAAGAATATTTTTCGAGTTTTAAGGTGGGCGGACTTGGAGTCCCGATTATGAAAAAGTTCATGTCAAAAATTGAATTTGACCGAAAGAACTCAAACACAAACTGCCTCACTCTCATCAAGATAATACACTCCTGACCTGAGAGATCATTATGGAGAAAAATGATCCCGTCAGAAAACAGCTCGAACTTAACACACTCATTGAATTTTCACAGCTTGTAAGCAGTAAGCTGGACCTTCGTTATATCCTTAACAACATACTCCTGAGTACAATGGGCAAACTGCTAATCTCCAAGGGTATTGTACTTATCAGGACTGAGGATGAAAGCCAACCTGACGGGTTTCTCGTTGAAGCAGTGAAAGGCCTTGATCAGAAATACATGAAGATCAGGGTTAATGCAGAACTTCCGAAACTGTCCGTATTTGAGTTCACTGATCTTGAATGCGGGAATGAGTTCTTCACGGAAACCGGCCTGAATTATTTCTTTAAAATTTATTTTCAGAACAAACTGCTCGGAGTTCTCTGCCTTGGAAAGAAGCTGAACGGAATGCCGCTTGCCAATGCTGAAATAATTCTGATAGAGACAATGCTGAACCTCTCGGCTTCGTCAATTGAGAACACAATCAGGTACAATGAGGTCAAATCGCTGAACTCCGACCTTAACAACAAGATCCGACAGCTGAAGTCGTTGTTTGAGCTGAGTAAGGAATTCAATTCAAACATAATTGACAAAGATTCTATAGTGAAACTGCTCAGCTTCACGCTGCTCGGCAACTTCGGTATCAGGGATTTCATCATCTTCTCAAGAGGCAGTGACAACAGATTTGTTATGGTGAAGGACAGCCGCAAAGCATCTGAGCATAAAGTGAATCCAGAAGATGTGTTTCCTTACGGCAATACTCCTCCGGAGCTCAGGAAAACGGTGAGAGTAACGCCCGGTACCGGAAAGGATTTTTTTGAGAATCTGTACAGATGCGGTTTCGAGCTTGTGATACCTGCAGTGATAAACAACGAAGTTGAGAATATCATCTGCCTCGGAAGCAAGCTGAGCAGACTTCCCTATTCCGAATCTGACGTGGAATTTCTTGAATCAATAGTTAATCTCTCGCTCATATCCATCAGGAATTCCATGCTGTTCAAGGAATTTCTCGAGAAACAGGTTATGGAGAATGACCTGAAAACGGCACGTGACATACAGATAGCATTACTTCCGGGAAAGATCCCGAAGATCAACGGCTATGATTTTGCCGGCATGAATTCTCCGGCAAAGCATGTGGGAGGAGACTATTTCGATATCATAAGCCTGAATGAATGCAAGACGGCGATCGTGATTGCGGATGTTTCAGGCAAAGGGACTCCTGCTTCACTACTGATGTCGAACATACAGTCCGCCGTTCATTCATACATGAAGATCTATGATGAAGAGACCTTCGATTTAGCTTCGGTAACCTCCAAGATCAACGAAATGATCTACGAAAACACGATGCCGGAAAAGTTCATAACTTTCTTCTGGGGTATACTTGACTGCAAGCTTAACAGGCTTCAATACATCAATGCAGGCCACAATCCTCCGTATTTGTTCACAAGGGACGGCCTGAAAAAGCTTGACAAAGGCGGCTTCATGATAGGAATACTTGACACCGGTGTAAGTTATGAAGTGGGAGAAGCATTCCTTGAGAGCGGAGACACTCTCGTTCTTTATACCGACGGAGTAACTGAAGCGCAGGACATAAACAGCAATGAATACGGCGATGACAGGCTGGAGAAGATCTGCAGGGACAATCTCGGAAAGAAATCATCCGAACTCATGAAAGCTGTCGCAGATGATGTCAGCGAGTTTGCCGCCGGCGCACCGCAGTATGATGACATCACACTCATTGTCGGCAGAAAGATCTGAACTTCGGCACTTCACATGGACTCACCTCAAATCCGGTGACTTCATGATGAACCTCGATTGTTGCACTTCATTTCAATGTTGCAGAGAATTCGGGTAATGTGAATGACCTCAAAAGTCATTTGACAAGTTGGAAGAATATGCAGACTTTTGAATAACCTCATGTCATAGAATAAACGGCTATCAATGATGGCCGGATTTCAGTAACTCAAATGTCTACAGCCATGATCAAGTCTGTATTGCTTCTCTTTCTGTCAGTTTCAGTATCAGCTGCAAATCAAAATTATCCGGGTAAGTTCAGCTTCCCGGTTTCCGGCAACGGGAATACTTCTGTTACACAACAAGTGTATGCAAATGAATATCCGGGAGGCAGTCTGCATTTGATGAACCCCAAAGTCGGAACGCCTGAAATTCAGGCAGCTGATTCCGGCAATGTGAGATGGGTTTACACGGATCCCGCAGGCATAGCTGAGAGATGCGCAGTGAGCGGAAACGGGAAATACAATGTAACCGGCTGGATGCTAAACAATCACAGGATCTCGTTTTTCAGGAACAATGATCCGGTACCGCTGTGGGAATATCCCACGGGTCAGGGAAATTACACAAACTATGTTGCAATATCTGACACAGGCGGAGTGATCGCGGCAGGTTCAAACAAGAATATTCTGCTGTTCAGCAGTACAAGCTCAGTCCCTTTCTTCAACTTTGATCTGACTCAGCTTCCTGATACGGGCCTTGCCACAAATGTTGCCATCACAAAGGACGGACGATTTCTCATAGCGTCCGCATCGGGGACAGACTCAAGCACGCTTTTCGGATTCAATTCAGCTTCCACTACTCCTGTATGGAGTCTGAAGATAAGGCCGACAATCACAGTCGGCGGGGCTTTCATACAGGGGCTCAGGATCTCTGCCAATGACTCATTTGCAATTGCCAATACGTATGCTGAATTCTTTGTGTTCAGCACGTTCACCGGACAGGTGATATACAGCGGACTTATCAATCCTTCAAGCACCAGCAGCGGAACGCAGGCAACACAAGGCATAAGCGGAGACGGAAGCGTAATTGCCACTATCAATTACTCCGGCATTTTGAGAGTGTACCAAAGATCGGGTTCAAGCTACAGTTTCTTGTGGCAGAACCAGGAACCGCCGGGACAGTTCTTTAACTGGTACACTTCTGTTGACATAACAGACAACGGTGAATTTGTTGCCGCCGGAACTCTGAACTTCATTACTTCAAGTTCATACGACGGAAAGGTTAAGGTATTCAAGAAGTCAGGCACCGGCGTGCCGCAATGGACTTATTCGGGGTGCGGTGATGAAGTTGCAGCGCTTGAATTTTCCGGAGGAGGCAATATTCTGGCCGCTGCTTCGTGGGGAGATTTCAACGGACTTACAGATGACCTATACATTTTCCGAACTTCAGGAAACGGCATTCCGGGATTCACGGTGAACAGTCCAGGTTCTTTTTTCACCTGCGGAATTTCCGGTGACGGAAGGATAATAGTGGCCGGAGGCAAGGCAGTGCATGCGAGACAGTTCGGAAGCGGCGGACTGCTTTACAGTGTGGAGGTTGACACATCCGGCGGACCAACATCAGTGATGAGCGGAGCAAACAGCATTCCGGCGGCTTTTCGGTTAGAACAGAATTATCCGAACCCGTTCAACCCTTCCACCCAGATCGGAGTGCAAATGATGCGCCCGGGAAGGCTAAGGATAACGATACACGATATTGGCGGAAGGCTTGTAGAAGTTCTGTCCGACAATCAGACTAATGCAGGATTTCACAGTTTCAGATGGAATGCGGCAGGACTCCCGTCCGGGCCGTATGTCTGCAGAGCAGTTGTTGACGGCATAACGGAATCCCGAAGAATGATGCTTGTGAAGTGACCATCCCAATGTCAGCCAGATAATGAACAAGAAAACACAGCACATACTCAGTACTTCATCTCAGCTGTTAGGAATTTGCTTTATTGTTCTTACTGCTTTGCGGATACAGAAGCTGTTTGAAGCGTCAGTGATAGATGAACTGACAGCAGTGGCAGCAGTACTTTTCATGACAAGCAGTCTTCTCTCCTTTCTTTCAATAAGAAGCGAAACCAAAAATGAAGACAAGTTTGAAAAATGGGCGGACATAATTTTCCTGTTCGCTCTCGCAATTATGCTGTTGGTAATACTTCTTATTACATTTGACCTGATCTCTTGATCTGGAGCAAGCTGAAGAAGCAAATAGAGTCGCGATTTGCAGATTGCTTCAGGGGAAGGCTGTGTATCTATTCAACAAGATACACGACAGGAAGCTATTTCATGACGAGGGCCTGGATAACACTTGACGGCGAAGAACTGCTGAACTTCTCCACCCCCGAAAATTATGACAAGTATCTGAACGATTATGCGCCAATTGAAGCGCGGGTTCCTGACAACGAACGAACTCCGGGCAATCCTGCTGAAAGAGGTGAGTTTGACAAGTACGAGTTCACAGCCGCGTGCAGGGACTTTCTTAATATGTCAATTGAACAGGCTCTCTCCGATCTGAATCCCATTGTGAACATGCTTGCAGTTCTGGACGGAAGACTCGGCAAAAGGCGCCTCCGGGAAATTGATCCGGAAATGCTACACAATCTTCCCAGGCAATTTCTGTTCATTCGCCTTCGCGAGGAGAACCTCCTGCCTTCAGGCAAGTGAGATCACTTAGGGCCTTATGATGCTGACGAAATTGAATGCATTGTTTTCAGCGATCAAAAGGTCGGTAGCATCAACAAATCCATTTCCGTCAACATCTGATAAGAAATATCCTGAATAGAACAGGGACGCATCATTGGCAATCTGAAGCAGATCTGTTCCGTCTATCGCATCATCATTGTTCACGTCACCGCTGTAGATTGAAGTCACACCCGTCAGACTGACCGTCTGATTGGATCCGTATGCCTGTGCCTGTGATGATGTGAAGTTGTAACTGTTTATTCCTGCCAGCTTTAATTGTTCACCACCCGCCTTGCTCCATGTTTCAAGCCCGTTCCTGAACTTTGCGATTATGTAGAAATTTCCTGCCGGCACATTCCTGAATTCAAGGCGTGCCGAGTAATTTACGGAGTCAGTGACAGCGACTGCGGAATCAACAAGATCAAACGGTGAGGCTGTTTGAGCAAGATAGACCTTCAGGGAGTCAGATGAATTCATCTGAGTGGAATTATTGAGATAGCCCTCCGGTGCACAGACAATATCCGACAGCAAATGGATCTTCTTGTTAGCGATCCTAATGCTGTCAAGATAGAAGTTGTTTCCGTTGCCCGAGACAGCTGTAAATCTGATCCTGTTAACACCCGACGCCAATGCTAACTTCTTCTTCGACCATTGATGAACCAACGGAAAGAACTCCGTGCTGATTGTTCCTGACGTGTTCATGTTTCCGCCGCTGTAATTTCCCCAATAGCTTTCAACAGTGAAGTAGCTTGCTCCTGCGTTCGTAGATGCCTCAAGAATTACAGAATCGGTTCCGCCGTTATTCCTTGGCGCATAGGCCCAGTCAAATTCAAGGCTGTCGCCGTTCACTGTTGCGGGCAGAACAGGACTGACCAATGACTGCTTGCTTCCTGCAACTGCTGAATAGTTCGGGAAGTAAGCTGACCCCTTCCCTTTGCCGAAGCTGCTCAGGCCGCTTCTGAGCCAGGCTGATGAACCGGCAAAGGTGGTTAGACTCCATCCCGCCGGAGGAAACGACGAAGAAGTCAGCGCCTCGTTAAGCTTAATTTCAATTGATCCCAAGAACGGCGTTACCTGAATTTTCGTGACATCATTTGAGTTGTTCACATCGCCGGTTATGTAAACCGAGTCAATGATCGTATAGGTTGTCCCGTGATTGAAATTCCATGACGGAAAAGAGATCAGCGAATCTTTGCCCGCACCGAGCGCGGCAATTGATACCGTGTTGGTTATCCCTGCCTCAACGATCCTCCTTGTAACCGTGAAGCCGGCGGATGAAAGTCCGTTGTTCCTCACAGTTCCGGATGACTGATACGATGCGTCAGGGAATGTTACGATTCCCGCCGGCCCGGCATCAACAGACGCAACGTCATTCGGAGCAAATGAAGAAAGCTGGATCTCATATACTCCCCTTCCGTGCGTGCCAATGCGGAGTTTGTTGCTCGCCCTGTGGAAGTCAAGATGCATTGCGACGGTATTCGGAAGTCCGTTGGCAACCTCAACCCAGTTGTTCCCGTAAGTGTTGCTAACGTAAACGCCAACGTCGGAAGCAACAAATACTGTGGGAGTAGATATTCCGGGATAATAGATTACTGCATCATTTACCGGGGAGTCGGGCAGGTTTCCGTGAATGCTGAACCAGCTCACACCCGAGTTCGTGGTTTTGTAAACTTTCTGCGTTCCAAATCCCGAAAAGGTCAGGACAACAGTGCTTGCCGAATCGGGATGAATGCTTACACTTGTAATTGTCTTTGCCGGCAAACCTGAAGTGACATTCGCAAAGGTATAACCCCTGTTGGTGGAAATGAAGACGCTTGATCCGGAAGTTGCGAACATCACATTTGGTGACGATCTGCTGATTGCCATTTCCCTTACAGTGCCCGATGTTCCAGTTGATATTGAGAACCAGCTTGCTCCCCAGTTTGTCGATTTGAATACGCTTTGCCTGGCAGTATAGAATATTCCGGCGGAATCAGGATGCGACAGAAGCGGCGAGACCCATGAGGCCGAGCCGGAGAGGCCGGAAGTAGCAGAACTGAAACTTGCCCCGCCGTTAGTTGACCGGAACACACCGTTGTTTTGTGTCTCACCGAGTATGTAAGCATTGTTGACGGCATGAAAGACAACATCACCTCCGTCACCACCGTATGCTGCGGCCCAGTTCAAAGCTCCGGTTGTCCTTTGTGTACCGTTGTCCTGTGTGCCTCCGAGTATGTGTGAAGGGTTAGATGGATCTGAAGCTATCCTGTAGAACTGAGTAAGCGTCTGATTCGTGTTCAGGTTGGTCCAGTTTGTTCCCCTGTTTGTAGACTTCCATATTCCTCCGTCATTTACACAAAGCATTTGGTTTGGGTCTGAGGGATGGAAATCAATATTGTGCTGATCCACATGGACATTACCGCCGCCGTAACCGTTAGTAATATTCGTGAAGTTTGTTCCGCCGTTAGTTGTACGGTAGATATCAACTGTCCCTACATAAGCATAGTTCGGATCAAAAGGACTCACATGGACATAGAAGTCATACCATGCCTGGCCGCCGTTAAAGTTCTGCGAAGCAGCTATCTGAGAAAATGTTGCTCCGGAATTGGTTGATTTATAGACTGCCACATTGCTTGAATAAACAGCGGCGTACATGATAGAAGGCGAGGATCTGCTTACTGCAATGTGATTTCTGGTTCCCGGTGAAAGAGCGGCACTTGAGAAAAATGAAGCACCGCCGTTCACTGAGATCAGGTATCCCGTTCCGCTGCCAATGGCATAGGCCGAATCTCCTGTGGGAGTGAACACAACATCATCACATCTGCCGGTGGCCAGTCTCGTCCATGTTTCGCCGGCGTTTATGCTTCTGTACAGTCCGTCAACGCCCATTGCCGCAAGAAGCTGTGCGGGGTTTCCGGGCCTGATCGCTATTCTCGAACAGTAAGAATTGTTCATAAAGTATCCGGCAAGGTTCTTCCAGGTGTTCCCGCCGTCCGTTGACTTCAGCAATCCCCTTCCGTAATAAGAGGCCCCGCTGTAAGTCGCTTCACCGGTACCGAAGTATATTATGTCAGTATCAGTCGGATCAACCGCAATGGATCCGCATGAAAGTGAGACTTCGTTATCGCTCATCGGACTCCATGTGTTTCCTCCGTTCACAGATCTCCACAACCCGCCGTAGGCCGCTCCGGCATAGATAATATTAGGATCAGACGGATCATACTTAACTGAGGTCATTCTTGATGATATGTTGCTGTAGTTGAAGTAGAAGCCTGTTGTCGGACCGAGGCTCACCCAACTGTCGAAAACACCCTGCATGGAAAACCCCTTTTCATTTCTCATCCTGTCCCTCTGCTGAATTGCCTTGGCATAAGCGTCAGCCGGAATGAAATTGAGCGGATACATTCTCTGCTCAAAGAACCACTTCTCACGATGAAATGCCTTCCGGTTCTTAACGGGGTCATCCGCCAGATCATAAGGATTACCGGGAATGTAAAGGTCTTGCGCAAATGATGTTGCTGACATCAGGAGAACGAGCAACAGAAGCGGTTTCATTGATCAGGATTTTGTAGTTTGAGAAAGTTGATGTGAACAAGATGCATTCTGAAGATGAAATATGAAATGCAAGTCGAATGATAAGTACCGGGTATATGATCTTGCTCAATCCGTTACTGTTCAGTGCCTGAATTACCGCACTAAAGAAGAACGCCGCAAGAACATTCCTGCGGCGCATCCTTAAATACTGTTAGATCTGAAATATTACTGTGGCAGTCCGAAATATGCAAAGGTGAATCTTGCAACTATGTCGGGTTTCCTTTCCACCGCCCCTGTAGTTCTCTTATCGGAATATGAATTGAACCAAATGTTTGGCATCAGGTGAATGTTGCTCACCGGCATGAAGTCAATACCGGCCGTTACAAAATTCTCCCTGTAGTATGAGTTTATCGAAGAATATGTTCGTCCGTCTTCGTAGTCAGTGTCGTTGTCAAAATAATCATACCTGGCAAACGCCTTCAGCTTGCCTTTTATAAGTGAGCCGTTCACAAATGCAGAAACTCCGAACGGCACGATTGCCGCATTGTTGTTGTAATAGTTGTTCTGCTGTTGCCGAACAACTTCAACGCCTGCGGACATGCTTTCGGATACATATCCTAAAAATCCCTTGGCTGTCCATCGGGATTTGTCAACCGGCTCGAAGAAGCAGTCCGAGTAAGCCTCAACGATTATCTTCTTATCTGCGAATCTTCCTATCAGGCTTCCGTAAACCTTCTTTGTCTTGTTTGAAAGGATCTTGTTGCCAATGCCGTTTCCAAACATTACAGTGTAACCAAGCTCTCCGCTCTTTGTGAATGTGCCGGCCATCACCACGCCAAAATCAGTTGAAGGGCCAAGACCTCGCATATCAATAATGGTCTTTTCAATTGACCTGTATCCCCATGTTGGCTCACTGGTCAGGCTGTACGTGGGAGTAGGAGAGAGTCCGGCAAATATTACAGAATTCGGCACAACCTCTTTGAACGAAATGTTTGCAAGCTTTACAAAAAATGATCTTTCGTTGGTTGTGGTTGAAACTGCGTCGTTTCCTTCAATGGCAACGGTTCCTGTTATCAATGGCGTAAAATGATATCTTACCCATAGCTTTGCCCTCCGCAAAGCAAATCCCGAATAGTCCTTTTTTGTCCTGGCGTATTCGGTAACTCCGCTGTAGATCGTATCGCCCTGTACTTTGTAAAAGTAATCAGCAAACAGATTGCCGTCAAATGCCCAGTACGGTTTGAACTTCTCTTTGTCCTGTGCATTTGATACATCATTTGAAAACATTACCAGCAGCAGTGCCATAAAGCTTAGCAATATCTTAAGCCCCTGTCTCATTCCGGGCAATTTTTCCGAATAAAGAATCATTTCAGGTCTGGCTTTATTTTAACAAAAAGCCCCTGCAAGTTACTGCAGGGGCCGGTTGATTATTCTTCTTATGATCTACTCAAGCACATGTATGTTCTTGGCTGCACAGATTTCCTTCAGCTTCTTCGGCCAAACTGTTACGCTCACTTCACCAAGGTGCGCTTTTCTGAGCAACAGCATCAATGTCCTTGACTGTCCGATTCCTCCGCCTACGCTAAGCGGCAGAATATTGTTCAGAATTCCGCTGTGATAAGGAGTGCCCATAAGATCAAGCTGATTCGACATCTCAAGCTGCATCTTAAGAGTCTCAGCATTTACCCTTATTCCCATGGAGGAGAGTTCATGCCTTCTCTTTGTGACAAAATTCCAAACAAGTATGTCTCCGTTAATTCCGTGTCCGGTCTTTCCGTCGGGCATTTTCGTTTCAGTTACCCAGTCGTCATAATCTGCGGCGCGCATCTCATGCGGATAGCCGTCCGCAAGCGGCCAGCCGATTCCGATGATGAACACTGCCGGATACTTCTGAAGGATGGCCGTTTCTCTTTGTTTTCTCGGAAGATCCGGGAACATCTCGAGGATCTCCTCTGCATGAAGGAACACCAGCTCTTCAGGCAGGTTTGGGACTTTCGGATCCTTAAGAGCCGGGAATCTTTCCTGTGCATAAAGCTCGGCTTCTCTCAGGACCTTCCATATCTTTCTCACAGTGTCTTTGAGGTAGTTGAGATTCCTGTCTTCGGCTGTTATAACTTTTTCCCAGTCCCACTGATCCACATAGGAACTGTGGTCGTGATCCAGAAAATAATCCTTTCTTACAGCTCTCATGTCAGTGCAAATCCCTTCACCAGGCTTCATGTCGAACTGCTTCAGCGCAACTCTTTTCCACTTGGTTGCGGCCTGCACTACCTGCGCATCCACAGGGTTCTTTCCCCTGTCATTGCTGATGTGGAATGCAACGGGCGTTCTTGATCCGTCGCGGTCCAGCATATCGTTGACGCCGCTTTCGTTGTCAACAATAAGCGGAACTTCAACCATCATAAGATTGAGTTCCTTGCAAAGATTTTTCTCTATGAACTGCTTGACTTCATAGACTGCTATCTGCGTGTCTCTCTTGTTTAGGAGCGAATTGTAATTGTCGGGGAGGATCTTCTCGACTTCTTCATAAGTTCCTATTCCGGGACCCGCTAAGTCTGCTTTCTTGTCTGCAATCATCTCAGTACTTGTTTTGTTTGTTTGATTTTACACTGTAAAATTAGACAAATTGTAACAAACGAATTATGACTTAAGTCATACTTTGAAAATTTTTTTCGGGAAGGATCCTTGCGGCTCCCTGGGTCTGCCCGGCTTTCTCAGCAGATGTCAGTCTTTGGAAGGCACCGAAATAACTTCATCCTTGATCTGATACAGGTACTTCAATGCATCTTCATATTCATTAGGGATCAGGCCGTCGAGTATTGCATCTTCAATCCGCTTTTTCAGCATTCCGACGGTCCTGGAAGGGCGAAGGCCGCAGATCTTCATGATCTCCTCCCCCCTTACCGGTGACTGGAAGTTTCTCAGCTTGTCCTTTTCAGCAACTTCGATCACACGTTTCTCCACTATCCCGAAGTTCTTTAGATACTTCTCCACTTTTTTGGGATTCTTCGAGGTTATGTCAGCCCTGCAGAGTTTAAGCAAGTCTTCCAGATCCTCACCTGCATCAGCGGCAAGCCGCCTTATTGCGGAATCGGTAACTTCTTCCTTGGCAAGCGGAATCGGCCTGAGATGCATCCTGACAAGCTTTTCAACATAGGGAAGTTTGTTCATGGGCAGTCTCATTCTCCTGAATAAGGAATTCATCATGCGTGCTCCCATTTCCTCATGTCCGTGAAAGGTCCATCCCTCCCCTTCTACAAACTTCTTGGTCATGGGCTTTGCGATGTCATGCACAAGCGCGGCAAACCTCAGCCATATATCGTCAGTCACAGCCGCTATATTGTCAACAACTGTGAGCGTGTGACGGAATACATCCTTGTGATGATATTCCTGCTTCTGTTCAACTCCCTCCAGTCCTGAGATCTCGGGAAACACATGATCCATAACTCCGGAAAGGAACATCAGACTGAGGCCTGTTGAAGGCTTTGGAGTGTCAAGTATCAGCAGGAATTCATTTGTGATCCTCTCCTGTGATACAACTCCCTCACTTAGCCTGTGCGCCATTTTGTTCATTGCCTTGAGCGCGTCCGGGTCAATGTTGAATCCGAAGCGCGAAGCAAATCTGAGAGCACGCATAATTCTCAGCGGATCGTCCTCAAATGTCTTTTCGGGATCAAGAGGAGTGCGCAATGTGCGCGCTTCAAGATCTTTAAGACCGCCAAACAGGTCAGTGATCTTCCCGAAGCTCTTTTTGTTAAGGGAAACTGCAAGAGCATTTACGGTGAAGTCTCTGCGGGACAGATCCTCTTCCAGAGTTGCTGTTTCAATTTCAGGATTTCTTGAATCCTTCCTGTAACTTTCCTTCCGGGCCGAGGCAAACTCTGTCTTCATACCGTCAATCATTACGAGCGCTGTCCCGAAATTCCTGTAAACAGCTTCTGGTTTCTTGCCGTATTCAAGCGCTACTGCCTCCGCAAATGAAGTACCGTCACCAACCACCATCACGTCTATCTCTTCTGCCTCTTTCCCGAGCAATGCATCTCTTACATATCCTCCCACTACATAGGCCTCGGTATTCTCCCGGTCTGCAAGCTTTCCGATGTTGATCAGAACCGGGTTCTCTATTTTCAGTTTCCTGTTTGGCATTCAGATGGTGACTGTCCGGATCGTGATGCTCTCTTCTTCATCCTCTTCCTCCGGGATTGAAATGATGTTATACTTTCTTGTACTGTCATCAGAGATCGGTATCATGCATGCTGAGCTGTTGACAAACGTGATGCCTTCCCTTACATAAACAGAATTGTGATGCGTGTGTCCGTGCAGTACAATTTCCACTCCGCCTTTTCTGAGCGCTTTCAGGAACTTCCTGGGATTGTGAAATTTCATCTTGTATGAAATGGCATCTATCCATGCGGCATGGGCGGGATAGTCCGCAACGTCCTCAGGTTTACTGAAATGATGGTGTATGAGGACGATCTTTGTCTTGTCTTTCAGATCGTCGCTTTCAAGGATGTCCTCGAGTTCATTGAGTTTGTCCTTTGAGATGCCGCCGTTAGAGCCTTCAGGATTCTCATCAGGCGACCAACCGATCATGGAATTGATCCCTATCAGCGCAGTTTTGCCGAGTACCTTTACAAAAGGAAATGCCGGAACGTCTTCAAATGCATCCGAGAAAACGTCAAGGAACTGCGATTCAGTCTTCTTAATGTCAGTGTTTTTGCAGATCAGCGGAAATCTGAATGAATCTATTCCCGGAGGAGCCCCGCCGTATATGTCGTGATTGCCTGGTACAACGCTCAACTTGCCCGGTGAAGCAAGTGAGAAGTGAGCGAATATCTCTCTTGCATATGCAAGGTCTTCCCGTACAGGATTTTCGGCTATGTCACCTGTAACGGCAATATGACTGCATTCTCTTTCAATGATATCTTCCAGCAGCTTCAGGAGAAGTTCTCCCCGGCCCTTGCTGTCGTCTAGACCAAGATGCAGATCCGATATGTGGGCAATTTTATACATCAGCTTCCCGATTCAATTTTTTCTACAATTATGTTTGCCACTTCAAGCGCCTGCAATCCGTCTTCGAGAGTCACAAGCGGTTCAGTATCGTTTGCGATGGAATCAAAGAACAGATTAAGCTCATACTTCAGTGAGTTGACTTCCTTTACCTGCGGCCTGTCATATACAATGCTGAATTTCTTCCCGTCCTTCTCAAATCCCGTCAGCGCAAATCCCGCCGCCGGATCTCCCGCTTCCGAAAGCTTGAACACTTCGGATGAGTTCTGAAGGAAGTCAATGGAGATATAGGCATTCTTCTGGAACAGCCGCATCTTTCTCATTTTGTTCTGAGAGATCCTCGAAGCAGTGATGTTGGCAACACAACCGTTCTCAAAGCGGATCCTTGCATTGGCTATGTCTATCTTGTCTGTTATGATGGCAACGCCGTTTGCATCTATTGCCTTCACCGGCGACTTTACAAGATTCAGAATGATGTCAATGTCATGTATCATGAGGTCCTGAATCACTGAGACATCGGTGCCGCGCGGATTGAACTGTGACAACCGGTGAGTTTCAATGAACAATGGAGCCAGGCTGTAATCCTCAAGCGAAAGTATTGCCGCATTGAATCTCTCAATGTGCCCGATCTGAACTTTGAGCTTCTTCCCTTTGGCAAGTTCAAGCAGTCTTTCTGCCTGTTCAGTGGTTTCGGTTACGGGCTTTTCGATGAAAGTGTTCACGCCCTTTAAGATCGCCGCCGATGCAATGTCAAAGTGTGTTGAAGTCGGAGTTACGATCACAACCGCATCAGATTCCGCCAAAGCTTCGTCAACGGAACCGAATGCCCTGATCCCGTATGACGCGGAAGCCGCCGAGTTCTTTTCAGGCTCTGAATCGAAAACACCGGAAAGTTCGGTGTCCTTTCTTTCTTTTGAAATTTCATTTATCAGCTTGAGGTGTATGCTTCCAAGATGGCCCAGGCCGATCACTGCCGTTCTTATTTTTTTCATAATTTTTCTGACGGCTCCGCATGTATCATTACATTTGCAAGCCTTGGATAATTGTTCTTTAAATTAAGAAAGATCCTGCTTTCGAGTGTTGTTACGATGTCGTGCACTTCATCAAACGAATAATCATCCCTGAAAACGCAGTTCATGGAAACCCTGATCCTGCCGTTTGTGCTTACCACCTGTATCTCACTGCTTGAAAGCACGTCTGTGCAGTCTTCGAGAATACTCCTGACTTCTCTGATTATTTCATTTGAATTGGCTGTGATGTCGCGGGTATCGTAAACTATGTCACTTGGTTCATCAATATGTATCTTGAGATGCGAGATCACGTCGATCTGTTCCTTTATCTGTTTCTCAAGTTCGGTGATCGAATTGTGAGCGGCGTAGAGGTCGTTTGTATGCCCGATCTCCACATGGAGCTCAGAGTAAATTTCGTTATCTATCCTGTGAGAAAATATGTCATGGCATTTGAAACCTGCTTCGCTGACGATCATCCTGATCTTGTCGTTGATCGTTTCATTCTTTGTAATGACCGGCTCCGAGTGAATTACAACATCGCTGTTGGGCACTATCTCCCTTACATTCCTCTCTACGCTGTCCATTATGTCGTGAGCTTTGGAAAACGGAACGAGCCTGCTTATCTCAATCGTCATATCTATGAAGTTCACCGATCCGGCGTTCCTGATGCGGATGTTCTTTATTCCTTCCACTCCATTTACGAGCAGTGTCTCATACCTGAGTTTTTCATACAGCCCCTCCGGCACCCTGTCCATGAGTGAATCAAATGACTTCCTGGCAAGATCAAATCCGAGTTTGAGTATGATCCCTGTAACAGCAAGCGCCGCAATTGTATCGGCGATCTTGCTGACGCCGAGATAAGTGAGTATCAACCCGGCAATCACAATTGACGAGCTTAGTATATCCACTGAAAAGTGAAGCGCGTCTGCTTCCAGCGCCCTTGAGTTTGTTTCCTTAGCTACCTGCTTAAGCGCTTTGGCTCTGTAATAATCGATCACCATTGAAACTACCAGTGCCAGAATGATCCAGATGCTGACATTCAGTTCAACATCAGGCCTGATGAACAACCTCTGTATTGCTTCAAAGATTATGTATGCTGATGTGATGAAGAGTATGAAGACCTGGAACAGTGCAGAAAAGCTCTCGATCTTTTCATGGCCGTAATTGTGATCCTCATCTGGCGGCTTGGAAGAATAACGGACGGATATGATAGTTACAACGGCAACAAAAATATCTATGCCCGAATTGAACACATCAGACAGAACACCGAGACTTCCGCTCGCATACGCCGCCACGACCTTGATAAGCGTAATGATCACCGCGGCGGTAAGTGACTGCCGCGCTACTTTGTTCTTCTTTTCATATTGATCAACGGAAGACTCACTCATACGGGTTAGGCTTATTGCTCAGTTCTTCAGCTCCCTTCTGCTGAACCTCTGTGCGTAGAATACACCGGCAATTGTAACTGATGCCCCAATGATGAAAAAATATGAGAATTTTTCCTTTAATAATAACCATGAAAAAAAGATTGTGATGACAGGCGAAAGGTTTGTCATCGTTGTCAGTGTGCTGGTTTCTATGATCTTTGTTGAATAACTGTAGAGGAAATAACTTCCGAACGCAACAAGAACCGTAAGATGCAAATATGCAATGAGTGTCATGAGATCGGATGACCGGAAGCTCAGATTCTTTACATCATAGAGAAAAAGAGGAATGAACATTATGATTCCGATCGCGAATGAGACTGTCTGCGTCTTGAGCGCTCCGTATTTTGTGACCATGTCGCGGCTAAGTGCAAGATAAACTGACCAGGACGCAACTGCCAGGAACAGCAGAGTATCTCCGGCAAGGTAGCTTACTCCTGGCTTTGACGGCGAAACAATGTTCTCATAAAAGATTATGAAAATGCCTGCAATTGTAAGTGAGATTGAAGCAAGCTTGCCTCTGTCAAACTTCTCCGAACCGAATTTGACCGACATAAGATAAATAAGCAGAGGAGTGCTTGCGTAGAGCACACCGGAGTGCGATGCTTCGGAAAGGCTTATCCCGACCAGGAAGCAAAACTGATTGACAGGAATTACGAGGGCTCCGAGCAGGATGAACCTCAGAATATCTTCTCTGCCGATCTTAAGACTGACATTCATGAAGCGAGCAACGATCAGCAGCATAACAGTCGCAGCCCCGAACCTTAAGAAGGCAAGTGAAAGAGGTGAGATGGAATTTACCGCGTATTTCGCTGCAATAGGCGTGAAAGCGGCGGTAAACGTAAGAAACAAGACCAACAGAGCTTTCTTCATCTGTTATCCGCCGCAATATTTTTCTGAGTTACTGTTCAGGCCAAAAGAAGAAGGATCACTTTTCCTTCTTCTGAGAAAGCATTGCCTTGGTTCTCGCCTTTCTGATCTTTGCTTTCTTTCTGTGCTTGCCGATTACTTTCTTCTTGGGTTTGTTCATTCAGTTTATTGGTTATTAAGCAATTGTCACTTTGTTTTCAAGATAAACATCCTGTATCGCGTTCAGCAGTTCAACGCCTTTGTTCATTGGCTTCTGGAATGCCTTCCTTCCTGAAATAAGACCCATTCCGCCTGCCCTTTTGTTTATCACGGCTGTCTTCACTGCTTCACTGAGATCAGAGTCGCCTTTGCCTGTTGATGCTCCGCCTGAATTAATAAGGCCGCATCGTCCCATGTAGCAATTCGCAACCTGATACCTTGTAAGATCAATCGGATTGTCTGATGAGAGCTTTTCGTAAACAAGCTTGTGAGTCTTGCCGAAGCTGAG
>JAIBBK010000043.1 GCA_019694675.1 Ignavibacteria bacterium
CCCTGTTTGCCTCAGGCATAAAGCCGGGAGATGAAGTGATAATGCCCACCTTCACTATTATCTCTTGTGCAATAGCAGTCATCCGGCTTGGTGCAAAGCCGGTGTTTGTGGATTCCGATCCTGTGACGTGGAACATTGATGTATCAGGGATTGAGGAGAAGATAACCTCTGCAACTGCCGCAATCATGCCTGTGCATATTTACGGACTGCCGGCAGATATGAATTCAATCATGTCAATTGCTGAGAAGCACGGGCTTATGGTGATCGAAGATGCGGCTGAGCAGATCGGGCAGACGTATGACGGGAAACCCTGCGGCAGTTTCGGAAGCGCCAGCGCATTCAGTTTCTATCCGAACAAGCACATCACTACAGGCGAAGGAGGAATGGTGCTTGCGGATGATGACCCGATTGCAGAGAAGGCAAGGTCTTACAGAAACCTTTGCTTCAAGCCGGAGAAAAGATTCCTACATGATGTGATCGGCTATAACTTCAGAATGACGAACATGCAGGCCGCCGTGGGAGTGGCACAGCTTGAAAGACTCAGAGAGTTTGTTGAAAAGAAGAGGCACATCGGCCGAACGTATGACAGGCTTCTTTCCGGATGCAGAAAGCTGAAGCTTCCGCCGAAATCTGACAAGCATTCCGAAAGCATTTATTGGGTTTACGGAGTTGTGCTGACAAAGGGAGCCGGAATGAATGCCGAAACCGCAATGAAGAAACTGAATGAAAGGGGAATTGGAACGAGGCCTTTCTTCTACCCAATGCACAAACAGCCGGCGCTCATTGAACTTGGGATAGCAAGAGATGAATGCATGCCGGTAAGCGAAGAACTTTCTGAATTGGGTTTTTATCTTCCGAGTGGTCTTGCACTTACTGACGATGAAATTGAAACTTCTGCATCTGCCATTCTTGAGATCCTTGGATGAACCATTGAAAGCGGCATTGAGATGAACATGACAATTAAAAATCAGACTTGAACTGAATGAAAGTCGGGATAATAGGATTCGGTTACTGGGGTGCAAATCTCGTAAGGAACTTTGCTAACCTTGCGGGCGCTGAACTGAAGCGCGTAGTTGATAACAGAAGCGAAAGGCAAAAATATCTTGCCAACCTTTGCCCTTCGGCAGTGTTCTCAACTGATCCGGATGACATATTGCTTGACCCTGAAATTGACGCAGTGGTCATTGCGACTCCTGTGTTTACACATTATGAACTTGCAAAGAGGGCTTTGACGAACGGCAAGCATGTGCTTGTGGAGAAGCCGATGGTATCACGCATAAGCGAGGCGCACGAACTCATGGAACTGTCGCGCAGTTCTGGCAAAGTCCTCATGGTTGACCATACCTATTTATATACCGGTGCCGTTCAGAAGATGAAGCAGTTGATCGACTCGGGACAGATCGGGAACATAAAGTATTTTGATTCAACCCGGATCAATCTCGGAATTTTCCAGCCCGATGTTAATGTGCTGTGGGATCTCGCAACGCACGATATCTCCATACTCAATTTCATAATCGGCAATGAACCGAAGAGCGTTCAGGCTACAGGCATCTCGCATACAAACAACGGCATCGAGAATATTGCATATCTTACAGTCAACTACGGCAACGGATTCATCGCTCATTTCAACTGTTCATGGTCATCTCCCGTGAAGATCAGAATGATGCTTATAGGCGGTGATAAAAAAATGATCGTGTTCAACGACCTTGAGCCGACAGAAAAAGTGAAAGTGTATGACACCGGCTATGAGCACAAGACGGATGAAGAGAAGAAGAACATACTTGTTGATTACCGGGCAGGCGACATCTATATACCCAAGCTGGATACGCGTGAAGCATTGTCGCTGATGGCGGCGGAATTCAGGGATGCAGTGACCACCGGCAAGCGGCCTCTCTCTGACGGAGTATCCGGAATGAAAGTGATCGAGATACTGGAAGCCGCACAGCATTCCATAAAGAACAAAGGGATCGAAGTTGATATTCGCAGGAATAGCTGAAGCAAGATTGTGATCCAGATCGCAAAGCCATATCTAACAAAGGAAGAAGCCGATGCTGCGGCGGAGACAGTGCTTTCAGGATGGGTTGCGCAAGGCCCGAAGGTAAAGGAATTCGAGCAGAGGTTTGCCGAATACACGGGAGCAAGGCATGCGGTTGCGGTTTCCAACTGCACTACTGCTCTTCATCTTGCAATGATTGTTGCCGGGATAGGACCCGGGGATGAAGTAATATGTCCTTCAATGAGCTACATTGCCTCATCCAACTGCGTCCGCTATGCGGGTGCAACACCTGTGTTCGCAGAGATTCGTCCGGATGATTTCAACCTTGATCCGGATGATGTAAGAAAAAGAATTACGGGCAAGACGAAGGCTGTGATTGCCGTGCATCAGATCGGTATGCCTGCGGCAATTGATGAACTGAAGAGAATGTGCAATGAGCACGGGCTGAAGCTTATCGAAGACGCTGCCTGCGCCGCAGGGAGTTCTTACAAGGGAAGGAAGATCGGATGTCACTCGGAAATTGTATGCTTCTCGTTTCATCCGAGAAAAGTGATCACAACCGGTGAAGGTGGAATGATCACTACATCAAACGAGGAACTAAGTGAAAAGTTCAGGCTCTTGCGTCAGCATGCAATGAATGCCGGAGGCTATGACAGGCATCTTAGCGGCGCAGGCGTATTGCCTGAAGAGCACACAGAGCTCGGTTACAACTACAGAATGACTGACATGCAGGCGGCGATAGGAATCAGGCAACTGGAGAAACTTGACATGATAGTGAAGGAAAGAAGGAACATTGCCGAGTTCTATAACAGGAGATTTGAAAAGATAGAATGGCTCAAAGTTCCCGTCGAGAAAGAAGGATGCATATCAAATTATCAGTCATACGCGCTGACACTGCTGAGCGGTTCACCTGTAAGCAGGGACGAGCTGATTTCTCTGCTCGGCTCTGAGGGCATTTCAACAAGGAAAGGGATCATGACTGCTCACAGGGAAAAGGCATACAGGGATCTTATGCCGGGCATCAGCCTGCCTGTAAGCGAGTCTGCAAGCGACAACAGCATACTGATCCCGCTTTACTACCCGATGAAGGAAGATGAGAAAGAGCAGGTAGCGCATGCTGTTGAAAAGATCTTCCGGAAAGTCCTAAAGATAGTATGACGCAATCGGATCATATAACCCTGTGAGTTCGCTGAAAGAGAGAATAAGAAGATCGAAGTACAAGAACTATCTTGACACAAGGATCGCTTATCCCCTGAAGAAGTTTGTGATATACACACGCGGCAGGACAGGGAGCACGGTGCTGACGGAATTGCTCAACTGCCACCCCAGGATATATTGTGACGTTGAGATCTTCAATTTCCTTTACTGCAAGTCACGGGTTGCATTTCCCGAAGCTTACATCAAGAGCTGCAGCAAAAGGGCCACAATGTACGGAAAGGAAGTTTACGGATTCAAAGTGAAGATAGCTCAGTTGAGATACGAGCATAAGTATTCGCATTATGACAAGATACTTTCAGATCTCTCTCAGGACGGATGGAAGTTCATACACCTTAAAAGGATCAACTTTCTGAGACACAAGCTGTCAAGCCTCATCGCCGCGGAGACCAAAGTCCTTCACATCAGGGAAGGCGAGAATGCATCGAACAGGAAGATAAGGGTTGACTTCGACACACTCTTTGAAGGCATAACCTATGGAGAGGAAGTTGAACGCACGGAAGAAGAGAATCTCAGCAGGATCCCGCACATCAAAGTTATCTATGAAGAAGATCTGATAGACAACGCAATGCATCAGGCTACGGCAGACAAAGTGTTTGCGTACTTAGGGCTTGAGCCGGTTCCGGTAAGCACCGACCTCAAGAGAATAACAGTTGACAGTCTTTCTGACATGATCGAGAACTACAGCGAAATAGAGGAAAAGCTTAAGGAAAGTGGTTACGAAAGGTATCTTCATCTGTGAGGGCGCAGGATAACAACAAGGAAGTGTTCGGATTGTATTCGGAGTATTATGACCTTCTTTATAAAGACAAGGATTACACTTCCGAAGCGAGTTACGTAATAAAACTGATCCGGGAACATTTGCCGAATGCAAAGACAATTGCAGACTTCGGTTGCGGCACTGCGCTGCACGGCATTGAGTTTGCAAAGAAAGGATTCAGCGTTGCGGGAATAGAACTTTCTGAATCAATGTGCGGTATTGCGGTGAGAAACATTTCAGAAAGCAGAATGAAGAAGAAGGTCGAAATTCACAACGGTGACATATCAACTTACAGTATCGGTAAGAAGTTTGATGCGGTTGTATCCCTGTTTCATGTAATGAGCTACCTGACTGACAACGAACAGCTAAGCGGATGCATTAAGAATGCCGCAAGACATCTGAAGAAGAACGGTTTGTTCATGTTTGATTTCTGGTACGGGCCTTGCGTATTGACTGTCCGCCCTTCGAAGAGAAGGAAGGTGCTCGAGGGCAATGGACTGAAGATCATAAGAAGCGCCGTTCCCGTAATGGAGTATAATGAGAATGTAGTGGAAGTCAATTACGCAATGAGAGGAACGAGATTGCAGGGAAAGAAAAAATTCGAACTTTGCGAGAAGCACAGAATGAGATATTTCTTTTTGCCGGAACTGAAATATATGTGTGAAACAAACGGTTTCAGGATACTGAATGCAGTTGAGTGGATGACGGGAAGAGAGCTTGATGAGACCACATGGTCAGGTGTTTGCGTATTGCAGTTTACGGGTATGAAAAAATGAAGTCGCTTGCTTTCGTAACGCCGAAGATAGACACGTTCAGCAATCCTACTCTGATTGCGCTGATCGAGGAACTTCTGAGAAGGGATATAAAGATAATCTTTTTCGGATTTGAACAAATTTTCATCCCGTCACAGATACGCAGGCATCTCGAGCTCAATGAGCTTCCATTTAATTTTTATGAATTTGAACCGTCTGCAAGGCGTCTGAAGAAGCTGGCATTTCAGTATGCCGATGTTTACTACAAGCTGAAATGGAAGTACGGAACGGAGTGCATATTCTGTGTGGATCCCATGGGGCTTGTCGTTGCAGGAAGGATGAAGAATCTTCTGAATGCAAAGATCATATATGCATCTTTCGAAATCTTTTTTGAAGATGAATTTGTGGATCAGAGAAAGAAGGTCCTGAAGAAGCTCGAGAATGTGTACAGCGAAGATGTTGACACTGTTGTGATACAGGATCCGAGGCGGGAAGCGTTGCTAAGAGAAGTAAATAACTTCAGGAACGGTACGAAGTTTGTTCATATACCTGTGTCGCCCGTTCCAATTGACGTATCGGCCGACAAAGTTGATGTTCACAGACTGCTGAGGATCCCGCGCGAAAAGAGGATCGCTGTGTATTCGGGCTCGTTGCTTGGCTGGAGCGGGATCAATGAAATGCTCGAACAGTTTCCCGACAACTGGGACAATGACTTCTGGTTTCTGATCCATTCACATCACCGGCTGGAAAACGTTGATCCCGTTAAAAGGAAAATTGATGAGCTTATCAGCGAGGGCATGCAGATAACCCTTCACGACTGGCCGTTTTACGAGTACAAAGACTATGCTTCTTTTCTTGCCGGTTGTGATGTCGGCTTTGCAACCTACTTTCCGAATCCGATGGACATCTTTGCGGGAAAGAACATTCAGGTAATCGGACTTTCATCGGGCAAGCTTTCAACTTACATGATGCTCGGACTGCCATCAGTGGTTACGAATCACAAGACCTATGCTGAGCTGATGCAGGACTACGAATTCGGATCGATCATTGACTCGGCCATGGACATAAAGAATGCACTGAAGAGAATCAACGAAAATTACGACAGGTTCAGGAACAACTGCCTAAGGCTCTACGAGGAAGTTCTTGATCCAACGCAAAAAATTCTGAAGCTTGCAGACATGATTGAAAATGAGTGCTGAAAAGAAGAGTGAGATCCTGACAACAGCAGGGAATGGCCTGCTTTCACAGCTTCCTCCTCCGCCCATAGGAAAGAGCGGGTGGCCATGGAATGAAGAGACTGACCCTTCGGTTTATTCGGGGCTTAAGAGTTTGCCGAGGATAACTATTGTGACACCTTCCTTCAATCAGGGAAGGTTCATAGAGAAGACGATCAGGTCTGTATTGCTGCAGAACTATCCGAACCTCGAGTTCATAGTAATAGACGGCGGAAGCACCGATGAAACGATCGAAGTGCTGGCAAAATACTCGAAGTGGATCGACCACTTTGTAAGCGAGAAGGACAACGGACAATCTGATGCGATCAACAAGGGACTCAAAGAATGCACAGGAGACATTTTCAACTGGCTCAACAGCGATGACTACTATCATGATGACTGCTTCTGCGTGCTTGCGTCAAATTATGTGCCCGGACAAACTAAGCTGATCGCAGGAGATTACAGAATTTTCCATGATGACGGCACTGAGGATGACAAGCTTATAGATTTCAAACTGCAGCCAACCCTTGAGCAGACGCTGGCAATAGTTCTCCTTAATCAGCCGTCATGTTTCTTTGACCTCGAAAGTCTGAGAAAACTTGGCGAACTGAATGTCAGTCTTCAGTATGTCATGGATCAGGACATATTCAAGAGGTTCCTGTTTGCATTCGGGCAGGATGATATAGTGTATGTGAGCAAACTTCTCACTCATTTCAGAATACATTCCGAATCCAAGACATATCAGTTCAGGTTTCAGAATGAGTACAACAGGATCTTTGCATCAATTGCGAAGAAGTGCGGCCTGGTAAAAGAAGCGAAACTGCTTGAAGAGATTCACGGGATCAAGGATTACAAAGGATATGAGTTTGAGTTTGAATTCGATGCACGTACAACCGAGATTGCGATCGGAGCAATACAGAATGTGCTGTACCAGACGGCAAGAAAGGCCAGCACAACAGAGAACTTCAAGCTTCTTAACAAGTGCCTGTCTTTGATGGATGTGAAATATCTCAACAAGTATCAGAAGAGCTATGCTAACAGGCTGAAGCTCAAGAGGACATTGAGGAAATTCAACATCCTCCCTGCATTGAAATTCATCTTAAAGAGCATTGGCTGAATCCAAAGAGAATAGAGCTCAATGCGCAGAATAGCATTTGTATCTACGAACAAATCTGCCTGGGGCGGAAGCGAGTACCTCTGGTATAAGACAGCATTGCGCTTTGCCGGATCAGGCCATGAAGTGACTGCCGGCATTCCGAGGTGGAGGTCACTTCCCGACGAAATTGAACAGCTCAGGAAGGCCGGTATTGAAATGCACTTTACGACCGATGTAGCCGGGCATAAGAAGTTGTTCAACAGATTTCTTCCGGCAGGCATGCAGTACAGTTACAGGAATGACGGTTACAGATTTCTTCTGAGTTTTCGTCCCGAACTTACTGTAATCAATCAGGGCGGTAACTGGGGCGGAATTGATCTGATGGAATTCTGTGCTGACAACAATTTGCGGTACGTTACGATCTCTCAGGCGGCAAACGAAGCAAAGTGGCCGGATGACAAGTCTTCGGAGATCCTTTACAAAGGATTGAAAAATGCAGAAGTCAATTTTTATGTGAGCAAAGCAAACATCGTTTTGTCCGAACTGCAGGCTGCCGGGAAGATTCAGAATGCAAAGGTGATATTCAATCCTTTCAATGTAGGCTACGATTATTTTGCTCCTTATCCTGATACCGGCGGAGGATACAGGCTTGCCAATGTTGCAAGGCATGAGATCTTTGCAAAAGGACAGGACATTTTGTTTCAGGTATTGAGCGACAGAAAATGGAAAGAGCGTGACCTGACAGTCAGTCTGTATGGTAAAGGTGAGCATTCCGGAAAC
>JAIBBK010000039.1 GCA_019694675.1 Ignavibacteria bacterium
AGCAATATCTCGTTGAAACCGAACAGAGAAAGAGCAAGCACGGCCGCTCCAAGTATCAGGAGCTCTGCCGACTTGAACGATGCCTTCGCAAGCGGGAAAATTGCGGAGAGTATCACTGCTATTATTGCGGGCTTGATGCCGTAAATGAACGGCTGAACCTGAGGAAGCTGTCCGTATTCTTTGTAAAGCCATGCAAAGACACCCGTGATCATGACAGCCGGAAGGATGAAGCACAGCCCTGCGGCAACAAGCCCCTTTGCGCCCGCTCTTTCCTGCCCGATGTGCATTGCCATCTCGGTGCTGTTAGGTCCGGGGATCAGATTGGTCGCTCCGATGAGATCAAGGAAATGCTGTTCGCTCATCCACTTTCTCTTTTGCACGATCTCTTGCCTCATCATGGCAATGTGAGCCGCCGGCCCGCCGAAAGCCGTGAAGCCAAGCCTGAGGAACAACCCTGCAACCTCTTTAAGACTGTCCCGGCTGTTCATATTTGTGTATTCAGCAAGAAGTTAAAATTCACTTCGGAATCAGAATGCTGATGGATCACCTGTGCTGATCTATCAGTATTGAGTTGCCGTCAGGATCGCTGAGTGTGATATGCGCCGGGCCGGATGTGCTTTCATCACATTCGGCAGAAAGCTTTACGCCCGCTTCTTTCAGACTCTTCTGAATGGATCTCACATCATCAAACTCCGCCGTGTTCTGCCCGTTCTGATCCCACCCCGGATTGAATGTGATGATGTTACGGTCAAACATTCCCTCGAACAGGCCGATCACTGCATCGCCGTTCTTCAGTATCAGCCATTTCTGATCAATGTTTCCGCCGAGTTTGGTGAATCCGAGTTTTTCATAGAACTCGTTTGAAGCGTGTATGTCCTTTACTGCGAGGCTTATTGAGAATGCTCCGACTTTCATAATGTTCTTATTTTGTTTGTGGGGCGATTGCATTTGATGTTGAGCAATATCCCCGCATTGTGAAGAGCGAAATATACATATCATGCCTGAGAGTTTTTGTATAAAAAGCGGAAGAATGCGGAGAAGAGTAATACAATGGAATAGTTAAGATAGTGTAGCCGGAAAGGAATCTGGCGTCATCACCTTTATTTCTGCTTTTGCTGTGTGGCGTCAGTTTCGTCCTGACGCATACTGCATTTCCAATTGTCGGGACGAAAGTCACTACACCGCAAATAATTGACGCAACCGACAATGCTTCGTCCGGTCAGGCAGAGGATGTAACTGCGAGCTTAGTCAATCAGGGTAAGTTGCCGGTGACCATCTCTTCGTTCGTGAACACGTCTGAGACTGACAGGCGCAGGCATCGGCTGAATTGTAAGAACAAAGCAACCATGCATTTGCATCATTCCGGCAGATGATCACCCGGCATTCCCAACCAATGACAGATATTATACACCAGCCGGCCTGCCTTGACTGCAGGATCTTCATCTGTAAGTCTCTTAACTTCTTCCTTATCCGCAGTGCTGAAGATGCTTATGCCCGATATTTCGGCATCGTCAATTACAGGACCATTTATAAGTATTCTTCCTTCTGCCCGCAACTGCGTCAGATACCTGAGATGCTCCAGTTGTATCTTGTCAGCTTCTTCAGGTGATTGATTCCGGCTTGGACCAGGTTTGAACAAGCGGACACAATACAGTCTTCGTGATTTTGTCATTTCTTAAATGAGCTCGTTAGTGATTTCTGAACTCTCTTTCTAAAATCCGGTTCATTGATGCATCATGAGAGTCTTTATAAATATAAAGTCACCGGACATGACGATTAACAATTCCGGACGTGTCAAAGAAGAAACATACAAACCCTGAACTGTCTGTGCAGTACAAGAATCAAATGGATGCATTCCTTCATAGTCTTGCTTAAAGTGTTCCCGAATGCTTCTCGTGCTGTATCTCTCTTCGTGCTGTCCCAAGAAAAGGTATTCCTTTGGACCGTAAGCTTTGTAATATTCATTCATTACCGAAAGAAGTTTCCCGCTTAACATCACCGTCCTGTTCTTTCTTGCCATTGCCTGTAAATTATCTGCCGGGAATGTGATTTTCAATTTCATTTCCCCCTTTTCCAAACCCCGGCTTGTAAAAGCCCCTGTCTGTATCAGACTGCATCAGCAGTATCTCGTGTTGATCAGTTCAGTTTGTTCCACGCAAGGATACTACCCGGCAGAAAAGTTGCCGGTGATCTCCGCCCGTATCGGTCAGGCTCTTCTTTCAGGAAATGTCTGATACGGACAGTCATCTGGAACGGCGGAAACTAGAATGTTAACACCTTTGCTTTTGCCAATATCTTTTTTGCTTCATCCCATGACGGGAGAGTCTCAGCATCTATAGTCACCGTTCTTATTTCTTTTGCAATTTGTTTGCTTCTTTTCATTGCGTCCAGATGTGCACCGCTGCGGGCAAATTCCTTCAGATCATTTTCATTGTTCCAAAGAGTCATAGTATAATGTTTAGTCCAGATGCCCCTTTTTTTGAAGGCCCTGTATTCAGTTCCTTTAAGTTGCTTAATGACTTTTAGTGCACTTGCTGACAGAGCAAAAAACTTCATCGGCCCTTTCAGCTCAATGGATGTAATGGTAACTTTCATTTTGAATGTCGGTTATGTTGTTCTGCTATTTCAATTTGTCCGTTCCGGGCATTGCATTCGCACAGATGCCGGAGCGCAAACGTTTCAATGAAAACTGAACACGAATAGAGTTACAATGCTTCAGGTATGCAAGTCAGTCTGCCTGACAAAAACCTTTTCGGGCAGGCACTTCGTTCGGGAACACCTGTAAAGGCAGAAATCACTGCCCGCCCGATATCGCTAAGCACTTGTTAGCTGTACGTTCTGCTTTAATACAGGGTATAGTCTTCTCATATTTGCATTAATCAAGCTCCGATGGTCCCTGTCTTGATTTTACCTGCTCGTTCGTATTTGGCTATAATTACTCCCTTTGGCGTAACAACACTGTCTGTTAATGTAAATGCTGTGGGAACAGTGCCATTGTCAAACAACTTTTTTCCTTTACCTAAGGTCAATGGAAAGATCTTGAGTTTTAGTACATCAACCAGATCATTTTTGAGTAGTGTCTGAATGAGAATACTACTGCCCCAAACCTGAATGTCAGCACCTTCTGAGTTCTTAATCTTTTTTATGTCCGAAACGGTTTTGATAAAAATGGTATTCTTCCAACCGGATTTCTTTCTTGACTTGGACATTACATATTTTGTTCCGTCATTAATGTTCGGCCAAAAGTCTGCATGATGAGGCCAGTATGCCTCCCAAATGTCAAATGTTTTTCTTCCCAAAAGATAATCTACAGGCTCTGCCAACTCTTCTTGCAGCACGTTACTGAAAGTTTCATCACCGTATGGAGCGGTCCAACCGCCATATTTGAAGCCGCCTGACTTGTCTTCCTTAGGCCCGCCAGGTGCCTGCAATACTCTGTCCATTGAAATCATTGATAAGACGATTATTTTTCTCATTTGCAGGACAATTTGATTTTATATTTTCTCCATTATCAGTTTCCGATTTGTCAGTTTATTGCCGGCACACATTCCTAAACTCGCACTGTCTCTGATCATGCCCGCTGACGTTTTGCGGCTTGCCGCAGACGGGGCTATTTCGCACTACCTTTCATTTGGAAATCCGAAGTTCAGTTATACAAAAGAACTGTCAACCGTAAAACTGCTCCCTCGCTTGCGTCAAGCCGATGTCGGCGGTAGTTTTTCCTGTTCAGTCCGTCACTCCACTCTCCAATATACTGAATGTTTTCTGTTCGCTGTCAATCTCCGCAAGAACTCCGTAAGTAATAGTGAATGTCGGGCAGGTATGTCCAAAGTCCATCTCTGTAATGATCGGAAGTTTGTCGTTGCCTTGTTCATCTCTGATAACTTGTAAGAGTATGTTGTTGTAATCGTAAACGAATTTGTTGTTAAACGGTCTGCCAAGTATAAGGCCGCCAATTTTCTCAAACACACCTTGTGCAGCATAATTTCTTAACGCTCCTCTGAAATTGTTTGGCGGCATCATTTCCTCTGATGTCTCTAAAAACAAAATCTTACCTGTCCAGTCGGATCTGTCTAACCAGTAGTCAGTCCCTTTTAAAAATTCAAGAACGTCAACGCAGCCGCCAATCAGTTGTCCCCGAACTTTCATGTTTCCTTGTAAGAAGTTCCATCCGTTGCTTTCTGTCAGTTGTCGTTTTGTGTTTTGAAGTGATCTGTCGAACCACTCTAAGCGTTCGGAGGTCCAGCCGGATTTGTTTGGAAAAATTTGTCCGGCCGGCAATGAAGAAAAAAGAGTTCGCCTGATGTCGTCAATCTGATACTGATGCATTTCTCCGTTTTCGGCAAACCCAACCAATAAAGACGTTCCGTAAAACGAAGTCAGTCCTGCTTTGTAACAGGCAAAATGAGTTACCGTCGAGTCAGAAAAGCCCAGGAATATTTTCGGATTTTGTCTGATTAAGGAAAGGTCGGTGTATGGAATTGTTCTTATGCTGTCCTCTCCGCCGATGTTTGATATTATTGCTTTGATTGAATTGTCCGAGAATGCTTCCATCAGATCCTCTGCTCTCGCCTGCGGATTTTTATAAATAAAATCGGCTGATCTTAATGCGTTCTTTGTCTCAACTACGTTGAGCCCGAAAACTTCCTGAAGTCGTCTTTTACCGGTTTCGTATCTATGCAGGAGTTCTCCCGCACCACCCCAAGAAAGCGAAATTGTCGCAACAGTGTCGCCTTGTTTTAATGATCTTGGTCTTGTTAATGTTGTCATATAAGATTACCGCCAACGTTTTCGGGCTTTGAGCTCGGGCGGGTTTCGAGGCACAACACCCCAACATATACCGAAATTGAATAGAAGTACAATGCTTCAGGTATGCAAGTCAGTCTGCCTGACACAAAACTTTTTTCGGGCAGGGCAAAAGCGGCCTTCTATCAGGGAAGGAAATTGAAAGCAAAGTTGGCTGATGAGGGTAAGTTGCAGGTGGCCTTCCCTCCTGCGTCACGCAGGCGCTTCGTTCCGGAATACCTGTAACGGCTTGAAATATTAGTTTCATAATTTAACGTTTGTTTTTGCATGCTCCTCCTACGGTTGCCATTAACGTTCCGGGCAGGGGCAATGTAAGCGGGGTCGCCTTAGCGGCCTGGAGTGGGATTTGCCAGGTTTCATGCAAATCCCATGACAGAGCTTATATTGCCGGTGCACTGTTAAATGACGTCCAGAAAAATCCGGATCTTCACCTTAACTATTCTTACTTAACTCAAGTACACCGGCGTATTTTGATATCTGCGTATATTTCGAAGTAAATCCCATTCCCAAAAGATCACCAGTTAAATCCTCAATAACCATATAATGTTCTTCTTCATCCCATTTATGTTCTGATTCCAGTTTACATTCTGCCAGGTCTTCATTGTTCCTAAATGAGATATCTGCTATGATTATTGACCCCTCATCATCTAGAATATCTTTTAAGTCCTTTAGGAACTTCAATTTTTCCTCTTTGTCTAAGTGATGTATCGCATATGAAGAAACGATGTAGTCAAAACATTTACTGTTTAAAGCATCTGGAATCCCATCCTTCATGTCGGAAATATAAAATGAGCCGTCAGGCATTTTAATTTTTGCCTCTGCGATCATTCTTTCTGAGAAGTCCAATCCGAAAATATTGGCACCTTTCTTATATAACTCATTGGTCAATAACCCTGTGCCGATTCCAATATCCAATATATTCTTTCCCTCAGGTTCTTTAACTAATGAATGGACTGAAGACAAGACATCATAATAGCCTTCAAATGGATATCCTTTACTTGATTCAGCTATTGATCTGTCGTATTCTCCTGCCCACTTATCAAATCCTTTGCTATCTAACACTGAAGTTTCCTCCAATTATTTTTTCGGGATGTGCTATAACGTTTTGGGGCTTGGCGCAGTGGCGGATTTTTAGCAGAAAAGTTCAATTGAAGAACGAATGTAACCCCTTGCACAAATGTCTAATCGAAGCCGTTCTTCACCGCTTTTTGCAATACCTTGTTAGCGGTCCGTTCCTATTTCGAACTATTTCAATTTTGCAATTCAATTGAAACCAACTTCTTCTGCGCTCAATGGTTCCCAGCAATTGCAAGAGTCACTTGCCGGAACTGTATTCAACTACTTGAATGCTTATTGTTTTATCAGCTTGAAATCCTTGTTGAAACCCTCTTGGATCAGGTAATCGAATGCGCCCAACCACGTTCCATAGACTCGTATTCTTCCGTCCTGGTGAATCTGTAACTTACCCCTCCAAGTCTGCATATTTTGCCCCTTGTTGTCCTTCCCCGTAACTTTTTCAAGGTTTCGCTCAAATACGACTCCGTCGCCTTCAACATCGACATCCATCTCGGTTTCGCTCCCGATTCTTGCAGTATAATGACCAGCATTATCACGGCTTATAATAACCGTTCTTGACCACTGCCAGTTTCCCTTACAATCCGTGGACTGTACAAAGAACCAAGTGCCGCTCAGCTCCATTTTTGTTCCGTCAACATTAGTCCAGCCTTCCATATCTGCCAAGCAAGCGTCCGTTTCTTGGGCATTTGCGGGCGGCATCAGTAGAAATATCATTAAGCCTACACTCAGCAACGTGAGTGCTTTACGGGAAACGATAAATCTGTTTAGATTGATATCCTTTCTAAAGTCGGTCTGCCTGGCACGGGAATCAGTTTCTGCCTCTTTCGGGTGTGTCGCTATGCAGTGTTGTAAGGAATGAATACTCATTGTTTATTTCATTTTAATTAAATAAAGATAATTCTTGTCTCTGCAAAACAAAATTAAGAAATCTTTAAAAAACATCCGGTAGCTACAGAACCTGTTTCTGTACTATTATTATCTGTCCACTTAATTGTTGCTTTGTAGTCCTGTTCTCTTTAAATATTTATTACCTTAAAGGTTTTATGTCTTGTTTTGTTGAGCTACTCAGACAATGCAAAAAAGTGTAAAAATCTTTCTCTTATTGTGTCGCTTTGCAATGACCGCATAACAATTAAATATACGAACCCCGAATCCCAAAAAGGTGCGCATTCTGCAACCCGTGTTGTGGATATGCGAACCTGCATTAGTTCGCCTGTTCAGAAAATCTTGTCCAAAGATGACTGTATCTTGCTGAGATGCTCCTTGCTTACATGTGTGTAGATCATTGTCGTCCTTAAACTCTGATGACCAAGAAGTTTCTTTATGGAGAGAATGTCCGTCCCTCATTCGAGCAAGTGTGTCGCAAATGAATGCCTCAGCGCATGCACACTGCCATTCTTCTTCACTCCGGCTTTTTTCTTTGCCCTGAAAATATTTCGCAATTCTTCAGAACCAAAATTACAAGGTATGTCTTCATCGCAGATATGCACATGTTAACAAAGTATTCATCTACCTGGGTTTGTCTGTTCATCATATCTCTCCTTTCCACATACAAAATATCTGCCGGGGATTCGATTTTCAATTCTAAGTTATACTGGATCATGACTGATCCGGCGGCGGCGGAGATCAGCCGTGAAGATCTCTTCAGATTTCCATTTCATCCCTTCACATGCGAAAGCTTCTCCGCCACTTTGCAGCCTGTTACCCCGAACACATCAACGCCTCTGAAGTATCTGTGTCACACTGCGCCGCTCTGCTTCCGTGTGATTCAATGAATGAAGTTCTCCCCAGGTCTGCCAGCACTTGGTAATCTTCCGTCTTCGCTTCAACGATTGAATTCATTTCCACAAATGTTTACTCGGGTGTTTCTGTTTTTTCAGGATGATCAAATGAAGACATTTTTTGTTCTGTGTATTTTATTTGAAGTGCCGGGACTTCCGAGTCTGTCCGAGAACCCTGATTTTGTCATGACATCACTCAAACATAAACTAAGAGAGTGTCGATTCCCGCTTTCGCGGGAATGACAATTCTAGCTAGGGAAGTTCCCGGACAGTATCTTCCGTCCCGGGACAAACTGTTTGAATGCGCCGTTACCCGTTCATCGCAGCAGCAACAATTTCCTTGTTTGAATGAACTTTCCGGCTGAGATACGGTAAAAGTAAACTCCGCTTGCCAATCCGGTCGGCGCAAACTCGACCATGTGATTGCCGGCCTTCTTTGATTCGTTAACAAGAGTCTGAACTTCACGTCCGAGCGCATCCAAAACGGACAGAGTCACATGGCTCGATGCCGGTAAACTGTAAGCAATAACAGTTGACGGGTTGAACGGGTTGGGATAGTTCTGTTCAAGTTTGAAGCTTTGCAGATTGTGGAATGACTGTTCAACAGATGTTGGCGGAAATTGTTTATACCACAGACCGTCAATGCGGGCGGCGTAAAGCCTGTTCTTGTGAAAAAGCTGTGCGTAGACACCCGTCATTTGTTCGACAAATGTCCATTGCATACCGTCAGTTGAACGGTACCAGCGTGTCAATGCCGAAGTGGCCGATGCAAATAATGTATCTGCTGTCGAAATGAATTTGACAATGCGGTTTACGGGCACACCGGCGCTCGAAAGGACCCAGCTTGCGCCGTTGTCGGAACTGCGATAAACTCCGTATGTAGTTCCGATGTAAAGCTCTCCTCTGAACCCGGTAATGGAATGCACAACTAATGGCTCGGATTGCAGAGGAGCCACAAGAACTCCGGTCCATGCCGTTGCACCCGGAGGCGCATACCAGATGAATCCGTTGCCGCCGGCACCTGCAACGAGTGTGTCACTCCTGAGATCAAGGAACTCAACATTTCCCGCCACCTGACCTGCCAGATCGCCGAATGGAGTCCAGGTATTCTGCTGAAGCCGGAAAACACCCGCCCCGCGAGTGCCTGCATACAACACTCCGTTCCGAACAGCAAACGAACTGATCTGACTGCTCCCGAGTCCGACAAGCCCCTGGTTAAGCGGCATCCAGTTCTGCCCGTTATTCGAACTGATAAAAACGCCGTTGCCTCCCGTTCCAGCAAACAGCTTACCGTCAAAGACGGCGAGAGCATCAATGAACCAGGGGCTTCCGGGTAAGGCAGATGTGCGTGTCCACACATCGCCGCCGTCAGTGCTGATGAATACGGCAGAGTCAGTTCCCGCATAGATTGTGTTTCCCTGTAAGATCAATGAAGGTATGTCGCGGGCAGGCAGACCCTCTACCCTGACCCACTGGCCAATACTACTGCCGGTGATAAGAAAGAAATAAGCTAACAGGCTGAATCTTTCAATCACAGTGCGAAATGTCATGCAGTTCCTTTACGGTTGAATTATTAAAGACAATTACGAAGAAAGATTCCGGGGGTTGCGCAGACGTGGATACTGGGCACTATGGTTCATGAGAAGCACAAGATTCTCAAAAATTTCTATTTGTGGTGTCGGGACTTCATTCCACACCCAAACCGAATGAATGCGACAAAATGCCTGCCTGATGCAGGCAGAGAAGTGTCTGTCCAAGAACTTTGATCTTGCCATGACATCTTTTTAACATAATTAAAAGGTGCGTGGATTCCCGCTTTCGCGGGAATGACAATTCTGGTCAGGGAAGTTCCAGGACTGACTCGGAAGTCCTGACACCACACTGAACCGCCGCTATCACCTGCCCTTTTAACTGTTCGTTGTTCTATCCTTTCTTACTGCTTGTCTTTCATCTCCCTGAGTGTGCAAGTCTTCAACTTCCTGTTTCCAATTTGAACACTTCGATTCTTTGTTGTCAAAATATTTTGTCTCCCAGCCTTAAGTTCAGTTCTGTTTCGTTTGCCGGAATCTTATCCGTTTTCTATTGCATAAGATCAATTACAGATCCGATGTCAGCCGCTGCTTACTTTTCGTTCTTTGTCTGCCGGTTGATCACAAACCAAATTAGATAGAAGGTCGATGCTCCAAGTATGGTCCAGACCAGGTCGTGCCAGTCAAAGTACCCCCGGGTTGAATATGTCTGCAAATACTCCCACAGTGACAACCCAATTACCGAAATGAGAACACTTGTAATTTGAACTTTGCTGTTTAACCACACTGATGATGAGGGTTTCTTCGAAGTTGTATTAATATGAGTGAACATCGCAATAAAGAATGAAGATAATCCCAAACCGGCAAAATAGTTTGGAGCAATTCCCAGGAGATATTTTATGATTTCGTTTTGGCCATCATAATTTGGTCTGAAGTTGTCCTGAACAAGAGTAAATGAAATTGTCCCAAAGGCAAACAGTCCGAACCAGAAGTATGATTGTCGTTTGGTCACAGAGTTTTCAATTCATTTGTTGATGTCAGTTTCGGTTCAACAGTGTCGCCGCGCATGAAGCAAAATGTTTTGTCGCTTGGCGAACATATGGATCTCAAAAGCAGCCTTCCGCCAGGGAAGGAAAGTGAAAGCAAAATGGATTGATGAAGGTAAGTTGCAGGTGACCCTCCCGCCAGCGTCGGGCAGGCGCTTCGTTCGCGAACACCTGCAACGGCTGAAAGCTCCAAGATTGCACGTCAACCGGCCTGATGTCAAACCCATGTTACCGGTTCGTTGTTTTTGTGTTGTCTGTGTACGATGTCATTTAGTTAATTTATACCCTAAGAAGCTTCCAAGAAATTTTGCTGTATTGGCAATTGCAAAAATTAGAAAGAACTCAGACCATTTCACGCCTGCTGCAGTAATTATGACAATGTCCAACAGAACATAGATAAGAGGGAAAAGAACTACCGGTTTAAAAGCATTTTGGAATTCTTTCTTGATCCAATATCGCGCAACCAGAAAGAAAATGATAAACCCAAAAATGCCAGAGATATAGGGAGCAGAGGCATTGGCATGTGCTTCATAAACACTCTCTTCCTGTCCGGGGTTTATTAGATGAGAATACAGAGCAACTTCAATGAATGAAATAATTACCAGGGTTATCATTGTCAGCAGTGCAAGTCCAACTAATTTCAAGATGATATATTTTTTCATGGTGGATCTTTTCTATTTTACTCTGCAAGAACACTCGTGATGCTCGCTAATATATCTTATTGATTCAATGCAAAGTACTTTTAGTGCAGAAATGTTGATGTCGGAAAGTTTCTTCACATAGATGCAGCCTTTTGTTATTTTGAATTTACCAAGTTCGGCTAATGCTGTTCTGCTTTTCTCAGTATCAGAATATACATAAAGTGTCAGTGCCGGCTTTCTTGGTGAGAATCCAAGAACTGGAGCATCTCCTTCGTGTCCGCTTGCGTATTTATAGTGATAATTACCAAAACCGATAATACTCGGACCCCACATTTTAGGTTCAGAGTCAGACCACTCCTGTATGAGCTCAATAAGTTGAAAGCTGTCGGCCTTCTTTTGGTCGTTGTCGACATAAGAGTTTACAAAGTCTCTAACGTCCTGCCCTGTGTAAGTTGTCTTTGTTTTTGCCATATTCTTGTATTCAAACAGTTGTCTGTCGTGATTGAGTGGTTTTCTTTTGCAATGACCGCTAACGTTTTGCGGCTTGGCTTAGTGGCGGATTTTTAGCACAAAATTACAATCGAAGAACTGCACTTGAATTTATCACTAAACAGTCATACGAAGCACTGAACCCGCCATTACGCCAAACCGCTGTTACCGGCTGGGCTTGTTGTCTGTTATGGTTCTATGCCTAAAATCAATAATGGAACAGGAGGACTATTTCGTCCTTGTCTCATTACGTTGTAAACTTCACCTTCATAATAAGCAACTCCACTACTCATTTGGGCTTGCATCCTCTTTGTCGGCAGAATTTCAATTCCTAAGTTGATAACACCACCAGAGTAGAATAGCATATGTTTTACAAACAAGTCAAACGCAACAAAAGCATATTTACCGAATTGAACTTCAACAGCAATTTTATCCTTCACAAAGTCAGTTTGGTTGTAGCTATAAATTGGTTCTTTTTCTCCGTTTGCAATAAGAAATTCCTTTTGTTCTTTAGCAGACATTAGCACACTTTTTTCCATTAATTCTCGGTTGAGAGTAATGTAATAGTTATATCTGCTTTCAGCCCATTTTCTTTTAATGAACTCTGCATTAAAGGCTTCATTCAAGTCTATTGGAGACAAAAGGCTGTTTCCGATTTTCCTTTTTTCTTTACTGATTTTCGTTCTGAATTGGTCAGCGTCAATACTTGCAATAACCCTTTTAATTTCTTTGTAAAGGTCATTGTGGTGAACGATAAGGTATTCTTCTCCATTCAAGTGCGAATATTTTTGTGCTATTTTCATTAGTGTCCGTTTGTTTCGTTACCGTCTACAAATGCAAGTTCTGCCCATTCTTTTGGGATTTGAGCAACCTTATCTTTTCCTGTAGGTTTATGGATTGGTTTATTAATTGGTCTAATTTTTAATCTCCCTTCTTTTAGGTCTTCAATTCGTTTGTTAGCGATTTTGCAATACTCCTTTTCCTTTTCTATTCCCATTCCGTTTCGGTTGTTTTTGATTGCACCAATTACAGTTGAGCCAACACCTGCAAATGGGTCAAGAACCCAACTACATTCATTTGTTAATGCCAAAACACAGCGTTCAACTAATTCTATTGGAAACTGGCAAGGATGTTCTGTTTTTTCTGGATGATTTGATTTTACATTCGGAATATCCCACATTGCTTTGTCCCAATCTTGTTCGATTATTTCCCAAATGTCGCTCGGATTTTTTCCAAGTGGATTTCCAGAAGGTTGTCCTTTTTTAGGACCTTTAAAGTGTCTTTTACCAGGATATTTTGAAGGAACTCTTACGTTGTCAAGGTTGAAAATGTAGTCGTCTGTTTTGCTAAACCAAAGCAATGTTTCATAGCGTCCACTAAAACGGTTGCTGGCGTGGAGTCCGTGTCCGAAATGCCAGACGATACGGTTGCGAAGTTTCAGTCCCTGTTTCTTAAATATTTGGTAATAGAATATGTCAAGTGGAAAAATCTCTCCCTTATCAACATAGTTGCCAACTTGCCAACAAAGATTTCCTTTGTCAGAAAGTGTCCTTACGAGTTCGGAAATTATTTCTTCCTGTGTTTCAAGATATTTCTCAATGCTTGTCTTGGTCTCATATGATTTCCCCACATTGTAAGGTGGTGAGGTCAAAATGAGGTCAAACTTGCCGTCTTCAATTTTCTTGAGAACGGTCAGGCAGTCACCGTTTTCAATTACATAGTCGGTGTCTGGGCTTATGTAGTCAAATAATGGCTCTTTTACTCTCATTTTCTTTGTCCTAAGTTATTTAGCAAAGTTACTTTTTAATGTGTTATGTTGGTCAAAATTGTCCCGAAGTTGTCAACGCTTTCTCGGTCGGGGTCGGTTTATAAGCCTTGCCGGTAACAATTAAATATACGAACCCGAATCCCCAAAAAGTGCGCATATCTGCAACCCGAGGTGTGGATATGCGAACCTGCATTAGTTCGCCTTTTCACAAAATCTTGTCCAAAGATGACTGTATCTTGCTGAGATGCTCCTTGCTTACTTGTGTGTAGATCATTGTCGTCCTTAAACTCTGATGACCAAGAAGTTTCTTTATGGAGAGAATGTCCGTCCCTCATTCGAGCAAGTGTGTCGCAAATGAATGCCTCAGCGCATGAACACTGCCTTTCTTCTTCACTCCGGCTTTTTGCTTTGCCCTGAAAATATTTCGCAATTCTTCAGAACCAAAATTCTAAGGTATTCCTTCGTCGCAGATCTGCGCATCATAACAAGCTTGTCATCGGTTCCGGTTTGCCTGCTCATCATATCTCTCCTTTCCACATACAAAATATCTGCCGGGGATTCGATTTTCAATTCTAAGTTATACGGGATCATGACTGATCCGGAGGCGGCGGAGATCAGCCGTGAAGATCTCTTCAAATTTCCATTTCATCCCTTCACATACGAAAGCTTCTCCGCCACTTTGCCGCCTCTTACCCTGAACACATCCACGCCTCTGAGATGCCAGGGCTTGCCCTCCTTCGTCTTGCGGTAGATCCACCTTACGGTGCACCTGTCGCCGGCGGCAAAGATGTCCTCGGCTTCAAAGAATGCATCGGGATTGGATTCGAAGAATTTTTCCCAGAATGACCTCACTGCTTCTGTACCTACAATGCGAAGTCCGTCGGGCGAAGGGTACGTGTTCTCAAAGATGCAGTCATCCGTCATTGCATTCATCACTGCGTCAACATCATGCCGGTTGAATGCTTCATTGAATCTTTCTATTGCGGCGAGAGTGGCATCTGAAGAGTTGCTGAATGTGTCTTCCGTCATATTCGTTCTTTGTCCTTTTTAACAAAATTACTCTTGCATACAGCTAATGTCAATGATGCCGAAGGAACACTGCATCAACCTGAATGCATTCACCTGCAAACAGAACCTCTATCCCCTGCAACTTCCCGACAAAAGCCCTTTCTTTACTTATAGTGTCAGCTTTCCCCGGAACGCACGCGAGCCGTAGTAAGACTGCGCTCCGTTGTGATAGACAAACACCGTTCCGTATCTGAAGTCGCCGAATATGGCGCCGCCGAGCTTCCGTATTTCTGCAGGTGTTTTGAGCCAGCTTGAAGTCTTCTTATCGAATGGGCCGAGCTTCTGCAAACTCCTGTATTCGTCTTCAGTCAGTATCTCAATGCCCATTTCGGCCGCCATATCCACAGCGGAGTTGTCGGGCCTGAACTCCTTTCTCGATTCAAGTCCTTCACGGTCATAGCATATGCTTCTGCGGCCTTTCGGGCTCTCATCCGAACAGTCGCAAAAAATGATCCCGCCTGTCTTCTTATCAATGCCTGTTACATCCGGCTCGCCGCCCGTGCGTTCCATCTCACTCAGCGACCACAGCTTGCCGCCTGACTTTTCAAGACGCGCCCTCACATCTTTCCATTCGATCTCTTTGTGACGCTTCATGTTCTTTTTAAAGCGCTGTTCAAGCAGGCTGACAAGCTCTCCTGCCTGCTGTGCGGTCATTGCATTTTTCTTACCCATGATGAAGAAGTTTTTATTAGCGGTTGTGACGATCTTAAGAGACGGAGAAATTTATGGCGGATGAAGGAGTCATGAAAGGCCAATTCTCATGATTGAGGATGCAGAACAGAAGGGCCCCGCTGTTGGGAATGCATCACAGGAAAAGAAAGAGGGCTGTCTCATTACGGAGAACAGCCCTTCGGCTTACGCTTTGCTATCAGAGAAAATTACTTCAGATCAAATCTGTCGAGATCCATCACCTTTGTCCATGCCAAAACGAAATCATTCGCAAACTTGCCTGCCGCATCATCGGAAGCGTACACCTCAGCAAGTGCGCGCAGTTCGGAGTTTGATCCAAAGATCAGGTCGAACCGTGTGCCTTTCCATTTTACGGCACCGGTCTTTCTGTCACGGGCTTCAAAGTAATGCTTCTTATCGTCCGTAGCATGCCACTCACAACCCATGTCAAGCAGATTGACGAAGAAGTCATTCGTCAGGGCATCTTTCTTATCGGTGAAAACTCCGTGGTCCGAGTTGTCAAAATTCGCCCTCATCACTCTTAATCCGCCGAGAAGCACGGTCAATTCAGGAGGAGTGAGTGAAAGAAGCTGTGACCTGTCAACCAGGAAATGTTCAGCAGGATAAGACGTGACCACCTTTAAATAGTTTCTGAATCCGTCGGCAAACGGTTCCATCACTTCAAATGATTCAACATCGGTTTGCTCCTGCGTAGCGTCGGTCCTGCCGGGAGTGAACGGGACGGAGATGCTGTGACCCGCATTCTTCAGCGCCTGCTCAACTGCCGCGCAACCGCCGAGCACGATAAGATCAGCAAGCGATACTTTCTTTCCGTCCTTTTGCGATGCATTGAAATCTTTCTGAATCTTCTCCAGAATGCCGAGAACTTTTGCAAGCTGAGCGGGATTGTTCACAGCCCAGTCCTTTTGAGGAGTAAGGCGGATGCGGGCTCCGTTTGCGCCGCCCCTCTTGTCGGAATCCCGGAATGTTGAAGCCGATGCCCATGCTGTTGTTACAAGCTCAGAGATGCTCAGCCCAGAGGAAAGCAGTTTTGATTTCAGTCCGGCAATGTCCTCAGCGTCGATCAGCTTATGATCAACAGCGGGAAGCGGATCCTGCCACAGAAGCTCTTCCGCAGGTACTTCCGGTCCGATGTAGCGTGATTTCGGACCCATGTCTCTGTGAGTAAGTTTGTACCAAGCGCGCGCAAATGCATCCTCGAATTCCTGCGGGTTCTCGTAGAATCTTCTTGAGATCTTTTCATATTCCGGATCGAAACGCAGAGAGAGATCGGTGGTAAGCATTGTCGGCTTGTGTTTCTTTCCCGGATCGAAAGCATCGGGAATTATTTCCGGTGCATCCTTTGCAATCCACTGGTTAGCGCCGGCGGGACTCTTTGTAAGTTCATATTCATATTCAAACAAGTGCTTGAAGAAATCATGACCCCACTTTGCGGGAGTTGTAGTCCATGTAACTTCGGGTCCACCGGTCAGCGTATCCGGCCCGTACCCGGACTTGTAACTGCTCTTCCAACCGAGTCCCTGCAATTCAATACCTGCCGCCTCGGGATCGGGTCCGAGATATTCGGCATTTCCTTCACCGTGTGCCTTTCCGAAAGTATGTCCGCCGGCTATGAGTGCAACTGTCTCTTCGTCATTCATTGCCATGCGTCCGAATGTTTCACGAATGTCTTTGGCTGCAAGAAGCGGATCGGGATTTCCGTTCGGCCCTTCGGGATTGACATATATCAGTCCCATCTGAACAGCCGCAAGCGGATTTTCAAGATCTCTTTCGCCGGAGTACCTGTTCTTGTCATCAAGCCAGGTTTTCTCCGAGCCCCAGTAAATGCTTACATCAGGTTCCCACACATCCTCCCTTCCACCCGAGAAACCGAAGGTCTTGAATCCCATAGACTCAAGCGCAACATTTCCGGTCAGTATAAGGAGGTCTGCCCAGGATATCTTGTTTCCGTATTTCTGTTTGATCGGCCACAACAGTCTTCTCGCTTTGTCGAGGTTTGCGTTGTCGGGCCAGCTGTCAAGCGGAGCAAATCTCTGAAGGCCTTTTGCGCCCCCGCCCCTGCCGTCACTTACCCTGTAAGTTCCGGCCGCGTGCCACGACATTCTAATGAAGAACGGCCCGTAATGTCCGAAATCTGCCGGCCACCATTCCTGCGAGTCTGTCATGAGGGCATGAAGGTCCTTCTTAAGAGCATCATAGTCAAGAGTTGAGAATGCCTCACGGTAGTTGAAATCTTTATCCAGAGGATTTGACAGTTCCGAATTCTGTCTGAGCATAGCCAGATTCAATCTGTTCGGCCACCAGTCGGAAATTCCTGTTCCGTTAAGGGAAGCTCCGTTATGTCCCAAAGCTCCCGTAAACGGGCATTTGCCTGATTGGTTTGACTTAGTTTCCATAGTGATGTGAGTTTTGTTTGAAGGTGATTAACAAAATTAACTCAAATAGTGTAATAAATCAAAATGATAATCTCTATATTCGTATAAACAGCATCTATATTATGAACCTTCAGCAGCTTGAGTACATAATCGCGGTTGACCGGTTTCGCCACTTTGTCACGGCCGCAGAGAAGTGCTTTGTAACGCAGGCAACTTTGAGCATGATGATAAAGAAACTTGAAGAGGAACTTGGTGTCAGGATCTTTGACAGGTCAAAGCAACCCGTGGTTCCAACACTTGCAGGAGCAAAGATCATTGCACAGGCAAAGATTGTCACAAAGGAAGTTTCAAGAATAAAGGAGCTGGTTACGGAAGACTCGGCACTGCTGAGCGGCGAACTCAAGATCGGCATAATACCGACTCTTGCCCCGTACATACTGCCTCTGTTCCTCAGGAAGTTCCTTTCAAAATATCCCGAGATCAAGCTTCAGATCAGCGAGCTTACAACGGACGAGATCATACACAGGATCAAACTGAGTCAGCTGGATGCGGGAATACTTGCGGTACCGCTGGCTGAGCCGGATCTCGTTGAAATACCTTTGTTCAACGAAGAGTTCGTGATCTACTCGTCGCAGAAAGCAATCGGCCTCAGGAAGAAACATCTGTTACCTGACGAACTGGATGTCAATACTCTGTGGCTCATAGAGGAAGGACATTGCCTTCGGAATCAGGTGATCAATCTCTGCGATCTCAAGCTTAGCGAAAGGAGGATACACAAGTTTGACCTCTCGGCATCGAGCATAGAGACACTTAAGAAAGTTGTTGACCTCAATGAAGGCGTAACTGTTCTTCCGTACCTTGCACTGAACGATCTGACAAAGGATCAGCTGAAGAACGTAAGGTATTTCAAGCCTCCTGTTCCGGTGCGAAAGATCGGGCTTGTCAGCTTCCGTTACTTCGTAAAGGAGAAACTGCTCAACGCACTCATGGAAGTTATACTCAATTCGGTGCCTGAAGATATGCTGTCTGAGAAAAACAAGACTGTGGTGATGATAGATGCGGAGTAATGTGAAGTGAAATGAGGAATTTTATTCATCATGTATTAGCAGTGAAGCATATGCGGGAGGATTTCTATGTTAATGCTGACTTTTCGGCTGCTATGAACATCGTTTGCCGATAGTCATTCAGATCTGAACTTTGCTAACTCGTAACTTATGCTTCTCCCTCCCTTTTCTGACTGTTTCAGGATCCCTTTTTCCAGCAGGTCTTTTATATCCCGCAAGGCAGTATCAGCAGAGGTCTTTGTGATCTTAGCCCACTTCGAAGTTTGCAGTTTACCTTCAAATCCATCAAAGAGTTTGTTAAGCATTAAGCGCTGTCGCTCGTTAACGGATGTATGTTCATGCAGTTTCCAGAACTCCGATTTGAGCAAAATTCTTTGCGTCGCTATTTCTGTGGCAAGCAAAGCATTTTTCAGGCAATTCAGAAACCAAAGCATCCATTCGGTTATGTCGCCGGAACTGTGCTGAACTCTCTGCAATGTTTGGTAGTAAAGTTTCCGTTCAGATAATATCTGGCTTGACATACTGTAAAACCTTTCCCCGCTCCCTTCGGCACGAGCAAGCAACATGTCAGTAATTGCCCTTGCAATTCTGCCGTTTCCATCGTCAAAAGGGTGAATTATTATGAACCAGAAATGAGCTGTTGCAGCTTTCAGTACGGGGTCAACGCTGTTTTCATTGTTGAACCAATCTAGAAACTTATCCATTTCCTTCTTTACAAGATCGGGTTTAACGGCTTCGTAGTGAAGTTTCTCTTTACCCAATGCGCCAGAGACTATCTGCATCTCTCTTGTTCTGTATCGTCCGGCTTCGATTCTGTAAGGCCCGCTGTGACCTGTGGGAAAGAGTGCCGAGTGCCAGCCAAACAAGCGCTCTTCGGTTAATGGTAAGGCATAACGTTGTGTTGCATCAAGCATCATTTCAACAACTCCTTCTATGTGGCGACTGCTTGACACAAGTCCCGCTGAATTGATCCCCAGCCGTCTTGCAATTGAAGAACGAACCTGCTCGTAGTTAAGAACTTCGCCCTCAATCTCCGACGATCGTACTACATCCAGAGTGAGAGCTGTTAGTTTAACTTCATCTTTTGCAGAAAAACCCAGCGCATTCATTTGTCCGATTATCTTACCCTGCAATTGACGGACCTCTCCGAACACAGCATTGATCAGCTTGTCTTGCCAGGTGAATGCGGTCCAGTTCTTATGCTCGTAAATGTACTTTGGCACTGCCAAATGCAGTTTTGATTAAAATATACAGATTATTCCCCGCAAATTTGCGGTAAATAACCTCAATATTCACCGCAGGTACTCCCCCTCAGTAATAATGGAAATTCGGATCAAGGACCGGTATTGACAGTTCATTCATCTTGCGCCGCAGATCAGAGCCGGTCCAAAGAATATATTCACAGTTCTCTGCAGCTGCTTGAAGTCTCCAGGCAGTTACTGTAATGTCAGTGCAGACTTATTTAATAAATGAAAATGAGTGCAGGAACTGAACTCCTGCGAGTTTACTGGTTGGTAACTGATCGCAGAGCCCCGCTATAAACCGGGAGGAAACAAATTCTCTCCGCAATTCAAGACCTTCTGACTTCCCTGAAACAATCCCTGAAAGCATTGCCTGAATTGTTTTCTCCGCAATTCAACGGGCTTTCCTCTCTTTCAAAGCAGATGCCCCCGGCTTCCGGGTGCGCAATGAGCTGAGCGTTGCATATACCGGGAATCAGTCGGACAGTTTACACAGTCCGGTTTTCTATTTGATCAGCGAGATCCTTCTTGTTTGCCTTATCCCGCCATGAGTCAGAACCGCAAAGTATGTTCCGCTGGAAATCCCCTGAGCAGTGAAGCCTGCTTTGTATGATCCGGGTGAAAGTACATCGCTGACAATTGACTGAACCTCCCTGCCCATAGTATCAAATATCTTAAGACTCACATGTCCGCGCCCAGGAACCGAGAACTCGAATATAGTTGAAGGATTGAAAGGGTTTGGAAAATTCTGCTTAAGCTCAAGCAACTGCGGTGTCAATGTTCCCGTCTGTTCAATTCCGACACTGACATTTGTGATCATGCGTAGACTGCGGCTGTTGAAGTCGGAAATATAGATCGTGTCACCTGTAGCCGTAACCGCAATTCCGTTCGGCGCGTTGAATGTGGCAGTCAGTGCAGGGCCGTTGCTCTGCCCGGCACCGCCGCTGCCCGCAAGCACGGATGTTTCACCGCTCATTGAGATGCGGTAGATCTTATTTGCTGAGAATCCCGTTGCATAAATATAGTGATTTGCCACTGCAATGAAGCCGACGATGCCGGGAATATCTGCAACAAGCGAAAAAGTGCCTGCACTGTTTACACAAAAGATCTTGCCGTCAGTATAGTTAGCGATGAGGAGTTGTCCGTTGTCGTCGAATGCCATTCCAACGGGTCCGTTCATTCCGTTCCCTGTGTAGAGTATGCTGAAGCTGCCGTTGAGATACGCCCTGTAGATCCTGTTTGACTGGTAACTTGAGACCAGCATGGTAGTATCATTTTCGAAAAGGATTGCAGTAGGGTAACCTATGCCGGTAAGGATGGTGTCAACCGTACCCTGAGGAGAGACCTTTGCGATCCAGCCCGCGGAAATATTGTTTGGCACATAGAGGTTTCCCTGTGCATCGAAAGCTGTTCCGTTCGGCTGAAAGAATCCGGAAGCAAAAATACTTGTATTGCCGGATGGAGTGATCTTTGTTACCGTTGAGCCGACATACCTGGAAGCGTAAATGTTTCCGGCCCGGTCAAGCGTAAGGCAGTCGTCGAATGTTGACGGTCCCTGAACGAGAGTAGATACGGTCTGTGACTTTGAAGCGCCGGCGAACAAAACGGCGGCTGAGATGAGGAGAAGCAATTTCAGTATGTGCATGGTTATGTTGTTTGATTTATTCAGTATTCTGTAAGTTTCGGAAAATGTAATTTCACCGCTTCTCTGTGCTTAGCGGTTGCAGAGGCGCCCTTTGCAGTTGAGATATGAGAGAAGTAATTGTTCATGATATCCTCTATATGGTCAAGTTTGCCGAAGAATGCCGGATCAACGTCATACCTGATATATGTCCCGGTAATTATCAGGCTGATTGTCAGTGACGTGATATGCGGATCAACGTTCTTCTTCACTTCGCCCGATTCTATTGCCTTGTGAAAGAGTTCCTCGAGTTTATTGATGAACACCATTGCAAACGGCTGGCGGTTTCTCATTCTGTAATGGTTTGAGATCTCGGATTTCAGTCTGAAAAGATTGGCAAGCCTCTTCCTGTCGCGGAATTCCGGAACATATGCATAAACAAGGAACTTGATCTTCATCAGCGGCGAAAGCTCAGCCGCCAGTACATTAGGAAGATAGTCGATGGCTTCCTTGTCGTAAAGTTCGATGATCTCGTCAAGGATCGTGCTCTTGTCTTTGAAGTGCCAGAAGATCGCACCCTTTGTCAGCCCTGCTTTTTCCGCTATGTAGGCAAGCGATGTCTTTTCAAACCCCTTTTCGATGAACGCCTGCACCGCGCACTTCAGAATAGCTTCCTTAGTCCTTCTTGCTTCTTCTTTCGTTCTTTTCATACAAAAATGATTTTACATACCGTTGGTATGTAAAATGCAATTACCTGAGAAAAGAAGCAACACATATTTCGGGAACGCAGATACTCTTATGAGCTTATGCAGAAGACAGACTTCCTGCCACAGTAACAGGAGAATGACTTTTAGTTGAAGAAGTTTTGTATGTCAGGAATAAGATAGTAGAAAGGATTGATCAATCTTGTTTGGAGATGCTTTAGTTGTTCCGTTACGGAGTTAACGGGAGCAGGGAAGAAAGCAGAGTTTGTAAGCAGGGGAGTTCGGGATTAATGACTTCAGCCTGCGGAGAACATTCAACTCCTGAAGTAACGTTTCATGAATGTGTAAACGAAGGATCTGTTCTAATCGTATCGTCCCGGACTATGACGCAGCAAGAATCTGACCTGCGAATGTGATCTCTGCCGTATCGGGAAGAGCAATTCCCGTCAGAGTTATCTCACTGCTTTTTTATGAAATAGTCCCACGCGGCTTTTGCAATCTCTGCAATAATTCTTTCGTTGGTTTCTTCACTCTCGGTTGAGTTGGTCACAAACACGCTGATGAAGAAATATTTTCCGTCCGGCAGGAACACAATACCAATGTCATTTACAGCGGCAGTTAAACCGTCTTTGTTGGTTCCGGAAGAGCCCGTCTTGTGCGCAACAATTGTTCCTTCCGGCAATTGCCCCTTAAGTCTGTTCGCTCCGGTCCCTGTCTCCTTCATGACCTTCCAGATGAAGTCATGACTGCTTTCTGAGAGAAGACCTCCGGTATTGTAATAGAACTTTATCAGCGCTTCGCTTGCCGCTTTCGGAGTGGTCCGGTTCTGAAACATCAGATCCCAGTCTGACTGCATTTGCTCTTCATTAAGCCTCACAGATATGTCTGTGATTCCGTTGCTGATGAAATACTCTTCCACAGCTTCCGGTCCACCGATCAGTCTGAGCAAAGCATCGCATCCGGCATTATCACTCTTTGAGACCGCGTACTCTATAAGTTTTGATACTGGAAAATTACCCCCGTCAGGATTTTCCTCCCTAAGAGGACTCCACAAGCCGGGCAGAAGATCCTTCCCCCTCAGTTCAATGTTTCTGTCAAGAGGAAACCTTCCCTGACCAATCTGTGATAAGACAGTCACTGCAATATGATACTTGAATACGCTTTGCATCGGAAAGTAACTGTTGCCGTTCAGTGAAACGGTGTCTCCCTCATCATTTCCAACGACAGAAACTCCGACCACCGCATTTTTGTCTGAGGCGATCTGCAGGATCTTTGACCTCAATGATTCCGGTGACTGGGCAAATGATTTGCTGGCAATAACCAGAAGCAATACTAACGCAGGTTGAATCAGTCTGTTCATATGTTTAAGTGCTTTTAAGTTCGGTTCTGGCGAGGTAAGTCCCGTAATCTATAGGTAGCCCTTTGAAGATATGCTACTGAATGAATTCCCTCACTTCGGGATATGTGATCCCGGTGAATTTCGGAATCAATGCATCGTCATCGAAGGGGCGGTCCGTAGATTTCAGACAACCCGCCCATCATACTCAGCAAGCTCCGCTTTCCGTTGCTCTTTTCCCGGATGATGATATCCAGGCACATGGCCATTGCCGTTGAGCCGGTAAAACTTCCAAGAAACCCTGCGAAAAGGAGGAGTTTGCAGATCTGAATCTTCTTCAAGGAATTATGATGGTTTTGAACGTATGCCGCTACTATGTCCGCGCAAGCTATGGATCGGATTCAAAAAATTAAACCACAATATTTGAACCACGCTTTCTAGAATTTGATCTTCCGTAATGATTCATCTGAAAAGGCAAGCAGATGAAAAAGAGAAACCGGGAATGCATGTTCGGAAACACCGGCAATTGTGCAAGAATCCATTAACTTGAAGGTGTTTTCAGATCTCAAGCAAGGGTAGAATCAAGTAAGTAGATGCAAGACTACAACGAAAATCATCCTCCCCCAAGTCTGTCAGACATGCGACCGGAGAAATGTCTGAATTCAAATTCTAATTAAAAAATGTCTGTCATTGCTTTGTAGAAAAACTGGGGTGCGTACAGTGGCAAGTATTAACAAAACATAAACATCTCGTCTTGTTCAAAGTAAAAATTCTGAGCTCCTGCAATGATCTCCTGCGTGCAGATTATTCTGAATTCGAATGATTGGAAAACTTGCTGATTAAAATACCAACCAAAACCACAGAATAAAACTGTCCTGCAATTCCAATCAGTGAAGCCGCCAATTTTGTATAGTGAGTATTGGGTGTAATGTCGCCATAACCAATTGTGGTCAATGTGATGGAGCAATAATAGACCAAGTCAATGAAAGTATGTGCCGGACTTGAATAGTCAATTCCTTTAAAAGAGCTTTGGTCTGCATAAACCCAAATTTGAAGTAGAAAAACAAAAGTTTCAATCAATAGAAAGAAACCACAACCTGCTGCCGAAATGATGTCGGTATTGATATAACTGGGTTTGATCAAGAACTTGAAAACTTCTAAAAAAATGAAACTGAAGAAAATCACATAGCTTAAATTAAGCATAAACATAAATTCTGGAACACCTTTAAAAAAAGGAAGCAATACAGGAAAAGCAATAACAGTAACTGTCAGCACATCTTTAACTATGTTTTTCAGTTTGCCCTTCTCAATGAATACTCCAATACTTGCCAAGCCAAGTATTACCATATTGACAGGCCAAAGAATTTCCGTATAAAAAGGCATATCACTAACTACTATACCAATGAACAGGTGTTGGATTAGGGCAATTAGTAACAGCTCATACTTTCGTTTATGTAAGAAACTTCTAATGCTCATCATATTTTCCGGATTTTACCATTTTTGAATAGTTCTTCTTCAGGGTTGCCGATAACGTTTTGCAGCTACCGGAAGGTCCCGATTTAAAAGCACTTCACTGTCAGCCAAGAAGAATCTTTGACAGAAGCACAAAGAATGATTCAACCAATGAACCGCCACTTTTGGGCTGGTGCTGTCATATGCCGTCTTCATTTTTTTCTTTCCAGGCTGTCCAGTAGCGGATTAACGCCACCGTCATACATTTCTTTCATCATCCGGTTTACAGCCCAATTTGTCATTTCGGGTGTTCCGCCTTCGACTGGTGGTTGCGGGTCATACTGTAAGCACCCCCTTTTTCCTGCAGAGATAAAGTATACATTTTCCTTTTAGCTTTTGAGTTCAAAAACTCCCGTGGACTTATGTCTTACAGACTTGAGTGCGGATGTTTTTCGTTGTAATCATTCATCCGCTTACTTGTTTCTTCTCTTACCTGAATGAGATTTGAAAATATTGTCGACTCTGATACATCCTCACGGTATGTACTGCTCTCCGTGAACTTTGATTTCTTCATCTTCCTGGTCTTTTATGAGTTAGACATTTTTGTCTACTTTTAAACGGTAGGAGTTTTGGTGATACTTACTGCTACGGTGCAATTGGTTTTACGGGTGTTTCCCATGACGTTTTCGGGCTTGGCGAAGGTGGCGATTTTCACCGCAAATGTTGATGCGGAGAGCCAAACTCTGATCAACCACAAATGTTTCATCAGAGCACTGAACCGCCACTTTTGCTAAACTCTTGTTAGTGGTTGTTCATTTTTATCTATTCCCGGATATTAACTTTATAGTATTCCGTTTTAAGTCATCGTATGCACCATTATCTTGATTGCTGAAAACGATAACCGTTATTTCCTGATCGGGGAAATATCGAAACTCGAAATTAACACCTTTAGCTGTGCCTCCATGTCCATAAGTTTTTTCCTTACCATAAGTTTGAATGATAAATCCGTATCCATAATCCTCAGTTACTTCATAACCTTTGTTTTGAACTTCAATCATATTTTGAAATGTCTCAGAGGAAACAATACGGTTGGTTACAAGCGCATCGGAAAAGCTGAGCATATCACGGACATTTGAATAAGCACCTCCTGCAGAACTACCTCTTCCTGTACCTCTTTCAACAGTTATCCATTTGTTGTCTTTCTCACTTCGTACCAAAGGTGTTACGGTGTTCTCATGATTGGTATAGAAAAAACCACTATTATTCATATTTGCCTTGTCAAAAATATTTTCCTTTACAAAAGTGAAGTAATCCATTCCTGAAACTTTTTCCACTATTGCTCCCAGCAAAATGTAATTTGAATTGTTATATTCATATTCATTACCGGCATCTTCTTTCAATCCGACTTCCAAAACCATTTTTAAATGATCGCCAATGGAATCAGCCCTGCTAAAGGCTTCACTTGTTTGTCCCCACCAATACTGCGCCACACCTGAGGTATGTGTAAGCAAATTATGAATAGTTATCTTATCTGCTTTTGCTTTGTCAGCAAAGCCTCCAATGTATTTGGTAATATTATCATTATAATTGATCTTGTTCTCTTCTGCTAATTTGGCTATGCAAAGGGCTGTAAACATTTTGCCCCCTGAAGCAATACCAAACAAAGAATTTTTATCAATTGGCAATGTTCTCTCCAAATCCGAATATCCAAAATACCTTTCGAAAAGTATCTTATTGCCTTTTGCAATTAAAATACTCCCGGATAAATCATTTTCAGATTGCAGCTTTGAAACATAACTGTCTAACCATCTAAGTGTTTCTTCATGCTCTATTACCCCATTAGGAAGGTTAATGGGTTCAGAAACTTCGGCTACAAAAGCCAGTCTGGTTATCTTTTGAGTTGGTGGATTATCCACATATAACTGGAAATCTTTCCACATCACTTCGTCCTTTTTCTTTGCATAAATGTGCATCACATAAACAGTCCCTGACGGCCTGTCAAACTGGTTGATTTCTGAGTGATGAAAGTCTAAAGGTGAATAAGAAGTGTTGAGGGTTTTGAAAAGATCCACTAACCCATCTACACCTTTCTCAGCAATTAGCTTGTCAGCAAAAACCTGTAAGACAATTTCTTTTTGCCTTTCTTCGGAAGTGGAGTTAATCCCTTCAACAAATAGATCACCGATACTTTTTTCGTTTACTTTCATTTCACTCTGACAATAAACTTTAGTTATGGTCAAAGCAAGTATCATACAAAAATGAACTGCTCTTTTCATATTTATCTTATTAAGATTCAAAAATTTTTACGTTTGAATTTCCGCTAACGTTTGGAGGCTTCGTGCATTGGCGGATTATCAGCACAAAAGTTCAAACGAACATTGCTGTCCAAAACGTTTTTTGAATTTCGAAAATTCTTTCGAAATCAAAACGGAAAAGTTGGAAATATTCGGTTCGGAAAAACCAACCCGCTCGCCTGGCCAGTATATAATTTGTCTCATAGAACAAACGGCGGACAGGCCTCAGCCTATTTGGCGTTAAGAAATTGCGGGGGACGGCGTGAGCCTGTCCTGAGCCTGCCGAAGGGTTTCTTTGCTACGCTTTCTGGCGCCTGTCCATAGTCATGCTGAGCCTGTCGAAGCGTGCGAGGAGTCGCTAAAAAGAAAGCGGAATAACTTCTAGCAGCATACTTCGTCACACTTTTCACCTAAAGAATTTCAAACGTTTTGGACAGATATGGTAAGACAATCATGTTACCCGCGATTGTCGCTCAATCATCTGATGAGATTTAATTTAATTGATCTCGACAGATTACCGGAATTGAGTTTGAGAAAGTAAATGCCCGCCGGCAACTCGTTACCGTTTTCATCCGTTGCGTTCCAGACTATCTCATGCGAGCCGTTAGTGAGATCGCCGTAAAAAAGATCGCTGACCTTCTGACCAAGTGAATTGTAAATGACCAACTTTACCATCCCCGTAACTGCGAGATCAAACCTTATGGTTGTCGAAGGATTAAAAGGGTTTGGATAGTTCTGATACAATGTGAATTTGTCCGGCAGTTCATTCAATGTAGTTTGCAGGGAAACGACTGCGTCAATCGCCTTCGCCTTCCAGACACCGCGCCCGATCGTTGCTATTCTCAGTGTCCTGTCAACCGGATGATAGTGAATGTCGTAGGTCCTGACGATTGGAAGTCCTTCGTTGAATTCAAACCAATTCTTTCCTCCGTTCGTTGTTGCGTAAACACCAAGTTCGGTTGCAATGTACAAGTGCTCTCTGTTCACCGGACTTACCGCAATTGCATACACAAATATGTCCGGAAGATCTCCCGAGATGTTTGACCAGGTCTCTCCGAAATCTGTCGACCTCTTAACGTGATCCTGATTGACCTGTGAACTGTTCCTTGTTGCATACAGAGTGCCAGAATTTGAAGGATCAGTTTCCAGATCAGTCACCCTCCATGTAGGAATAGACGAGTGTGTCACCTGCACCCAGGCGTCTCCCCCGTTTGAAGATTTCCAGAATGACCAGGTGCTGTTGTCATAGGCATGTCCGTAGATGTAATTGGGATCGGACTTATCGATTGCGAGCGTTATGATATTGGGAATGTTTGCAATCGGCTGCCACAGAAGTCCGCCGTTGGTTGTCTTGTAGATCTTCGCTATGCTTGATGTGAACAAAGTGCCGGAGTTTTCCGGATGCATTATCAATGGAGCTATGATCGCTCCCTGCTCTGCAATGCCGTTCTGAATATTGAACGTTGTCTGTGGAGTCAGGCCGCCGTTGGTTGATTTCTTATGAACGCCAAGAAAGAAGTCACCGTAGAAAATGTTGTTGTTAGCATGATCCACGATGACATTTGTTCCGTCATTGTCAGACCATCTTTTCCAGAATGTGTTTCCGTTTGCATTATTCAGTCTCTGAAGGCCATGGTCCTGAAATCCTGCAATGATAAGATTGGTATCGTTCGGTGAGCTGCCAACCCTATAAATCTGCGCGGTCACCAGGTCTGTGTTGAATTTGTTCCACCATGCTCCTCTGTTGGTTGACTTCTGCACTCCGCCGTCATTAAATACATATATGACATCATCATTCTGAGGATGATAGCCGACATCCCATTGATCAACATAGGTTTTGCCCGTGAAGCTGAAATTACTGTTGGCGAACACATCCATCTGAATCCAGTTTGCTCCTCCGTTTGTTGTACGCCAGAACTGAACTCCGCCATAGAACACGAGGTTTGGATCACTCGGGTGAATGCTCACAACATTTACAAACCACCCCTGGCACAAAGTTGGGTTGCTCGGCTGACACAGCACATTGGGAGCATTTGCAATCTGAACCCAATTGTCACCGGCGTTTGTAGTCTTGAATAAACCAAGCGACCCGAAACTGTTTGCATCGGAGAATGATACATACAGAATCTCGGGATTGCTCCGTGAAATTGATATAGTTGACAAACCGACAGAAGAACCTTGAGGAAGATTACCTGACAGCAAGAACCAGTTCGTCCCGCCGTTTGTCGATTTGTAAACGCCGTTGTTTCTCAGCACAGTATAAAGTGTGTTCGGAGATACCGGATCTATCGCAAGTGACACGGCTCTTCCGTTAATCAGTAAAGTCCAGTCAATGCCGGAATTAGTTGAAACCCAAACACCGTTACTTGCCGCCATGAACACAGAGTCCCGGCTTCCGGGTTTATACAAAACTTTTGATACGGATATATTTTGTGAAACATTGAAGTTGAAATTTGATGTGTTCCATGTAATTCCCCTGTCGGTTGATCTGAGCAAACCAACACCCGGACCCAGCGTCTGAGAAATGAACCTGTCATTACCGGTTCCGGCGAGCATCAGGTTCCTGTCTGCAGGATTGATCTCAATGTCGGAAATTATCATGGACGGAAGTTCGTCAGTCATAGACTCCCATACATTGCCGCCGTTGGTAGATCTCCATATACCGCCGGATGAGGAACCGCTCCAGATTATTTCCGGATCTTCGGGATCAAATGCATGCGATGTCATTCTTCCTCCGAATGAATCAATGGAGTTAGGGCCGAGATTGATCCACATCGAAGCGGGGAAGTAATTTTCGCTGTTTAGATTTGCCAACCTGATTTGTTTGAACTGCTCCCACCTTCTTTCTTCAAGCATCGGGAAATTCGCTGCTGAGTTCAGGCTGTAGAATGTTCTCTCCTCAAGGTACTGCTTGTAGCCCGTTCCTTTAGTGTTAAGTCCTTTCGAAATGTATTTTTCATTAAAGAACTGATCCAAATGTTCGAAGCTTTTTTCAATTGCGTTAAGCTCTGTGCCGGCAGCGGAAGAATCCCTTTGGCTCTGTGCCGAAACTACAGAAGTAACATTCAGCAAAAGAGCAAGTGCGATTGATGCGATACGACTTTTCATTGGGCAATGCTTTTCATTTATAGATCAGATTGATGTAATTTCTGATCAGGTTCAATTGATGTTTCTTGTTTCTGAAATTCTTCAGCCCCACGAAATACAATCTGTATATTCCGTTCACGAGCGCTATCAGATGCGATGTTACCTCCGCAGGATCAATGTTCTCTTTGAGCAGGCCTTTCTTGAAAGATGACCTGAGAGCATTATGGATCGTGTCTTCCAAAGATCTGTTCATCTTGTCCGTTACCGGCAACGAAAAATTCTCCGGATCCTGCTCCATCCTGAACCATCTCAGCTTTATGAAGTCTCTGTATCTTTCGTTGCTGAAGAAGTTCTCGATTATGTCATTGAGTATCTGCTCCAGTAGGGATCTTTCATTGGGTCCGCTTTTTCTGATCCTGTTCAATGCTTCGATTCTCTGTTCCTGCTCCATCTTTATAATGTTTCTGAACACTTCATCCTTATCTTTAAAATGCCAGTAGAATGCGCCGCGAGTCATGTTTAAGGAGCTGACAATATCCTCAACGGTTGTCCGCGAGTAGCCTTTATCCAGAAAGACCTTGAGGGCAGCATCGATTATTTTCCCCCTTGTCTTCAAAGCATCTTCTTTAGTCTTTCTCATCTGCAGTAATTATACATACGTGAATGTATGTATAATAGTTTCGTCTGTCAACATAAAATTTGAAGGTTGGAGGAATTAACCGGTTCAGAAACGGAGCGGAATTTTTCGCAGTAATTCAAATGAGGACTGCTGCTGGGTTTGAATTCAATCCCCTCATTATCACAAAAGGAGCCCCGACATTCTAAAAGAAAAAACCCGGTCAGACTCCTGACCGGGTTTGGAAAAAACTATGAATCACAATTACCGAAGTGTCATGGCCTCACAACACCGACAAAGTTTGATGCATTGTTGTCGGCGTATGCTGCGTCAGTTGCGTCAACCGAACCGTCACAGTTCAGGTCAGTACTTGTATATCCAGTAACAAAATTGTACGCGTCATTGTCAATCAACGAAGCGTCTCCGGCGTCAACAATACCGTCCTGATTGGCATCACCTGTATAGAAAGAGTACTTGCCGGCCACAAGTATCATGTTGTTTCCGAAAGCCTGTGTAGCGGCGGAAGTGAAGTTAAAATTAAGAACTCCGGAAGCGAACACTTCACCGCCGGACTTGCTCCAGGTTTCTATGGAATTTCTGTGCCGTACCACGATATAGTAATTCACTCCATCAAGAGCTTTGGGGAAATTCAAGGATACCGTGCCGGTCGGACTCAGATAACCGGAGGCAGTGTCAACTATACTAAAAGGAGCAGTTGTATTTCTGAGCTGAACTCTTACAGTATCTTGCATTGGCGAACAAGCTTCAAGATTCACAGTCAGGTTCAGAACAGATAGCGTAAAAGCATTTGTCTCATCCGCGCCTTTGTAAGGATAAGTTGAGCTGCGCACATCTCCGTCATAATCATTTGAAATGCCCACCGGCTCACCGACAAGATTGAGATCTCCGATTGATGCTCCCGTTAAGTGAAGATCACCCGCGGATGGATTTGTAAAGTTTACATTTACCGATCTTGAGTTGTGTTCTCTTGGTGTAACCCGGTTAATGTAATCATTGATCGTCTGATCAGAGTTTATTCCGTCTGCAAAAATCAGAACATTAGTTGACGGTGCTCCGCAATAGAAAAGGTTATGGTTGGAAACGTTCGAGAAGTTTTGAAGATCTGAACTGCTTCTTCTGTAAGCAACAGTCTGCCCGCTTATGCTTCCAGGTGCAGAAAGGTTTACAATAATGTTGTTTCGAAGATCAAGTGCAGCAGTGGTTGATGTTGTGCTGGTGCTGATCCATAGACCGGCTGATCCAAATGAGGTCCCTCCAGATGCATTAAGATGAACAGTATTGTGGTAGATCTTAATGCTGCTGTTTGCGGCGGTACTTGTGCTGTTAATTCCAAAGACACCGTTGGCACTTCCGGAGTTTGGAGATTTTATGTCGGAAATGAAATTGTTGTAGATTGATATGGCTGTTCCGGAAGAAACCCAGCAGCCGCCCGCAGTTCCGCTTGCGCCGGTATTCATGATGTTGTAGATCTTATTGCTGTGTATCAACGATTGATCACCTTTTGTGCTGTAGATCCCGTATGCACCTCCGGTCGTTGTGTTACCGCTGACACAGTTTATTCCGTGGATCAGATTGTTGTTTACAATTTTGGGCGCTGCTGCAGAGTTAATCCTGATACCTACTGCGAGCATTGAAGCAGATGTACCCGAACCGCCAATTGTCAGGTTGTAAAATGAATTGTTGTTAACATATTCAGTCGGCGGAGTATTGTTGTTCAGATAGCCATAGATACTGCTAGCGCTCGTGCCGGAAGAATTAGGAATGGAATTGTTGTATGCCCGATTTGAATCACACTCGACATTTGAATTGCTTGCCCAGATACAGGTCAGAGAACCGCTTGCTCCGGTCTTTTGATTACCATATATCTCATTAGACCTGATAATCAATTTGCCATAAGAGCCAAACCCGTAGATCATGATTGAAGAACCTGTTCCGGCGAGGACATTATTCCTGACAGTATTATTATACATGTAAACATAATTGGAGGCAGCAACCGCATCATGAGTGATTGCATAAAATGATGAAGTGTTTTGAGCAGCGCTACAATTTTCCACTGTGTTGTTGTGAATAAGCACCGAGTCACCTGTTGCAAGAGCTCTGATACCGTATGTTGAACTTGAAGAGGCGGCTGAAGACACAGTGACTTGATTATATGCCACTTCGTAATTCTTCGAATTTGAAGCTGTGCCAAAAACATTTGTTATGATTCCGGCAACTGCGTTTGCAGTACCCGCACCTCCGTTGATCACATTGTTGTTGATCTTTGCAAAGGTCTGACCTTCCAGCCTGATTCCTTCGGCTGCTACAGTGCTTCCTCCCCAGTTTGTAATCATGTTGGCGTTCTCTCCTGCTACACCGATTTCATTATACATGTCCCTGGATGTTGACGGCGACTGCACAAGGATACCTCTGTACACCTGAGATATGTTGTTCCCGAAAATTCTGTTATAGTTGTTCTGGCCGTTTGAGTCCAAAGCAACTACAACATTCCCGCTGGTATCCCTGTTCAGGATCACAATTCCAACACTAACAGTGTATGATTTTTGAAGCGTGACTGAACAATTTTTAATTACGGAATGATGAGTGCCGTCTGTTGCTGATGCTCTCAACAGAGCATACCCCCACTCCATTCTTTCATTGCTTTCACCTGTATTCGGATCATAAATATCTATCGCGTCAAATGTAATATAATCCGCGCCTGATAATTTTATAATTCCGTCGGAGAATGCTGAAGTTCCGGGAGCCGCGACTATCAAAGGATTCGAACCGGCTCCGCTCTTCTGAAATGTAACAGTGTTTGCCGAAGTCGGCAGATTGCTGGTAATTGAGATTACTATGTTTGAGGCTGTGTCAATATGTCCTGCAGCTATATTGAATACAACACCACCTGTACCGACTCCCTGAGAATTTAGATCGGCTATAGCTTCGGGAATGCCGGGATAATCGCCGGGCACGGATTTATTTCCGGTTAACTGAGCATTTGAACTTGTTCCGCTTACAAGCCCGATCATAATTAGCATTGCTGTGAAAAGAGATTTCATTGTAGTTTTGCTTGATGTTTAATTAGTTGAAAAAAAGAAAAGACAAACTACCTATCCAACTTTTCCCATTCAACACATGGTTTGGATTTTTGCGGGAAAAAAGATTTCTTATGTGAAAGTATATATCGCGGCCTGAATGTTACCGGATTTGAAGATACTAAAATAAAGGTGGTCGACAACGAAGTGAGAGTTACCAGAGAAGTTCATCATCTCAGCAGGGATTGAAAAGCAATCTTGCAGGCAAAATGTCCGTCCCAAGCGCCAGCCCGGCCCGATCGCGGAATCACTTGCTAATTGTCTCAATGGTAAAGAAATGAGCAACTAAACTAACCGGCCGAAAATTGACACTCCGTGCCTGTTCAGGAATAATTTTTGCCGGAAAAAATTACCCTGTTGTGAAAGCTTCTATCGGTGCTTGATTGTCCCGTTTGTTGAGGATCTTAAAGCAGAGAGGTGAGTGAAGAATATCGAATGACCAATCCGCCGGGCAGATTGCCGGATTCGAATACCTGTTTTTTCTCCCTCGTTACGAATCTCCTGATTCGTAACGTTACATCATGCGTTCATAATCGGGAGATTGGGAACGAGAAGCTCACAACTTCTTAACAGAAATCAGGATTAGACTGGTTGCTCCTGCAACATTCGGAAGAGTGCCAATTATCTAACAGCATTCACCTCATTGTCTTCTTTCTGAAAACGTCTTGGACGGCATTGGCTATCGATGATCAAGAGTAAAAGAATTGGCCTTGATGCTTCCGGTTAAAAAGAATTAACTTTTCAAATATGAAGTTTTCATAGCATATGATGATATTGTCGAATTTTCGTAACTGTGTTATCGGAAACGGACAATTCCTCAAGAAGTTTATGAATGCAGGTTGAGAGGTGTCTATGAAAAGGGAATCACTGAAATCTAAGGAGTATAAGAATCTAAGCACAACAATGTATAAGCGGTATTAATTAGACCGCTTGTGTTGTGCCATTGTATAACATTGCTGAATAACTGCCAATCAAATTATCATTATGGAAAAAATTGATTTGAAGACATTTGAAAATAGCCTGGTTGTGCGAACTCTCAAGAATGATGACTACGATGCCGTCGTTTCACTGCAACTAAAGTGTTTCCCGGGGATGAAACCCTGGTCCAAATTGCAATTTGAGAGCCAGCTCTCGATCTTTCCGGAAGGTCAAATATGTGCCGAGTACAACTCGAAGATCGTTGCATCATCCAGCAGTCTTGTTCTCGATTTCAATCTATATGGTGATCACCACGGTTGGAATGAAGTTAGTGATAATGGAATGATAAGTAACCATGATCCCAAAGGGAACACATTATATGGTATCGAAGTCATGGTAGACCCGGATTATCGTGGACTTAAACTGGCACGCCGACTTTACGATGCACGCAAACAGCTTGCGAAGCAGATGAATCTGATGCGAATTATTCTTGGTGGAAGGATTCCCGGTTACGTGAAGCACTCTGATCAAATGTCCGCACGGGAGTATGTTGACAAGGTCATAAACAAAGTCCTGATTGACCCTGTACTTACAACCCAAATCTCAAACGGATTCGTTCTCAAAAGGCTTTTACCAGACTATCTGGCTTCGGATGGTGAATCAAAAGGGTATGCCACCTTTCTCGAATGGAGCAATCTCGATTACATTCCTGATCCCAAACGAATCTACGTACCTGTAATGCCTGTTCGCATCTGCGCCGTTCAGTATCAGATGAGATTTGTGAGCGGTTTTGAAGACTTCGCAAAACAGTGTGAGTACTTCACGGATGTAGCATCGGATTACCGCTGCGACTTCATCCTCTTTCCTGAGATCTTCACTACTCAACTTCTTTCATGCATGCCAGTCCAGCGTCCTGCACTTGCGATGCGAAAACTTTCTGAATTTACTCCTAAGTATCTTGAGCTCTTCACACAGCTTGCAGTAAAGTACAATGTAAACATCATAGGGGGTTCTCATTTTACAATAGAAGACGATGATCTTTACAACATATCCTATCTCTTTCGCCGTGATGGGAGTCTCGGAAAACAGTACAAGTTGCATATCACGCCAAGTGAGCGTCGGTGGTGGGGAGTCAAACCCGGGAACAAGATAGAAGTACTTGAAACTGATCGCGGCAAAATATCTATACAGATATGCTATGACATCGAATTTCCGGAACTCAGTCGCCTGGCGGTTGAACAAGGTGCCCAGATTGTTTTTGTTCCTTTCAGTACCGATGAACGCTACGCATATCTTAGAGTTCGTTACTGTGCTCAGGCACGTTGCATTGAAAATCATGTCTATGTTGTCATAGCCGGTTGCGTTGGCAATTTGCCATCAGTTGAGAATCTCGACATACACTATGCCCAGTCGGCAATATTCACCCCATCAGACATTCCTTTCTCTCGGGATGCCATACAGTCGGAAGCAACACCGAACATCGAAACTGTCATCATTGATGACATTGATCTTGAGTTGCTCAAGCAGCATCGTCAGACTGGAACCGTTCTCAATTGGCTTGACCGGCGCAAGGACTTGTATGAAACGATTGGAATATTGCCGGGAGATACACGGTGATCAGCAAAATTGCACAACATTATTATCCGTTGCGCTCTCTCTATGATGAGACAAGTTAGATCCTGCATTCCCAGTCGGGACAGACTGTCCGAAAACAAAAAGTTTGTCATTCCCGCGTGCTCCTAGCGGGAACCTGCACCGAAATTCGACCATATAAGAGTTGTACCCGATAGAAACACTCGGGGACGACATGTATTCGGACAGGCTGGGAGATTGGGAACGGGAAGAAGGTACAGGAAGATCAAAGCCCGAAGGGCTGACATGATTATAGCGCTGAATGCATGAAGCATATTAACCCCGAAGGGGTGAGATTATTTTTTGCATTGAGCAGTGTCACCCCTACGGGGTTATACACGAATCAATTATTGTTCAATAATCATAACACTCCTTCGGGATTTTTGCATCTTTCTCTCGTTACGAATCTCCTGATTCGTCACGGTAGATCTTGTATTCCCAATCGGCGAGATTGGGAGAGAGAAGTAGGCAGGAAAAGTCTCTACAGTGCAGAGACAATTCGATAGTCTCGTTCCGGCCGGGTCTCCCGCTTTATTACAAACAATCTCATTTCCCTCTCGTTACGAATCTCCTGATTCGTAACGGTAGATTTTTTTTAATTCACAATCGGCGAGATTGGGAGTGAAAAGAAAAGAATTGCTCTAAAACCTTTAAAATTTGCTGGAATCACCATTTTAGCAGAGCGTCCGAACTCTTTAGCAGAGCGTCCGAACTCTTTAGCAGAGCGTCCGAACTCTTTAGCAGAGCGTCCGAACTCTTTAGCAGAGCGTCCGAACTCTTTAGCAGAGCGTCCGAACTCTTTTGCTAAGCATCCGAACTCTTTAGCAGAGCGTCCGAACTCTTTAGCAGAGCGTCCGAACTCTTTTGCTAAGCATCCGAACTCTTTAGCAGAGCGTCCGTTGCTCTATAGCAGATCGTCCTTGCTCTATAGCAGATCGTCCTTGCTCTA
>JAIBBK010000101.1 GCA_019694675.1 Ignavibacteria bacterium
CAAGGTACTCGCAGGAACTTGTTGCAAGGCTTTACTCGGATGTTTACGGGCTTGACATAGTGATGACCCGCTCGTTCAATCACATCGGGCCGGGAATGAACAGTGAGCATGCCGCGGCATCATTTGCCGCACAGCTTCTTGAGATCAAGCACAGCGGCAGGGGAGAATTGCTTGTGGCAGGGGACACGAGCATTGTTAGGGATTTTGTTGATGTTGAGGATGTGGTCCGGGCATACGACCTGTTGCTGAAGCACGGGAGAAAGGGCGAGACATACAATGTCTGTTCCGGCACGGGAATATCACTGCACAACTTGATACATATCATGTGCGATCATCTGCAGATCTCCGTCACAGTTAAGGAGAACAGACAACTTCTCAGGCCGAAGGACAATGCAGTGATAATTGGAAGCAATGAGAAGATACGAAGGGACACGGGATGGACAGCAGAGGTCCCGTTTGAAGAAAGCGTGAGACGCCTTCTTGACCATTTCGGTTCGCGATACTCGGGTAAGCAGTTCGAATATTCAGGGCTTTCAAGAAAGTACTGATGAAGAATCTGCAATGAGCGATGTTGTAATACGGGCAAATGAAGTTTCGAAACTGTACAGGCTCGGAGTAATAACTACAGGAACGATCGTAAACGATTTCAACAGGCTGTTCAGAAAGATCACGGGGGGTGAGGATCCGCTTGCAAAAGTAGGCGCAACAAATAACAGACTTTCCGGAAACGGCTCAGAGTTTGTGTGGGCGCTGAAAGATATCGGATTTGAAGTGAAAAGGGGCGAGGTGCTTGCTATCATCGGAAGGAACGGCGCAGGCAAGTCAACACTGCTGAAAATACTTTCACGCGTCACTTCTCCGACCAAAGGCTCGATACATGTAAAAGGAAGGATTGCCAGTCTGCTTGAAGTGGGAACGGGATTTCATCAGGAGCTTACGGGAAGGGAGAATATATTCCTTAACGGTTCGATACTTGGAATGACAAAGATTGAGATAAAAAAGAAGTTTGATGAGATCGTTGAGTTTTCCGGGATCGGTAATTACATAGATACTCCGGTAAAGAGGTATTCTTCGGGTATGTATGTAAGACTTGCATTCGCGGTGGCGGCGCACCTGGAGCCGGAGATACTCATTGTGGACGAGGTGCTTGCTGTCGGCGATGCGGAGTTTCAAAGCAAGTGCATCGGGAAGATGCAGGACGTATCAAAGAATGAAGGAAGGACAGTTTTGTTTGTGAGTCATAACATGGCAGCGGTGAAGAATCTGTGCTCAACGGGAATGATCCTCGAATACGGAAAGCTAAAGTATTCGGGAGATGTTGAATCATGCGTTGCTAATTATCTCTCCGCAGGTTCCGGGGCAGAGAGCGGATTGCTTGCCGAAAGGAAGGACAGGGTCGGTTCAGGGGTATTCCGATTCACTGACCTGAAGTTCAGAGGCCCCGGCGGTGAGGAAGTTACGCAGGTTATCTCCGGAGATAAGCTTACAGTTGAGTTGAGCTATCGGTGTTCTGAGACTGTAAGCGGGAATCTGATACTGGCAGTTCACTTTCAGGACATGTTCGGAAATGCGCGGGCATCATTTGTGACAGACGAAATGGGAATGAAACTTCCCGACGTAAGCGGTGAGGGAAAGATCGTGCTTGAGATACCGAGAGTGCTTTTAAGAGCCGAGAATTATGTGATACGGCTGTTTGCAAGTGTTGACACTACAACCACCGAAAATGTACTGGACTCGGTTGATAACGTAGCACGGCTTACCGTGATCCAGGGCGATTACTGGAAATCCGGAAAGCTGAACAGGAGCGGCAGTTACAGTCTTATTGACGGAGAATTCAAGCTGTTCAGAGCATAGATGAAAGTTCTAGTAACAGGTTCGGAAGGATTCATCGGTAGCCACCTTGCCGAAGCGCTTGCTGAATCCGGTGCGGATGTGCGATGCCTTGTGCTTTACAATTCATTCGGCAGTAACGGCTGGCTGGATACCCTCGACGAAAAAGTGTTCCGCAGTCTTGAGATCGTCAAAGGCGATGTACGGGACAGTTCGCTCACAGACAGTCTTGTAAGAGGCGCTGATGTTGTATTTCACCTTGCGGCGCTTATTGCCGTACCTTACAGCTATGTTGCAGCCGAGAGCTTCATTGATACAAATGTTAAAGGAACGCTTAACGTGCTGAACTCGTGCCGAAGGCATGAGACTGAAAGGGTAATGGTCACATCAACATCGGAAGTTTACGGAACTGCTAAGTATGTGCCTATTGACGAGCTCCATCCGAGACAGGGGCAGTCGCCATACGCCGCATCCAAGATATCGGCGGATGCGCTCTCCGAGTCATATCACAGGAGTTACGGACTTCCTGTCACTATAGCGCGGCCATTCAATACTTACGGACCGAGACAATCGGCAAGGGCGGTGGTCGCGGATGTAATAATGCAGGTGATCAGCGGGAGCGAAAAACTCAAACTCGGAAATGTACTTCCAACCCGTGACATGGTGTATGTGAAAGACACTGCCAGAGGTATCATAGAAGCAAGCAGGTGCGAAGCCCTTATCGGCGAGGAAGTCAACATCGCAACGGGCAGTGAAGCCGGCATACTCCAGATCGCAAGGATGATATGCGCACTTTGCGGCGCTGACCCGGAAATTGAGATCGAAGATGAAAGAGTAAGGCCTGACAGAAGCGAAGTGGAGAGGCTATTGGGAAGTTCTGCGAAGCTTGAGAAATATACGGGCTGGAAGCCGGAGACAAATTTGAATGACGGCCTGAAGATGACAATTGAATGGTTCAGGGAAAATCTGCAAAACCTCCGGAGAAGAAACCCAGGTTTCCAGTTGTAAGAGTGAATTGAAAAGAAGGTAAACCCCAAATTAGTTTCTTCAATTAATCACGGAACGGTTATGAGGTACAAACAGGATCTCGGAGAAATTCTCAGGAAAATCTCGGTTGACGTATCTGACAGCATACTGAACACGCTTAAGAAGATGGACGAGCTCGGCATGAAACTTCTTGTAGTAAATCAAGAAGGAAAGTTCAAAAGTCTCATCAGCATAGGAGATATACAAAGGGCAGTCATAAAGGGTACTGACCTTCAGCAAAGCATAGTCGGAATTTTGAGAGATAAGATTACCATTTGCCATGACGACCAGACAGATGAGGAAATAGAGGAATCAATGATCCACAACAGGGCTGAATTTATGCCTGTGCTCGATACTAACAACAATATCAGCAGGCTGGTGTTCTGGGAAGACATAATACACAATGTTGATACAACTTCGAATGTGATTGATGCGCCGGTTGTGATAATGGCCGGCGGCAAGGGAACAAGGCTCCGGCCGCTGACGAACATAATTCCGAAGCCGCTGATCCCGGTTGGCGACAAACCGATCATCGAGATCATAATGGAGACATTCGGAAGCTACGGTATCAGGAAGTACTTCGTGATCGTCAATTACAAAGCTTCCATGATAAAGTCATACATTGAAGGACTGGACAACGAGGAAAGAGAGATAAGCATACTGAAGGAAGAGAATGAATACGGAACCTGCGGAAGCCTGACAATGCTGAGAGGAAAGATTGAAACGTCATTCTTCATGACCAATTGTGATACGATACTTGATCAGGATCTGTCTGAAGTCTATAATTTCCACAAAGAGAATTCGAACGAACTTACAATAATCGGAGCTCTGAAGCATTACCCCATACCTTACGGAATGATCGAATTCGAGGAAGGAGGGAAGTTCATAGGCATTACCGAAAAGCCCGAGCTCACGCTTGCAGTGAACTCGGGAACGTACATACTCGAACCGCATCTCCTTGATGAAGTGCCCGAGAACCGCTTCTTCCATATAACAGAGCTGATATCAAACATCACTTCCCGGAAAGGAAAAGTGGGAGTCTTCCCAGTAAGTGAAAGATCATGGCTTGATATTGGGGAATGGGCCGAATACAACAGGACTCAGCAGTTCATTGCAAAGAGAAAAAGAAATGACTCCTTCTAAACCCGGGGGTGAGAGAAAGGTGCGTGCGCTGTTCCTTGGGCATTGCAGTTACTTTCATACAAAGAACATTTCAAGACTTCTTCGAAAGGAAATTCCGGGCCTGCACATTACAGTCGCAAATCTGGTAAAGCCCGACGGGAGTGAACTTCAGGCTCATGAGAGCGTTGACTTTGATGAAGTAATAGAATTTCCGAGGAAGCGAAACATAATTCCCGGGAGCGCGGAGATCTTGTCGGGATTCTTCAATGCGCTTTCAGACAGGACAAGGCGCGGAGTTGTACTGAGCGCACTGTTCCGGCTGAAGCCCGGCAAAGTGAAGAAGCTATTGAAAAGTTACATTGAGAATGAGAAGTTTTCGGGAATGCTGAAGGATGCGATCTCCGGTTATGACATTCTGCATTTTCATTTTATAAGCGCGGAGGCTCTGATTCCGCTTGCACTTGCCGGCAACGATCAGTTTGTCATACTTCACTTCTGGGGTTCTGACCTTCTTAACATGTCGGGAAGAGAAATTTATCTCAAACAATATGAAGCAATTGGCAGGGCTGACATGATACTTCTGACAACTCCCGAAATGTCACAGCACTTTCTTGTCAAGTTTGGGAGAGATAAGAAGGACAAGATACGCAATGTTCATTTTGCGGTTGACAACGATTTCCTCAACAGGATCCTGAAGTCGGACAGAATAAAACACAGGGATGAATTTTGCCGAAAGAACGGAATTTCCGGTGACAAGATAATCATTGAAGCCGGTTACAATGCTTCAGTCTGGCAAAGGCATCTCAGGATAATAGAAGAACTGAAGAAATTGCCTCCGGAAATCAGAAAGAGTATCCATGTCATCTTCGTAATGACATACGGCCTTGGTCCGGAGCATAACGGATATTTGAAAGAAGTGAAAAGTGCCGCGGAAGGCGCCGGCATAGAGTACACATTTTTTGAAAAACATCTTGACAAGGAAGAAGTGCTTTGTTTGATAGCCGCAACCGACATAAAGCTGAACCTGAGAGAGACCGATAACATGAACAACGCCATGCTTGAAGCCTTCTGCTCAGACACAGTGGTAGTGAACGGTTCATGGATGCCTTACGGCTCACTGAGAAGGAAAGGGATCTATTACAGGGAGATCGGATCATTGGATGAGCTTGCAGGAGAACTGACTTACCTGTGTTCAAATCTGCAGTCTGAGAAAAGCAAGACATCGGGAAACGGAAGGATCATTGAAGAGGAATTCAGTTATGCAAAATTGTCTTCCGACTGGACGACGGTCTATAAGGAAGCAATAACGCTGGCAAAAGAAAGAAAGCAGGGAAATGCGAATAATTAAGTTTGATACTGTCAATCCGGAGAAGTACCTGAACTCCCTCATAGAAAGAAATGAGGAGAAAGTGGAAAAGATGAACAGGCAGGAAATGCTTGACTGGATCATCGCGACACGTTCAAATTTCTCGGACTTCTATACTTTCAATTTGCGTCAGATGGGCTGGGATGCGGAAGAGTTCATCGTTACAGACAGGTATCTTGAGAAAGTTGAGCAAGAACTTTACGGATCTTCGAAAGCCGTAAAGAACATAAAGGACATGCTTGCTGATACGGTGCGGCCGGTAAAGGACAGAAGGAAGCTCAACATCATTAAGGATTACCTTAACAGGTACAAACCGGATGTGATCTTTGTAAGAGAGCAGATAGGAATACCGAGCGAGTTCTGGGGCAGTTTCTCACGCAAGAGCCTGATCGTATCAAGGATAGCCGCTCCGGTTCCAAGGTTCTGGTCGCCGGCAGACTTCGATCTGATATTCACATCAACCGAGATCTACAGAAAGTTCTTTGAGCTCAACAATGTAAGGTCGGTGATAAATGCAAACGGATTTGAAGAGAGAGTGCTTGGCGAACTCAGGCAGGGTGATAAGCTCTACAACACAACATTTGTCGGGGGGCTTGGCGACAAGTTCTGGCTGAACCGCACCAGGTGTGTAAGATACCTCGCACAGAATACCGACATCAAATGGTGGGGATACAACGAAGAAGTGTTTGAAAAGAATGATCCGCTGAGAAAAGTGCATCAGGGATTGTCTGCAGGTCTTGAGATGCTTCAGATCTACAGAGATTCAAAAATTGTTTTCAATGATTACGGGGAGATCGCAGACGGCATGGGAGTGAATCAGAGAATTTTCGAAGTGCTCGGCGTGGGCTCGTTCCTGCTTACAAGAAAGGCGGACAATCTTGAGGAGACATTCCCGAAAGGACTGTTTGAAGTCTTCACTGATGAAAAGGACTGCCTTGACAAGATCAATTATTTTCTCAGGAATGATAAGGAAAGGGAAGAGATCGCGGCCGCGGGACAACAGCACGTGCTGAAGAACTACAGTTACAAGAATCTTGCTTCTGAAATTGACAGAGTATTGAGAGAAAATTTTAAGATAAAGTTCGGGAGAGACCTGAAATGAATGCAGAGTACATCAAGGACGGAGAACAACTGCTTGCGATAATCCTGCCAGCAGAGTTCAGCAAACCCGGTATCCACTTCTTCACAAGCAATGAGCTGTCGCAACAGCTTGGCTACATGAATCATCCTGCAGGAAAGAAGATCGAACCGCATGTCCACAATCCAGTTTCAAGGGAAGTTCTTTATACGCAGGAGGTGCTGATAATTAAGAGGGGCAGGCTTCGGGTTGACTTCTACAATGACGATCAGGAATATCTTGAGAGCAGAACGATCGGTGCAGGGGACATAATCCTGCTTGCCACAGGCGGACACGGGTTTGAAGTGCTGGAAGACATCGAAATGGTGGAGGTGAAGCAGGGTCCATACAACGGTGAAAATGACAAGACGCGTTTCAGCGCTCCTTTGCTGAAGAGTATCAAAAGCGGAAATTGAAATTCATCCCTGTCAATCAGCCTGTTCTAGACGGCAACGAGAAGAAGTATCTTGCTGAATGCATAGACACAGGATGGATCTCATCGGAAGGACCGTTTGTGACAAGGCTTGAAAGGGAGTTTGCCGCATCGTGCGGAAGGAAGCACGGTATAGCAGTATGCAACGGCACTGCTGCGCTTGAGACCGCCCTGTTTGCCTCAGGCATAAAGCCGGGAGATGAAGTGATAATGCCCACCTTCACTATTATCTCTTGTGCAATAGCAGTCATCCGGCTTGGTGCAAAGCCGGTGTTTGTGGATTCCGATCCTGTGAC
>JAIBBK010000011.1 GCA_019694675.1 Ignavibacteria bacterium
ACCACCTTCGGGCTTACGGATAACGGTGTGAGCTTTGTCTATGACGAAAACAACAAGAATCTGATCTCCCCTTCTACAAAGCAGTCTCTTGATTCTATAAGAGCGTTGATACTTAGCGGAACCATTAAAGTTTCCGCCGAATAAGATACCCCCCTACTGAATTGCGATCCGGATGTTCAGTCCGCCTTCGTTGGTTGTTCGCGGAATTGTTGTTACCGTCTGTCCCAGCGGATTCGTTTTAATATACTTGTAGAACAACTGCATCGTCACTTTGGAACTCAGTGAATACTGTATTGACGGGTTAACCTGAGTGACCCGTGTTCCGTTGCCCGGCACCTGCCTTGGTATTCCCGTTGCATATTCATACTGGATCGGCTCGTTGTTTGTCCTTGTGATAGTGAGCGCGAACGATATGTCGTTTTGCAGAGACAATCCGAACAGCGGAATGCTGAATCCTGTCTTTGTGAAGTTTGCATTGATGCTCCATTCACTCGTATTAATGGTCTGTATAGTCGCCCCTATCGGGTTAAGGTTGTTTGATGTTCCCGAGCTCAGCCTCATTGCCGCTGTAAGATTTCCCGCAAGAAAATCCCTGAAGTTTATGTTGAGGCCCACCAGCGGACTGAAAGCCTGTGTGACCGAAAGCGCATTCGGAATGTCATAGCTGTTGATGTCCACCGATCTGCTTTCCTTGTATTCGGAAACATAAGCGTTCTCAAGCGTTACGGAATTTGCAAACTGGGCAAACAGCGGAAACTTCTCAAGCCCGGTAATTGATATGTTCCAGTTGGGAAACGGAAATGATGAGACCTGGCTTGTGAATGCATCGGTTATGTTCCTCCTGCTTTGAGCAGGATTGTCGGCAATGTATTCAAAGGTGAAGTCTTCGACGCTTCCTGGGAAGAAGATCGAATTGCCGGTAAACTGTGAACTGTTCTTGCTTGTAGGCGAGCCCACATCACCCAATGAATTTGAAGTATAGAACAGATTATTTGTGAAGCCCCAGGATTTTCTGAATGTCAGAGACATGGTAACAGCTTCGGGGAAAAGCGGATTCACTGTCCCTGTGAACGAAAGCTCGTTGCCGCTTGTGTAATTGTCTGAAATGTTTGACAGGTTCGGCGCCCGCTTTCCGGGATCAAGGCTCAGACCCAGCTGATACAGACGTGACGGACCGTATTGTTCATTGGTTGTAGGATAGAACCAGAAATTACCGAAACCAGGAAGCCCTCCCACTCCGCCGTTTGAAACTGTGTTGGTCTGAGTGTAAGTCATATTGATGTCCCTTGGTATGAACGAAGTGATCGCCCTTAGTATGTTCGCAATTGTCTGTTTATTGCCGGATTCCTGAGGGACGGAATCACGCCTCATGCCGACACCGCTGAGGCCGCTCGTTTGCTGTCCTCGGAAGAGATTGAAGACCTCCTCAAGTTTGAAAATGGCGCTGCCATTTATGGAGTTCGAGTAGCCGAGGTTGTATCCGACATTTGCTATCTGGTTCGGATTCACCCAGCCGTACCTGACGCTGTAATTGCCTGTGAAGGTCAGGAATTTGTCAATGTACGGAAAATTGAAGATCGGATTGAATGTGACATTCTGAGAGTAGTCCAGATCTTCGCCGAAATTGATCAGGCCGTCATTGAAAAATATATCGTCAAACACTTCGCTTGAAGGCCTCTGCGCTGAAATGCTGTCGTTGTATGTTTCAAGGTCGGTAAGGTCGCTTCCGGCGCGGAAATCATACGAACCTCCAATATCAATTATCCAGTTTTCTGTCATCTTCCAGTCAAACCTGAATCCCCTGTTAGCAAAGAACTGTCTAGACGGCAGGTCAGGGTCAACAAACTTCCTTTGCTTGGACTCCGCCCTCGACCGGTTGAAGTCCATTGACAGACTCAGTCCTCTCGAAAACAGCGGAGCCAAAGGAATGAACGGCACACAGAAATAAAGCTTTGCATTTGCATATCTTTCTCCCAAAGGTATAAGTGAACCGATGTTGAGATGAAGGAGATCCGACAAGCCGAAATCCGTTGCAAGGCTTACTCCGCCGGTGTATCTGAAGTCCTCCTTGTTTTCGTATGTGATGTCCCTGCTTCCACCAAAGTCTGCATTGAAGTTGAATCTCAGATTGTTGATGATTGACTTGAAAAGAAAGAAGTTGCTCGGAAAGTTGAAACCCATGTTGTTAATGCCTATGCTGTTCCTTACTATCAGGGTTTGCGCTTCGGTCTTTACATTGTCTGCAGCTATCTGCGCCTCTTCGGTGTTCCCGGTCTGTGCAAGCACTGCGTCATACTTCTGCTGAATAGCCCTTTCCAGTTCAACGTCAGTTCCGGGGAAGTACAACGGTTCAACAAGATTTTCGCTGTGCCGGTAAGTGATCGGTAACGTCATGAAGTTCGTCCAGTTCTCTGAAAAGACGCTGGATAAGAGATTGTTGAACAACTTGTCAGCATAGAGCGTGGCGCTGAAGTCCCATGACAGGCCTGTGTTTCTCGAACCGAATCTGCCGTCAAGCGCATGGAAATACGGATCGGTTCTTGCCATTGCAAAGTTTAGATCCATCAGATCAGCCAGTTTCACGTTTGCATTTACATTGAATGCAAATCCCTCATCGTCAATCACATTTACAAGCCGTATCTCATTGAACCATACGCTTCCGGAAATGGCGCTGTTGAGAGCCGCCCTGTTCTTTTCAACTCCAAGCACGATCTCCCTAATTGACTTAAGGTCGGGATTACCAAAGACCCTGTACTCAGAACCCGGCGGCCCGTTTGGAGCGGGAATAGAGACGGGAACATTTGTGCTGTCCCTTGCAAGCTTTATCTTGGTAAGGTCGGCAAAATTAATTGATACATTGTTCAAAGAATCCCAAGGCTGGCTGGGACGTGCATCCGGATGGATCGGAGCGCGGTATTCATAGTAGTTGTTGGAGTCGTTTCCGAAACGTATGACCATAGTTGCATCGTACACAGTTTCATTTGTGTAGTTGAATGAAGGATCCCCGTTGACAAAAAGCTTCATTGACCTGTAATTGAACATGTCGAGCGGCAAGGATGAGAAATCCTTTTTCGCAGTCTTTCTTACACCGCTTGTAAGATTCGAGACCTCCAGTGAGAGTGATGCTTCGTTCGACTTTGTATCAACATTATTCTGTCCGCGTATCGTCTGCCTGAGAATATCGCCTGCAACGGGACTTTGATAGATTTGCGAGTTTTCTTCTATGCTGACCGTCGAAATGTTGTATGTTGTGTCAAACTTATTCGGCTTCACCCACTGGTTTCCGGTGAGGTTGATGTCGTACATATCAAGTCTGACCGTATCAGTAAGATTTGTCAGCCACATCCTTGCAAACTGCACATTTGTAAAGACCGCATTACCGTATGAGCTGACATATTCTGAAAGCGGAATTTTGTACTGATGCCATCCTTCTTTGCCGGTTCCGACTATGTAAGGATTGTTCAGAGTGTCCAGACTGATCTCAAACTGGAAATAGTCATTTGGATTTCTGACATTGTTTGTCTTATTCAGGTCTTCAGTATCGGGTCTTCTTCCGCCCTCAAAATTTATGTTGTTTTGAGTTCCGTTGATCGTCTCAACAGTAAACACACCGTTCGGATTGTTGTTGTCAAGCGCAGGGTCGGGCAGCTGCTGAAGCGTCAGATTGGTTCCGTTACGCTGATTATAGACTGCGAGTTCCTGGTCGTCGTTCAGATAATCCAGCCCAAGGTCATCCTGAAGCCTGAGCTCTCCGTTTCCGAGTGAATCTTCGGTGTTAAGAATTTGATTTGGGATCGCATCCTGGCTGATCGAACCGAGATCTATGACAAGCTTTCCGCTCTTCGTTAAGGAATTGAGGTTCTCAACCCTCATGCTGAACTCAATGAAATTTATGTTTTCATTTACAAGGTCGTTGCTTGTTGTGTTAAGATACTTCATCACGCCGTTCCAGGTCGTTGCCTTGTCGGGTATAGTATCATAACTGCCGTTGTAGTTGTAGTTCCCTCTTCTTGTCGGGTCATATGTAATGTAAAGCGGCGTGATCGTATTCTGTGTCGTCTGCACATCCTTGTTAGGGTAGATGTTTGTTAGCAGGTCGCCGTTTGCAATGTTGTACCACTTGAGTTTACCGCGCTTGGCAAATTTGAGATTGAGACTGTCTCTTGGACCAATGGTACCGTCAAGCGGAACAGAGGACATTGTCCAAGTATTGTAAGTTCCTCCGAGTGAAATGATCTTCTTGGTGCCTTCCATATCGTCTATGTAGGCAATAGCTTCGCCGTTGTCCTGAGGTATCTCGCTTTTCTTTGTGTTCGGGTCCGGTGAAATAGCTGCAATCTCACCGCGCAATGTGATCGAGGAAGGCTGTCTTGTATTGTACCCCGGAAGAAGATTGACAAGGCCGGTAAGAAAGTTCACGGGTATCTCTGTCTGAAGGTCTACACCGAACATTGAGTTGTTTGTCGGTTCCTCCCCAATTCTGACCTTATCGTTGAGAGTTTCCTGTTTGAGATTTACAAACGTGAATCCCAACGAACTCTTTTCCGAGATCTTGTAGTCACCTCTCAATCCAAGAAATGTTTTTGAAGCAAGAGTGAACAGATCGTTTGTCTCGTAAGATATCTTGAGGTCTTTGGAGGCAAGAGCCGATGAATTCCGTATCACGACAGTTCCGGTGGAGTAGTCAACAGTATAATCTATGTTTGGAGTAAGTTCAAGATTACCGACTTTGATGATGACACTTCCCTGGACAATATTGAATCCAAGGTTTATCGTATTGCTTACTGATGCCTCGCCTCTTGCCTTACCGCTGATCTGATAATTGTTTGAGTTGGGTTTGAGCTTGGCATTGTTCTTGAGGTCGGTATATATGTCTCTGTACCAGTAGCTTGAGTCAATCGTCTTCCCGTTTTGGTTGAACTCCGCCAGAGTCTTGAAGAACGGCTGAAGTGAAGGAAATATTACGAACCCGTTTTCAGGGTCAACGGTAATTCCGGGAATCCAGTCGAACTTGTTGTCGGGCGGACCGGTTCGCCCGTTTGTGAAGCGGTCCAGTCCGAGAATTGTTATGAGGTTGCTGTTGATCTGGAGTGACGGCGGGTAGGTTGGATTGTAAACACCGTTGTCAATATACTTGACATCAAATTCAAAACCGTCCCTTGCGATTCTCGACACAGGGAGCCTGTAAATGTTTTTCATCTTTAGTTCCCATGCAAGCGTGTTTGCAGGAGTGAGGTTCTCAACCTTGATCATCTTAAGGACGAGCGTATCATCAGCAAAAGCTCCTGAATCCGTGCTGATGGTGCCGTACTGCTCCCCGGTCACGGTTCTCCGGTAAGCAATTCCCACAAAGTAATTTTCCGGAAGGCTTATCTTTAGAGAAACAAATCCGGCGTATTTGTTCAGCGTATATTCCGACTGTGCCAGCTTTCTGACTATACCGTAAGCCCTTGTGCCCTGCAAAGGAGTCGGCACAGATTTGAGCGTGTCATCATATCTTCCGGAAGTAGGCAGGCTTTCAAGATCAACATGCAGTCCTGCACGCCGGTACCCCGAAAATGTGACATCGGCCTGAACCCACACTTCAAAGGTCAGGTCATCTATCTGCAGAGAATCCGTTCGCGGCGAAAGCACGGAACTATTAAAATAGTCAAGGAAACTTTGCTTGTAAATCGTATCAAGGAAATAGTGATTGTCGGAATAATCCCAAACCTGCAGTGTGTAAGCCTGCTCCTGTGCGCCGAAACTGAAATCCTTTGTTTCCGTCTTGCTCTTCTTCTGAGATACTACGGTTGAAAGTGAGAGAGCGCCAAGCTGAAAATCCCCTTTAACACCGAAGAGCGCCTGAGATGAGCTTATCAGCCCTGACCTTGTTTCAAGTGACACATTGCCGCCTTCTATCTTCTTTATGACTTCGTCTGCATAACCGTCGTATCTGAGTTTCAGCTGGTTCTCGAAATCAAAAAGCCGTTGTGTATTGTAGTCTGCATCAATTGTAAGCTTGTCGCCAACTCTTCCCTTTGCCGTAAGCTGTACTTCCTGCTTGAAATTTATGCTGTTGTTTGAATTGCCGAATCCAGAGAGATTCGTCTGCTCCGATGTGTTTGCCTGATATGAAGCAGTAATGTCAACTGCGCCGTTGATCTTCAGGTTGAATGTGGGCGGCCCGAAAATACTTTCGGATTTGAACGGCAGAGGTATAGTAATGTCTGTGAACTTCTCAAACAACTGCGACAATTCATCCTGCGTGTTTCCCCTGAACCGTTCCGCCGCAATCTGAGAAAGTGCGGCATTTGCGTTTTGCGTTGAAACTGCCGCCAGATATGCTCCAAGCGGCAAGACGAGAGGAGCTCTGATCGGTTCGCCTTCAAAAGTTTCCGTTATCCGTATGTTGCCGTCCTCATCAAAATCCGTTGTCTTCTGGATCAGCGCCGAACTTCCAAGAAGCAATGCTGACGATTTTGCGCCAATGGAAGTGCCGTAATTGTATCCCGGCTCGTACTTGAAGTATTTGATCCTTGCGGTTGAATCTCTGGGAAGGTTTCTGATCGAATCCTGTGCGAGAAGTGAATCCTGAACTCCTGTGCCGGTTGTATCTTCCTGAGCAACTTTATAATTTATGTTGCCGCCAATGCGATCTCTTCTCCCCTGAGAAAAAGAAACATTGCAAATTGAGAGGATTATTATTATAATTGAAAAGACGAACAAAGGCTTACACAAGACCCTTATCCGCTTTGGGGAGCTCAAATCCAACTGAAAAACAAACTGTTTTAATTCAAAAATTGTAAA
>JAIBBK010000102.1 GCA_019694675.1 Ignavibacteria bacterium
GAGATGTCTTACAATGTCAACATTGCCGGCAACGACTTCAAGTTCGGAAACTATTACGAGTGGGATCTTTCTTTGGGGCTTCTTGTTCTGCCAAAAGTTTATAAGACGTATGACGACATTAACGTGAACCTCTACTCGGAATCAAAAGCATACTACTTTGAAAAGAACAAGTTTCTCGGAGAGGAGATATCAAACTCCGGCGGATTCAGGCTCGACACATACCTTGGGGTGCAGGCAATCTTCTTCTCATCACTGATGGCGGAACTTTCTTACATGATACCTCTGCATTCAAATGAATATGTGGAGACAAAGATTGCCGAAAGGTCAACTTCCCTTCTGCTGAGTCTGAGATATCTTTTCTTTATGTGAAGATCAATGATCCCGAAATTGAATAAATGCATGCACGCAAGCTCATAAGATTTTCTTCAACGGTATGCACGGTGATCCGGCCGGTCCTGAGTGCAGTGTTCATTGCGGCGGTCACTTGCTTTGCATGTGTGAATCCATTGACCGCACAGCATTCTCCTGCAGATCTGTGTTCAAAAGCCAAATCGCCCTTTGCACGTTACATGCCCGCAACTTCCGTGCAGACCGATTCAAGCATCGATGTCAGATATTACGGACTGTCCCTGCGGATCTTCACATCTCCCGATCTGCTGAGAGGAAGTGTCACGGTTGTTTCCGTTTCACTGAAGGACTCGCTGGGTACGTTCTTCTACAACTTCTCCAACACGCTGACAGTTGATTCAGTGACGTCATCCGGTTCACATCTCAGCTTCACGCACAGTCTCGGAAGACTTACTGTCACCCCCGGCACAATTCTGAAAAAGGGAGATGCTGCAGAAATAACCGTTCACTACCACGGTGTTCCCGATGCAACCGGTTTCGGCAGTTTTGTATTTGACGAGATCAACGGGAGGCCGTCAGTATGGACGCTGAGCGAGCCGTACGGAGCAATGGACTGGTTTCCCTGCAAGAACACTCCTTCATACAAGGCCGACTCTTCCGACATGATCATCAGATGTTCGGAAAGCATGACTCCCGTCTCTAACGGATCTTTAGTGTCTGTTTTGGTGAACGGAGACGGCACGCACACATATCACTGGAAAAATTCATATCCCATTGCCCAGTATCTGATCTCGCTTGCAGTTTCTGATTTCACTAAGTTCTTCTTCAATCATTATTACACCACAACGGAGTTCTTTCCAGTGGAGAATTATCTTTACCCCGAAACATTTGCCGGCATTGACTCGCTTCTTCTTAAGACAAACGACATGCTTGATATTTTCTCCGGCCTCTTCGGCCCTTATCCGTTCATAAGAGAAAAGTACGGGCACGCCGAGTTCGGAAGGCTTGGCGGAATGGAGCATCAGACCGTATCTTCAATGGGAGTTTTCAACGAGGATATAATGGCGCACGAGCTTGCCCATCAGTGGTTCGGTGATAAGATAACCTGCCGCGACTGGCAGGACATCTGGCTCAACGAGGGTTTCGCGGTTTACTCGGAAGCGCTTTACAATGAGTTTGAATACGGCAAGGATGCATACAATAACTTTCTGAGACTGAGGATGGCAAATGCGAAGCTTGCGCAGGGCACGGTCTATGTTCAGGACATAAAATCCATTCAGGAGATCTTCAGCGGCAGCAGGAGTTATGCAAAAGGATGTGTGATACTGCACATGCTAAGAGGCGTGCTCGGTGACTCTATATTTTTCAAAACTCTTCACACATACGCAAATGACACCTCGCTTGCATACGGAACCGCTGTAACATCCGATTTCCGTGAAGTTGCCGAAGAAGTTTCCGGGACAGACCTCGGATATTTTTTTGATGAATGGATCTACGGCGAAGGTTATCCGAAATACAATGTGTCATGGGAGGTGCTTGAGAATTCCGGAAGCTACACTGCAAGGATCAGTGTTGTTCAGTCGGTGAACACATTTCCTCAGTACTTCACTATGCCTCTTGAAATACTGATCGAGACTGTTGCAGGCGATACTCTCATCAAAGTATTCAACAACTCACAGAGCGCAGTTTATGAGGTTGATCTGAATTCAAAGCCTGTCTCCTTTTCAATTGACCCGCGGAATCTGATTCTGAAGGATGTAAGCGGGGAAGGAATTATTCCCGTGGGTTTCAGCCTCGGGCAAAATTTTCCAAACCCATTCAATCCCGGCACGAGCATTGTTTACGAGCTCGCAAGGCCTGCGGATGTACGCATTGAGATCTACGACATGCTCGGCAGAAGAGTGTACAGCACGATCGAGAAATCAAAGCGTGACGGTGTATATACAATTGACATAAACCTTCAGGGCATTTCATCGGGCATTTATTTTTACACCATGACCGCCTACTCACCCGGATTTGATGACGTGCTCTTTACACAGACAAGAAGGATGGCTTACATTAAATGAGCCGTGACGGGTTCTGTGTTTGGCTGGAAGAATTGTTATGTTCCCAATCTTCCGATGGGGAATGAGTGAGTCATTGTTTCCACTCGTTACCAATTTCCTGATTCTTATCGGCTGCTGTTATGTTCCCAATCGGGAGAGGCTGTGTGAAAACACAACCTTATCAAAGTGTCATTCCCGCGAAAGCGGGAATCTGTTTCAGGAATAATACTTTTCTGATAAATATTTGTCCATCAATTCCCTTTTCACACAGCCTCGTGAGATTGGGAACAAGGGAGTCACTGTTTCACCTCGTTCCCACTCGTTACGAATCTCCTGATTCGTAACGATTGTTACGTGCACAATCGGGGGATTGGGGACGAGGGGAAAAGAAAGAGATCCCCCTCGTTACGAATCTCCTGATTCGTAACGATTGTTACGTGCACAATCGGGGAATTGGGGACGAGGGGAAAAAGATTCACACTTGTTCCCGATCTCCTGATATAGTTCACATCATCTGAGTCAGCCAAGTTCAATTTCCGTGCCTGAAAGACAAATTTTCCGGTGCAAAAATTTGTGAATCCTAAGCCCGATCCTATCTTAGTAACTTTGTAATGTAGTCTTAAAGCATACAAGTCAAACCTCCTAAGGAGTATCATCATGTACAGAATATTGATCATTCTTCTGATACTCATTCCAGTCAAGGCACACACTCAGAACAACAAGAGCGGAGAAGATGCAAAAGGAATTTTCAAATATGAAAATTTCCAGAAACCTGATGAATGCGGTTCGTCATGTCATACGGACTTTTATTCTCAATGGAAGCAGATGATGATGTCTCAATGCTATACACACGAATGGGACGAGATAGAGTACTTCAAGTTGGCAATTCCCCATGCAGAGAAGGAGCCAAGAGTGGCAGGCGTAAAAGACGGATGCAACGGTTGCCATGCCCCTGCTTCATTCATGTCCGGAGATCTTCCCCCTCCGAAGCCGGAGGCAAATTCACGGGCAAATGAATCAGTATCATGTGATGTTTGTCACTCTGTCACCGGATTTACGGGAGATACGCCATACAATTTCAACTTCATTTCAAATCCGGGTGCTGTTAAATACGGCAACAGGGGAGGCACTGAATCTCCGGCACACGAAACAAGGAAGAACCCTTTGCTTTCAAAGGCAGAATTCTGCGGCACATGCCATAATGAGAAATCACCTTTCGGCGCATGGGTGAAAGCAACACATCTTGAGTGGAAAGAAGGGCCTTACTCGAAGGAAGGAGTCCAGTGTCAGAATTGCCACATGCCTCGAACGCCGGGCATAAGTTCAGCCATGGGAGTTCACAGGGAAGACATCGCCCAGCACTTGTTTCACGGGGCTCATGATCCAGGAAAAGTGAGAGGAACAGTAGAGCTGAGAGTACATCCGGATATGCAGGAGATCGTTCCCGGAGAGCCGGCAAAATTCACGGTTGTGCTCTTCAATCAGAAGACGGGCCACAAATTTCCGACCGGATCTGCGGAGGAGAGAATGTTATGGCTGCACGTAGAAGCGAAAGATGCAAAAGGCAATATCTATCATCTGAAGGTTGACCTGAAAGGATTCAAAGGTGAAGAATTCACGATCGCATCGGATACTCTGGCATATCAGGATATGGGTGTTCCGCTTGCAATAAATAATTTCAAAGGGATCAGGAGAGACGGTGTGCCATTGGGAGACAGGATCTTCCGTATGCCTTACCTGGATCCGCAGGGCCGGATGACGATACAGCAATGGAATACTGCATCATTCGCAGTTGACTACAGATTTGGTCCAAGAGAAACCAAGACCGAGACCTTCACATGGCTTGTCCCGGATGAAATTGAATTGGGCAAGCTTACTGTAAGAGCTGTGCTGAATTACCAGAAACTCCCGACTCCGGTAGCTGAGTATCTTGGTGTCCCCAATGAAGAGGCGGAGATAATCGAAGTGAATTCTCACAGCACCAGTGTTGAAGTGGTAGAGGACTGAAGCTCGTTCACATTAAATGAGGATAGAGAAATGAAAAGATGTTTTTGCATGATCATTATTCTGACCATAACAGCATTTGTTCCTGACGATGCCTTTTCCATTCCTGCATTCGCCAGAAAGTACAATATGTCATGCAAAGTTTGCCACTCACCATTCCCAAGAGTAAAGCCTTACGGTGATGATTTTGCGGCAAACGGATTTCAGCTTCCCGATAAAGAGCCCCCCAGATTTGCCAAGAAGACGGGAGATGATCTCCTGTTGCTTATGCGAGAACTTCCTTTGGCAATAAGATTTGAATTGTTCGCTGAATATGAGAACGACAGGGAGACTGATGTGGATCTCAGGACACCATATCTTCTGAAACTGATGTCGGGCGGTAATATTTTCAAAGACATATCATATTACTTTTACTTCTTCCTCAGCGAGAGAGGAGAAGTTGCAGGTATTGAAGATGCTTTCATCCACTTCAACAATGTCTTCTCCGAAAAGTCAGACTTCGACATACTTGCAGGCCAATTTCAGGTTTCGGATCCGTTATTCAAGCGCGAGCTTCGCCTTGAGGTTGAAGACTATCAGATTTACAGGGTCCGTCCGGGCAGATCGCTTGCAAATCTTACTTACGACCGCGGACTGATCTTCGGCTACGGTTCTCCGACCAAGACTGATCTTGTGTTGGAAATTGTTAACGGCAACGGAATAGGAACAACTGAAATTCTTGATGTGGACAAATACAAGAACTTCATGTTCAGAGCTTCTCAGGAAATAAATCCGTTCCTCAGGATCGGGGGCTTTGGTTATTACGGAAAGGAGAGGCCGGATTCAGCCGACAATGAATTTTACATTGCGGGAGCAGATCTTACTGCGGGAAACGACAAAGTAGAATTGAACGCTCAGTATGTTTACAGGGCAGATTCAAATCCCGAAATGCTTGCAGCAGCTCCCTCAGAGCGCGTAAAAACTCAGGGTGGCTTTGCAGAACTGATCATCACTCCTGAAGGAGACAACAGCAGGTTTCTTGGTTATTTGCTTTACAACATTATTGACTCCGACCTAGATGATCTGGATTACCAAAGTTATACGGCAGGCGTTAATTATCTGCTCGCGCGCAATTTGAGAATAGTCGGAGAATACACATACGAGCAGGAAAGAAAGAAGTCAAGAGTGTCGGTCGGATTTGTTACGGCATTCTAGCTTGGGTAGTTACTGAAGTACGGTTCAATTTCTTGTATGCTTTGATCAGATGCAGTTTTTCAATGCCTTTCAGGCCGGCACAGATTCCCGCCGTGTGTCGGTCTCCTGATTGGGAAAGAGCCTGTTCTGAACAAGTCTCACGACCTCCGGCAGACCCTTCTTATCAGTGTTTCAATCAACCGCGGATTTTTGCGTTCACAATCGGGAGATTGAGAACGAGGGAGTCATCGTTACCCCTCGTTACGAATCTCCTGATTCGTAACGGCTGGTGTTAGGTTCCCGATCGGGAGATTGAGAACGAGGGGAACTCAGTGAAGGATCCGAGCGGAGGCGCTAAGGATAGCAGATGCAGATTCGACGAATGTGATCTCAGCTCAGACACATTCTTCTGACGGTTATCCGCCGTGGATCACTCAGCGACCAGGGCGATGACGCTATATGGAGAAAGTGACTTGCATCCTGCGGTGAGTTCCGCCGGCAAAAGAAACGGCCCGGCAATATATATTGCCGGGCCGCGCAATTGCAGAAGCAATTATTCTTTATTCAGTTACGCCTTCTCTTCGTTCTTCTCTTCCGGTTTCTCTTCCGCACTTGTCGCGCTTTCTCCGGCAGGACTCTCAGCCACGGCTTCAGCTTTTGCCTCAGTTTCCGGCTTTGCTTCACCGCTTGCCTTCTCCTGCTTCGGCGGATGATTGGCCGCAGGCACGTCGTCTCCGATTATGTCTTCGATCTTGAAATCGATCTGCTCGGATTCGAAACTGCGCGTCTTCTCCTGAATATCCTTCAGCGAGAACTTCTTCGGAAGGCTGAACCTTCTGATGTACTCATCAATGACGCCCTGATCCTTATCCTTCAGATATTCGATCACCGACAACACTATCTTTTTGTTGTTCTTGTCAAACTCGATGATCTTTGCATTGATGAGATCGCCAGTCCTGAAATGCTCTCCGAAATTCTTTATCATGATCGTGGAAAGCTGTGATGCCGGTATGAACGAATCCACTTTCTCCGGGAGCTCGACTATAATGCCTTTCTCTATCGGCTTTATGACCCTGCACTCCGCCTCAGATCCGACTTTGTATTTATTCTCAAGCGTGTCCCATGGATTCTCAAGCAGCTGCTTCCTGCCAAGCGATATTCTTTGATTAGCCACATCAACACCGAGTATCACAACTTCGATCTCGTCGCCGATCTTGTACAGCTCGTTGATATCGAATATCTTCTTCGTCCATGAAAGGTCGGAAATGTGAACAAGCCCGTCAACCCCGTCCTCAAGCTCTACAAATATTCCGAAGTTAGTTACGTTGCAGACCTTTCCCTTGTGCTTGGTGCCTACAGGGAACCTGTCAAGAAGGCTTTGCCACGGATTAGGTGTAAGCTGTTTCATGCCGAGGGAAAGCTTCTTCGATTCAGTGTCAATCGTAAGTATCTGCGCCTCAACAACCTGACCCATAGAAACCATCTGTGTGGGATTTGTGATATGCTGAGTCCATGACATTTCGCTGATATGGATCAGACCCTCAATGCCCTTCTCGATCTCAATGAATGCGCCGTATTCAGTGAGCGAAACGACTTTGCCGGTAACCTTGTCACCGACCTTGTACTTGTTCTGGATCTCATCCCACGGATGCTTCTGAAGTTGCTTCAGGCCGAGATAGACCCTCTTCTTTTCCTGGTCGAACTCAAGCACATACACTTCAATATGCTGATCAAGTTTCACTACATCGCTCGGATGATTTATTCTTCCCCATGAGAGATCTGTGATGTGAACAAGTCCGTCAAGCCCGCCGAGATCGACAAATACGCCGAAGTCAGTAATGGCTTTCACAGTCGCTTTCAGGGTCATTCCCTTCTGAATTGTCCTCAGAAGTTCTTCCCTCTGTCCCGCCATTGATTCCTCGATCAGGATCTTGTGCGAGATGATGATGTTCTCGTTCTGATTGTTGACTTTGATGATCTTGAAATCCATTGTCTTGCCGACATACTCATCATAATCCCTGATCGGCTTCGTGTCGATCTGTGATCCGGGGAGGAATGCCGAAAGCCCCCTGATATCAACAACAAATCCGCCCTTTATCCTTCTTACGCACTTGCCCTTGATCACAGTTCCCTTCTCATGCGCCTCGACGATCCTGTCCCACATCTTCATCGAATCTGCCTTCTTCTTGGAAAGAACAAGCTGTCCTTCCTTGTCCTCTATCTTCTCAAGAAAGACCTCTATCTCATTGCCAACAACTATTTCTTCAGGGTCGGAAAACTCATTCACCGAAACTCTACCGTCTGACTTTGAACCAATATCTATAAGTACATCATCACCGTTAATTGCAACTATCTTGCCCTTAACCAGCTCATTCTCTTTGATGACATTGAAAGTTCTTTCATACAGGCTGAGCATTTGCTCATATTCACTGCTGTCATAGTCGTCAACGAGGATCTTGATCTTATCCTTTTCCTCTTTACCTGCCTTATCAACTGCCGGAGCTTCTGTCATCTCGGCTGTTTCGGTTTTTGATTCTGTTTCCTGCATTGTGTTTTTTCTCCTTCGCCTGCCGGTTCTGCAACTTGCCGGCATCAGCCGCATTTTCCACTGCGGCGGGGTGGTTTAGTTAATGAATCCCCAATGAGGGGTTTGATTTTCAGTTTCAGTCGAGTCCCTGAACCCGTCTCAGTAGCAGGTTCACCTGTTCCTCAATTATCATGTTAGTCGTGTCCACTTCTATAGCATCCTTAGCTTTCCGTAAAGGACTCTCTTTCCTTTTCGTGTCTATCTCATCACGTTTCTTGAGTTCAAGCATGATCTTTTCAACTGGGATCTTCATACCATGATCAATGAAATCTTGTCTCCTCCGGGCAGCCCGTGTATTCAGATCGCATGTAAAAAAGAACTTGAACTTTGCTTCCGGAAAAACAACAGTTCCGATATCCCTGCCGTCCATGACGACATTGAACTTCTTCGCATATTCTCTCTGCTTGTCAACAAGGATCTTTCTAAGTTCCTTAATTGCGCTTACACTGCTTACCTTGTTTGTCACTTCGATCGATCTGATCTCCTTTGTGACATTCTTTCCGTTCAGAAAGAAATCATCTCCCCTGAACTCTATTCTTGCATTCTTTACAAGTTCCACGATCTTCTTGGTATCGGCTGGATTGATCTTTTTCGACAGTACGTCATAGGTTATCGCCCTGTACATCGCTCCGCTGTCTATATACATATAGTCGAGTTTTTCAGCCAGTAATTTTGCGGTAGTGCTCTTGCCCGTACCTGAAGGTCCGTCAATTGCCACAACAACTTTTTCCATGAATTCTGATAATGGTTTTGTCTGAAATTAGTGCATGTCAATATTGCAAAACAAAGAACGAAGCCACTGCGTTGAAGCTTGTTTGCAGAAGCCGCATGGTTTAAAGCTGATTCTCAGAAATTATTTGGTGCAGGATGACTCGATATTGCCAAAGGAAGGCTGGATCTCCTGTATGATTTGCATCTTGCCTTTCCAAAAATCGGGGGAAATTCGCCATTTTGAAGCTGAGATTCAAGGCATTTGAAGGGCCGCCGGCCCCTTCGTCATTCTTGTAAAAAAGATCTTCTTACGAATGCCAACTGCAGTGGGATTCTGCCGCAGGATGCTTTCTTGACCGGAGTTGGCATTATCAGGCAGAACAAACCGGACAATAGCGACTGATCTTTGCAATTTGCTTAAAGAAATGCATTAATATGAAGAATTCTAAACCTTATCTTTGCAGACACGCATTCAGATCCGGTAAATTGCGGGATATATTTAAATCCTGCATTTCAGCGCAGTAATGTGTTTTACCGTTTCTAAGCAGTTTATCGTTCAGGCAAAATTCAGCAAAAAACACTTTCGTATAATTTGACACCGGCGATTCAGGCAGAAAAACTCTCCAAACTCTACAGGTTAGGAATAATCTCTTCAAAAACAATTGCTCAGGATTTCAACCGCTTTCTGGCGCGCGTAAGAGGCAAAGAAGATCCTTATCTCAAAATAGGCGCTGTGAACAACAGACTCTCAAAGAACGGGCACGAGTTTGTATGGGCGCTTAAAGACGTTTCGCTTCAAATTGAGAAGGGAGAAATAGTCGGCATTATCGGCAGGAACGGCGCGGGCAAATCAACTCTTCTGAAGATACTCTCAAGAGTCACATCGCCAACGTCGGGTGTGGTGAGGATCAACGGACGGATTGCAAGCCTCCTGGAAGTAGGAACGGGATTTCACCAGGAACTTACCGGCAGAGAGAACATATTTCTCAACGGGGCAATACTCGGCATGACAAAGTCAGAGATAAGGGCCAAGTTCGAAGAGATCGTGGAGTTTTCCGGCATAGGCAATTACATAGATACTCCCGTGAAAAGATACTCTTCCGGAATGTACGTCAGGCTTGCTTTTGCGGTCGCCGCACATCTTGAACCGGAAATTCTTATCGTTGACGAAGTGCTTGCCGTAGGCGATGCAGAGTTTCAGAAAAGGTGCATCGGAAAAATGCAGGATGTGTCACAGAAGGAAGGAAGGACCGTGCTGTTTGTAAGCCACAATATGGGAGCGATCAACAATTTGTGCACTTCGTGCATTATGATGGAGAACGGTTCTGTAAAAACAACAGGTTCGGCTAAAGATGTTGTTTCGGCATACCTTGCCGCAGGAACGGAGAACGGCGCATCGGCTGTGTTCACTGAGGAAAGACCGGAGGCATACTATACTTCCGTCAGCATAACGGACCGCCCGGAAGGAGAACCTACGGGCGACATTGACGTCAAGAGACCATTCTATATTAATCTTGCGTTCACTGTCAGGAATTATGTTAGCGGAATGAGCGTGGGCTTTGCAGTTTACTCGCGAAGAGGAACAAAGGTCTTCTATAGTTCCAAGAGAGTTGATGACATTGCCGCAAATGAAAGCGACAAGACCGGCAGTTACACTTTCAGCGCGGAGATCCCGGGAATGTTCCTTGCCCCAGGCGATTATTTTGTAAACGTTTCCATACAGATCGAGAATGTACAGTTGTTTGATACCAAAGAAAGCGTTGTAAGTTTCACCGTGATCGAGAGCGGTTCGGCATTGAGCAAGTTCAAGGGAAAGGACATTGGAGTGGTGCTGACAAGTCTGAAGTGGACAGGCCGGGAAACCAACTGACCTGATACAGCTTTCAGATGAACATTTTTCTGAACTTCGATTTTTACGGCGCGGGAAATATCGGCGACGACCTGATGCTTGACGGCTTCACCGGCAGTTTTCGATCAGGCTCGGAAAAGATATTCTGCACTGTTCCGAGAGACTCATCCTGCCAGAACTTCAGGTTTCCCTCAGTGGACTTCATAGACAGGAGCAAAAGGTACAGCATTGCAAAGTCATGCCCGGTCTGGATCGGAGTTGGTGATACGCCCGTACAAACAAAATCAGGAGATTGGTTTCTTATGAAGCTCGAGAGGGATGTTGAAAATCTCTCCACAACAAACAGCAAATGGTTTATGCTCGGAGTGGGTGCGGAGTCTGAGGCCGTTTCAAGGAAAGAGAGGTATTCGAGAGTCCTTTCTCATGCGCTCAGAGTATGGACAAGGGATGAGCAAAGCCATGACTTACTTGTTAACAGCTTCGGCATGGATCCTTCAAAGGTCAAGGCATCAGCCGATCTTGCAAACATTTCGCTTTGCGGGATATTCAGAAATGTCAACCATTCAAAGATCCGGAAGTTCTCGCTCGGTCTTTGTTATTATGACGAGAACGCCGGTACTGAATCAATCGGGAACATCACAAAATTTCTCCGCAGTATCTCTGCTCAAAAGAAACGCTCAGTGTTCTTTGCAAACGATGTTAATGAGAAGGGTATGTTTGAGCACGGCCTTTACGGCAGGATCATTCCTCGCGGAATGAGAATTCTGCCCGGAAGGATCCGTTTCTTCTCGCCGGATTATTTTTCCCGCACACCGCTCGAAAAACTTGTGAGTCATTTTTCGGATTACGAAACAGTGATGACTTCAAGATATCATGCGCTGCTTACAGCGGCCTGGGCCGGCTGTAAGGTAATATCACTGGAACGTTCATCCAAAGTGACCGCTCTTTCAAGAGCGCTGGGAATTGCGGAAGTGAAGAAGCCATACAGTCTGAATGATCTGACAGATGCATTTGAAGCCGCAAGACCCGTTGACCGGGAGATCCTTAACAGCATGTACATGAAAGCACGGGAAAGCATCAAAGAACTTGAATTGGCAGTCACCGGTCCAGGTTCACACAGTTTCAAAACATCCCGGGAAGAATTTTGATCATCACGGAATCCAAAGTACTCCTGAGAGATGCCGCAATCGGAATTGTCAGGAAATATCTTTCGCGAAACACCTTACTCTCTGCAGGAGGCAAGCTTCTCATACTCAGGCTTGACTCCATTGGCGACTACATACTGTTCAGGAATTTTCTTAAGCCTATCCGGGAATCTGAGAGATTCAGGGATTTCAAGATCACACTCTGCGGAAACATTGCGTGGAAAGACATTGCTGTATTTGCTGATTCGGCTTATGTTGACGAATTTATCTGGATAGACACTTCCAGATTTCTTAAGCGATCACACTGGAGTTACACTTACGGCAGATTGCTGGAATTGCACTCGGTGGGATTTGATGTCCTTCTTGAACCTTCAGACGTGAAGACGAAGTCCTCTGAGTTCCTAAAAAGGCATTCCGGTGCCAAGAAGTTCATAGAAAATTCACCCGTCGCGCTCGGTTCCTACAGAGAAAAGATCATTGAAAGAATGAACCGGCCCAATTCCCGGACGAACGGTTCTCACAATAGCGAATTCAGATTGCGTGACCACTTTCAGTTCTATCTTAACAGGGACTTTACGGAAGAGCTTACAGGCACTTCAACCGGTATTGACAGGCCTTTTTACGAGATCGACAGCTCCGGCGGCAGAAGCGAATACATTGTGCTTTTCCCTGGAGCGGGTTATCAGAACCGGATATGGAGCGCAGAGAATTTTGCTACACTATGCAGACAGATCAGAAGGAACAGCAGAATAGGCTTCTTCATTTGCGGAAGCAGCAACGATACCGAAATCGCTCAGAAGATAATTGAGCTCTCGGGCGTGGATAAGATAGAAGACCTTACGGGAAAGACTTCGCTCCCTCAGCTCTTTAACCTGATCGCAAGATCTTCCCTGCTGATCTCAAACGAGACCTGTGCAGTTCATATTGCGGCATCCGTTAATGCAAAAACGATCTGCATTTCGAACGGCAATCACTTCGGCAGATTCAATCCGTATCCCGCAGAACTTTCTCCGCAGATCGTAACTGTCTATCCGCCTGCGATCAGTAACAGGCTTCATGACCACAAAGAGCTTATGCTGGAATATGCCGTTTCATCTGACCTTGACATAAATGAGATATCAGCCGCTGATGTTTGCAGTGAAGCTCTGAAATTACTCTGACTGATCAAGTAAATGAAATTCAGGCAGACCATTCAGCACAAGCCAAGCAAACATTCCGCATATTGCTCGTGAAACTGTCGAAATAAATTCTGAATTTTCCACCTAAGGAACATAATCAACCCCGGACTGAAACTGATCACACTTCATATTGCCGCATGTGTTTATTTACTTTGTCCCGCTTTCGCATCGGGACAGTTCACGCGTGTTGAAGACATTGACATAAGCGGGAACAGGCATTTCACATACTCCGAGCTGATATCCTCCATGATCACAAAGAAGAACGCGCTTTTCAACAAAGACCAGTTCAATGCCGACCTGCTGAACATCAGGAACAAATACAAGAATGACGGATTCCTGAACATGAAGTATTCAACCGCCGGGGTCACATTCAATGAAGATTCAACTCTTGCGGAGATAGAAATTGTGGTGGATGAAGGGGGCGAAGTACTGCTGGGTGAAATTGACATAAACGGCAACATTGAGCTGAACGACGCGGAGATCCGATCCGCAATGGAAACCGGTGCCGGAGATGTATTGAATGACAAAGCGCTGGAGGCCGACATTGCCTCACTGCTGAAGCTCTATGAGTCAAGAGGGCTTCCGTTTGTAAGGATAAAGATAGGCAATGTGGAGATATATGAAGAATCCGGCAGACAGAAGCTGAAGCTGGAGCTGGACATTCAGGAGAATTCAAAGATCAGCATAAAGGAAGTTAAGATCACCGGCAACGAAACTACGAATGATGAAGTCATCCTTCGCGAGCTCAAACTTGATAAAGACGGAACGGTTACTTCGGAAACAATGTCTGGCATCAGGGAAAGACTTGAGAGGCTGAACATTTTCGAGTATGTGGCAGAGCCAAAGATCTTCAACATCAGAAACACGGGGGAAACAGGTTTGCTTTTGGATGTGCGGGAAGGCAATACGAATACCTTTGACGGGATCATTGGCTATTCGCCGCCAACTGCAACAGAAGGAGGATATCTTACCGGCGTTGCATTTGTCTCGTTCAGAAACCTGTTCGGCACCGGCAGAAAACTCGAAGCGAGATTCCTTCAGGAGAAAAAGGCGACCCAGGAACTGGAGTTCAAGTATCTTGAGCCGTATCCTTTTAATCTTCCTGTTTATCTGAACTTCGGATTCCTTCAGAGGATCCAGGATACATCATACACAAAAAGGAACATTGATCTGAAAATAGATCTTCTCTTCAGTGACAACATAACCGTTTCTGCGATCGGAAATTATGAGAGAGTCATTCCTTCGGAATCGCAGTTATCTAATTTTGTCATAGCAGATTCAAGAACTCTGACGAGCGGAGTGGAGATCAAGTACGACACCAGAGACAATATTTACATACCTATGTCGGGAATTCTTTACCGAACGGTTTATTCAATAGGCCAGAGGAATGTGTTCAACTTCAGCTCGCTCGCTTCTCAGGGCTACCCGCCGGATTACACAATACAAAGGTATTTCATCAATCTTGATGTGTTCACATCCTTTTTCAAGAGGCAGTCTCTGCTTACGTCGCTTAGCGGCGGAGAGATCATTTCGGACAAGGTTGAAGAATCCGATCTTTTCAGGATCGGGGGCAACAAGTTCGTACGCGGCTATAGAGTGGCGCAGATCCTTGCAGGCGGACTTGCCGCAGGTACGTTTGAACTGAGATACTCGGTCTCAAGCCGCGGGTTTCTGTTCGGCTTCTTTGACGGCGGATACTATTACCGGCCGGAAGACATCCCAAATAATATCCCCCGCCAGGAAGGATTCATTTACGGTTACGGTCTCGGGCTTCGGCTGGAGACGGGCCTTGGCCTTGTAAGCGTCGGCTATGCCCTTAACAAGGAAAGTTCTATTCTCGACGGAGTCATCAGCTTCGGCCTGATAAACGAATTCTGAAAATTCAGTAAAGTATTATCCTGTAAGGTTCATCTGCGGCAGCTTCCCCAAAAACGAGCTTACCTATCCTGCACGAAATGCATCTTCCTTTTGAGCAGTAGTTCTCGTAAAGATTCAACAGACCCTGCTCTTCATTTGCCGTAGTTGCTCTGAAACCTGTCTGTTGTTCAAGCCATCTGACCATACTGCTCTTGGATGAAGATGCGGGAACATCAAGATAGATCTTACCGATCAATTCTTCAGAGTTTTCTTCATCCCTGCATAATGCAAGCGCAAACGGGATCATAACATTGATAATGATCTCCGATATCCTCTGATCACCCAAAATGCTTTGCGGAAAATTCTTTTTTCTTCCGAAATGGTAATGCTGCTTCCAGTAATCCGATACTTCGATGTTCCTGAAAAACCTTTTCAGTTCCTTCAGAGGATTACCCGGAAGGAGAAATGCATCTCTGACAATTTCACTCAGATCATTTTGCAGGATGAAACGAAGCAGTCCGGACGCATAAGCCAGCCGCAGCGTGGGAAAGTTCGGCGGCCTTAGCCTGAAGAAGTTCCAGTCGGATGCTTCAAGCTGCGGTAACCTGAACCTGACTCTGATCTCACTCCACAGTGCATGCAGAATATTCGAATATTCATCAGTTTGATTCTCAGGTGACAGCATTCCTGCCATACCGAAAACCACTGCATCGCATTCAGTCAAACCGGGCTTCATGGCCTTCATTTTTTCAAGGTCAATGTTCCTCGAGAGTCGGATGAACGGCTTCTTATTCTTCGAGTAACCGAGCGCTTCGCAAATGTACTCAAAAGCCGTTTGCTCATAAGCGAACTTTGCTTTGCCTGCGTCCGCAAGCGCTTCCGCCCGCTGATGGATCTTCGCATGCTTAGAGCTGAGCCTTTGCATCCCCTGCGCGCAGATCATCTTCCTTTTAACATCATGATCTGCCTTCAGTGATTTCGGATAGCAGAGAATTGAAGACGGGGTTGTATCTTCAAAGATAAGCTCTTTCCAGATATCCTTGAGCGATCTTGTAAGAAATTCGGATAAGATAACGGTGGGTATCCTGCGTTCCATTGAGGAAGCGGCCGGGTTTTCATCAGGGGCTTCATTGAACATTGCAACGTGGAGAATTACGCCGGCATAGTTCGGGTCGTTTTCGTGGGAATGCCTGTTCCAGTCCGAGGAATCTCTGTGTATCTCAACCGAACCGCTGTAGGTTCTGCCGTCAATGGATATGACGGCATCAATGTAATCAGGGCCTGAATCATAATTTCGCCTGCCGAGGTCAATCACCTCCACAGCATGGCCGTCGGTCGTCTTCAGCCCCGAATAATTCTGATGTCTTTCCCAGATCCTTGAGATGAAAGACTCGTTGAGATTGAGTTTTGACATTAACATTTTCATAGGTTTTCCTTAAATTGTTCATCAAATCTGAATTCAAAGAACTCAAATCAATATAACATGCTGTCAACAAAATTGAAATTCCTTCCTTTTCTTGCAATAGTTCTCCTGTTTGCTTCATGCAGTCAGCCTTCAAAGAAAACGGAAGATCAGTACATCACCGATGCAAAGGCAAAGTATGACGAAAAGAAATACGACGAAACGATCACGATATACCGCGAGTTTCTCAAGAACTATCCAAAGTCGAATCAGGCCATCTTTGCCTATAACCAGATAGCAGGAATTCAGATAGAGAATCTAAAGGACCATCAGGGCGCGATAAACACATACAAGGAAATGGCTGCGGCGTTTCCCGATACGAAAGATGCAAAGCAGGCGATGTTCATGGTTGCCTTCATATATGACGAAACTCTGAAGGACAAGGAGAATGCGAAGGCCTCTTACAAGGCATTCCTGGCAAAGTATCCCACAGATACCGATCCGAATGACAAGATGAGCGAATCGGCAAGAACTATGCTCGAAGTGCTTGAATCAGGCAAGACGATCGAAGACATGATCCAGGAGAAGATAAACAAGATGGGTGACTCTGCAAAGACCCCGGTTGCCCTTGATATCAAGGACGGCCCTTCAGGAAGTACAGATACCGGGGAAACTCAAAAGAAGGAAGAGAGCAAGTCCGGTTCATCGGATCAGCCGGTAAAGAAGACACCGGACGGCAACAAATCCGTGCAGAAGCCGGGCGAAACCCCGATGGGCGATCCCGCGAAGAAATAGCTTTCAACGACACCGCGTTATAAATTGGAAAGGCCGGTAAAGAGCGATCAGGCGGAGGACTTCAGAAAATTTCTGAATCCATCCGTAATTGCCAAGCTCTCTAATATGGAGCTTCGTGCAAGGTCCGTTGTTGAAGGTTACATTGCCGGCCTGCACAAATCCCCTTACCACGGATTCTCCGTTGAGTTTGCCGAGCACAGGCAGTACATGCCAGGTGATGACCTCAAATACCTGGACTGGAAAGTGCTTGGCAAGACCGGCAGGCTTTATGTTAAGAGGTTCGAGCAGGAAACGAATCTGAAGTCATACCTCATACTTGACATCAGCAGGTCAATGGCGTTCAAGTCATCCGTAAGCGAAAATCAGGGCGGCCTCGGAAAATTCTTCAGAAGAAATCTTCCGCAAAACACTGCTTCCTCACCTGAACTCACTAAACTCGAATACGCATCTTATCTCGCCGCTTCGCTTGCTTATCTCATGATACTTCAGAGAGATGCGGTGTCACTCACCACATATGATACGCAGGTCAGATCGTTCCTGAATCCGAGTTCAACAAAAGCAAATCTCCGGCAGATACTGAGGGAACTGTCGAACATCGAACCGAGAAATGAAACAGGCACAGCCGAATGCCTGAATGTGATTGCCAACAGGATCAGGAAAAGAGGTCTTGTGATAATTTTCAGCGATTTGTTTGACGAACAGAAGGAAGTGCTCAATGCGCTGAAGCATTTCAGGTATGAGAATCACGAAGTGATACTGTTTCAGATACTTGATCCACTTGAGCTGACTTTTCTCAGGGGGAATCCTGTCACACTGAAGGATATGGAAACGAGTGAAGAGATGTACTCACAACCGTTCGCCGTACAGAAGGCATATCAGGAAGCTATGAAGGAGTTTGTGGAGAACTACAGGAATGAGTGCCTGAGGAACAGGATAGACTATGTTCTGCTCTCGACCGACACCGGCTACGAAACTGCTCTGACAAACTACCTCAACAAGAGAAAGAAGCTTATCTAATTCCTAATCCTGTGCCTGTCAACATCCCATATGGGAGTTGTGAGGCGGTAATCCCCAAAGCCCGATTCATCAACAAATACAAACTCCTTGTTCTCGTTGTAATAATACCAAACCTCGTATGGCTTCGTATTTTCCTGAAAAGGATATCTCTCGATATTGTCGGGCTCTCCGAATATCACAAAGACCATTCCCATGTCTGTCTTCCAGCCGTCAATGAAATGCGAGTACCTTTCGTTTGCGGTCTGAATTCTCCTGTAATACTCGATCATAAGTTCGTTCTTGGATGTGTTCGGGGAAGGGTCCTTGCTTTTCCAGAAATCTATAAATTTCTTCTGCTTGTCCTCAACAGTCCTTGCATCGTCTATCTTGCTCAGCTGGTCATCTGTGGCAATGTAAACAAGCTGGTCTATCATCAGCTGAAGGTCTTTTGCATTTGTGGGAAAGCCGGACATCTTGTTGCTGAATTTCTTTTCGGCTATCAGTTTACCCGATGCGTTGTTCTTAAGGTCAAGGACATAGTCGCCGTAAACAAGGTTTGAAGACTTGATCTTCTCGAAGCATTTGTTGATTCCGGGATTAAGCGTATATGTCAGGTTTCCTCTCTCGACAACATTCTCCTTGTTGTCAACAACAGCATATGAATAGCTTTCAACGGTGCTTTCATCCTGCGAATTATACACCTCGAAAAAAACATAGAACTCCTTCAGATTATCAACATTTCCGTTAACCAGCGGAGTGATGACTTTCTTACCGTCCTCGGAAGATATATTGCTTATCAGCATGAGGTTGCTGAAGGATATTTTCTCGTTGGCGAAATCAGGCACCTGCACCTTGTCCTTAAGAGTGAGTTCCTTCTTGGTGTTCTTGTCGCTCAGTGTAACGTTAAGGTCATAAGATCCGGGGTTGAGGTAGAATTCCCTTACCAGGAACTTGGAAGATCCTTCGAGATTCTTCTGTTGCTCCTTGTTCGTTGAGACAAAATCTGTGACCGACTCATTTTCTACAATCTCGCCGGCAAAGTTCTTGATGAGCACTGTGTAAAGAATATCCGCGTCATACTGTTTTGTCGCCGGATTCTTTTTAAACTGCAGATTTTCCATCGGTATCTCCATATACACATCGAGGCGGGCCTTTGATTTTTCCTTGCTGAAAAAGACCATTGGGTCAAGGAAGAACAATTGCCGGGACTCGCTTCTGATCGTTTTTTCCTCGAGCTGTGAACGTGATTCCCCGGCGCCTAACACCACGAACGAAACGACGCTGATGACCAATACAGATAACCTCAGCAATTTTCCTCTGAATGTAAAATCTTTCATTTCACATGCATTTGTGTTGTAATTTCTGTTTTCAGTTTTGAGCCGAGCCGAAAAGATCAAATTCTTCAGCATCGTGTATGCTGACCTTGCAGAACTCGCCTACTCTGAGGCCGCTGCCTGATATGAGAATTTCCTGATCGATCTCAGGGGCGTCTCTGTAACTTCTTCCAGTGTACTGCCCGTTTTGCTTCCTGTCTATGATCGCCGTGACAGTCTTTCCGATAAGGGCATTATTTCTTTCCAGCGAGATCTGTTTCTGAATTTCCAGGATCTCTCTCTGCCTTTCTGACTTTTCCTTTTCGGAGATCCTGTCGGGAATTGACGCGGCATATGTTCCCTCTTCATGGGAATATTTGAAAACGCCGAGTCTGTCAAATCTGAATTCTTTCACGAACTGCGCTAACTCGTCAAAATCTTTTTCGGTTTCATCGGGATATCCCACTATAAGCGTCGTTCTGATCGCGATGCCGGGCACCGACTCGCGGAGCTGTGACAACAGTCCTGCAAGTGCTTTCTTTGTTATACCCCTTCTCATTGATTTCAGCACATTGTCAGATACATGCTGTACGGGTATGTCAATGTACTTGCATACCTTCTCATTGGAAGCGATCGTTTCGATAAGGTCTTCCGGAAATCTTGACGGATACGCATACATCAGTCTTATCCATTCAATGCCGCTTATCCTGGAAATTTCATTGATCACATCGGAGATCCTTCTTCTTTTGTCTGTGTCGAATCCCCAGTAAGTTGTATCCTGGCCAATGACAATTATCTCCTTTACACCCTTAGACGCAAGTTTCTGCGTTTCTGTTACAATCTCCTGAAGCGGCTTTGACCTGTGCCCGCCTCTCATTATCGGGATTGCGCAAAATGAGCACGGATTATCGCAACCCTCACTGATCTTCAGATAAGCATAATGTCCGGGTGTCGTAGCTTCCCTTTCACCGAGAAGTTCTTTCCGGAAGTCAACTCCAAGTTCATTCAGGATTCCGACTACGGTCTGCGGTTTGTCGGTGGCTCCGAAATACTTGTCAACCTCCGGGATCTCTGCCTCAAGATCGGTCTTATACCTGTCGGACAAACATCCGGCCACATACACACCTTTCAGCTTCCCGGCCTCTTTACGCTTCACAGCCCGCAAAATAGTGTCTATAGACTCCTGCTTTGCCTCCTGTATAAACCCGCATGTGTTGATTATCACATTCTCCGCAGATTCCTCATCTTCAACGATCTCAATATCATTTGACTTCAACTGTGCGAGAATGAACTCCGAATCAACCAGGTTCTTGGAGCATCCGAGGGTTATCAGTTTGATCTTGTCTTTTTTTACCTTCATAAACTAAGAAACCCTCCGCCCCGCTTCATTGCAAGGGATCATAGAGGGTCGGATCTTTTAATTCAATGTAAACTAATTATCCTGAATTTGAAATATAAAATACGGGTTAAGGGAACCCGATTCACCTCCGCTGTGTAAGCCTTTGCAGTCCGGGGCGTCATAGAGAAAGATCCTGACAATTTCCGACGCAGGGTAATACCAATGTCATTATTGCACTTTGCTGATGCAACTTAGTCCGAGGATCACGAAGTGACGGCAAGCCAATGCGTTTTCATGGTCCATTACTTCAGGCTGAAACCGGGGATCAGTGCTCTGTCAAATTCGCATGCACTCAGCCGGTAATCTGACTTTCTTGTCAGGGCCATTTTGAATATTTTGAATAAAATTAATTGATTGTTAGAGACCGCTAAAAAGCTTGAAAGGACAGTCCTTGTCTGTTATTCCAACCGAAAGGATAAGGACAACTATCACACGGAAGAATCGCTCGACGAGCTCAAATTCCTTGCAGAGACAGCGGGGGCATATGTGGTGAAGTCGTTCTTTCAGGAGAATGAGAGGTACGACTCACGTTACATGATAGGCAAGGGGAAGGTCACGGAGATTGCCGAATTTGTGCAGGACAATGAGATCAGTCTGGTGATATTTGAAAACGAGCTTGGCTACACACAGCTTAGAAATCTGGAGCAGAAGATTAAATGCAAGATAATAGACAAGTCAAACCTGATCCTCGACATCTTCGCATCAAATGCAAGGACGGCGCAGTCAAAACTTCAGGTGGAACTTGCTCAGCTTGAGTACACGCTTCCGAGACTGACAAGGCAGTGGACGCACCTTTCGAAGCAGTTCGGAGGTATTGGCACAAAGGGCCCCGGCGAAACACAGATAGAAACCGACAGAAGGATGATAGGCAGAAGGATATCCGCACTTAAGGAGAAGCTTCTGCGAGTTTCTGAGCAAAGAAAGACACAGGCGGCTGAAAGGGGCAGGTTCTTCAGAATATCCCTCGTCGGATATACGAACGTAGGAAAATCAACACTGCTCAACAGTCTCACAAATGCAGATGTGTATGTTGAGAACAAGCTCTTTGCGACTCTCGACACATCCACGAGATCTCTTGAGATCAGTGTCGGCAAACGGGGTAAAGCAAAGTACCCCAAGAAAGTGCTTATCTCAGACACTGTAGGGTTCATCAAGAATCTGCCGCATGACCTTATTGAATCGTTCAAATCAACGCTTGCCGAAGTTGTCGAGTCGGATCTTCTGCTTCATGTGATAGATGCATCGAACGGCTCCTTCCGCGAACAGATGGAGGTTGTGAGGGACACTCTTGAAGAGATCGGAGCCGGGGGAAAGAAGATCATTAACGTATTCAACAAAGTGGACCTCACCGGCGACGATGTGCTGGATGAGATCCGAAGTGAATTCAAAGTCGGCGTCTTCATCTCTGCAGGAAAAGGGCTTAACATGAAGATGCTTATGGAAAGGATAAAGTCAGAACTGACAGTGGGAAACACAGACAGAATTCTTCGGCTGAAGCCTGATGACCACAAGAACCTGAGCCTTATCTACAAGCTTGCCGAGGTGAGGGATGTCAAGTATCTGAAGAACAGCATCAAGGTAACGTTTTCAACAAGTGACAGAAATTTTTCACGGCTGAAGAATTTGCAGGAAAGCAAAGAACTTCAGGACAATTAACATTCGAACATTAATTCACAATAACTAAGGAGAAGGCGGAAAAATGCAAACAACAAGCACCTACAAATCGGTTGACTATTACGGCATAGATGAAATGCTTACAGATGAGGAAAGATCTATTCGCGACACGGTAAGAGACTTCGTCAATGAAGAAGTGATCCCGATAATAGAAGAGTACAATCAGGAAATGCAGTTCCCCACTCAGCTTATCCCGAAGATGGCCGAGCTTGGAATCTTCGGCCCTACCCTGCCTGTGGAATACGGCGGGATGGGAATCAACAACGTTGCTTACGGGCTGATAATGCAGGAGCTCGAGAGAGGCGACAGCGGAGTGCGCAGTTTTGCCTCGGTTCAGTCGGGACTCGTAATGTATCCCATTTACACATTCGGAAGCGAAGAGCAGAGGAAGAAATATCTGCCGGGGCTTGCCAAGGGAGAGTTGATCGGCTGTTTCGGGCTTACTGAACCGGACTTCGGAAGTAACCCGGGAGGATTGATCACAAAGGCGGAGAAGGTTGACGGCGGATACCTCCTCAACGGCGCAAAGATGTGGATAACGAACGGAACGATCGCCGATGTTGCGGTTGTATGGGCAAAGCTCGATGGAAAGGTCAGAGGTTTCCTCGTTGACAAAGGCACCAAAGGATACTCAGCTCCGGAAACAAAAGGCAAGCTGTCACTGCGCGCATCGGTTACTTCGGAGCTGGTGTTCGAGGATTGTCTTATACCCGAAGAGAATCTTATGCCGAACAGCGGCGGGCTCAAGTCACCCCTTATGTGCCTCACACAGGCAAGATACGGAATTGCATGGGGTGTTCTCGGCCTTGCAATGGAATGCTACAGCACCGCGCTGAACTATTCTCTGTCAAGAGTACAGTTCGGAAAACCAATTGCCGGATTTCAGATCACACAGGAGAAGCTCGCATACATGCTTACTGAGATCACAAAAGCCCAGCTTCTGGTATATCAGCTTGCAAAGCTGAAAGATTCAGGAAAGATGCGCCCTCAGCAGGTTTCGCTTGCAAAGAGGAACAACTGCGAGATCGCCAAAACGATAGCCTCAATGGCAAGGGAAATGCTCGGAGCAAACGGAATTCTTGACGAGTATCCCGTAATGAGGCATATGAACAACATCGAATCGGTGAAGACATACGAAGGCACGCATGAAATGCACACGCTGATCCTCGGCGAAGACATCACCGGCCTTTCTGCATTTGAATGATCAGGCAGGATAGTAAAGTAAAATTCACGGGCAGCAAGCGCTTTGAGTTAACGTTTGTTGCCCTTCTCATTTAAGCAGATGAAAGCATTCGACATTCCGGTATTTTACAGAAGTCCGATAATTTCCAGGATCAAGAATATGCGCAGGCATGATGATCCTAGGAAGAAGGACTACTCACCCACAGAACTCGACTTCGGCCCGGTGATTTTCTACATAGCCAGGCATTTCGGATTCTGTTACGGAGTGGAGAATGCGATCGAGATCTCTTACAAGGCCATTGAAGAGAACCCCGGCAGAAGAATATTCCTGCTGAGTGAGATGATCCACAATCCCGAAGTGAACAGCGACATACTCGGCAGAGGAGTTAAGTTCATCATGAACACAGACGGAGAGATGGTAATTGGCTGGAATGAGATCAAGAGTGATGATATCGTAATTGTGCCTGCCTTCGGCACCACTGTCGAGATCGAGGAGAAGCTGTCCGAGATCGGCGTTGATACGAGAAAGTACAATACAACCTGCCCCTTTGTTGAGAAGGTCTGGAACCGTGCCGAGTCGCTCGGAAAGTCTGACTTCACGATAATTGTACACGGCAAATTCAGGCATGAGGAAACAAGGGCAACTTTTTCACATTCAAAGGAGTCCGCTCCCACACTGATAATCCGCGACCTGGAAGAGGCTGTCACGTTGGGTAAGTTCATACTTGGAGAATCTCCTGCCGGCGAATTCAGTAACATATTCGGTCAAAGATGCTCTGCAGGATTTGACCCTGAGATCCACCTTGAAAGGATCGGAGTCGTGAACCAGACAACAATGCTTGCAACAGAGACTCAGGCGATCGCCGATTATCTGAAAAGCGTCATGGTCAGTAAATTCGGAGAGGCGGACATCAAACGGCACTTTGCGGATACAAGAGACACGCTCTGTTATGCAACGCATGACAACCAGCGCGCCACTTACGCCCTGCTTGAGAAAGACGCGGACCTTGCAATTGTTGTAGGCGGCTACAACAGTTCAAATACATCGCACATTGTTGAACTTTGCGAGGAGAAACTTCCAACATATTTCATATCGGGCGCTGATAAGATACTTTCAAAGGAAGTGGTCCGTCATTTTATCATTCATGAACACCGGGAGGAAACAACATCCGGTTATCTTCCTTCAGCAGAGCCGGTTAGAATAATCCTCACAAGCGGAGCATCATGTCCTGATTCTGTAGTTGACGCCGTGCTTCAGAAGATACTTTCTTACTTTGAAAGGACAAGAAATGCTGATGAGGTCCTGTCGCTTTCAGGATCAGGCTCAAACTAAACCACACTTTCCTTGATTCAGAATCTCATTGACCCGGTCATACTGTTCTTCATAATCGGAGTTGCCGCAGGCCTGCTCAAGACCGATCTCAAACTGCCTGAAGCAATTTACGACGCTCTAAGCATTTATCTGCTCTTGGCAATTGGTTACAAAGGAGGCATTGAGCTATCGGGTTCTGAACTGTCTTCACTTACCGTTCCCGTTACTGCAACCTTACTGCTCGGCATCATCATTCCGCTCATAGCATTCTTCATTCTCGGAAGAATCGGGAGATTCGGCAGAGATGATTCCGCAGCGATTGCGGCACATTACGGCTCGGTCAGCGCCGTGACATTTGCAGTAGCGGTTGACTTCGTTTCAAAATCCGGAATACGTTCCGATGAGTTCATGACAGTACTGCTCGTAATGCTGGAGATACCCGCAATTGCAGTGGGAATACTGCTTGCGCGTGCCGGTGGAGGAACAAGCCGGGGTGGAGCCGTGGAAGCGCTCAGGGAGGTATTTCTCGGTAAGAGCATCTATCTGCTGATAAGCGGAATAGCTGTTGGTTACTTTGCGGGCATTTACGGCAACAAAAGCATCAACGTACTTTTCAGCGACATGTTCAGGGGATTTCTTGCATTCTTTCTTCTGGAGATGGGAATCATTGCTTCTAAGAGGTTTGCAGACTTCAGGCGGGTCGGCCCGTTCCTCATTGGCTTCGGAGTAGTTATGCCCGTGATCTCCTCACTGTTCGGAATTGCGGCGGGCGTTCTGTGCGGGCTGTCACAGGGAGGAACGTTCGTGCTAGCCTGCATGGCGGCAAGCGCATCATACATTGCCGCTCCTACTGCAATGAGGATTGCCGTTCCAAAGGCCAATCCGACTTACTACATCACCACAGCACTCGGCATCACATTCCCTTTCAACATCATTGCAGGTATATACCTCTACTATTCAATCACCGATTTTGTCTATAACTCACTTCTCAGTAAATGAACATGAAAGAGTCAAAAGTGCTGACCGTCATTACGGAATCGGTCATTGAGCAGAAACTCGTCAAATGCATCAAGGAGCTTGGAGCGCCGGGCTACACCATAGAAGAAGTTCGCGGAGAAGGAAGACGCGGTGTAAGAAGAAATGACTGGGACCAGTCGGGAAGCATAAGACTGCAGATCGTGTGCGACAAGGAACTGGCTGAGAAGATAGCATTACACTTGACGGAAAATTTTACGAGCACCTATGCGATGTTCATTTTTATGTTCGATGCAGTTACATTTGACAAATAAAAAAAGGCGGACAATTGCCCGCCCCGGTTCTATGTCTGAGTCAGCGCTCTGAGTTCAGGCGGTTGCGCCTTCCTTCAGAAATATCTTCTGGAATTCCCTCCTGGCCCTGTTCTTCCAGTTGCCTTTGTGATATGCATATCCCGCAATAAGCGGCATTGCAATTGTTGCTTCGCAGTAAACCATTTGTTCATATGTCATATCAACTTTTCCCCATGAACTCGCTTCCTTCAGAGTTGATCCCGAGAGTGCGCCGTCACGGTCATCTGCGACCGTAATCTGAATAGCATACTTGTGCATCGGGACCTCCTTGTTGAGGATCTCTGCCGCAACAACCGTATCCTGTGCAAAATTCTTTGGCACACCGCCGCCAACCATGAACAGGCCTGTTTCAAAGGCCTCAAGCTTGATCTTTGTTAGTTCCAGGAAATCCTTCGCGGAGTCTATTGAAACATTTGATTCCGGGTTATGAAACTGATGATGAACAAATCCGAATCCGGCGGAGCAGTCAGAGAACGCCGGCACAAAGATCGGAACATTGTGCTCATAAGCTGCCAGTACAACGGAGTCGCGGTTCTTGCCGTGCTTTGAGAGATATTCCCCCATATGCCATATGAACTCGCGCGATGAATAAGGCCTCTTCTCAAGCGTATCGCATATCTTCGCGATCGTAAAATCGCAATCCCTCAGTTCCTCCTCATCAATGTAAGTATCGTAGATCCTGTCGATCATAAGGTCGCGAAGTTCGTTGTCGTCCACAAACTGAGTTCCCTTGTAATGCTTGAATCCAAGCCCTTCAAAGAAATCCTGGTCAACCATTATTGCACCCGTTGAGACTATGGCATCAACCATGTTGTTTCTCACCATATCCACAACAACATTCTTAAGCCCGGCAGAGAACAATGATCCTGCAAGGCAGAGAAAGACAGAGCAGTTCTTGTCAGAAAGCATCATGTCATAGTACCGTGCGGCAATTGCCAGGTCTCTTGATGAAAATGCCATGTCATACATGTCATCCACAATGTTCACTACATTGTGCCTCTTGATGTCGATGTGCTGTATTGTATCCTTGAGGTAATCTTTCTTATTCTTCATGTCATTGAATTTGTTTTGGCAATAATAGCCCTATTACACAAAAGTGGAAAGATAAAAGCAAAGCATTTCTGCTTATTGGATCCTCTCTTCAGTGACAGCATAAATTTCTGCATCACGGCCTTGCCGCAAGATCACTTCAGCATTGCCATTTTCACCGTTGCCTTCATTTCACTGCCCGGGCCGGAAGGCGAGAATGTAAGCACGGCGTAATAAACACCGCTGGCAAGTTCCTTCTCACCTGACCTGAAATCGGATGTATAGAACCCGGCCGTAACGGGCTTTGAATTCTCGAGCCTTGCAATCTCGGAACCTTTGCTGTCGTAAACTGCAAGAGTTATTCTGCCTTCTGAAGGGATATCATAGTTCAGCTTCGTTGACGGATTGAACGGATTGGGATAATTCTGATGCAGGAAGAACTTTTCCGGCACACCTATCACAACTTCGCCGCTCAGCTCATGGTAATTGAAGCTCCCGTTATTGTCAATCTGCTTCAGCCTGTAATTGTGTCTGCCTGAAGACAGGTCTCTGTCTTCAAAAGAATACAGCAAAGGTGCATTCGAGTTGCCGGCGCCGTTCACAAATCCTGCTGTGATCCATCCGCCCGATGATCCCGCTGATCTTCTCTCAATTTCGAATCCGTAGTTATTCAGTTCGGATGCAGTGGACCAGCTCAGCAATGCGTTCCTTCCCGAAGCTGTTGCAGTAAATGAAGTAAGCTCAACAGGAAGAGGTGCATCCGGTGTGATGTAAACCTTGTATGTAAGTTCGCTCGGGAAAGACGGGCCTCCGTTAGGTATCCTGCCTTTGATCCCTCCGAAAACATATCCCGCGAATGTCCTTCCGCTCAGCTCTCTGAGCTTTATGACGCCGTTAGGATAAGCCGGTACAGAAGGATCAAGGATGAACTTTGCATTCGACCCGACGAGTGAATCGAACCGCGCGCTCATGATCGTCTCTGCCGTACTGCCGTCATGCCTTCTGGAGATAGTGGTGATATCATTTATGAAAGGTACAAGCGAATCAAGTTCGAGCGTGTTGGTGGATTCGTTGTATGAATTTAGGCTCATGCCGGCGAACAGTGTCGTATGCATTCCCCCGTCACCCGAATTGAAAACGCTCATGTAGGCACAAGTGTACTGGCTCATCTTCTGTTCGAATGAGTAGTCAACGGTAATTGAAGAGGAATCTATGTAGATAGGAGTGAGATAGGGCAAGTCAATTCCTATCCTGAATACTCCGCCGTAAAGTATTGAGTACATTCCGACTCCGTCAGGCTTGACAGCCGGCACCACGTTCATATCCCTTCTGTGATACTCGACAGAATCAAGGGCTTCTGTGTAATCCGAAATGCTTACGGTCACTCCGTTATCATTGATCCTGAATTTGCTTATTTTCTTTGTGTATGTCTGATTATTCACATTGCGCCTGTAAGGACCCATGAACTTATGGCCGCCGACAAGGAAGAAGAAATCACCGAACGAAGTGAGCTCGCCTCCCGTAACCTGAAACCTCGGGTCGTTCAGTTCTCTTATATATTGCGCCGTTGACGATCCGTTCATGATCGCATCGATCGTCTCCGCAACATCAATTACTTTCAGCAGAGGAAAAGAAATGAGTGCATTGGATGTGCTGTCGTAGCCGTACCCGCCGAGGAAATACAGCTTGTTCCCCACCTGGTAATACTGCATGTTGGTTGACCTAAACTGATCCGCCTTCCAGAACGGGAGATCCGCGAAGATGCTTCGGGACCATGTTTGCCCTGTGGAAGGATCCAAGACATACATTCTGGTATTCGAAAACTCTTTTGGAAATGAAGTACTCGTTGTGAAGCCATGCATGCCGTTGATCCTGCCTCCTATGAAAAGCCATTTCCCGCCGGATTGTGCAAAGGCAAAGGAATGTATCCTTGGTGCGCCGGATATATCCGCACGTTGGATCTCGATCGAATAAGGGACCTCTGAAGAATAGACGGCCGTAAAAGAAAACAATAGAAAAACGGACAGAAAAAGTCTTCTGCAGTTCATAATGAATTTTGTTTTAGAAAATCGGTTAGGTTCTTCCTTATTTGAGGAGCAACATCTTTCTGCTCGCCGAAAAGCTTCCGGCTTCCAGTCTCAGAAAGTAGATTCCGCTGGAGTTTGATTCTCCGCTCCAGGTTGTTTCGTAACTTCCTGCCGGCATATGTCTGTTAACAAGCTCCGCGACAGTTCTGCCGAGTTTGTCATATACAGCAAGCTTAACAGCGCCTGCCGAAGGTATGCTGAAGGAAATTTTTGTAGACGGGTTGAACGGATTCGGATAATTCTGATTCAGTTCAAAGCCTCCGGGGACAGTCTGGCTTATCTGTGTAACTGAGACGGACTGCGGAGTGATGAAAACCCTGAGAATGTATTCGCTGGGATAACTCGGCGTATTGTTAGGAAGCAGAGCACGGATCCCGCCGAATATATACCCGGCAAAAGTTCTGCCCGTCACTTCCGATAGCTTGATCACATTGTTTGAAAATTTCGGCAGATCGGATGATATGATAAACTTTGCATTTGTACCCAGCAGTGCAGGCAGTCTGGTGGAAGAGAGACGTTCAACGGATGTTCCGTCAGCTCTTTTGGTAATTGTGTTTATGTCATTTATGAACGGGACAAGTGAGTCGTAGACCAGACTGTCTATTTGTTCGTAGTAAGAATAAAGACTCATACCACCGAAGAGCGATGTGTGCATGTCGCCTGTCTGCGAATCAAATGCACTCATGTAAGCGCATGTGTACTGGCCGATCTTCTGCTCGAATGAGTAGTCAACCTGTGCCGAAGCAGGGTATATATAAACGGGGTTGAGAAACGGCAGGTCTGCATAGGACCGGAACACACCGCCGTAAACGATCAGATACTCTTCGAGTGACTGTGGCCTTATAGCGGGCACAAGATTCATATCTCTTCTGTGATATTCAACGGTATCGGTCAGCGCGCTGTAATCAGAAATTGAAACCTCATCTGCTGCTTCACTTATCTTGAACCGGCGGATCTGATTGGTGTAGACCTGATCATTGACTGTCTGGGAATATTCTCCGGTGAACTTGTGTCCGCCTACAAGATTAAAGTACCCGTCCAATATCTGGAGTTCGCCTCCGCAAACCTGCATCCTCAAATCACTGACCTGCCTAATGTGAGGTGCAACCGAAGAGCCGCTGATGATAGCCTGAATCGTCTCCCGCACGTCTATGACCTTCAACAGCGGAAATGTAATGAAACTGTTGAGTGTGCTGTCATAACCGTATCCGCCGATGAAATACAGCTTGTTGCCTTTCTGATAGTACTGCATGTTCATTGAACGAAGCTGGTCAGCCGATTCAAGAGGAAGATCTGTAAAAATACTGCGCGACCACGTCTGCAAGCTTACCGGATCCACCACATACATCTTCGTATTCGAATACTGCTTGGGGAAAGCGTTGTTCGGATTGAACCCGTGCAGTCCGTTTGTCCTGCCTGCAAGGAAAAGCCACTTGCCCTCGGATTCTGCAAAAGCGAATGAATGGATCTTGGGCGCTCCGGGAAGCGTCAGTTGTTCAAGCTCGATCGCGTAAGGGACCTCAGCGGCGACCGGCTTCACAAAAGTTACTAATGCCAGTATTGCTAATAGCTTTATAGTGCTTTTCATTATTTTCGAAATTGCATTATTTGAGCAATCGTGTTATCCGGGTCTTTCCAGTCTCCATTGTCTCTGATAAGGTTTATGAGTTCGTCAACTGCGACCTCTGTATCAATACTGCGTTTGACGATCTCCCTGCCTTTGTAAAGAGTTATCTTCCCCGGCCCGCTTCCAACATATCCGTAGTCCGCATCCGCCATTTCACCCGGTCCGTTCACTATGCATCCCATGATCGCGATCTTCACTCCCTTAAGATGATCCGTCCTGCTCCTTATCATTGCCGTAGTCTCCTGAAGGTCAAACAGCGTCCTTCCGCAGGAAGGGCACGAGATGTACTCTGTTCTTGAGATCCTCGTCCTTGTTGCCTGAAGTATTCCGAATGCAATGCTGTTTATCTTTCCGGCATGATTGTCCGCATTGATCCTTATCCCGTCTCCGAAGCCGTCGGCGAGCAGTGCGCCTGCATCGGTCGCAGAATAGAGCGACAATGTCTCGTCATCAAGCCCGGTGCAGTCAAGTTCAATTATGACTGGAGCGTTGCATCCTCCCGCAGTCAGCTCGGAGAACGCCCTGCGCAAAGCAGGCATCCTGTGTCTGTTCAATGAAGAGAGCATTACGACTGCATTTGTATCCTTCTTAAGTGCGCTGATCACTTCATCATCAATATCCGTATCCCGAAGCGAAACAAAGAACTCGCTTCGTGTCTCTAACCTTTCAGAAAGAAATTCATCTTTTGTGAGCAACGGAACCGCTTCTGCCTTGTCGGCCAGATCCTTCCATGCATCATAGTCACAGATACGCTTGAGAGTGCCCGGAAGCTTGTATGTGAGCTGATTCTTTCCAATATAAAGATAGTCGGGAGCAGTATCGCCGATGTTCCACTTGTCAAGTGACTCGCTGTAGTAGTAGCCGCAATTCCTCAGCCCTTCATGTCCGCCGAGGATCTCCGCGGTCGCATTGATCACAACTACCGGGACATTGTTTCCTCCTATCTTGCCGGAGGTTCCCGTATTCCTTCTGCTGAAGCTGAACGGATCGAATCCCGGGCCTGCAATTTCCGGTATCGGATCATGCGGATCTCTGGAATCGTATCTTCTTACAAGTTTCAGAGCCACCGGTATCTCATGCTCGGGCTCCTCTGTAAGCGAGACTCTCACGGTATCCCCGATCCCGTCTTCAAGCAATGAGCCTATTCCCACGGCCGACTTGATCCTGCCGTCTTCGCCGTCACCTGCTTCCGTCACTCCGATATGAAGAGGATAATTCATTCCCTCTTCTTCCATCTTTACAATGAGAAGCCTGTAAGCTTCGATCATCACTTTCGGATTGCTTGCTTTCATGGAGAGGACTATTTCCCGGTAGCCAATGTCTTCGCATATTCTTACAAACTCGAGTGCAGATTCCACCATTCCGAGCGGAGTATCGCCGAACCGGCTCATTATCCTGTCCGACAGCGATCCGTGATTTGTGCCGATCCGCATGGCCGTTCCGTACTCTTTGCAGATCTTAACAAGCGGCGAAAACCTTTGCCTTATGCGCTCAACTTCCTCAGCATACTGTGAGTCGGAATATTCCGTAATGCTGAATTTCTTTTTATCTGCAAAGTTTCCCGGATTGATCCTTACCTTCTCCACTATCCTCGCAGCAACTTCAGCCGCATTCGGAGTGAAGTGAATATCTGCAATGAGAGGAGTGTCAAATCCCCTGCTTCTCAGTTCCTTCCTGATGTTCTCAAGATTTCTGGCTTCGTTAATGCTAGGCGCAGTTATCCGCACATAGTCAGAACCGGCTTCAATGATCCTGACCGACTGCTCAACGGTTGCAGTTGTGTCCATTGTGTCGGTTGTGGTCATTGACTGCACGCGAATGGGATTATCACCTCCGAGCGCTACGCCGCCGATGTTAACGGACCTGGTTCTGTAGCGGGAGTAAGCTGTAAGGCTGTTGCAGTATTTCAGATTTTTTTCGGCTGTAAGCATTCGACGGTGTTCACCTAAGTCTTCTTGATTCCTGCTGAAGGATCCTTCTCTCTTCCTCTGTTAGACTTCCGTAACCCGTTTCACTGATCTTGTCAAGCACTGCATCGAGACGTTCCTGCGCCATTCTTTCCTTTTCTTTCAACT
>JAIBBK010000012.1 GCA_019694675.1 Ignavibacteria bacterium
CGGCATTGAACTGAACTGAATGACTTCCCTTTTGTACGTATCCGTTTATCAGTTCTGCCACAAGCTTGCCTGCGATGTCATAAACCTTGATAGCAACATTTCCGTCCTGAGGCAAACTGAATCTTATCGTTGTGCTTGGGTTGAACGGATTCGGATAATTCTGGCTGATGGAATATTCGGTTACTTCTTCCGTGCCGATGTTATCGTTGTTGATCTCTTCATCTGGCAGAGTTGCATAGGTTCCGAGGCAAATAAGCGTCTCTGTGTATGCAGTCGTCTTTACGATCGGCTGATGGCTCTTGTCGTACTTGATCACCTTTGTCAGGTTAAATGAATCAAGCCTTATGTCGTTGGCGATCCTTGTAAGCGTGGTCGAATTGTTGCAAGTCGAGCTGTCGAGAAGGCCGTTGTTGTTTGTTCTCCAGAGGAATGCATCGCCTGAGTTTGTGTTCACATCGCCCGTTACAGCATATCCGGTTGAAGCCGTGCTTTGATTGGAGAGGATTATGTCGAAGCCTGCTTCAGAGTTTGCCTGAGGATTCCAGATTCTTGTCCAAAGCGGCGCTCCGCCGGTTACCGGGATCTTCATAATGAGAGCGTCCTGACCTGATGCATTTCTTCTGTAACCTGTCACAGTCAGATTGTTTCCGTCAAGCACTATGGAATTTCCGTAGTGGAACATTACTGTTGTGCCGTAGGATGATGACCACATGAGCGCGCCGGTTGAAGAAACGCGGAATACGAGTATGTGACTGCCGTTTTGCAGGATCGAATTTGTGAATCCTACAACCGTAAATCCGCCGTCCGGCATTGGAATGATCTTTGTAGGTTCAGATGACGGGTAATAATTTGGATTGGTTACGTTGAATCTGTAAACCTTCTTCCAGATCACATTGCCCGCATAGTCAAGCTTTACAACCATCGGATCCCATGCGTTTATTGATTTGCTGTAGAAGTTTGTTCTGACTGCAACACCGTAAACGCCGCCGACCGGCTGAAAACAGATCGACCTTCCCTCTTCTGTCGAGACGCTGATCTTTGTTCCGTTCCATGAATCATACCTGTAAGACCATGCAAGCGGTCCGGCAGGAGTGTACTGAGAGCAGAACAGTTTGTTGCGGAGCTTGTTTGAAACGACACGCTCCATGTATCCTGTGAGTCCGAGCGTTCTTGAAGGATCAATGACGACCTGCCAGTATGCGCTGTTCAGGGTATCTGACGCCCACCTTGCATAGTTGAAGTTCCCTGAACTGTTCAGGTCCACAATTGTCGCCTTGCTTCTTCCTTTGGTTGCATCATACATATAGCCCGCAAGTGTGTATGACCTGTCTGTGGGGTCCTGAATGAGTGAGTAACACTTGTCATCGCCGATGGTACCAATGTACCTTGAGGCGTTTACGTTACCGTTTGACTTAAGCTGAAGCCACGTCCAGTCAAACGGGCTGATGCCGCAAACCGGATGATATGTGTAACCGCTGATAGCGTAACCGGTGTCAACCCTGTTGATGATCGCTCTTGTGTTCTCATTGCTTGAGATGTTGCTGCACAAGTAATTGTAGCTCTTGATCTGCTGTTGTGCAAAAGCGTTGAACGAAGTGAAGATGACGATCAGAATTGCCGTCATCACTTTCAGTGTTCTTACCTTGTTTCCTGTGTTTGAGTTTTTCATTTCAGTTTTGTTTTGTTTGTTTGTGAATGTTGTTCTTAAATTCTGCACAAAATTACTCAGGTTACAGGGGGGCAAACAAAGATGAATTTCCGAATTTGTGACAGATACGGGGATGCATTTTATTTCGCAATCCGCCAAAAAACTTTGAAATTGGCTCACAATTAAGGTATTTTGCAAAACCGATTGTCATAAATACACCAACAAAAACCGACATCTCCGGCCGCTGAAAGTTGCATGCTTGAAGTGGCAGATTATGTCTCCGGGCGAAGCGAATTGATCAAAGCAAAGGTCCTTGAGATACTTGCAACACTCACGAAGGAAGAACTGAAGCAGTTCTCTGATTTCCTTAGTTCTCCGCTTATCAATAAGCGCCAGGTGATCAAAGACCTGCTGGAGACATACAGGAAGTTTCACCCCGTATTTGACGACAGGGCTTTCACGAAAGAGAAGGTCTTCGGTAAGCTGTTCCCCGGAAAACAATACAGCGACGAGATCTTCAGGAATCTCAATTCACAGCTTCTGAAGCAGGCAGAGGACTTCCTTTCGTACATCAACTTCTCGGCTGACAAACACTCTGCAAACACTCATCTACTGAAGGAACTTCTCAAAAGGAATCTCTATCCGCAGTTTGAAAAGAACTTCAGAGAGGCTGATGAGTTTCTTGCAAACAGCAGTACACGCGATCAGGACTTCTTCAACCGTTCATATGAACTCTACCTGCTTAAGGATGTCTATAACAGCTTCAGGAACAGCTTCAGCAAGCAGGACATTCAGGAAGGTGAAAGAAATCTCCTCATATCCTTTGTGATCAAAATTCTTGAGATACAGAACTACATTCTCTATGAATGCAGGCTGCTCGGTATTGACAGGTCGCTTTATCTCAGCGACAAGTTCACTGATGATCTGATGAAGAGCCTTCCTGAAGACATCACGAACATGCCTCAGGTACTGATCCACTACAATGCATTCATGCTCGAAAAGACCGATGACTCAAAATACTTTACCGAACTGAGGCGGCTTGTCACTCAGCACGGCGAACTTCTTGAAAAGGAGAAAAGGTACAACAAGTATATTGACCTCATCGAGCATCTGAAGAGAAGCAAGTCAATGAACAACCCGGAAACCGTCAGGGAGGTGTTTGAGCTGAGAAAGGAGATAATCGGGAAGGGATTATATACGGAAAATTTCATGACGAATATGTTCTTTCTGAACATGGTGAAATCGGGCTCGCGGCTGAGAGAATTTGAATGGGTCCGGGGATTCATTGAAAATTACAATTCTCTCATAACGGAAGACTACAGGCAGAGCACTTACCGCCTCGCCCTCGCCATCATGCATTTCGAGATGAAGGAGTTTGACAAATCCCTTTCTCATCTTGCACGGGTGAAGTACGAGGACAATTATTACAATCTTGAGGTGAGAAATCTCACTGCACGCATATATTTTGAGAAAGATGAAACAGACCTTCTAAGCGACTGTCTGAACTCGTACAGGATCTATGTATCGAAGAACAGGGCTCTCGGGAAGAAGGAGATCGAATCGCACACTCATTTCATCAGCATACTGGCTAAACTCATGAGGATCAGGGAGAGCGGGAAATCATACAAACTTGACGAACTCATCCCGGGTGAAAAGAAGAAGGAGTTCATTAACAAGGCATGGGTGGTTGAGAAAATGAAAGAGCTTGAAGAAAGATGAATCGCCCTGAATCAAGATCATTAACTGCCTGAAATCAATGACTGAAATATGAAAAACTCAATTGCAGTCGCATTGCTGATCACAGCTCTTTCAGCTTCACACATTTTTCCGCAGAACTGCGTAAACACTTCTGTCGGCTTCACTCCTTTAAGCGACCTTGGCGCTGCCCTGTTCCGCGGATACACGGGAGGGTTGTATCCGGGCGGATCGAATTCCCGTCCGCAGATCCATGAAGAGGCAGGCGTTTCGCTTGCTAAGCAGATCGTTCCGCTGGATGCAAACGGAAATTATGATCCGGTAAGCGGAAAAATAGTAATGCTGTCAATAGGCATGTCTAACTGCAATCAGGAATTCGGCGTATTCATGAGCCAGGTCTCTGCATCATCAAGTGTCAATCCGAAGTTGAAGCTTGTAAACGGAGCCCAGGGAGGATATCACATTAATCTCATCATTGATTCAAACAATGTGTACTGGGCAAATGTATTGTCCTTACTTTCAAATGCAGGAGTAACCTCAAAGCAGGTTCAGGCGGTCTGGTACAAGAATGTGGACGCCTCACCTGCCGATACATCATTTCCGGGATATTCCAATGGACTGAGATTAAAGCACAAGATAGTTCTTAACATACTAAAGAAAAAGTTTGCAAACCTCAGGCAATGTTTTATTGCAAGCAGGATCTATGCAGGATATGCAACAACGGGACTAAGCCCGGAGCCTAACTCATATTACTCCGGCTGGGCGGTCAAATGGGTCGTTGAAGATCAGATCTCAGGAGACACAAGCCTGACATATAAAGGATCAGGCAGTAAATCTCCGTGGATCTCGTGGGGGCCATACCTCTGGGCAGACGGCACTGCACCCCGGTCAGACGGGCTTACATGGAATTGTCCGGGTGATTACAATTCGGATGGAACTCATCCTTCTGTAAACGGGAGGACCAAAGTTGCGAACATGCTGATGAATTTCTTTATGAACGATGCGGCAACAATGCCCTGGTTCAGAAGGAACCTCACGATCCATCTGACCACTGCTCCCGAGGGATTTTTGAACCTTGCAGGCAATAATCTCAGCATGCGGGACACGGTGAGGGTTTATCTCAGGAGAATATTTTCACCGTATCAGACAGTTGACAGCTGTACCGGAATACTCGATTCGGCTTCGCTTACTGCAAATCTGAATTTCTACAACCTCACCAACGGAACATACTACATGCAGGTCATCCACAGGAACAGTACAGAGACATGGAGCAGAAGCGGAGGAGAGATGATGACATTGGGAGGGATCATTGACTATGACATGACCGCTTCGGCAGGAATGGCTTACGGGAACAACCTGATACTAAAAGGAACAAAGCACTGCATTTACAGCGGCGATGTGAACGGGGACGGGATCATAGATGCAAGCGATCTAAGCGCCGCAGACAATGATGCTTCAGTATTTGCAGCCGGCTATCTGCGATCCGACGTGAACGGTGACATGACGGCGGATGCGGCGGACCTGGCCATTATTGACAACAACGCATTCAACAACATTCAGAGCATTGTTCCGTAAGAAAGCATATGCATTGAGCTGAAGCAGAAGCCGCTTAAAATGAATAAAAGATGCTGTTCTTCTTTCGTACTTGCAGTGACCGCACTGATCACTTCATCATGCAGAAGTGACGGCGGCAACAGCGGTTATATTCATATCATAACGGAAATGCATAAGATCGAATGCAATGCGATCAATGATGCGGGTGTGACCTATACTGTGAACAGCGAGAACATTTACGAATTCAGAAGTATCGCCTTTGACAAGATCATGACACGCCCGGATGCAAAACTCATTGCACACTGGGAAGAACTTAATCATGAGCTTGCAGTGATAGAGCATTATCTTGATGATAACGGTAAAGACAAATTCAGTTCCGATTTCAGAGATGTATATCTTAAACCATGCAAATGAGAAATCCCGTATCCCACATTTGTGAGATGTTGTTTCAGCGCATCAATCAGGATATTTGTGAATGAATATCACAATAAGTAAGGTCATTCTACTGCTGTTGCTTTTGAACGCAGTACCTGCGGCCGGAGCGCCGGTTCAGGTTTCACGGGCTGGGCTCAAGGCTCATTATCCGGACAATAATGTCTTTGCAATGTACAAAGATTCGAAGGATATTGTCTGGTTCGCTACAATGTTCGGGCTCATTATGTTCGACGGTTCCAACTACTTCCGGTTCAAGTATGATCCATCCGACTCCTCCTCGATCTCAAACGACGATGTCATTTCAGTATTTGAGGACAGCAAGGGGTTTCTGTGGTTCGGCACCTATTACGGCGGACTTAACAGGTACGATCGCCGGACGGGCGCATTCACGAGATATCTTGCGGAGAGAAAGCAGATCTCCGACAACACTGTCTGGTGCCTTACTGAAGACAAGAAGGGCGTGCTGTGGGCGGGCACTCAGAACGGTCTTAACAGATTTGACGGAAGCAAGTGGGAGACAGTTGAACTTGCAAACGGAGATTCCTCATCCGGCAAGATCTACACATTGGCAGTTGATGACGCTGACAATCTATATGCAGGCACGCTCGGCTCAGGCCTTGCCGTACTTGGAAGCAACAGGAATGAAGCAAGGTTCTTCAATCTCAGGAATGCAGATAAGCATTCACTCAACGCTAACTACATAAGATCTTCCGTTACGATACCGGGCAAAGGCGTGCTGATCGGCACCTTGAAGAAAGGGGCGTACATTCTTGGCAATAAGCAGATCAGCGACGGCTCGTTCACTTTCAGAAGCATTGCAGTCCCGGATATGGACAGAGATGATCATCAATCGCTTTCAGTGTTCGATGCGGAGACTTCATACGGCAACAGCGTTCTTCTTGGCACAAGTTCAGGGATTTACAGCTATGAAGCGAACAGTGACACTCTCAGGCCTTTCGCAGCGGAATCTCCGGACGGCGACAGGCATGACATTGTCAGCATCCTTCAGCCCGGCAACGGCGTTGTGCTCGCAAGCTATTATGATGAAGGGTTGTTTGAATACCATGACAACAGCAATAAGATCCTTACTGAGATCAGGCATGACGAAGAAATGAACCCCGCCGGAAGCATAAGAAAATTTGCAGATCTCAACGGCAGGATCATTGCTGTTGGAAGAAAGGGATTGTTTGAACTGAAGAACGGAAAACTTGCCGCAACAGAGTCAGGGAAAGCCGCCAAAGGAAAAGATATTCTGACTGCCGCAACGGCTGATGACGGAAGGCTCTGGCTTGGACTTCACGGCGGCATACTTGTTACAGACGGAGAAGGCAACTTAAAGAAACAGATCCTGATGCCGGAAGGTGTTTCAGTAACGGAGCTTGCTTATGACGGCAGTGGATCTATGTATGCCGGCACTACGGCGGGAATCAAAGTGATAGATGTATCTTCAGGCAGTGTTGTCAGAGAATACAAGCACAACCCGGAAGATGCGAGTTCGCTTTCAGAGAGTATGATACTTTCTCTGTACATTGATCCGGACGGGAATCTTTGGGCAGGGACATATGCAGGACTGAACATGCTCAAGAGAGGTACTGACAAGTTCGAAAGATTCAGAAAGATCACCGGCGATACCGCATCACTGATAAACAATTATGTTTATTCAATTCTCTGGCATGCGGGAAAGATCTATCTCGGAACTGCCGGGGGACTGAGCATTTATGACGGAACGAACTTCAGTAACTTTACTTCCGCAGACGGACTCTCGGACCAGGCAGTGAATTCACTCGCTTCTTACGGTGGAAAGATAATAACCGGCTCGAACTTCAACATACAGGTCTTTGATCCAGTGCAGAGAACATTCTCACCCGAAGCAAGATTTGACGACATCCTCAATCCGTCTTCAATCGCTAAAGAAGGAGACGGAGTATTTTATTTCGGAGGAAGGAACGGCATCATTGAGTTCAACATTTCCGGAATGACGAAACCTGCTTCCGAGAGGAAGTTCATTTTTACGCGGGCGGCATTTGAGCAGGATGGAAGCAGGCACATTGCGGACCTGACATCAACCAAAGAACTGAAACTGGAACATAACCCGGTAAACATTGAGATCAGCTTCTCAGACCTCGATTACTCCTCTGACGGATCATCCGCATACTATTACAGGATCTCGGGAATTGACAAGGGCTGGAATTTTTCAGGAGGCAATTCTTCCATAACTCTTAAAACCCTTGACGCCGGCACATACGAAATAGTTGTTAAAGTTGCCGAACCCGGTGGCAGTTCATACGAAAGCCCGATCTCGCTGAAGATCATTGTTGCACCGCCGTTCTATCAGACTTTGCCGTTCTACATTATCTGCACAGCTCTCCTGGCAGCAACTGCATACGGTGCGCACAGAGTCAATGCAAACAGGAAAGTTCGCAGGGCGCTGGAGATCGAACATGCTCGGGAAGAAGAGCGCGAGAAGATAAGATATGAAGCTTCGAGGGATTATCACGACGAACTCGGGCATAAGCTTACAAGGATCTCGATCTACTCAAGGAATCTGCTCAGGGAGATCGAAGCACAGAAGGCGAGCATATCAAAGGAACTGCACAAAATAATGGAGACTTCGGCAAGTTTAAAGGAGAGTGCAAGGGACCTGATCTGGAGCATGGACCCGGGAGAGGACACTCTCTATGATCTTGCCGTGCGCATCAAGGATTTTGCCGAGAACCTTCTTCACGAGAAAGGCATTGGTTTGCAGGCAAGCGGGATAAGCGAATCAATGAAGACGGTCTATCTTGGCATGGATGTCAAGAGAAATCTGCTTCTGATAGCCAAGGAGGCCGTGAACAATTCGGTCAAATACTCGGAAGCATCACAGATGAAGATCGAATTCGGTAGTCTGCATGATCCTTTCACGATGAAGCTTACCGATGACGGTATCGGCTTTGATGAAGATGCCGGAAGGGAAGGATTCGGGATCAGGAGCATGAAAGCGCGGGCCGCAAGGATCGGGGCAGCAATTCTCATTTCAGGGAGATCCGGAAACGGCACATCCGTGGAAGTAAGTCTTGATCTGCGAAAAGGCATCAAGGAATTTTCACTCAACTGACATGATCGAGATAGCAATCATAGAAGATGATGCAGTTATAAGGGATGACCTGAAGCGATTGTTTGAAAGCGCTGATGACATGCAATGCATCGGAGCATTTGAAAAGTTCGAGGATGCAATGGAGATACTGAAGAAGGAAAAGCCTGACGTTGTGCTACTTGACATCAGGCTTCCGGGAATAGACGGGATCGAAGGAATGAAGAAAGTGAAACCATTCCTGAGCGGAACAGACTTTCTGATGCTAACCGTCCATGAAGAAAGCGAACTCGTCTTCAAGGCTCTGAAGTCAGGCGCGACAGGTTATCTGGACAAGAGTGCATCGGAGGAAAAGATCCTGAGTTCAATAAGAGAGATCTATGACGGCGGAGCGCCGATGACATCGAGGATCGCAAGGCTTGTGCTTGGCTCGTTCAGGGCTTCTGAAACTTCAGACCTTACCGTAAGGGAGAAGGATGTGCTGGAAGCGCTTGTCAACGGAAACACTTACAAAGAGATATCCTACAATCTGAAGATCACAGTCGGAACAGTGAGGCATCATATCAAGAGCATTTACAAAAAACTGCACGTTCATTCGAAATCAGAAGCAGTGGCAAAAGCGCTGAAGGACAACATTGTCTGATACCATATACTTGTGAGATTTCCGCGCCTCACTTAATTGCCTAATTTTGTAATAAAAACAATTATGGCAATCATGAAATCTTCACTCGCAAAGGCAATTGTACTGCTTCTGATGCTTGCGGCACAAACGCTTTTCTCGCAGACCTTCAGAAAGGTCACAGACCAAAACAATCCCATTGTTTCTGATCCCGGAAATCCCGGCGGCAGTTATACCGGAGCCGCATGGATTGACTTCAACAACGACGGGCTTCTCGATCTTTACTCATGCAGAAAGTCCATTTATAAGAATCTCGGCGGCGGCAACTTCGTCAAATTGAACACAGCCCTCAACTCTGCAGTCAACGTCCTCAGCACTTCCTGGGCAGATTACAACAACGACGGATTCATTGACTGCTACGTTGTTTCAACAGTTTCACCTTCATCCGCCCTCTACAAGAACAACGGTGACGAGACTTTCACCCGCATTACATCCGGAGCTATCGGCGACTCCGCTTATTCCACCGGCTGGGGATGCACATGGGGAGATTACAACAATGACGGTTATGCTGATCTCGTTATTGCCGCGGCAAACTCCTTCGGGATCGTCAATCACCCCACGCGCTTCTTTCACAACAACGGTGACGGAACATTCACAAAGATAGACAGCACGCATTTTGCGCTGACACTTGCCCCTTACACAGTCCCCACGTTCAGCGATTATGACATGGACGGCGACATGGACCTCTTCATCGGCAGCGGCCCCGCCGGTTCGCTGGCAAGAGACTTCAACTACAGGAATCTTCTTACGGAGACCTCACTCCCCTATTTGAAAAGACTGGACACCGGCATTCTCGGCACTGACCTTGTTGACGGACAGAATTATTCTTTCATTGATTACGACAATGACGGAGACCTTGACGCGTATCTGACCAATTACAGATTCGGCACTCCAAACAACCTTTACAGGAACGAAGGCAACGGCTTTTACACCAAGATGACTTCTGCACAGGTTGGAAGAATTGCAAGCGACTCCGGATCTTCGCTCTCGAACACGTGGGCGGACTTTGACAACGACGGAGACATTGACTGTTATGTTACAAACGACAACTCCTTCACAACGAGATACTACAACAACAACGGTGACGGAACATTCACCCGTGTTGATTCAATTGCCGTGAGGGAATCAGGGCCTAAGTACGGTGCAGTGGCAGGCGATTACGACAATGACGGTGATGTTGATCTTTACGTCTCGGGCGCAGTCCTCACAAAGGCGCTTTACGAAAACATCACAAATAACGGAAACAAGTGGGTGAACATAAAATGCACGGGTATAAATGCCAACAGGTCTGCAATTGGTGCAAGGGTGAAAGTGAAAGCCGTGATCAACGGACAGCCGCGATGGCAGATGAGGGAAGTGAACTCACAGAACAGCTTCAACTCCATGAACATGCTCAATGTTCATTTCGGACTTGGCAATGCCACGATCATTGATTCGATGGTTGTTGAGTGGCCGCGCGGAGGAAGACAGGTTTTCACGGGAATTGCCTTGAACACGCGGTACAACCTGATTGAAGGGATGAGCCTTACGACAGGCACGGGAAGCACGGGAAGCGAACAGCCCGGCTCCTTCAGACTCGGACAAAATTTTCCGAATCCTTTCAATCCGCAGACGAAGATAGAAGTGGACCTTACAGAAGACTCGAAGATAAGTCTTGAAGTCTTTGACCTGCTTGGGAGAAAAATTGGACAGATCGCCGGCGGGAGGTACGGATCAGGCAGGCACATTTTTGCCTTCGATGCAAACGGTCTGTCATCCGGTGTATATCTTTACAAACTAACATCAGGCAGCAGATCGGAAACACGTGCAATGACGCTGCTGAAATAACGACTCTAACTTCATCAGCTTACGGAGGTGTTGCATCCACACAAAACAGAAGCCCGCAGAATTTTGTCTGCGGGCTTTATGCTTTTACTACCGGAGACTTTGCCGGCTGTTCACTGACCGCTGTAGTTCACAACCTCATATGCATCCTGCCCGTTGTGCATCACAGGCTGAAAATATGCTCCGTCATACACTATCAGCTTGTTGCCTTCAAGATCCATTTCCTTTCCTCCTTCCGGAAGGTTGTAAACAATCGCTCCGACAGGGGCCGAAACCACTTTGTACTTATCTCCGGAACTCACATAGAAAGTGCCGCCGTAGTAGTAATAAGTCGTGTTCTTAACCACGGTGGTTGTGTAACCCGAAGGAAGACTCGGCACTTCAGTACCTTTTGGTGCAGACACTACTTCATAACCACCTTCAGACTGTATATAGTAAACTCCCTGATCATAATAATAGTACTCGTCGCCGTCATCGTAGTCAGACGAAACTGCTATGGCTGATGCGGAGAGAAAAGTAACAAAGAAACCGAACGGATACCAGTACGGCCCCCATCCGTAAGGAGTGTACGGATGATAATAATACGGCATGTATCCGCTGTAACCGTATCCGTGATAGATATTGAGGTCGTTGTCGAAATAATTGTTTCTTTCGCCGTCGAACCTGTCGCCTTTGTCTCCTTCAAACCTGTTGCCGTCCCTGTCAACCCTGTTTTCCCTGTCTCTCACCTGATCCTTACTGCCTTCGTTTCTGTTGCCCACTTTGCCGTCTCTTTTCACGTCGTTTGTATTGACACCCTTGTTACCCCTGTTTCCGTCCCTTTTTACATCATTCGTATTGATTCCCTTATTGCCGGAATTCTTGTAGGTCCTGTTACTTCCGGGACTCCTGTTTATGTTGCCGCCGTTGATCTTTCCGCTGTTGCCGAAATTTTTTCCGGAAAAACCAGACCTTGAACTTCCTCTTGATCCTCTCATTCTTTGCGCATTGCTGTCTTCGGGCATGAATGCAACCGAAACCAATGCAAGTATGAAGACCGCCAAAAGATACTTTGCTGTCATTTTTCGATATTGTTTTTTACTTCGCTCAATTTTATGAGTTGCGCGCCTTCCGGCACTTTGAATTCAAAAATGGAATCATCGATCGCAGAATTCCCTTTCCAGTCAATATACTCTATGGAGTATCTCGGATCTCCCTCCAGGCTTGTGTAAACAACCGTAAGCTTAACGGGCGTATAGCTTCCCTCTGCGCTTATCCAGTACTGAAACGTCATGCCATCGCGAGAGCCCGCTACGTGATAGCAATCATTGCCGTTCACATTGCCAAGTCCGAGAAATATCAGGTTGTCCGATGTCATGAGAATGTTGTCAGTAAAGTCAGGATAGAACACGTCAACGCCGGGAAACTCGATGCCGAACCGACTGCTGAGAGAATCAATGAATTCAATCATGTTCAGTTCCGTCTTCACTGTCGCGTACCTGTTCTTATCGTAGGAATAAAGTGTGTAAGAAGAGCCGTCGCCCGCAAAGACCTTATGGCCTCTGTCCCCTTTCTTCTCCACGAACATCTTCCCGGGAGCTTTCAGATAAACTTCTCCTGTCTCACTGTGCGTAATCAGGCCGAATTCACTGTTGTAAATATCGAACTCCGAAACATATCTGAAACTGCATGTCTCAAGTTCGCCGATCTTAATGCTTACACTGTCGAGTATTGAAATTGCAATCGTATCGTATTGCGCGGATGCGGGAACAGATAAGAACTGAACAATCAACAGTGCGAGTGCAATTATGCCTGATCTCGCTGAATCAGCATTCATGGTTTTCGTTTAATTTGCCGACAAAGAAATTTAATGTTTCCTATGCAAAATATAGTAACCGATCGTTTCTTTCAATTGAACGGCTGATGATAAATTGGAAATTTTGCCGAATAGTATCTGCCGCATGTACCTTCGTTATCGCCGCTCCGGGCAGGATTACTGAAGCCGGATCTGTATGAAGTCGGCACAAAGCATACGCCCTGTGCATTCAGGCCGTTCATGCGGCTCTCAGTATGATCATTGAGTGTGAACGTCCCCGTAACGCAAGGATTCTACCTATTGATTAATCAAAATAATAAGCATAAGTTGAATCATATAACCGCAAAAATGGCTAAGAAAAAAGACACAAGAGAAAAGAGCGGGGGGAGATCTTCGAAGGACTCTTTTCAGTTCAATCTCAATGCGCGACCTGACACTGTTGATTTCCGCGACCTGATGTACATTCCAACCCTGCATGAAGTTCCGCCGGTGATAACGCCGGAGGAATACATGCAAAGATCCGGAGGGAATGTCCTGGTTCTTGACCAGGGCAAGGAAGGCGCCTGCACGGGATATGCCCTTGCAACGGTGGCAAACTTTCTCCTCCGTTCGAGGAAAGTAATGCCCGATACTGAGCCCGTCAGCCCGAAGATGATCTACCGGTTCGCAAGAAGATATGACGAATGGCCCGGCGAGAAGTATTCCGGCTCGAGTGCGCGCGGAGCAATGAAGGCGTGGCACAAGCACGGTGTGTGCTCTGACAAGCTTGACAAGTACTGGGACAATATAAAGTCTGCAGGAGGAAGGGAAGCTGATTACACGACGCTCATTGATGACTCCCGCTCCAGGCCGCTTGGAGCGTACTTCAGAGTTAACCACAAAGACCTTGTTGCAATGCACAGTGCAATGTCTGAAGTGGGGATACTCTTTGCAACTGCCAGCGTGCACCAGAACTGGCGCAGGCCGGTGAAGAAATATGCCGGGAGGTCAGCAGAAGGAAAGAATATTTACGAATGCCGGATAGAATTCAACCACAAGGACTTCACTGTCATAGGCGGACACGCATTCTGCATTGTGGCTTACGACCGGGAGGGATTCTGGGTGCAGAACTCGTGGGGAGAGAAGTGGGGAGACGGCGGCTTTGCAAAGCTCATGTATGACGACTGGCTCATAAACGGAACGGACGTATGGGTTGCTAGGCTGGGCGCGCCGGTAAGACTAAGTTCGGATGATTCAAGTACATCGGCATATCCTGTTGTTAAGGCTCTTAAGAACGAATCATCATTTTACCAGTTCCGCTCGCACATCATTAGCCTTGACAACGACGGAATGCTGAAGCAGGAGGGAACATACGGCCACGGGCGCAATTCACTCACGCACATCATCAACGGAATGGATGTGACCATCAACACATGGAAGAAGAAATGGAAGAAGCGCAGAATACTGCTTTATGCACACGGCGGACTTGTGAACGAAGACTCCGTGATCCAGAGACTTTCCGATTACCGGGAAGTGCTTCTCAACAATGAGATTTTCCCCGTGTTCTTCATGTGGCATTCCGACTTCTGGACAACCGTAAAGAACATGCTTGACGATGCGCTGACAAAGAGGAAGTCGAAGGATATGCCCGGCGGGATAAGGGACTTTATGCTTGACAGGGCTGACGACTTCTTCGAATACATACTCAGAGAGCCCGGAAAACTTGTATGGAAGGAGATGAAGGAGAATGCAATTGGCGCGGCAGGCAAGGAATCAGGCGGAGCGACAAAGTATCTTGACCTGCTCATGGAGAAGATGCGGTCAGATCGCTCAAACAGTTACGAAATACATCTGATCGGTCACAGCGCAGGCAGTATTCTTCTGGGGCCTGTGGTCGGTTATCTGAAGAACCGCAATGTTCCGGTCACTTCCTGCACGCTTTGGGCGCCCGCATGCACGACCGAATTCTTTTTCGAACATTACCACAATGCCGTTGAGTCCGGATTCATACGTGACTTCAATATCTACACTTTGACAGACATTGCAGAACAAAACGACGAGTGTGCATCTATCTACAATAAGTCACTCCTTTACCTTGTCTCAAATTCATTTGAAGAAATGCCGAGAGTGCCGGTCACACTGCCTTACGGAACGCCTCTGCTCGGCATGGAGAAATTTCTCAGCTCAGGGTTCTGGGGAAACAGGGAGAAAAGAAAGGTAAACAATGAACAGATGAGAGAGCAGTTTGAACTTTGCAGGAAATACGCACTTAAGCTGGAAAAGCTGTTCGCGGCGAAGAACATTGACTGGATAAAGTCACCAAGCCAGAAAGAATATTCGAGCGCACAGACTCACGGCGCTTTTGATGATGACAAGAAATGCCTTGAGTCAACGATATCGTTCATACTAAAGAGCGGAAAAGGAAAGAAAGGATACGGAAGGATGCTTTCCCCGATAGTTCAGATGAGGCCGTCTGCGCTTTCGGTTGAAGAGCGCCTTGACAAGCTCAACAAGCGGCAGGAAATTCTTAATCTAAAACTCTAATTCATTATGACAAAGAGACATTCGCTTTCAGTGGGCGTCAACAGAGTTGATCCCAAACAGTATGACGGCCAGTGGGACGGATTTCTTCCGTGCTGTGAAAAAGATGCACAGGATGTTGACAATCTTCTCAAAGCGGCCGGGTACGATAAGCGCACGCTTCTCAAAACTTCCAAAGCCACCCGAGCAAGTGTGCTGAAAGCTATAAAGAGCGCATCCAAAGCACTGAAGAAAGGCGACTTGTTTGTAATATATTATTCAGGTCACGGCGGACAGGTGGCAGATATAAACGGCGATGAGGAGGACGCAGATGATGAAACATGGTGCCTCTATGACGGCCAATTGATTGACGACGAGATCTATTACTCATTCTCTTCATTCGCTGAAGGCGTGAGGATACTTATGATCTCGGACAGTTGCCACAGCGGCACGGTTGCCAAGGTTGCGATGCTGAACTCGAGCGAGACCGCTGGTCCCGTGAAGAAGAAACTTTACAAATTCATGCCCGAGGAAGTTGTAGGGAAGGCATATTTGAAGAAGCGTGAGCTTTATGACAAGATCCAGATGGATGATATCATGAAAATATCTAACCCATCCAACAAGGATTACGCACACAACATCAGGGCTTCCGTCAAGCTGATCTCCGGCTGTCAGGATAATCAGTATTCGCAGGCAGGTGCGATCAACAGCGTATTCACCGCCATGATGTTCAGGGTCTGGAGAAACGGAATGTTCAACGGAAACTATAAGGCATTCCACAGGAAGATAGTTGACCTTATGCCGCCGGATCAGACTCCGAATCTTTACGATGTCGGGGCAAAGGACCCTGACTTCAGCATGCAGAAGCCGTTTGCAAATTCAAAGTAAGAATTCCGAAATCTTCTAAAAGCATTATACAAAATGGGAAAGAAATTTTCACTTAGCGTGGGTCTGAATGCAGTTGACCCGAAAGCATATGACGGAGAATGGGACGGAGCCCTCGCATGCTGTGAGAAGGACGCGAAGGACATAAACAGGATCGCAGTGTCGCTCGGATACGACAAGACCGAGATGCTTCTGACAAAAAGCGCCACAAGAAAGAATGTGCTTGCTCTGCTCGGCGCATTTGCCAAAGAGCTTTCGGCGGGAGATTATCTGCTTCTCTATTACTCAGGACACGGAGGGCAGGTTACCGATGTGAACGGTGACGAAGAAGACGGCGCGGACGAGACCTGGTGCCTCTATGACGGCGAACTGCTTGACGACGAGATCTATGCCTGCCTGTCCGAATTCAAGCCCGGGGTGAGGGTCTATGTGCTGTCGGATTCGTGCCACAGCGGGACTGTCACAAAAGCAGCCGTGAGAAAATCATTAAAGGATTATCATGAAAGAAGGAATCTCATAAAGAGTATGCCTGCGACAGTGGGAATTGAGTCTGAAAGAAGGAGGAAGAAATTCTACAGGAAGATACAAACGGACCTTCTGGCAAAGTCGAAGAAAGGCAAGGGCACTGTGGCTGAGGGTGCAGTGCTTGATGTTGGAAATTATATGTGGGCCGTGAAAGCTTCCGTCAAACTGCTTTCGGGATGTCAGGACAATCAGGAATCGGGCGCATCACCCGATCCGTTTCACAACAGTGATTTCACGGACAGACTGCTCATCACCTGGAACGGCGGAAAGTTCAACAACAATTATGAGAAGTTTCACAGGAAGATCATCTCACAGATGCCGTCTGATCAGACGCCGAACGTATTTACTCTCGGCCCTGAAGATCCCGAATTCGACAGGCAGTCGCCGTTCACAAATTCCGAAGCAGGCATCTATTCTGAAGGAAGCACAATCCTGAAGTTTGACGGTGTTAAGCTCATCAAGATCGGCTCGAAAGGTGAGCTTGTAAAAGTATGGCAGGCATTTCTTAACAAACAGGGATACAACACAGGAACCCCGGACGGAGTGTTTGGCAACAAGACCTTCAAAGCAACCATTCAGTTTCAGAAAGACAACGGGCTCAAAGCTGACGGCATCGCGGGAGTGAACACTTTCAAAGCCGCGGCAGGTCTCGGATTCAAGTTTCCCGGAGACACAACCTCGCCGCCGTCTGCCGGAGGAGGCAAGGGGATCTCGAAAGAACAGCTTGCATACATAATGCGAGGAGCAAAGAGCACTGACATTGAAACATTTACGGAGCCGCTGAACAAGGTCATGGAAAAATATGAGATCAACACTCCCCTAAGGATCGCTCACTTCCTTGCACAGGTTGGCCATGAAAGCGGCAGTCTCAGGTACAAGGAGGAGATTGCCAGCGGCGCGGCCTACGAAGGAAGGGCCGACCTTGGGAACATTCATCCCGGTGACGGCAGGAAGTTCAAAGGCCACGGGCTTATACAGCTGACAGGCAGGCATAACCATACTCAATATGCAAACTACGTCGGCGATCCTGACCTTATCATTCATCCGGAAAGGATCGGCCGGGAGCCGCTTCACAGCGCAGGTGCGGCGGGCTGGTACTGGCTGACCCGAAAGATCAATCCCCTTGCCGATCAGGACAACCTGATCGCAGTCACGAAGAAGGTCAACGGCGGTACCAACGGACTTGAAGACAGGCGTGGATATCTTGCAAGGGCAAAGAAGATACTTGGACTGAGCTGAAGAGAATTGCGGATCGTAATCATTGGCAACGGCGGATCGGGAAAATCCACACTGGCTGACAAGCTTGGGACTGACCTTGGCATACCCGTTCTGCATCTGGATAAGATCACCTGGACCGAAGACTGGGAACGCGTGCCGGAAAATGAGTTCAGAGATCAGCTCAGTCTTGAGATGCAAAAGCCGGATCTCATTATCGAGGGCTGGTCGTATCATTCAACAATGCTCGACAGGCTCAGATGGGCAGATGCAGTAATCTATCTGGAGTTTCCGCTTGAGTATTGTCTTCAGAAGGTTGCCCTTCGAAACCGTGAGTTCAACAACAGGGAATATCCTTACGACAACTTCACCGGAGACCGCGTTGCAATGCAACACATTTACGATGAAGCTGTAAGGCGCGTCCATTCTGATTATGAGCCGCAGGTGAGAGAATGGCTTGGCTTGAAACAATTTTCGGACAAACCTGTGATCGTTTGCCGCTCCTCTGATGAGCTGAATTCAGCTTATCCGGAGATTCTCCACGCGCTAAAAAGTATTTTGGTTCAGCCGCCTGATCAAAAAAATGTCAAACCATTTAAACACAAATAACATGAAGCATCCGGTCATTGATTCGCTTGAAGATCTAAGGACAAAGCACAAAAAACTTGTCAATCCCAATGAGCAGGTAAAGGAAAGCATGTCATCTCTTGACAAGTTTGCACTGAAGATCACCAACAAGGTGGGAAGCATCGGGTTCTTTTTCATCATCCTCACCTGGACGATCTGCTGGCTGGGCTGGAACACGCTCGGCCCCAAAGAAATGAGATTTGATCCGTTCCCGGCATTCGTGCTCTGGCTGTTCATCTCCAATATGATACAAATTTTCCTTATGCCGCTGATCATGATTGGCCAGAATCTTCAGGCGGAACATTCGGAGATCAGGGCAGAGTCAGACTTCGAGATCAACACTAAGGCAGAGAAGGAAGTCGAAACCATACTCATGCATCTTGAGAATCAGAATCAGCTGATCCTTGAGATCCTCAAGAAAATCGAAAAGCAGGAAGGCGACACCGCAAAGACCTGAAGGCCTTATTCCGCATCATCTCATCCGCTTACGATCAGGAGAATGAGCAGAAGTACCAGCAGTATCAGAAATTCAAGAAAGATCCTCCTGTGGCTGCTTCCGGCTTCGCCTGTATGCGATGTTACGGTTTTCATTTTGAAAATATCTTAAAGTGCCCGGAAGAGCTGGCACGCCGTCCGGGGTCAGTCGCCTTGGATCGGCATGACAGTCTTGACCTTTGTTCAATATTGCGATGCCGTTATTGTACAAGATAGTCAAAAAATAATCACAGGCGCATTGGGCCGCACCTGGTTCAGGGAGAGATCACACCAATGAAATTGAATGAGTTGTTGTCAGTCAATGCATAATCTGCACCGTCAACAAATCCGTCACCTGTCACATCCGAAGAAAGATATCCGGCTGCAAATGCCGCCGCATCATTATCAACCAGTCCTGCATCAGTCGCATCAATTATTCCGTCTTTGTTTACATCCCCGGAGTATATGCAATATCGTGAGCCCTTTAGGGCGACATTGTTTCCGAATGCCTTTGAGGAGTCATCAGTGAAATCGTAACTGATCGTATCCGAAACAAAAGTCACGGCACTCGCACTCCAGGTGTTTATGGAATTCCTGTGCTTCACTTCCAGATAGTACGGGACGCCGTTGCTTAACTTCAGGAATTCGAATTCGCAGTAGCCCTGAGTGCCGGTAACAGACCGGGATGTGTCAACCGGAGCGAAAGGAAAGAGCGGTTGCCGTACGATCACCATTGCTGAGTCAGTCATAAGAGAGTCATTTACAGGATCATACATCCCTTCAATCAGAAACGTGAGTCCCAGAGTTTTCGGCTCAATTCCACCTGTTGTCGTTCTTCTCAGAGTTCCGTTCTCGCCAACCGCCCATGCTGTAAGCGGATCGAGCGTACATACGGAATAGAAATTCGAAATTGCACTGCTGTTGTTCAGAGTCCAGTTCAGTCCCCCGTTCGAAGTTGAAAGAATTGTCCCACCGTCACCTGCCGCAAAGCCGTGATAAGGACCGGCAAAGTCAATGGAGCGTATGAACACGCCGGTGCCTGTTGATTGCTGTGTCCAGTTTGAACCGGAATTTGAAGTTGAAATTATCCTGCCGCTGAAACCTGTGATCCAGCCGGTTGATGAGTTTGCAAAGTTTGCGCAGTGAAGAAGTTCGGATGTCCCGGAGATCTGCTGAATCCAGTTCAGGCCTGAGTTCGTTGTACGTGCAATGAAACCGCCGTCACCTGTGACCCACCCTGTTGATGTGTTGCTGAAGAAGACGGAGTAAAGCGTATTCCCCGTACCGCTTGATCCGCTCTGCCATGATGTTCCGCCGTTTGTTGTTCTTAGTATCACCCCGCCGCTTCCAGATGTCCAGCCGTTCAGAGGATCTGCAAAATGTACATACCACAGCGGCACTCCCGAGCCGGTGTTCTGAGAACTCCATGCAGTGCCGCCGTCAGTTGTCTTGAGCATGGTTCCACCGTTACCGCAAGCCCAGCCGGTATTATGATCAATGAAGAACAGAGCCCAAAGCACATTACCTGTTCCGCTGTTCTGAATTGCCCAGTTTGTTCCGCCGTTTGTTGATCTCATCAGGAGCCCACCCGCACCGCTTATCCACCCTGTGTTTTCATCCGCAAAGAAGACCTCAGTGAGTGTGGAGCCGGTGCCGGTATTTACCGTTTGCCATGCCTGAGCATCTGCATTGCCGGCACTCATCAGCAAACACATCATGGCAGTAACAAAGACCAGATAATGAGAGTATTTCATATTTAAGAATAATGATCAGAAGGTCAGGTTACAGAAACTGATTGTGCTGACAACATTTCGATTCTGTCGCACGAATTCCGAACGGCAGTATTCCGCAAAAGTGTTCACTGTACAAGAATATTCTTCACAGGTTCAAGCGTTTCAGTCTTGCTCTTGCCTTTTAGCAAGGAAGACACATCCCGGAGTTCAGTTTCGTAAAGCGATTCCGAGGTTCTGATCTCTTCTTCGAGATCAAATATCGTCTTCTTCATCAACTTCATTTTGTGATCATCTCTCAGTGATAGAAACACCGCGAGGCACAATGCAGACTTCTTTTGCTCGCCTGCAAGTCTGAAAGCGCGTGCAAGGCCGACGATGTTGCACAAATGAAAGAACTCTATCCCGCTTTCCAGGGAGAGCCTTATCGAAGCCGAGAAGTTACCCGCTGATGCCGAGTATTTCTCCATCATCAGTTGAGCAGTGCCAAGATAATATCTTGCGGCGATAATATGAGCATTGAATCCGTATTCGGATGAAATTCTGATGCCGTCGTTCAGATAAGACAGCGCCTTATCATAAATGCCCTGATAAGTGTAAATGCTGCCGAGGTTGATCTTGTTCGCAGCTTCGAGATACCGTGAACCCACAATTTCGCATATATCGAGACTTTCAATAATGAACTTTACAGCCTCATCATACTTTCCTTCATTCATATAAATGGAACTCAGGCTTGTGAGCACGAGCGCCACTCTGTAAGTCTCGCCGTGCTTTCTGTAAATGTCAAGCGCTTCAAGCTTGTACTTCAGCGCACTTTCCCTGTCTCCCATAGCACCGAGCGTGAATGAAAGGTTGTATCTCGTATTCGCAACCTCTACGTCAGAACCCATTTCTTCAAACAGCCTGATCGCTTCTTTGAAATTCACTTCCGCTTCCTTTACTGATCCCGGACTCATGTTAAGGACGACTCCCTTCATGTTCAGTGTCCTGGCCATTCCCTCCCTGTTGTTTGAATTGCGAAAAAAGTCATAGCTTACATTGGCCTTTTTTTCCGCTTCATGAACATTTCCCGATTCATAATCAATAAGGGCAAGTGTGTAGAAGAGGTTTCCTGTCTCATCATCGCTGAGTTCACTTCTCTTTTCAAGCAATTGATTGCAGATTTCTCTGGCTTCGAAGTGCCTTCCTTTTAACTGCCACAGATCTGTCATGCTTTGCATGATCCTGCATCCAGCGCGGAGATCTTCACTGCATGCAAACTTAAGAGCAAGCCTGATATTCTCCCTGTCGGCATCCGCAATCGTCATCCACTCATTCTGAGTCATGCCGTTGTTCCTCCATTCCCATTGCATTGAAAGACGCTCAAAGTACGTCAGGTGCTTTCTTCTCAAATCCTCGCCGGCCTTTGACACCATTCCTGCATACTGTCTTATAGTCTCAAGCATGTAGAATCTCTTCCCTGCGGGTGTCTCCTTTGTATTGATAAGGGACTTGTCAACGAGGTTTGTCATAAGGTCGAGCACTTCATATTCATCAAGCTCCTCACCTGAACATATTGCTTCCGCTGCTTCAAGTGTCCATCCTCCCGAAAAGACCGAAAGCCTTGCGAAGAGCAGTTTCTCCTTCTCATCGAGAAGATCATAGCTCCAGTCTATCATCGCCCTCAGAGTCTGCTGTCTCGGCAGAGCGGTCCTGTTTCCTCCCGTGAGAAGCTTGAACCTGTCATCAAGCTTCTTCAGTATCATTTCAGGCGATAGAACTTTAAGTCTCACTGCCGCAAGTTCAATTGCAAGCGGAATTCCGTCAAGCTTTATGCAGATATTCTTTATGTGTTCCGCGTTGCTGTTGTTGATCCTGAATGAAGAGTTGACCGCAAGTGCTCTCTCAATGAACAGCCTTACCGACTCGAATTTCGCAAGGTCTTCCGGTTCATATGCAATGCCGGGCTCGGGTTGTTGAAGAGAGCTAAGCACGAAGACCGTCTCACCGCTGCATTGAAGCGCTTCTCTGCTTGTTGCAATGATCTTAACACTTGCCGATCTCCGCAGGATCTTCTCGGCGGCTTCCGAAACATCTTTGATGATGTGCTCACAGTTGTCAATTACGAGAAGAGCATTCTTATCTTTGAGATATTCCAGCACTGCATCTTCCGCGTTCATTACCTGCATTTCGGTTATCCCGAGCACGCCCGCAATATCATCAAAGAGCAGTGCAGGATCGTTGAGAGATGCAAGTTCTATCAGCCACACTCCGTTCGGAAATGAATCTATCGAGTCTGCGGCCAACTGAAGTGCGATCCTCGACTTTCCGGTACCGCCCGGGCCAATGACTGTGACCAGTCTCTCCGCTGACAGGGTCTCTTTCAGATCAATCAGTTCACCGGTCCTTCCTACAAAGCTTGTAAGCTGTACAGGTAGGTTGTTCGGCGTTTCGTCAAGCGTGAAAATTGGAGGGAAGTCTGATCTGAGGAAATCAGTTTCTGCCTGAAAAAGGACCACGGGTTCAATAAGGTCTTTAAGTCTCCGCTTGCCGAAACTGCGCAGCCTTATGAGTTTTCCTTCTTTGCTTTTGTCATGGAACGGGAATGAAGTGTACTCTTCATTGTATTCAGGATAGGACCTGACGGCATCTTCAGAGACAAGGATCTGTCCTCCATGCGCGGCAGACATAACTCTGTTAGTTCTTGCAAGCGTGAGATATCCCATGTAGTCATGCCCGTTCCATTCTGCGTATCCTGAATGTATTCCCATTCTCACTTTCATCCTTGCGCCGCCCCAGTCTTCAGCTTCAAGCCTGATCTGAGCGGCTACTGCCGCATTCAGTGCGTCTTCAATCCTGCCGAACGAACTGCAGAATGCATCGCCTATGGTCTTGAATGTATGGCCGCCGTTGTCTTTCAGAGCCTGTTCAAGTATTGAATGATGCTTTGAGATCAACTCGCTGTGACTTTCCCTGAAGGTCTGAGCCAGCATTGTACTGCCTTCAATATCTGTGAACAGGAATGTTACATTGCCTGAAGGAGGATTTTTCATGCAGGCATAGTATTTCCCGCAGGCATTTGATTCAATGCCATTTGGAATGATCTGTGGCTGTGATCAGATACTTCCATCACTGGCGGAGCATAACTCCTGAATTAGCCCGGGCTTTACCTTCTGCATGGAATGCTGAATAGCGGATTCTGCCTCACTTTCTCCCATAGCTTTGTATAATTCTGACTTCAGTTCACTGAGTTTCAGGTTTGCAAGTTCAAACATATTGCTGCCTGCTGTATTCGCTTCATAAAGAGCAGCGCCAATCAGTTTACACGAAAGTTGATGATCGCCTCTCTTGCACGCAATATCTGCAAGTCCGCAAAGAGCCGTAACCGCCGTCTTGGTTTCAGTATTTCCCTTTTCACCCGCAAAAACTCTTGCGTAATGCAACTGTGCTTTCTCCTGATCACCGGTCTTCTGATACAGATCCCCGAGACATACATTGACATGGTCTTCTCCAAGCTTAAATCCGGTCTCTTCCGCAAGATTCAGGCACTCGTTGTACTTTTCGAGCGCTGATTCAATTCTGTTTTGCCTGAAGTCAATCTGCCCCATGTTAACAAGCGAAATGCACAGTCCGTGTTTGTTCCCTGTCTTCAGATCCAGCTCCATGCTCTTTCCAAAGAATTCAAACGCTTTCTGCTGTTCACCTTTCCATTCGGCAACTTCGGCAATGTTGTTATACAGTATTCCGAGGTAGTTGTCATCTTTCAATTCTTCGGCTATTGACAAAGCTTCCTCATAATACTTCATTGCTTCATCGTAATTGCCAAGTTGATTGCAAAGCAATCCAAGTGAATTCAGCGATGAACATATACTGATAGGCGATCCGAATTTCCTTTTCATCTCAAGGCTTTGTTCCAGGAACTTCCGGCTGTCGTCGAAATTCCCCAGATCATAGTGCGTCAGCCCAACCAGATTCAGAGCCTGTGAGAGCCCTGCGGGAATGTCGAGTGTTGTGTAAATCTCTATTGCCTCATTCAGAAAGCCCATTGCCTTTTCATTCGCTCCGAGTATTGAATGCATTATTCCTGCAAGCTTAAGTGAGTCTGCAAGTGTTTCCGGTTTGAGAACATCCCTTCCTGCAAGAAGCCTTTCGAGCCATGTTGAAGCTTCAAGCGTATGGCCGCGTATTTCCCAGAACTTGCCGAGTGAACAGGCAAGCCTGCTGCCTTCTTCGAACATGCTGTTGTCAGCAGACCACTTGAGCGCGGCTTGTATGTTCGGGTATTCTGCTTCGATCGCCGCGAGTCTTTCTCCTGACCTTGGCCCAGTGTAATCACCGATGCCGTCTTCACAGAATTTCAGAAAATGTTCCAGATGGCTTCGGAAGATGATCTTATCTTCTTCCGCTTCACTGAGCTTCTCTCTTCCGTACTGCCTGATCGTCTCCAGCATGCCGAACCTCTGTGCCGATTCAGAGAAAGACAAAATGGATTTTTCCGTGAGAGTCTCACAGATGTTGAGCACGTCTTCGGAACTGATGATCCCGTCCGCACAGACCGCTTCGGCAACTTCAAGCTTCCATCCGCCGTAAAAAACCGAAAGTCTTCTCCACATAATTTTTTCCTCTTCATTCAGGAGGTCATGACTCCAGTCAATCATTGCGCGGAGGGTCTTTTGTCTCGGCAGTGCGGTCCTGTTCCCGCCCTTTAGAAGGCTGAACCTGTCCTCAAGCCGCTTTCTTGTTTCTGCCAGTGAAAGAAGCTTGGTCCTCGCGGCGGCAAGCTCAATAGCCAGGGGTATTCCGTCAAGCTGAAAGCAGATCTCCGCAAGGTCTCCGGCATTGCTTTCTGTCAGTCTGAATGCCGGATTGACAGCCAGGGCACGCTCAATGAATAGTCTGACTGCTTCATAACCTGCAAGTTCCACAGGTGATGGCCTTTCACCCGGGCCGGGGTGGCGGAGCGAAGAAACTTTGAAAACAAATTCGCCATAACATCTGAGAGACTCCCGGCTGGTTCCGAGTATCTTCACCTTTTCTGATCCTTTCAGGATCGCCTCAACTGCAGTGGAAACTGTTTCAATAATATGCTCGCAGTTGTCGAAGATGATCAGCGCTTCCTTGTCCTTCAGGAACTTCAGCAGTGCATCTGCCGGGGAGTTACCGTAATCATCGGACACCTTAAGGGTTGAAAGCACGGTTTCCCCGAATAGCGTCGCGTCGGAGACAGGAGCCAGGTCAACGAGCCATATGCCGTTTGGAAAATTATCTATCAATTCCGCAGCCGCCTGCAGAGCCAGTCGTGTCTTTCCCGTACCTCCCGGACCGAGAAGAGTTACGAGCCTTTTCTCGCCAATCAACTGCTTCAGTTCCTCAAGTTCTTTTGATCTTCCTATGAAGCTTGTGAGCTGTATCGGCAGGTTGTTCGGATTCAGGTCCAGCGTCTTCAGAGGAGGGAACTCTTCTTCCATGCCATCGGCAGTTATCTGAAAAAGTGTGACCGGCTCCACAAGGTCCTTAAGCCTGCACACACCAAGCCGCCTGAAGCCTGTTCCCTGACAGGATACGTCTCTCTCATCAGCAGACGGGGCCATGCCTTCTTCATCATATCCGAGTGCATCAGCAGAGATAACCACCTGTCCTCCGTTTGCCGCAGACATGATCCTGTTCGTCCTTGCGAGTGTGAGATATCCCATATAGTCACTTCCGTTCCATTCTGCCAAACCCGAGTGTATTCCCATTCTCACTTTCAGTCTTGCCGGGCCCCAGTCATACTTGTGCAACTCCCTCTGTGCCCGCACGGCTGCATTTACCGCACCAGCGAGAGTGCTGAATGCGGAACAGAATGCATCGCCGACAATTTTGAAAACGTGGCCGCCGGCCGATTCAAATGACCTTTTGAGTATTGTATTATGTACATCGAGCAGGTCGTGAAGCTTCTCGCTATGCTCCTGTGCAAGCTTTGTACTGCCTTCTATATCTGTGAACAGGAAATATACATTTCCGCCGGAAGGTATTGTCATTCAGATATGTAACATGAATGAACCTACTGATATTCTTTGCAGATGTGAATTCATTGAATTCTTTAATACATAACCAATCATGAAAAATTGTGATCCGCGCTTATTCGCTTCTGATTCATTGCCGCGCGACTCAATAGAGTAACAGCCAAACATATTAATACTTAAGTGAATAAGCAATTAACGATTGCAATAAGAGGAGGCTTCAGTTGCCATACTGTTTTAGACTTTTTGCAAAGCGCCCGCTATGGAGATGTGCTTCATTGACGTGAAGAGCACCTTAGCCACAAATACACGAATAACATCATTCGCTGTATTGACCTCACCGGAATGCACGACAGAATTTCTTCATTCGTGCATTCGTGGCTAATGTTTTTCCGGTGCAGATGAACGGCCATCTCAGTTGTTGCATTGCAGTAACGATTAACTCATAGCTGCTATTCATCTGATTGAAGAGCTTTGAGCTACGAATACGCGAATAACAACATTCGCTGTATTGACCTCACCGGGATGCACGACAGAACTTATTCATTCGTGCATTCGTGGCTAATGCTTTTCCGGGGCAGATGAACGGCCATCGGAGTTATTGCATTGCAGTAACGATTAACTCATAGCTGCTATTCATCTGATTGAAGAGCTTTGAGCCACGAATACACGAATAACGTCATTCGCTGTATTGACTTCATCCGAATGCACGAATCAACTCTTTCATTCGTGCATTCGTGGCTAATGCTTTTCCGGGGCAGATGAACGGCCATCGGAGTTATTGCATTGCAGTTACGATTAACTCATAGCTGCTAATTATTCGATTGAAGAGCTTTGAGACACGAATACACGAATAACATCATTCGCTGTATTGACCTCACCGGAATGCACGAATCAACTCTTTCATTTGTGAATTCGTGGCTAATGTTTTTCCGGTGCAGATGAACGGCCATCGCAGTTTTTGCATTGCAGTTACGATTAACTCATAGCTGCTAATTATTCGATTGAAGAGCTTTGAGACACGAATACACGAATAACATCATTCGCTGTATTGACTTCATCCGAATGCACGAATCAACTCTTTCATCCGTGAATTCGTGGCGAAAGGATTATAACACCCGAATATTCAGAATCAGCAGCAGGCTGAAAGGGTCATCAGGGAGAACTGTCGGATGGTTTTGATTTCAGTTTCATTCCGCTCTTGGATATTTGCCTGAAGTCGATAGCCGAGAATTGCTTCTCTCCCCTTTTTGATAAGTACGGCTTGAAGCACGATAAGGCTCCATCAAGATATACAGGTTTCATCTTGGCATATCCCGATTCTGCATTATACAATTCAAGATTTATCACCCAGGTTGTCAGAATGTTTGTGTATTGGAAAACGAATGTTTCAAAATTCGATTTAGAAAGAATTTCAGGATTCAGAATGCCGGCATCAACCATCCTCTCCGTTCGTTTCTGAATATTCCTGATGTTCCTCTTATAGCTTTCACCGATGTGCGTATGTAGTTCTGAATTGGATTGCGTGACCATTGCCAGATAGGCAATACCGCAACGAAAATCGTATTGAACGTCCATTATGGCGCTGAGGCTTTTCGCAAGATCGGCAAGCTCTAAAGAATTCTCCAAACTGATTTCTGCGGCAAGCTGAGCAAATTTCTCCTCATATGCGTGCAGTATTGCGAGGAACAGGGTTTCCTTAGTGGAAAAGTGATTTGTAATCCGGCTCTTTGTAAGGCCCATTTCTGCGGCTATCTTCTCAAGAGTAATATTCAATCCCTTTTCATTGAAGATCTGCCGTGCCCTGTCAACTATTGTGTCCCTTGTGCTCTGTCCCTTCTTTTTGTTCATTCTATACAAAAATAAACAAAAAATATCTTTGCAAAGAAAAAAATATTTTTTTATTTTTGTCTAATTGCGGATTTCACCTGCTCACTGACAGCAAATGCCTGCAAAGTAACTTCTTAATCAAACAAGATTTCTTAATAAAAATAAATCAATATAATGGGAAAACACAATCTCTTTAACCTCGATGGCAAGACAGCCATTGTAACCGGGGGCGGTAACGGAATCGGAAGGTCCTGTTGTGAACTGCTGGCAGAGTACGGCGCTTCTGTGGCAGTCAGCGACTTGAAACTTGCTGATGCCGAAGCAGTGGCACAGAAGATAAATGAATCGGGTGGCAAAGCCATCGCAGCGGAGTGCAATGTAACAAATGATGATCATCTTGTGAAGCTTGCAGAGCGCGCAGCCGCAGAACTCGGCGGCATTCACATTCTCGTAAACAATGCAGGAGGAGGAGGAGGGGGAAGAGAAAACCCGTTCAAGATCACCGTTGATGACTTTGCATGGGTATTCAAACTGAATGTGTTCAGCGCATGGAGACTTTCACAGCTGTGTGTTCCGCACATGAAAAAAGACGGTTATGGAAGCATTATAAATATTACTTCAATGAGCAGCATCAACAAAAGCCCGAATATGAGCGCTTATGCCGCATCAAAAGCCGCGATGAATCATATGACCGCCAACCTTGCAATGGACTTCGGGCCGGAAGTAAGAGTGAATGCGGTTGGTCCCGGAGCGACCAAAACTGCTGCGTTAGCGTCAGTGCTCACGCCTGAGATAGAAGCAAAGATGCTTGAGCATACTCCGATAAAAAGACTCGGCGAGAGCTCTGATATTGCCGGCGCTGTTCTTTACTTTGCAGCTCCGGTCTCCGAATGGGTAAGCGGACAAATACTTTTCGTAAACGGCGGCGGTATTCAAACTCTGGATTGAATTCCCGCAAAGACAGTCAACTAATTTATTAAAATCAAATAATACAAAGATCATGTCAACAATTGATAAACTCTTCTCATTTGACGGGAAAGTGATCATCATAACCGGAGCTGCCGGTGCAATTGGCAGTGCGGCCGGACACTTGTTTGCATCTTTGGGTGCAAACGTGGTCATCTCGGATCTCAATGAGGAAGGAGCAATGAAAGTGGCCGGTGAGATTGCACAAGAATCCGGCAAAGAAACTCTGGGAATCAAGACCGATGCAACAGATGAGAAGCAGCTTCAGAAACTTGTAGAAGCAACTGTTTCAAAATTCGGAAAGATCTCAGGACTAATAAACAACGTGGGATGGGGAGAATCCACACCTTTATGGGGATCGGATACTGATAAGATGGTGAAGTCATACATGCTGAATACCGTGGGCGCTTATAATCTTACAAAGCTTTGCATGCCTTATCTTGAGAAAGAACACAATGCTTCAGTCATCTTTTCGGGATCTATGGTTGGTGTTACTCCCTCTCCGGAGTTCATTGAATACAGCACTGCCAAAGCCGGGCTTATGAACATGGTAAGAAGCATGGCTGTAGTGTCGGGTCCCAAAGTACGTTTCAATACCGTGCTGATAGGTTCTGTTGACAACGGAGAATCCACTTTGAAGGCAGGCTATACGAAAGAAATGCTTCAGACACTTTCAAATTCATTTGTCATGAAACGCCGCGGCAATCCTGTTGAGATTGCCTATGGGATGATGTTCCTGATGAGCAATGCGGCAGAATGGATCACTGGAATTGATCTTCGAATTGACGGAGGCGGCTCTTTCAAGAGTAAAATGCCCACAGACTCCTGATCTCATCTTCATCAGGCAGGGGGCGCCAGAGTGCGCTTCCTGCCAACTTTTCTGAATCAATCAAAGTAATGTTTTCTAGGACAATGCTTAAATGCCTTCTGATCTTCTTGTTTTGCGCTTATACCTTCTCGCGGTTAAATGCTCAGACTGCTGACATTGATATTCCGGGAATCAAGGTCTCTCCTGAGCAAAGCGAAGGCATTCCAATTAAGTCAGTCATAATCATTCTTCATAAAAATGACAAACTACTTCTTACTGATTCTCTGGAGACGGAAGCTTTTTATGAAGCCTTTGACATTCGGCCCGGAAGCGCTTACAGACAACTTGTACTTGATCTTGCCATCAGCACAATTGAAAAGCAAAAGGACATCAGGAGTGCGAGTTATGAAGTATTCAGCTCGGGGCGCGGATCACCGCTAATAATTGTAGTTCATGTTTACTTCCTGGCAGATGGCGAGAAGAAATCGGTTGACGGGAAGAAGGGAATGTTTCATACCGGATCTATAAAAGATTTTCCGGTGATCAGCGAAACAAGTTACTCAAAATTGATGATAGTGCTGAACGGTGGACTTGGGTTATTCAATGACAACAATGCTTTGTTTGCCAAGGGGCCGGAGTTTACAAAAGGCAATCCCATTGCCGACGATCCGGCAGCCAATGGCGTGCGGTTCTGGGGAGAATCATATGCGGAACTGGGATTGGCAGGTATCTGGCAGTTGGGAAGTTCAAACTTCTATGCTTACGGGTCTGCGTCCGCATTGCTTTCGGCAAGGAATACGAACGATGTATATTCTAAAGGCTCCACAGTTTTCCTTGATGCTGAGAGGATGTATGCCGGTTTGCTGGCTGCACGCCTTGGAAAGAAGAAGAACATTAACATTGATGTGTCTTTCGGCCGGCAATCATTTCAGCTCAATGACGGCTTTCTCATTTCCAAATATTCAGGCTCTGCAAATGCGGGAGATCGCGGAAATGTATATCTGAATTCACGAACGGCGTTTGAAAAGACTGCAGTTCTGAGGACACAATTCGGTCCTCTAAATGTTGACGGATTCTTCCTTGAGCCTGAAGAGCTGATCAAAGACAAGCAAACCAATACCAGCTATGCCGGCGGCACGTTGGCGTACAATGACAACAAGTCTCTCGAAGCAGGGATCACATACATTACGGTGCCTTCCGGAACGTCTGAGTACAGTACGCCTCAGGGAAAGATACCAAAGAAGGGCATGTATCTTTTCAATCCAAAATTGTGGGCTGAAGACATTGCCGGAACAGGCTTGTTCCTGAAATCCGAATACGCCTACCAATCGAACCGCAATGCCAAAATGAAAGCAAATGCATATTATGTTGGCATAGGACTGGAAATGAACGATTGGCCTCTTAAACCTTCACTGTATTACCGCTATGCTTACATGCAGGGAGATGACAGCTCCTCGGAAAATTATGAAAGATTCGATCCTGTACTTACGGGCGGACTTGGAAACTGGGTGCAGGGAATAAATTTTCGCAAGATAATCGGCAGCGGTAACATCATCTCCCACCGTGTCGAGCTCAAGGGATATCTGAGCGAGTCGTTTGAAGTGTCTCTGGACTACTTCTTCCTGAAAGCAGACACATATTCAAATCTCGGCGGACTAGCGCCAATTACGAACTTAAAGGCAAAAGACTTCGGGCATGAGATCACTCTTCAGAGCAACTACTACATAGGAAATAATTTTCTATTTCTCGGGGTGATCTCTTATGCGATACCCGGTAGCGCTATTGTAGACGCATTTCAGGATGGAGTTCTCAACTGGACGACTTATCAAGCCGCGCTGTTTATGTTCTTCTGATATGAACAAAGACAGTCAATGAAAATATTTTCTGAAATTCAAAAAGAATAAATGACACAGCATCAAACAAAGCAACCTGAGATAAAGAAAGATTCCGTGATCGGAGGCGCAATAAATGCTGTGATCAACGGACTCATATATTGGTTCTCGAACAACATCAGCGGCAATATAATGATTACCGGTGATGCGATCTCTTCAACAGAAAAGACCGTAATGTCCGGCGCCGTTCCTCTTGCGGTCTCACTGGCATTCATGCTCACAAGCATTTCTTATTTTACGTGGAAGTTGCCCGGCAAACCGCCTTACTTTCCCCTGGTTTTTAAGATGGCTTTGAAACACTCAATATTTGCCTTTGGTCTCGTAGTGATATTTGCAGTCTTGTTTCAGCGCATTGCCGGTTCGATTTATGTCTCGCAACTAACTGCTTCCGTGATCACGGGAATAGTTGCAGGTGTTGCAGGAGGAATAGTTTCTTATCTGACGAACTCAGAACTGCTGAATCATGCAATGCGTGATGTAAGAAAAAGCGAATGATCCCTTCTGCGGCATTGAGGATCTAATCCTTCCTAAAACCTTTTTGAGCATGCATGCCCTTGGCAATCCCCAATGCGATTACTGCATTTGAATAACGATCAGCTCATAGCTACTTTTCATCTGTACTAAGAGCCTTTTGCCACGAATACACGAATAATATGATTCACTGTGTTGACTTCACAGAATACACGACTGAACTTATTCATTCGTGCATTCGTGGCTAATGTTTTCCGGTGCAGATGAACGGCCAACTCAGTTTTTGGATTGCGGTAACGATTAACTCAAAGCGGCTATTCATTTGATTGAAGAACTTTGAGCCACGAATACGCGAATAACAACATTCGCTGTATTGACCTCACCGGAATGCACGACAGAACATATTCATTCGTGCATTCGTGGCTAATGTTTTTCCGGTGCAGATGAATGGCCATTGCAGTCTTTGCATTGCAGTAAAGATTAACTCATTACTGCTAAGTATTCGATTGAAGAGCTTTGAGACACGAATACACGAATAACGTCATTCGCTGTATTGACCTCATCAGAATGCACGACAGAACATATTCATTCGGGCATTCGTGGCTAATGCCTTTCCGGTGCAGTTGAACGGCCATCGCAGTTATTGCATTGCAGTAACGATTAACTCATAGCTGCTATTCATTTGATTGAAGAGCTTTGAGCCACGAATACACGAATAACAACATTCGCTGTATTGACCTCATCAGAATGCACGACAGAACTTATTCATTTGTGCATTCGTGGCTAATGTTTTCCGGTGCAGATGAACGGCCATCGCAGTTTTTGCATTGCAGTAACGATTAACTCATAGCTGCTCATTCGATTGAAGAGCTTTGAGCCACGAATACACGAATAACGTCATGCGCTGTATTGACTTCATCCGAATGCACGAATCATCTCTTTCATTCGTGCATTCGTGGCCAATGCTTTTCCGATGCAGATGAACGGCCAACCCAGTTTTTGCATTGCAGTAACGATTAGCTCATAGCTGCTAATTATTCGATTGAAGAGCTTTGAGCCACGAATACACGAATAACGTCATGCGCTGTATTGACCTCATCAGAATGCACGACAGAACATATTCATTCGTCAGAAATATTCCGCCATAGTTTTGATTCGTGATCATAGAGTTTGACTCTTAATTAGATTCGTCATCATCCCAATATCTTAAACCGGTTAATTTTGAGGTTTCAACTAACTGACAAATTTCGTTACAACTAAATTTAATATCTTCAAATATATCAATCAGCTTTTCGTTAGATGCTTTTGAATGTTCAATCATTAATGGAATATGTTTCAAATAAATCTTATCAATTTGTTCACTAATGCAAATTAAAGTATATACCACATCTTCTGCCTTTTTACAATCTAATATATTTTTTAATGCGTCAAAAAATTTTTCGTGATCCACTTCTCTAAATTTAATAAGCCCATTATTTTTTTCCATTAGATAATAGCCCTTTGTTTTTAATGAATAGTTTAATCGTTTGAATAGATTACTTTCTCTCCACTGAGTCCCCTCTGCAAAGACACATCCTGTCAACTCTTACTTCAAGCTGAGACTCCACCTAGTGGCAGGCAGCGAGGACGAGAATTTGATCATTGTTCGGCATTCAGATTGACACCAACCCTTATCGCCTTGAGATTTGAGACACCCTGCAATTCCTCCAACTCAAACTCCTCAAGATTTTTAAGAAGCATTTCCTTTGATTGAAGAAACTTTATATACTCCAGATATTCACCGATCTCTTCTCTTGCGGCATAAACCAGCGCGATCTTTGCCGGCTGGGTCAGGCGCTCATTCGCACCTTTGATCTGGACCTTGTCAATTCTCTTCTTGAGGATCTCGTATCTGACGTTGTAAGTTCCGTCAACATCAAACTTCTTTTCATCATATCTGAACCTGATTGACAAAGGCGAACCCTGAATGAGTATGAGGTGCGCCGTATCAAGAGGAACCGGCAATTCGGTTTTCATCACAGCTGTCTCTCTGGCAATTTTGCACATGATGCTTAGCTGCCAGATGCGGAGATTGTTCAGATACAGCATTTCAAATTTTCGGTCCTTCACCATTGACTGACCAATATATATTGTATGATCCACTCCGTCTGTCTTGAACCTCTCGAAATAGTGCGGGAATACTTCCTGAACCTTCGGCTGCTCAGCGTCAAGTATAGATGCAATCAGATTACTTATGTTAGATGCACTGTCTTCATACTGTCTCCTTTTTTTATAGATCACTCCCAGTCGTCCGTCCAGCCTTTCAATATACTCTTCATACAATTTTCTGTTGCTTTCATTCATTGAACCGAGGTGCCTCAGCACAGGATTCAATTCTTCCCTCACAAACCATTTTGCATTTGCTTCATCCGGGCTGTCAGCACTTACTTGAAGCAATGTAACCTTCTCATGTATTTTATGCCTTAACTGCTCCAATGCAAGATTTCCCTTTGATCCTGTGAACCTGCCAATCGTTTCGGAAGCAAGCTCCAGATTCTCTACAAGATCATCATTGATTGAAATACTTCTCTGCACAGAAGAATTTCTGATATCAGACAATCCGTAGAGCGAATAAACATTGTCAAATACTATGTCTTCAATTTCTACAATCCTGCCTTCGTTTCTTTCGGACAACACCACTGCTGCCGCTTCCCTGAAGCGCCATTCAAGTGATGGATGAATAGCCGTGCACTTCTCTTTTATGATCGCATCTATTCTTCTGTCTCTGTCATCCATTATTTCGGAAACTGCCAGAGAGAGCAACGGAAACAGTTCACTTAACTTCAGAGCGTTAATCGGACTGATCATTCCCGGAGTGGAAGAACATAATTCAAGGACACCCACTATCTCATCTTCATGTATTAGGGGTGCGACAAGGACATTTCTTATACCTGATCTGAGGATTGATTCTTCAAGCTTGCTGCGTTTTTCCTTGTTCTTAAGATCATGACAAATTGAGATCTTCTTTTTGATAATTGCCTGTCCGTGAATTGTGTCTTCAGTAATTGGTTCGCCCGAATTCTCTGCATCTGCCCCAACAAAGCTGTAACCGATCTTCGTAAATGAGAGCTCATCTATTACAGAACTGCTGTTATAAGAAGAAAGTCCAAGCAACAGTCCGGGGCAATTGATAAGTGAGCGAAGCTTGTGCTGAAGTTTCAAAAAACCGGATAACACAGCAACGGAGTCCTTCTCAAGAAGATCATTTTTAATGTCGGAAATAATTGCAGTGTCGGTGACGTTTATCAGATTGACAACAAGAAACCCCCGGAATATATAGTTCTCAGGTTCCAGAAGCTCTTTCATGAAGTTGATATCATATATCCGCATTTTCGCCTCTGTCAATTGTTCCTCTGTGAGTTTCTTAGGGGTGGTCTTGCAGTGAATATGAAGAAACTCGTTTGCCGTATTCACTTTAAAGTGCCTGTCAAGGCCGGTATCCGGGTCAGTGATCTTGAATATTATGGGTATTGAGAAGTGCGCGTTCACATCATAATGGACCTTCAGGATCGATGCATATCCTGCCATGTTCTTGCCATAGTCAAATACTTCATCACTGATATTTCTTTCCGTAATGACATTCTTGTTTTCAAAACCCGTTACTGCTTTGAAACCGGGGGTTGCAAAGAATGGCTCTTCACTGAATGCTTCTGATGCGGCATATGTTTGACGCGTGAAGAATGCTTCAGGAAATACAAACATCATCATCTCGTTTAGCAGCTCTTCATTTTCATTGATCACATCCTGCTTAAGATCAGTTGACAGGAACGGATGATCGCTTCCAAGCTTCCCGATAATTTCTGAAGCAAACCTTCCTTTCAGAGACTTATCATTTACAGATATTTCGCGGATGTATTCAATGAGCTTCTCAAAGCTAAGCGCGGTTTCAAAATGCAGCGCGCTTTTGTAATTATCCTTGAGTGACTTTCCTCTTGTAAGTACAAATTGAGTGAAGTCATCAACGCCGATATTATCGTTGATCACAATTATTTCTTTATAGTTGAATTTACTGAAATGAACTGAACTCTGAAAACTATTTTTTGTACCCGATAGATGAACTGTTACCGCTGAAAGATCTTCCACCTAAGATCCTTCCCGCTCGTTCCAATACTTCCGGTTTGGGAAAGGGAATGAAAACCAATTTATGAAGAGCAACATTGCCAAGACATTGCGTGGAAACTGCAAGAATTGTGCCTAAGGCAAAGCATGATTCACTTATTGCAATTGCTATTCATTCTATTCATATTTGCCAAAAGAATTTCCCCTAAAATGAAGAAGCTTTCGTTCATAACAGCATTGCTGTTGGTTTCATTGGCAATCAGCCCGGCGTTTTCACAAGCGCCTCAAGTAACAGGAATTTCACCGCAGAGACAAATACTCAATGCGCCGAGGTCAACTCAGATCACTGCAACTTTCAATACCGCAGTTGACCCTGCATCAGTAACCAATCTTACATTCAGAGTCTTTGGAAGACAATCGGGAGTAATACCGGGCAGCCTGCAACTTCAGAATGGGAACACACAGATAGTTTTTACACCTTCCGCTCCAATGCTTGCAGGCGAATGGATGACCGTTTCTCTTTCAAAAGGAATAAGAAGCGCAGGCAATGTGAATATGGAGAAGGGCTATGCATGGAATTTCTGGACAAAGGCAGAGCCGGGGACACTTAATCAGTCAAGGATAAAGACTATTCCGGTAAGGCGTTCCGGTGAAGGACATATTCAATGTTACGGTGCGCTGGGATGTGATTTCAATGACGACGGAAGAACTGACCTCGCTATTGTGAATGAGATCTCAAACGACTTCAGAGTCTATCTCAATAACGGAAATAACTATGATACGATGTACTCGCTTCATCCAATGCCTGCCGGTATTAGGGCAAGTCCGAGCGAAGCGGCAGATTTCAATCATGACGGAGTTGTGGATATAGTTGTTGGGAACGTGGGAAACAATGTGCTGAGCTATTTCAGAGGAACAGGCAATGCGGGCTTCGATCCGGAGGTTCCGTATCTTGCAGGCAACAATGTCCGTGGTGTTGCATTCGGTGATTTTGACGGTGACGGTTATGATGATGTGATCACGGCTAACCGTGGCGGCAATAATATTTCTATCTTCCGCAACAACGGAGACGGAACATTTGGCGCGGCGCAGAACATAAATACAGTTGGAAATCAGGAAACCGGCGTGATGGTTACCGATGCAAACAATGACGGCATACTCGATGCCTTTGTTGCATGTTACTCCAGCGGTGAAGTCTTGCTGATGCTTGGTGACGGTAATGGAAGTTTTACATTTTCTTCAAGGTCTGCTCTTAACGGCGCTCCATGGGCAATAGTTGTTGGCGATATAAACAAGGACGGATATCCCGATGTAGCCGCCGCATTATCAAGTTCCAACAGGATCGGCGTTATCTTCAGCAACGGCGCCGGCGGACTCGGCAGTGTTACAAACTACACGTCGGGACAATTTCCTTTGGCAATTGACATAGGGGACGTTGACGGTGATAATGATCTTGATCTCATTGCAAGCAATTATGCCGGCGGTACATTCAGCGCTTATCCTAACAACGGAAGCGGCGTGTTTACAAACAGCCCCATCACGCTTCCCTCTTCGGAATCCGGCTCATGCATTACCGTTCATGACCGCGACAACGACGGAGATCTTGACCTTGCCGGTATTGATGAGATAGATGATCTGCTTTTTATTTTCAATAACGGTACGACATCGGTGAATCAAATTTCATCAAACACACCTGAGACATTTACGCTTCATCAGAATTATCCTAATCCGTTCAATCCATCAACAAAGATAAAGTTTGATCTTCCCAAAGAAGGAAGATTATTGTTGAGAGTATTCAATTCAGCAGGCAAGCAGATGGCAGTTCTTGCAGATGAAGTGCGTTCAGCGGGCAGCTATGAAGTACAATGGTATGCAACTTCATTCCCTTCAGGCATTTATTTTGCGGAGGCGGAGTTCAACGGAATGACTGAAGTGAAGAGAATGGCGCTGGTGAAGTGAGAGTTGAAAATTGAAAATTAGAAATTGAAAATTGAAAATGAAGAATTCGCATAGAAGTTTTCGAGAGAACTGTTCAGAATGAAGATATATGTTGCATATGATTACCTGATTTTTGACTTTACGCTGTTCGCACTAATTGTTCTTATGTGAGAACATAATAACTGGCACGAACTCAATGATACTTTGAATGGATGATTTGATATGAACTAAAAGGAAAAGGAATCGCCAAGATGAAAGAGAATATGATAAAGCAGAAGAGTTTTGAGCTGGCTATGAGAACAATTGAGTTATACAAAGTACTTCAGTCAGAAAAGAAGGAATTCATACTTTCCAAGCAACTTCTTAAGTCAGGTACATCAGTTGGAGCGATGGTTAGGGAGTCTGAACATGCAGAAAGCAAAGCAGATTTTATACATAAGCTTTCTGTGGCTTTGAAAGAATCAAATGAAACGCAGTATTGGCTTGAGCTTCTAAAAGCTTCAAATATAATAGACCAAGATCTTTTTCAGCAAGTTCACAGTGAAACTACACAGGTTACAAGTATCTTGGTATCAATATTAAAGAGTATGAAGGGAATTAAATGATTCAGGCCACCAATTTTGATTACAGTACAGTCTAATATGTTTTCTTCCAAATGGAGGACTTCACGACAATCTTCAATCTTCAATTTTCAATTTTCAATTTTCAATTGCTTGTCAAGTTTTCGGTAGATTCGAAATTTCAGTTGATATAGCTTTGTGCAAAAAAGACAAATGAACAATACATTATCAGACCGCGTCAAGTATAATGCGCTTGTAAACAAAGATAAGAGCTACGAAGGCATCTTTTTTGTAGGCGTGAAGACGACCGGCATTTTCTGCAGGCCTTCGTGCACTGCAAAGAAGCCTAAGAGGGAAAATGTTGTCTTTTATGAGACATCTCTTGACGCAATGCGGGACGGATTCAGGCCGTGCAAGGTCTGCAGGCCTCTTGCGCCGCTCGGCGAAACCCCCGAAGACATAACAGCGCTTCTGAAACAGATAGAACTGAATCCGTTTGAGAAGATAAAGGACTACGACCTAACACTAAGGGGATTACAGCCGTCAAAGATCAGAAGGTGGTTCATTGCAAATCACGGAATGACGTTTCAGGCATATCAGAGACTTATGAGGATCAACAGCGCTTACACAAACATAAGTAACGGAAGCAAAGTCACGGACGCCGCGTTTGACAACGGCTACAGCTCGCTCAGCGGATTTCAGCACACATTCAAAAAGGCCGCAGCAATGAATCCGAAAGACGCCGGCTCCAGGGAGCCTCTCGCACTTACAAGGATAGAAACTCCTCTCGGACAAATGATTGCAGTTGCTTCTTCAAAAGGGATCTGCATTCTGGAGTTTACAGACAGGCGAATGATCGAGACACAGTTCAGGCAGGTCGAGAAGCATTTTAAATCTCCTATTCTTCCGGGCAAGAACAAACTCTTCGGGATCCTGAAGGAGCAGTTGTCGGAATATTTCAAAGGAAAGAGAAAGGAATTTGAATTGCCTCTGCATGTTGTGGGCACGCCGTTTCAGAAAAGTGTATGGGAAATTTTGAGGAAGATTCCTTACGGAGAGACTATCTCCTATAAAAAGGAAGCGGAGATGCTGGGAAAGCCTTCAGCAGTAAGAGCAGTTGCAAATGCCAACGGACACAACAGGATCGCAGTGATAATTCCGTGTCACAGGGTCATAGGAGACAACGGAAAGTTGGTTGGATACGGCGGCGGACTCTGGCGAAAGGACCGGCTATTGAAACTTGAGAAAAGCAATTCATGACACAGCTTCATCTCAATTGCGGCCGGACTTTGCAATGCGTTTTGTGAGAGGATGAAGAAAGATCAGGATCTTTCTTAGCCAGTCCGGTCTCTGGCTGTCAAGCCTTGCGTCAAAATTCCAGTTGCTTTCCGACACTCTCTCAAGCATCACTTTGGGGTGGGTACCATTGAATCTCTTCAGGTTTCCGAGATCGTCGTAATTCCTGAACCCTTCAATGTTCTTCTCTGCGGTTTCGCCGTCGTTGTAAAGCATTTCAAAATCCCTCCTCTTAGTGATCAGCTTTTCAGGCGGCCTCACCCAGCCGTAGTGAAAGATCTCAGCATTCACATCTGCAACCTTCAGCTTACTGCCGTCTCTGTGCCTGAAGTCCATGGCATCTCCCCAGGAAACAATTGCCGGCGAATTTCTGATAACCCTTGTTTCACGGATGTACCAGTTTCTGTAATTGTCCTGATAATATTCATAATTTCCGTAGAAGTGCACATAGCTGAACCTGAGGCCTTCTATGGTCTTTCTGTCAAGATTCGTTTTCATTGCTGAGCGAACTGTATCAAGATATTTTTCATGCAGAACTTCATCTGACTGAATATAGAACAGCCAGTCGCCTTTGCATTGCTCCTTCGCTTTGTTTGTCTCTACCGAAAGCACCATCCCGCCCCGAAGGCTCATGTCCCAGTCGCTTTCAAAGATCCTTATCTTTTCGCTCTCAATAGAGCGAACCGCCTCAAGCGTCCCGTCCTCTGACCTTCCCACATTGACTATGAACTCGTCGCAAAGGGGCAGAACGGAAAGTATCGCTTCTTTGAACGGATAGGCGTAAAACTCGCCGTTCCTTATTATCGTGAAGCCGGAGACTTTCATTAATACGCTGGATTAAGTTCATGCCGGAATGATCAGAAGCTTCCGGACATCAATACAGAGAAAACGTAATTGAGATTTTCAGTTGATCAAGATAAAGATTTGTGCCGTATCTTAACAGATATTTGCAGACGTCAGGAAAAGCAGGCAATTATTACAGCATTGCCCGGCTGAACGGTGAGCTTCATCAGCGTTGTCATTGCGGGTGTTCCCAACTTCTTCATTTCATTACACAGCCCCGTTTCGTAAATTGCACCATTCCTATTAATTTACCCCAATGACATTTGGAACAAAGAGTTTACATTAATAAGATCGCGGATTTTGTTGATAAGGAAGTCACGATCAAAGGCTGGCTTTACAATATCAGGTCATCAGGAAAGCTTATGTTTCCGGAACTGAGAGACGGAACGGGCTTAATTCAGGGCGTGGTGGTCAAAAGCGCCGTGCCGGAGAAGGTGTGGGAAGATTTTTCAAAGCTTACGCAGGAATCTTCCGTAATAGTCACAGGTACCGTTTCAAAGCATCCGAAGAAAGAAGGCGTTTATGAGCTTCAGATTTCAGGCCTCGAGACGATCGCTGTCGCTGAACCATATCCGATCACTCCCAAGGAACACGGAGTTGATTTTCTGATGGACAGGCGGCATCTCTGGATGAGGTCGCCAAGGCAGACGGCAATTTTGAGAGTAAGGAATGAGATCATACAGGCGATCAGGGAATATATGTACAACAACGGGTTCGTTCTCTTTGATACGCCGATCTTCACTCCGAATGCATGCGAAGGAACAACAACACTCTTCTCCACGGATTATTTCGACCTTGGCAAGGCCTATCTTTCGCAATCCGGACAACTCTACGCGGAAGCCGGGGCGCTCGCGCTTGGTAAGGTTTACACGCTGGGCCCCACTTTCAGAGCGGAGAACTCAATGACAAGAAGGCACATCACGGAATTCTGGATGATGGAACCCGAAATGGCATACTATGACATTGACGACGACATGGACCTTATCGAAGACTTTCTCGAATACGTTGTACAAAGAGTGCTTGAAAGATCAAAGGCCGATCTGGATTTTCTCGGCAGGGACATTACAAAACTGCAGAATGTGAAGAAGCCATTCCCGAGGATCACATATGAAGAAGCAGTTGAAATACTGAGGAAGAAGGATATTCCGCTGATAAGAAAGACCGCAAACGGCGAAGAGCACATCAGGCCTTTCCCGTGGGGTGAGGATTTCGGAGCTCCGCATGAGGAGGCAATAGTTGAGCAGTACGATAGACCGGTAATGGTGCACAGATGGCCTGCGGAAGCAAAGTCATTCTACATGAAACGCGATCCGAACGATCCGAAGATCGCGCTTGGCGTTGACGTGCTTGCGCCGGAAGGTTTCGGTGAGATCATCGGCGGCTCACAGCGTGAAGACAATTTTGAAGAGCTTGAAAAGAGGATCAGGGAGCATGATCTTCCGCTCGAAGAGTTTCAATGGTATCTTGATCTGAGAAGGTTCGGCAGTGTTCCGCATTCAGGCTTCGGACTCGGAGTGGAGCGTATGGTTTCCTGGATCTGCAACCTCGAGCATATTCGCGAAGCCATTCCCTTTGCAAGAAGGCCGAACAGGATCAGGCCATGAGACTGCGAAGTAAATTTCCGCAAACATGAAACGAATAATAATTGATTGCAATAATCTCCTGCACAAGATCCCTTCCCTGAAAGCAATGCACTCATCGGACATGCAGGGAGCTGCAATGGCCCTCAGGGACTTTGTGAGATCAAGATATGCCGGCAGGGAGAAGATCACATTCGTCTTTGACGGCTACGGCAGGAATGAGGGCGCAGGAGTCATCTATTCGGGCAAGCTGACGGCCGATGAAATAATAAGGCAGATGATCACGGACTCCCGCAACGGAAGAGAGCTTATCATTGTCAGCTCTGATACAGGCATTACAATGCTTGCCAAAGAGTGCAGTTGCAGGGTCATTCCTTCGGAGAAGTTTGCGAATGATCTATCAGGCAATACTGCAAGCCCGGCAAGAGGCAAGAATGTGAATGAGATCATTGAGAAGCCGGACAGGTCAACAAGAAAGGAACTTGAAGAGTATAAGAAGCTTTTCACCTGACTAAAGTCACACAGGCATTGCATTGATTTATGCGCTTTGCCAAATCACAAATATTTACTGCACATTTCAATTTTTACAGGATGAATCATCAGGACATAGATACGCGTTCATTCAAAGAGAAGCTTGAAGAAGATGCATATGTATTGCTTGACGTCAGAACGGAGGATGAATACAATGCGGGGCATCTCACGGGATCAATGAACATTGACTTTTATTCTCACAACTTTGAAACCGACATTGACGAATTGGACAAGAGGATGAAGTATCTCGTTTACTGCAGATCGGGAAACAGGAGCCGACAGGCAATGTACCTGATGAGGGATCTCGGTTTTGAAGAAGTTTACAACCTTGCCGGCGGAATAATTTCATGGCATGACCACGGGTTTGAAATTGTAAAATGACACCTTTCATCATCCTTAAGGAGGAATTCCCGCAATGAAAAAGTTCAACACGATATACAGGCACATTGTAGAAGCCGAAAGAAAGTACCCCGAAGCTACCGGACAACTTTCCGACCTGCTTGCAGACATAGCCCTTGCATGCAAAATGATCTCGCTGGAAGTGAACCGGGCAGGCCTGATAGACATACTCGGATTCACGGGTGACACAAATGTGCAGGGAGAGGAAGTGAAGAAGCTGGATGTGTATGCAAATGAACTTCTGACGAACATGATGAAACAAGGCGGACACATCTGCGCAATATGCTCGGAGGAAGAGGAGAATTTTCTTCCGCTTGAAGACAAGTTCGTTGACAACAAGTATGTTACGAACAAGTACATCTGTCACTTCGACCCACTCGACGGCTCTTCGAATATCGATGCAAATGTTTCGATCGGCACGATATTCTCCATATATAAGAGAGTGAGCGACAACGGCCCGGGAGAGCTGCGCGATTGCCTTCAGAAAGGAGTTGATCAGGTCGCCGCCGGATATGCAATTTACGGCTCAAGCACGGTTCTTGTTTATACTACAGGCGACGGCGTTCATGCATTTACACTGGATCCAACGGCAGGAGAATTTCTGCTCTCGAGCGAAAACATAAGGATCCCGAAAAGGTCCAAAACATATTCCGTGAACGAAGGCAATCACAATAAGTGGAGCAAGGGTATTAAGGATTATGTGTCATATCTGAAGGAATCCGATCCCGGGACAGGAAGGCCGTATTCCTCGAGGTATATCGGCTCGCTTGTTGCAGACTTTCACAGAAACCTGCTTTACGGTGGAATATTCATGTATCCTGCCGATAAGAAGAATCCTGACGGCAAGCTCAGACTTATGTATGAGGCCAATCCGCTCAGCATGATCGTTGAACAGGCCGGCGGCAGAAGTTCTAATGGCAGAATCAGGATACTTGAAATAGAACCCAAGGCGTTGCACCAAAGAACGCCGCTCTTCATTGGAAGCGAAGAAGACGTGCTGGCTGTTGAAAGATTTCTCGCTACTGAGAATAACTGAATCATGAAGACCAAAACATCATGGAGGGATAAGGTTAACAAGATAACTGAAAGGGAGCTTGTTGACATACCTGAAAAGATGCAGCCTCGGTTCGGAAGAGGCAAGATGCTCATTCCGCGCCCTGTTGACATTGAGAAACTCATTGGCACGGTCAGAAAGGGAAGACTTGTTACGAAGACAGAGCTTCGAAGAAAACTTGCATCGGATGCAGGGGCAGACGTTGCTTGTCCTCTGACCACCGGCATCTTCCTGCGAATTGTCTCCGAAGCCGCCTCAGAAGACTTTGCTTCAGGCAGAAAAAAGATCGCTCCTTACTGGAGAGTTATAGGAGATAAAGGCGAACTTAATGAGAAGATCTCCGGAGGAACTGAACTGCAGGCAAAAAGGCTGAGTGCAGAAGGAATTGAAGTTGTGAAAAAGAAACGAGGCGGAAAACTTGTGGTCAGGGATTTTGAAAAGAAGCTCACAATTCTCTAGGCAGTAAGGTAAGCATGCCTATATTTCCGAATTCCGGTTACATCCCGAGTAAATAACAGCCTTCTGATTGTCAGCGCAATATCGCCGTGACCGTATTCAGGGTTTCTTCAACAACTCTCTCTTGCGGAAATCGGAAATGTTGCCGTCGTTGATGCTGATGTCAAGCATTACTTCTTCTCCGTACCGTTCAAGCTCTATATGCTTGAGTATCTCTGACATTTCAGGATCCTGCCTTTCCTTCCCGCTGAGCCTTGCAACTGTAAGAAGTCCGCTGAGCATTTCCGTAAAGTATTTCGAAGCCTTTTCACTGACACAGTTTCCCTGGATCACAAGCCTGAGTTCTTTGTCCATCTTTCCTGAGAACCCGAGCGAGCCGATGTACCTGTAAAGATTCCTGACGCTAATGTCGCTGTCACTGAGCGTAGAATCAGCCTGAAGGCTGTCATTGTCGCTTACGTCTTTGCCCGATGTTGACTCGATCATGTTCAGAAGCATTCCCCTGATGAACATTTTTTCGGCAGTGACCATCCAGAAATTTTCTTTGAACAGAGTTGACTGCACAGCCGTCATTATCTTATCATTCACAAGCAGTCCTGTATTGGACGTGTCTGTTACGGTCATCATCTGATCTATCTGCCTGAGGTAATTGCTCGCACAGATCGTAAAATTGTCTTTGAAGAAGAAGTAGAGTCCGTTTTCATTATTCATGTAAACAGGTGCGCCTTTGCCTGATGTTATGCTGTAGTTGCTGTCATTTGCAAGCAGAGTGTCAAGCATCGCCCTGTTGAAGAGTCCCTTAAGCACGACGGCGTTTTCACCGAGCCATGAATTGGAATAATAGAGTTCATCAAGCCCTTCCGATATTGAAGCGCCTGTGGACTGCCTGAATGTATTCAGCAAACTGCCGAATGTCTTCTCTGCATTCAGGAGCGAATCGGAAACATGCTTCTGCCAGAAATCAGTACGGCGCATTGCCTTGAAGTTAAGGTACATAACAAACTGCGCATTGTCCTGAAGGAGGTTAAGAGTGGCAAGCGTTGAGTACGGGAGCGGCTCCGGCTCCGGCTTAAGACTGCATGAGGAAAAGCCGGCCAGAATACAGGCGACCGCTATGATCCGGCAAAGACTTCTCAATAATCTTTTCTTCTGAAGTAGAATATGGAAAGAAGCAGTGCGGCAAGCATGAATAAGGATGATGAAACAGCCGGCATGTAAGAACTGACAGCAGTGCCCATGATTATCTCCTCGATGATCTTATTGATGTCATTCAGCTTAGGAAGTATATAGTAGAAGAAGTTTATCACAAACTGCATCGTGCTGTTTGTGATGAAGCTGAAGATCACTGTCTCCCGCACAAAAAGGACCGGGCATATAACGAAGACGAGGAACATGCTCACTATTATCGAGAGTATTGTACTCTGTGTTGTTACCCCGATCAGTATTATCAGTGCATAAACTACGGCAAATGAGAATGTCAGCCACGGAATGGAATACAGAAACGGGAAATGCCAGAACCCGGATTTGACCGACAGGATCAGCCACACTCCTCCTATAAGGTAAGTGAGACTCAGAAAGATCAGAAGTACGCCGCCAAGGAATTTTGCAAGTATGATGTTCGTCCTTGAGACGGGCTTTGAGAGCAGTATGTCAACATTTCCCTTTTCTAGCATTGAGGGTATGAATGACGATACGGCGATGAAGCAGAATGTTATTACGAGGAAGTAGGATATAGTGATCATTCCCACCTGAAAACCCATTACAAGCTGTTTCACGCCTTCCTCGCCGGTTGCTTCCATCATGTTCACCATGCCCTCAACGGAATCAACATTAACAAGCAGGAGAAAGAAGAGAATTATGAGAGTGGCTATTGCAAAAAACCCGAGGAAGATCTTCTTCGCAACAGCTTCACGGAACACACTGAACATAAGCGTAAGAAATATCATGTCAGTCCTGACTCCCGATGAGGTTTATGAACATGTTTTCAAGTGTATTCTTTTCCTTTTCGATCTGAAGTATCATTGCTTTCTTCTGCCGCAGAAAATCTATCAGCCCGTTAAGCTCTTCGGCTGTTCCTGCCTTGTACGTGAACTCATTCGGACCTTTTATGACGGCCTTGTATGTGTTGAGCAAGGGTTGCATGAGATCATCGGCAATGGCTGACACACTGAATCTGTAACTGTCCGCAACGGATGTAAGCTCCTCCACGCTGCCCGAAGCAACGAGCCCGCCCTTGTTAAGGATTGCTACGCGGTCGCAGATAAGTTCAACTTCGCTCAAGAGATGAGAGTTAAGAAATATGGTCTTGCCGGATTCTCTGAGCCTGGTAAGAAGGTCCCTGATCTGTTTTCTGCCGATCGGATCAACTCCGTCAGTAGGTTCATCAAGGAACACAAGCTTCGGATCATTCATCAGCGCCTGCGCAAGCCCAAGCCTCTGAAGCATTCCTTTCGAATACTTCTTTATCTTTGTCTTTCTCCAGCTGTCCATATCAACGATCCTGAGATACTCATCTGTCTTCTTTTTAACGTCAACGCTGTTCATACCGCCGAGCTTGCCGTAGAAAGCAAGCGCCTGCTCTCCGGTCAGGTATGACGGGAACCTGTGATTCTCAGGCAAGTAACCGGTCTGAAATTTGTATGAAGTGTCGTCGATCTCTTTGCCGAAGATCTGAACGTTTCCCTTTGTGCGGAATGTGATCCCGAGGAGTATCTTTATAAGAGTTGTCTTTCCCGCACCGTTTGGGCCGAGTATTCCGAAGATCTCCCCTTCATTCACCTCAAAAGTGAAATTGTTCAGAGCCAGGATCTTCTCTTTTGAAAATGTCCTCGACTGATATTCCTTTGACAGTTCTTTCGTGGCAATTACGGACATCAGGCTCTCATTTTACGTTTACTTTTTCATCAGCCCTCATGGCCGTGATAACATTTCCAAGATGCTCTTCAAAGTCCATTCCGATCTCTTCCGCGCCCTTCAGCATATCTTCCCTGTTCACATTCTTTGCAAAAGCCTTATCCTTCATCTTCTTCTTCACGCCCTTTGCCTCTACGTTGTCAAGTCCGCCGGGTTTCATGTATGAATAAGCCGTGATGAATCCTGTGATCTCATCGCATGCGAACAGATACTTTGCCATTATGCTTGTTCTCGGAACGTCCGTCCTTTCCGGATATGCATGTCCGAGTATTGCCTCGATCAGGTCTTCGCCGTATCCCGCTTCTCTAAGCACCGGAACGGCAGTGTTCGGGTGAGTGTCGGGAAATTTTTCCCAGTCAAGGTCATGCAGAAGTCCGGCAACAGCCCACTTCCCGGAGTCTTCTCCAAGTCTCTCCGCATAAAATTTCATTGCCGCGGCCACTGCATAGCAATGCCTGCGGAGATTTTCGTTTCCGATATATTCTTCCAGCAGGTTGACTGAATCTTTGTAATCCGGCAACTCGGTCTGTTAATTATTGATGAAGTTCTTTTCGGATGATCTGCTACCTTATCACTATTTCATTGGACAGTTCATTCGTATCACCGTCCCTTACGGGAAACTCTCTGATCAGAATTTCCGATATCTCATCAAGCGCGTAGATTATTCCTTCGAGGTATTTGTCTTCCTTGAACCTGAGGCTCATTCCGGATGAGATCTCTCCCCACTTGTCACCGATGAATTTTGAGTTTACACCTTCATCGGCAACTATGCTGAACTCGTGTTCTCTGAAGATCACCAGGATCAGTACTCCGGTTTTTTCTTCTGTCTGATCCATTCCGAGTTCATAGAACTCCTGCAATGCAAGGTCCCAGGAATTTAATTCTTCTTCCAGATAGCCCTTATGGTCTTTCAGGCTTACCCTTACCTCTCCGCGGGTCTTCTTTTCAATTTCCGCTATCTTGCCGGAAATCTTCTTCAGGTCATCTGCGGAAAGATATTTTGATATGATTTTTTTGAGTGACATATTTACCAGCCCCCGCTTGCTCCGCCGCCTCCGAACGAGCCGCCTCCGCCGGAGAATCCGCCAAAGCCGCCGCTGCTGCCCCATGATGAACTTCTGCCGCTGCTTCCGCCGGAGATTATCCAGGGAATCGAACTCCAGCCTTTTCTGCTGCCGTACATTGATCTGCCTCTTCCAAGGCTGTTCCGGATAACGGACGTGATGATGAATATGAAAATGATCATGAATATCAGTATTACGAAGAACGGCACGCCGGCGCAAACTCCGCCCGAACCTTTCGGCTTCTTATCTGCCGCGTATTCACCTTTTGTGGCAGAAATTATTGCATCAGTTCCCGCATTTATTCCCTCGTAAAATCTCCCCTGCTTGAAATTCGGAGCGATCTCGTTTCTGATGATGCTTGAGCTGAGAGCATCCGTGAGAGCTCCTTCAAGCCCGTAGCCGACTTCTATCCTTATCTTCCTGTCGTTCTTCACGATCAGAAGAAGCACTCCGTTGTCCCTGTCCTTCCTTCCCATCTTGTTCTTCTCGGCGATGCTCATCGAAACCTCTTCGAGCGATTCGCCGTCAAGGCTTGGGATGACGTAAACTACAAGCTGATTTGTGGTCTGGTCCTCAAACTGCTTGAGCTTTGAAGCCAGGGCATTGACCTGTGAATTCGAAAGAGTTCCAGTTTCATCCACAACATAATTTCTCAGAGTCTGCGGATTGTCAGCCCTGCTTCTGAAAGTGGACGTGTCATTTTGCGCAAACAACAGTGATGCCGCCAGCACAAGCGCTGCTGCAGTTAGCACTGAGAAAAAGCATCTTACTCTTGGCAAAAATTCCGGCATTCGAGAAAATATTTGAATCGTGTTCAAAATAAAAAAGAGCGATCTGAAACTTTGGATTTTCAGACCGCTCAGGAAAAATCTGTTAAGAGCTTTCTCAGCCTCCGGCCTTAGTAACGATCTCCTTGTCAGCGTCTTCCATCTTCATGAAGCTGTATCTCTTCTCAATGGCAGCCTTGTTGATCTCGTCAAGCACATCAACCATCATGTTGTATTTCATCTTGCGGTCAAATTTCAGCAGTATCAGAAGCTTCGGATTCTGTGCATAGATCGCTTCGATGGTTGATTTCATGTTATTGAATTCAACCTTTTCCGGAGGAGCTTCAGTACCGTCCGAAAGTCCTCTTGAGAAATAAGCATTGCCCTTGTCTGAAACTCTGATGTAAACAACATCACCCATGTCAACCTTCACCTTGTCGGTTTCGTCACCTTTGGGCAGGTTGATCTGCATGATCTGCGGAGTGTTGAGCGTTGTTGTAAGTATGAAGAATGTAAGAAGAAGCATGATGACGTCAACCATCGGCGTCATGTCTATCCTTACGCCAACCTTCTTGCCTTTCTTGTACTTCTTCTGTTTATGTAAGCCACTGGAACTACTCTCAGGGGCGTCAAAACCACCGCCGGCCATAGTCTGATTCCTTCCTGGTTAAGAAAAAATTTACAAAATTTATTTCGGTTCCGCCGAACGGATATCCGTAACGAGCGCAAACCTGGTGTTTCTTGTCATCTTAAAGATCTCCATAAGATCTTCAACCACTCCGTAATCTGCCTGGGAATCGCCCTTGATCACGAGTCTGAAGTCCTCCTTGCCGCCTGTCTGATTTTTCAATTCCAGTCTGAGCTCTTTCAGGGATTTTTCAAACTGTTCGCGGTTCATTACGACGATCTTCCTCTTGATCTGCTTTCCCATTACGGTGCCGCTTGTTTCGTATTCAGACTTTCCTGTGCTGTCTGGATGAAACACTCCCATACCCAAAGCATCACCGAATACTTTTTCCCTTACCTTGAAGTTATCCACGTCAACAAATGCGTCGCCTTTGTTAGTTATGGTGATCGTCATAATGTTCTTTTCGGGAAGCTTCGTGGTGTCAGTCACGGCTGACTCGGGCAGTTTGATCTCGATCGCTTCCGTTGATTCCACCTTGAATGTTGCAACAAGCATGAAGAACGTAAGCAGAAGCATGATGACGTCCACAAGCGGAGTCATGTCAATGTTAACGCCCGGTTTTTTTATTGATCTTGCTTTCTTCATTTTTAGTCAGTTAGATGCGCGGCGAAACTTTCGTAAGCCGCTTCACACAATGCGCTTATTTCTTTCCCTTAAGAGAAAGTATCTGAAGCATGTTGTAGGTCGCTTCATCAATCATGTAAGTTATGTTACCAACCTTGGTCACAAAGTAGTTGTACGCGATAGTACCTACGATAGCGCCAAACAGACCACCTGCCGTATTGATAAGAGCTTCCGAGATACCTGCGGAAAGTTCGGCGGCATTGGGAGTTCCTGCTGTTGCAAGCGCCTGGAACGACCTGATCATACCTACTACCGTTCCAAACAGACCTATAAGCACTGATACGGATGCTATGGTTGAAAGCACAACAAGGTTCCTTTCAAGCAGCGGAACTTCAAGCATCATTGCCTCTTCAATTGCAGACTGTACTTCACGCAATCTCTCGTCGGAATCCATTCCGCTTCCTGCAAGCATTTGGTACCTGTCAAGTCCCTGCCTGATTATGTTTGCAATTGAGCCTTTCTGCTTGTCACATTCGGCTATTGCTCCGTCGATGTCTCCTTCAAGAAGACTGCTCTGCACCTTCTTAAGGAACGGCTCGATCGGACCTTTGCCTTTTGCTTTTGACAGCGACAATTGTCTCTCAACCGTAAAAGTGATAACCATTATACTGAGTGCGAGAAGCGCTATTACAATAGGACCGCCGAGATAGATGGCTCCCATAATATTAGCAGGCGTAGTCTTATCCGGTGTTTTAAAGTTTGCCGGATTTCCGAAAACTCCGAAATAAACAAATGCCGATACAACCAATGCTACCACAATGACGACTGTAATGAACACAGACTGTTTCATTAACCTTTAACCTCCATTAACCCCTGAAAGAGTTTTTGATTTTGATTTTGTAATATGTTTTTGAAAGGAACGTGCTTTTAAAAACTGTCTATTGCTTCCTGTTGGGTTGCGTATGAATCGAAGATCAGAGCAAGCTTTGTTATGACAAACAGATTCTCAAGGTTCTTGTTCAACTGGCACAGTTTTATCTTGCCTTCGCGCTTGGTATAGTTGGAATGAGCCGAGATGAGAACACCCAATGCAGTGCTGTTCAGATAGAGCACCTGACCGAGATCAATTACAAGCTTCAGATTGCCTTCGTCTGCGTATTTTTTGATAGTTCCACGCAGTTCATCAGTTTCATCACCTCCGACAAAATTACCTTTGGGTTCAATAATTACGATGCCTTTGTCTGCAATTTCTGTAGCTTTAATGGATGCCATACGGGAAATTTTTGATTGTCAAAATAGACGATAAAATCCAAAATTGCAATTATAAAACTGAATTGTGCATCCCTCTTCAGGCTTCGTTGCGGATAACCCGGAGAAGTATTGCGTTGATTTCTTCCACATCTCCGACACCGTTCAGGTCTTTGGCAATTTCGCTGTAAAATTCCTTCACCGGTGCCGTAGAATCGTAATAAACTTTGAGGCGGTTCAGGATCGTTTCCTTCGTGTCGTCGCTTCTGCCCCTCTTAAGCAATCTTTGTGTTATCTCTCCGTCATCAGCTATCAGGTTCAGAACCCTCACTTCACTGAATCCCAGTTCACTGAAGATGCCTGCGAGCGCTCTTGCCTGCACTACCGTCCGCGGATAACCGTCAAGTATGAATCCGTTTTCGGAACACGAAGACAATGCTTCTTTCACTATTCCGTTCATGATATCGTCGGGAACAAGGTTGCCCTTGTCCATGATCTCTTTTGCCTTCTTTCCAAGTTCCGTTCCTTCAGTCACCGCCTTCCTCAGTATCTCGCCTGTTGATATGTGGCTCAGTCCGAGCTTCTCCGATATGAGCTGTGCCTGTGTTCCTTTACCTACACCGGGTGGTCCGAAAATTATCAGCTGGTACATTAACTGGATTAATGGGTTTCAGATAGATGTTTTTCGCCTGCAAGCGCAAGCTGACCGCAGGCGGCGTTGATGTCAACCCCGCTGCTGTTTCTTAGATTGACCACAACTTTCTGATCTCTGAGTGAAGCAATTAAATCATTTAATCTATGATTTGAAAGTAATTTTTTGGTATCCGGATCCGGGCCCAGGTTCAAAGGGGCAAGCAGTCCGTTAAGCTCACCGCTGATGGGATGGAACGGGATCACATTGATATTGCACGGCAGCATCCTGGAAAGCGAAGCAAGTCTCTTTATGTCGTCAGGATTGTCGTTTATGCCGGGAAAGTGAATGTATTCATATGTTATCTTCGTTCCGGTCATTCTGTAGAAATAAACAAGCTCCTTATATATATCCGGAAGCCGGTTCTTGGATGAAGACGGTATCAGCGATTCCCTTATGCCGTTGTCTGTGGAGTGAAGCGACAAGGCCAGCTTCACCTTTCTTATACTGCTGTTCTCCGGGAGTGAAATGTCATCCGCAAATTTTGAGATCTTCTGCCTGAAGCCCACTGTTGATACAGTTATTCTTCTTCCCGGCAATGACAATCCCTTTTCATTTGTAAGAAGCAGCAGCGACCGCAGAACAGAGTCATAATTCAGAAACGGCTCTCCCATTCCCATATAAACAACATTCGTCACATCGGCGCCGGAAAGCTTCTTCACAAGATACACCTGTGAGCATATCTCGCCCGGAGTCAGGTTTGCCCTGAATCCGAGTTTTGCAGTGGCGCAGAATTCACAACCGACATTGCATCCCGCCTGCGTGGAAACGCAGACCGTGTTCCTTCCCTTTTCGCTGATCAGCACAGTTTCGATCTTGACTTCGGGAAGGCGCGTAAGTGTGAAAAGGAATTTTTGCGTGTCGTGCAATTCGGAAACCGAGGTCCTGACCGGCCTGAGCAGTGAGATCTCAAATTCACCGGAGATTAATTGCCTTAGCGCAGACGGGATTTGGGAAAGCCCCTCCGCGGAATCAACACCTTTCGAGTGAATTGCGGAGAAGATCTGCACCGCCCTGTACCTCTTTTCTCCGAGGCGCACAACGGCCTCTTCAAGTTCTCCGGGGAGCAATCCTGAAAGCTGTGTTCTTGCGTGCTTCTTCTGTGTGTCTGTGTGTTGGTGCATTGTCTTTGTCAAGATAACTCGCACGGAACAACTGAACACTTCAAAAAATCCTGCCTAAATTCTTAAAGGGGATTTGTATTGTCCGAAGAGAGGATTGAACAGACCGTATCTCCCTGCAACGCATCACTGCAATACATTGTCAATAATTTCTTGCAGGCGAATTAAGTATATTGGCTTCAAAAAAATTCGTGAGATGATGCTGAAAAGAAATGTTCTCGACAAGGGATTCATTAATGTTATTGACAAGCTGGGAAGTGATCTGACTGTGGTCAACTCGGCACGTGTGTCTTTTGGAAAGAGGAAAGAGGTGTTCGATGACAAGGACAGAAAGCTTGTGGATTATCTGGCAAAGCATAAGCATTGGTCACCGTTCAGGCATCTGATGGTTCAGTTTCATGTGAAGGCGCCGGAGTTCGTAATGAGGCAATGGTACAAGCATGTGGTTGGAATAGAGACCACATCTTCTTCCTCGACCAAAGACCATGCATGGAACGAGATCAGCGGAAGGTATGTGCCGGTCACAGACTTTTACGAACCCGGTGCATGGAGAAAACAATCCGAGAACAACAAGCAGGCATCGGAAGGACTTATAGATGAACAGAGATCAGCGGCAACTATATTTGAGATCGCAATGAAACAGGCTATAGAATCGTATGAGAAACTTCTTGAGCTTGGTGTTGCAAAGGAGCAGGCAAGGATGATCCTGCCGCTAAATCAATACTCGGAGGTCTATTGGACAGCATCATTCCAGGCGATCATGAATTTCATTGAACTGCGGGATGAAGATACAGCTCAGTGGGAGATCAGGGAATATGCAAAAGCAATGAAGGAACTTATGCTCGAGATCTATCCGGAGACTACCTCGGTCTGGTTTGAAGCAATCGGCAAGTGATCAGATGATCTTCAGTTTCCGGTAAGAATACTTTTCACCACCTGCCCGGCAAGATTCGGATTCTCTTTGAATCTCCTGATCGAATACTCATACCATCTTAAGCCGAAAGGCACATAGATCCTGGTCCTGTAGCCTTCTTTGACAAGCTTGTCGCGCAGACTTTCCCTTACGCCAAGCAGCATCTGAAATTCATACTTGTCCTTTTCGAGCCGCAGGTCCTTTACGAGTTTACGCGATTCGTTCACGATCCAGTCGTCGTGCGTGGCGATGCCGCAATAAGCTCCTCTTTCAAATGCTGTCCTCAGAAGTTTGATGAAGTTCTCCCTTATCTCCTGGTCATCCTTGTAGGCTATTGACTCAGGCTCAACGTAAATTCCCTTGCAGATTCTGAAATTGGCTTTCTCTTCAGTAAGCCTTAAGATGTCGTCGTGACTTCTCTTCAGATATGCCTGTAAGACGATCCCGACGTTATCAAACTTCTTTCTGCATTCCTCAAATATCCTGATCGTTTGCTCGGTAACCGACGAGTCTTCCATATCTATTCTCACAAATCTGTTCAGGCTCCGGGCTTTGGCGGCTATCTCCTCGGCGATCCCAAGGCAAAAGTCAAAATCAATATTAAGTCCGAGCATTGTCAGTTTTACGGAGAGGTTGCAGTCGAGTCCGCTTGCAGACATGGCTTCGAGCGCGGCAAGGTTTTCATCTTTGCAATTCACTGCTTCATTCCTGTCCCTGATCGCTTCTCCGAGCACATCCATTGTTGCCATCATGTTCCGGGCGTTGAGCGATTTTACGGTAGAGACTGCATCAGAAAGCTTATCGCCGGCGATGTATCTGCCTGCAAACAATTTCACAACCGACCTTGGAAGGACCTGAATGGCGGGTATCATTATCTTGTTGACTATTCTCATGGTAAGCAATTTTTATGAATGACCGGCACACTTGCCGGTGAAGAATTATGCTTAATGCAAAATAAACATAACAGCTCAATATAGATATGTTGTTAGCAGTCATAAAAAAACCGGCCTGCTTTTGTGCAGACCGGTCAGGAGGTATCAATTCACACAAAGAGCAATTATCACACTGCCTTTGCCCTGGTTTGATACAAGATTCTGATCCGCCGGCTTTGACATCCCTGAAACCCTTCCCTTTCCCGAAGAAGGGATTTCACAAGAAAGACCCAACCCTCATTAAATCTCGCTTGCTATCAAGGATGTCAGCGCCGGCTGATCATCAAAATTCTCCCTTTGCTAAAGACCTCCGTTAGTTTCGGTCAGTCCTTGTCTGTGCTCTTCTTTTCAATCATGTGGGAAGGATCCCTGTTCACTTTGATCACGACCGAGACTCCTTCTTTGGTCTGCACAATTACTTCAGACGGCTTGAACTCGCATTGAATGAAATCACTTGCGACTCCGTCAATATCGTTCGGATACGCCATGATCTTGATGTCGTCCGTCATGTTCAGATAATTCCCGGGTATCTGAAAAGTGCCGTCAGCGTTTATTGTGATCTTCTCAAGCACCACATTGCCAAGTGCGCTTGATGCTGTGGATACTATCTCTATAGTCCCGCCGCGCACCGGAGTCAGGTCGTCTGAGTATAAGGCAACTCCCCTGACCTTGTCTGAGCTTACCGGAATTGCCTGCGCCTCCACGGCGAAAAACGCCGTGATCAGAAACGCAAACAACTTCAGAAAAGAATTATTGTGTTTCATGATTCCTCCCTATTTATCCTTTCGGATTTTTTCATCCCTTACTGTGTACGGGATGTTTTGTTTATTGAATCTGTGTTTCAAGTTCTTTGAGTGTAACCGACTGGTTCCAATAAAAGTTGAAAAGGTCTTTCATTCTGCCGGCAAAACTCCTGTTCCTTATAATGATGTCTGCATTGTTATGTCTTGGCACATTCTTGTCGGGAATGTTTATGAAGACAGCGGATCCGTCAAAAATGGTCATGTTCGGAAGCTCGCTCTTGGAAATCCTTATCTTCTCCCCGTTCTTTTCAAATGCCCTGCATATCCTGAGAAGATCCTTCAGCGTCGCATCCTTCCTTGAATTGTCCTTAATGACCTTGAAGTTAAGACTCATTTCGTAAACCGATTTCATCACTCCGCCCTTTTTGACAAATGACTTTGCACTGTCGTCAATTTCCTCCGAAACATACCCTTCAAGCCTTATCATAAAAAGTATTTCACTTTTTGCCGACTTCAGCAGGCTTATGAATTTCTCCTGCCTGTGCTTGTTGAATCCCCGGATAAGTTCGATGTTCACAATGCCGCCGTTGCCGTCCGACTTGTCAACTCTCCTCAGCGTTTCAACTTCCTTTATTGTGGACTTCAGGCAGTCAATCTTCTCCTGATTCTGCTTCTTCAGCTCCCTTTCTATCTTGTCGCCGATGATGGCAGGGTCAATGATGCTGTACTGAAGTATCGTGTTTGTTTCAATCTCATTGCAGAAGCCGCGTTCCACAAAACTCTTGAGGATGTCATAAACGGCTGTTCTTCCTATTCCCGCCTTCTTTGCAATCTCGGAAGCGCTTAACGCGGAACCCTGAAGCATCGCCAGAAAAACCTTCGACTCATACTCCCTGAACCCGACCTGCTGTAAATTTGATATCAGTTCCTTTGACTGCAAAATTGTTGTCCCTTAGACTTAATGCAATATTGCAGTAAATTTACTTTTATGTCAAGAGCTAATTTCGGTACAGTGAAAAATTTTTCGGCTTACTGATTTGACAGCTCTCATTCCATAATGTGACAGGTCAGGAGCTACAGTAATATTCTCCTCACTTAACAACCACATTCACCATCTTGTCCTTTACAGTGACAATCCTGACGATCTGTTTTCCGAGAATGTGCTTTTTGACCTTCTCATCATCAAGCGCCGCATCCTCAATTTCCTTTTCAGAAGTTCCCGCGTTCATGTCCAGTTTAGAGCGCACCTTCCCGTTGACCTGAAATACTATAGTGACAGTTTCCTCTTTGACAAGCTCAGGGTCATATTCCGGCCACGGCACGTTCTGTATGCTCGGCTTATTGCCCAGCCTGCTCCACAGCTCTTCGGCAATGTGCGGAGCAAACGGCGAGAGTATCAGAATAAACTTCTCAATCACTTCCTTAGAAAATCTCTCGGTCTTGTAAAGTTCGTTTATGAAGATCATCATGTAGGATATTGAGGTATTGAACTTCATGTCGCCGTCTTCAATATCATCCGTGACCTTCTTAATGGTCTTATTTATGAGCCTGATGATCGATTCATCCCAGCAATCATCGGCTATCTTACTGCTGAGAGCCCCGGTCTCCTCGTCAATCACAAGCCTCCATATCCTCTTCAGAAACCGGTTCAGCCCTTCAATGCCTTTTGTGCTCCAGGGTTTTGTTGCCTCAAGGGGACCCATGAACATCTCAAACAGCCGCATTGAATCCGTGCCGAATTCCTTGATCACATCATCGGGGTTGATGACGTTTCCTCTTGACTTCGACATCTTCACACCGTCTTCGCCGAGTATCATGCCCTGATTGAAGAGCTTGCTGAACGGCTCATCGTAAGAGACATAGCCAAGGTCATACAGGACCTTGTACCAGAACCTGGCGTAAATGAGATGCAGTACGGCATGCTCCATTCCTCCTATGTAAAGATCAACGGGCATCCAGAATCTTTCAGCTTCCTTACTGCAGAATTCATTTGTATTATGCGGATCAAGAAATCTCAGGAAGTACCAGCATGAACCGGCCCATTGAGGCATAGTGTTGGTTTCGCGGATCGCCTTCAGACCGGTTTCCTGATCAGAGATATTCACCCACTCACCCGCATTCGCAAGCGGTGGTTCTCCCGATGCTCCGGATGTAAACACGGCAGTTTCGGGAAGGACCAAAGGCAATTCATCATTGCTGAGTGATTTGATAGTACCGTCTTCAAGATGCACTATGGGGAATGGTTCGCCCCAGTATCTCTGCCGCGAGAAGAGCCAGTCCCTGAGTTTGAAGTTGACAGTTCTTCTGCCCTTGCCGTTTGCTTCAAGCCAGTTGCAGATCGCCTCAATTGCTTCGGGAGTCCGCATCCCGTCAATCATACCGGAGTTCACTGAAACTCCCTCCCCGGTAAAACATTCTTCACCGCTCACGGTCTTTCTGCTGAATTCCCGGAGTCCTTCATCATCAAGACCTTCAGGCGCTACAACGGGAATTATGCCGAGCGAATATTTCCTCGCAAATTCATTGTCCCTCTCGTCATGTCCGGGCACACCCATAATGGCACCGGTTCCGTAAGAGACAAGTACATAGTCTGCTACAAGCACGGGGATCTTTTTGCCGTTTACGGGATTGACCGCGTAGGAGCCGGTAAATACACCTGTCTTGTCTTTTGCAAGCTCCGCCCGTTCAAGGTCTGACTTTCTGGAAGCATCCTCAATATACTTCCTCACTTCATCTGCTTTCTCTTCCGATGTGATTTCCTTCACCAGCTTGTGCTCGGGCGCAAGTATCAGATAAGATGCACCGTAAATCGTATCCGGCCTTGTAGTGAAGATCTCCACACTTCCTGATCTTCCGGCCGCACCGTCAATTTCAAATATGACAGATGCCCCTGTGCTTTTTCCGATCCAGTTCTTCTGAAGCTCTTTCACATTCGAAGGCCAGTCAAGCCTCTCAAGCCCGTTCAGAAGCCTCTCTGCATACTTGGTGATGCGGAGGTTCCACTGCCTCATATTCTTTCTCACAACGGTATAGCCCTTCTCAACCTGCTCAGGAACTTCTTCATTAGCAAGCACAGTACCAAGTTCAGGGCACCAGTTGACCGGCACGTCTGCAAGGTAGGCAAGCCTTCGGGAGTTAACGTAATCCTTTCTTTCCTTTTCAACGAGTCCCGGCGGCACAGGAAGCTCTTCTATCGGCCTTGCACGCCCTGCCTCGTCATCATAATATGAGTTGAAGATCTTCACAAAGATCCATTGCGTCCATTTGTAAAAGTCTTCATGCGAAGTTGCCACTTCCCTTTTCCAGTCAAATGAGAACCCCAGCGATTTCAGCTGTTTCCTGAATCTTGAAATTGAATTTTCGGTACTGATCTCCGGATGAATTCCCGTCTTGCGTGCATACTGCTCCGCCGGGAGGCCGAACGAGTCCCACCCGATCGGATGCATTACATTGAACCCCTTCATTCGCTTGTATCGGGCAACTATGTCTGTGGCAGTATAGCCTTCCGGATGCCCAACATGAAGCCCGTCACCGCTCGGATAAGGAAACATGTCAAGCACATAGTATTTCGGCTTTGACTTGTCAATGTCCTTCAGGTCAGGCGTTCTGAATGTCTGGTTTTCTTCCCAGTAATCCTGCCATTTCTTTTCTATTTCGGTAAAGTTGTAATTCAAATTCAGTCAAGTTTAGTTTGGCAATTCACATCAACAGTGTATAAAAAAGCCGATCCTGTTTATGACAAATGAACGAATGAGGATCCGGTGTAATAGTAATGCTTTCAGTTGCAGAGAAGATCTGCAGGTTGGAATTGCCGCGAATTCTTTCTCTGCAAAAATAAGTCAAATAAATTTGAGATTCAGATTCAATCGTCTGCAGTAAGCCGTTCGGCCCGGGGATATTACTGTCGCACTTACTCTGAATGGCCATGTATATTTGGGTCAATGTACAATGGCTGAGATATGCTCATTGAACATGGAGTCCGTAACTGAAACAACTTCGCGCCTTCATCTAAAGTGTTTTGTAAATTGATATTACTAGCCTTTAAAATTATATTGGACTTATATGATAGAAAACTTATCCAAGAATTACGAATCTGTCCGTGAGAGTATCGCAATAGCATGCCAGAAATGCGCGCGAAACCCACATGAAATTACAATAGTAGCAATTAGCAAGACATTCCCGTTTTCCTCCGTAATAGACCTTAACCGTCTCGGGCATGTTGATTTCGGCGAAAACAAAGTGAAAGAACTCAGGGACAAGTATTACAACATCTCCTTTCAGTATTCCGGCAAGATAAACTGGCACTTTGTCGGACATTTGCAGACAAACAAAGTAAAGGACATTGTTGCATTCATACACCTCATTCATTCGGTTGACAGTTTTAACCTTGCCGAAGAAATTGAAAGGTGCGCGAAGAAGATCAACAAGAAAATAGATGTGCTTGTTCAGGTGAATTCAAGCAGAGAGCCGCAGAAGTACGGTGTGGAGCCGGAAAACGCCGAGAACCTGTGCAAGCAGATCTCTCTACTTGAAAACGTGAAAGTAAAGGGCCTGATGACAATGGCAAAACTTACTGATGACCGTGAAGAGATCCGTAAGAACTTCAGGGAGACCAGGCAGATCTACGAATCGCTTTCGAAGGAACTCCCGGATCTCAAGTACCTGTCCATGGGTATGACGCAGGATTTTGACATTGCAATAGAGGAAGGAGCAAATATGCTGAGGATCGGTACAGCCATATTCGGCGAACGACCCCCGGTTTGAACTTCATCAAACAAACAAACTGCAGATGAACAACATCTCTTCAAAGGAAATCAAGAAGAACGATTTCAAGAAGACCTTCCGGGGTTACGACCCTTATGAGGTTGATGCATTTCTTGAAGCGCTGAGCCTCAGGTTTGAAAGACTTCTTGAAGAAAATACAGGACTCAGCTCCAGGATCAACACTCTTACATCCGACATTGATGTTTACAAAGAGAATGAGGCGACACTGCAGAGGGCGATAGTCAAAATGCAGGACCTTGCCGAAGAGATGATACAGTCGGCAAAGAAGAAAGCGGAACTGATCATCCGCGAAGCGGAAGTTAACGCACAGAAGCTTGCGCAGGATACTGAGAAAGAGATCATCACAAGAAAGAACGAACTCGAAGAGCTAAAGCTGAGGAACGATAAGCTTGTTGAAGATGTGAAGCTTTTCTTTATGGAGAAGCTCAATGAGATGGATGAGTTTGTGAAGGCAAGGAATGTTTACAAGATGGAGCTTTCCCGGCACAAGCATGAGTTTGAAGAGGAAGACCAAGTGCAGGATGAGGAGCAATCGCTGAGAAAGATCTCCATAAACACTTCCGGCACCGGCTTTTCAGAGTAGGGCTATTGCCGATGCAGAGAAAGTATCTCGAGGCCGTTGAATATCTCACACTCCGGAATCCCGGCAAATGGGACATAGGCATAATACTCGGAACGGGCCTCGGCGGGTTGGTCAAAGACATCTCCGTAACAGACACCATAGATTATTCGCACATCCCGAATTTCCCCGTTTCAACCGTAGAGTCGCACAAAGGCAAACTCATCTTCGGTGAACTTTCCGGAAAGAAGATCGTGGCCATGCAGGGGAGATTTCATTACTATGAGGGATATTCAATGCAGCAGGTGACATTCCCAATACACATAATGAAGGCTCTCGGAATTAAGTATCTTATTGCTTCCAATGCCTGCGGCGCACTGAATCCGCAGTTCAGAAAGACCGACCTTATGATAATGACATCCCACATCAACCTGCTTTACGACACACCGCTGAAAAAGTCACGGCCGGATTTTTCAGACGGCAGAAGGTTCTACTCGCGCAGACTCATCCGTCTCGCAGAGGAGACTGCAAAGGAGTGCCGCATCGGTATTCAGAAGGGATGTTACGCTCCGGTACAGGGTCCGAATCTCGAAACTGCCTCTGAGTACAGAATGGTGAGAAAAATGGGAGGCGACACTGTGGGAATGTCAACCATACCCGAAGTGCTTGTAGCCAACAGCCTAGGCATCGAGTGCCTCGGGCTTTCGATCATTACAGACGAAGGATTTCCTGATACGCTCAAAGTCGCAGAGCTCAAAGATATTCTTGAGGCCGCATCTGTTGCCGAGCCCAAGCTGACAATGCTGATCAGAAACCTGGTAAGCAAACTTGATTAAAAACAATCAAACACAACAGGCATGATAGACTTCCTTTCCAAGATAAAAGGCTCGGCAAGCGTGATCAGATCTTCTTATCCCGCAGGCTTCAGTCCTACAATAGCGCTGCTCAGAGAGCTTGGGCTTCATTCCGCAGGAGGTGTAAAGGTTGCAGGCGAGCTGAAATACTCCGACATACCTCACTTCGAGATAACGCGCGGAAGCAAGACGGGATGTGTTCAGTTCTGCAGGATAGCTAAGAAAGATGTCCTGGTCTATAACGGCAGATTTCATTTCTACGACGGGATCAGCATGAGGAGCATAGCTCACAAGATCTATGTTCTGAAGATGCTCGGAATAAAAAGGTTGATCTCAATTGACGAAACCGGCCATCTCAATCCGAGATTCAACTGCGGTGAGCTGGCGCTGATCTATGACCACATAAATCTCACAGGTGACAATCCTCTTATAGGCAAGAACGAAGACTCGCTTGGAGTGAGATTCCCTGACATGAGCAATGCGTATGACAGGAAGATGTTCACATCTATAAGGGCGGTGCTCACAGACGCAAAGGTAAGGGTGAATGAAGCTGTATATCTTGGCATTACGGGTCCTAACAGCGAGACTGATGCCGAAGCGAGGTTTTACAGGGATACAGGAAGCGATGTGCTTGGATACTCGATGGTGCCTGAAAACATCACTGCTGTTCATGCGGGAATTAAGTTCGCGGGAATAGTATTGATAACCCGTGAACTTGTTGCTGACAGGATGATGGAGGACACGAGGTCAGACAAGGAACTTGAGGCGCAAAGGGCCGCAGCTTACAGAAAAGCATCGCAGTTGTTATCGGGACTTTTGGAAGGAATAATTAAGGCAGTTTGACTATTTTTTACGCTCAACAATTTCAATCGTTATGAGACTTGCGGTAGCAAAGATGTATAAGCTGTTCATAGGCGGTAAGTTCACACGAACAGAATCGGAACGGTATTCCAAAGCCGTATCGCCTGTGACCGGTAAAACTATTTGCAACATCTCAAGGGCTTCCAGAAAGGATATAAGGAATTCGGCAGTTGCGGCAAGGCCGGGATTCAATGACTGGAGCTCAAAGAGCGGATACGAGCGTTCGCAGATCCTGTACAGAATGGCGGAGATGCTTGAGGAAAGGACAGAACAGTTTTCGAACAGTGTGCATATATCCACCGGCATCAGTGCGGCAAAGAGCATTAAGGAAGTTAAGGAGTGCATAGACAGAATAATATTCTTTGCGGGCCTTGCAGATAAGTGGCAGCAGCTTACCGGAACCGTGAACCCCGTACAGCAAGGCTATTTCAACTTCTCAATCTCGGAGCCGTCGGGAATTGTCGGGATCATTCTGCCCGAAGCGCCGGCCCTTCTTCCGGCAGTTTCAAGGATCTGCAATTCACTGGTGACCGGAAACTCATGCATTGTTATTGCATCGGAAAGATCTCCGTTGCCTGTTCTTACTTTGGCAGAGGTGATCGCCACAAGCGATTTTCCGTCAGGCGTCATAAATATTCTCACCGGCAGGAAAAGTGAACTTATACCGCATCTTGCAGGACACTTTGACGTAAATGCAATTGATTATTGTGATAATGACATCAGCATGAAAAAGGAGATACAGCTATTGTGCGCAAACAATGTCAAGAGGTTTCATTCCGCCGGCATGAACATGAACTGGTCGAGCATCCGCTCAAATGAGAATCTGCAGGAACCGGAGCGATTCACTGAAATAAAGACCGTTTGGCATACTATGGGACTTTGATTCCCGTGAATCTCCTGCAGAAAATGAAAAGTAAAATCCGATAACGAATGTCAAACCTGCTGAAGCTTATCATAAGTATTGGTGTTTGCCTTTTTGCCGGTGCAATCGGCTCTTATTTTACGGCGGATGCAATACCGGGATGGTATGAAACACTGAACAAGCCGGAATTCAATCCGCCGAACTGGGTGTTCGGGCCTGTATGGACTTTCCTCTACATACTGATGGGAATTTCGCTGTTCCTTGTGTGGAAAGAAGGCCCCGGTAATACAAAAGTGAAGCCGGCCATGCTGATGTTCTGGGTTCAGCTTGGGCTGAATATTCTGTGGTCGGTTGTGTTTTTCGGAATGAGAAATATTTCCGGCGGCCTATTGGTCATAATCCTGCTTTGGGTTTCGATACTGTTCACAATTCTCAGGTTCAGAAAGATATCTGCGGTTGCAGGCACACTGCTTGTGCCATACATCCTCTGGGTTACATTTGCTTCGGCACTTAATTTTTTCTTCTACAGGCTCAACTAATTCTAAATAAGCAATATGAAATTCTTCAGTTCAAAAGGGCTTACTGTCTTCTTACTTGCATTTGCGACGGCATTGCAGGCGATTGCGGGCGAGGGCCCTTCACAAAACGAAATCAACAGGGACTCTGAAAAACTTTACTTTGAGATCGAGTCTGCTGAACAGGCCGATGCCATAATCGCCGAACACCTCCGTGACATTTTTCCCATAATTTCAGAAGCGGATGTGAACAGAATAATCTCAGGTAAAGAAGTTAAAGCCGTATCTCCTGTGGGGCAGGATTCGGCGGAAATGAAGTCTGATATTGGGTTATACAAAGTCTCGTTTGAAGTGCCGAAGAATTTTCTTGTTGATACGGCAAAGATAATGTGGGAGCTGAACATTCCTGAATTCACATCGAGGATCTATCAGTTCTATGACGGCAGAAAAATTCTCATTGATACATGGCCGAATGTAGTAGGCACGATCAAAGACAAGACCTACACAGGAAACTTCCAGGCGTACAGGATCCGCAACTGGCCTTTCTACAAAGATCCTGACCCGAAGAAGGCAAGTGTGCCGCCCGTAAAGCCAGGTCCGGGTAATCCTCTGGGACTGTTCGTTGTGCATTATGACGAAAATTCACTGCGTTATTTCCACGGCACGAACAAGAACAATCTTCTCTACACCGAAAGGAGAAGCCTCTCCCACGGATGCGTCAGAAACGACAACGACAACATCGAGAAGATGAAGCAGTTCATTATCAAGAGGGTTGTGAAATCCGAAGATCTTTCATCCTGGCTCGGAAGTAAGAAGACGATGATCTATGATCTTCAGGAAGCGGATAAGTTTCCGGTGAGGATATTTTACAAGACATGGAACATTGATTCAGATATAAACGGATATTACGTGGAGATGTTTGACGACATCTACAAGTACACAAACAGGGCAAACATCCATACTGACAAGGATGTGGATTCGCTTGTGATGACAGCAGATGCCGAAAGTGTGAAGGCGGAGTTCAATGAAAAGATAAATGACCACAGGATCCCTGATGAAGCGCTCAACCTGATCATTGACTATCTTGTGAACAAGGCCGACCGTTACCAGAAGTACTATATTAGCGACCTCAAATCGAAGTTCATGGTGAACTGATCAGAAGCTCTCGTCGCGCCAGCGAAGGATCTTCCAGACTTCTTCCGTAGAAGGCCTTGAAAATGTCATATCGGCAAATCCGTTCAGCCGAACTACGTCACTCGGATTGAATGTGATGGTTAGATTGAAACTTCTCTTCACGTTCTGAACCAGGGAATCGCCGCCCTGAAATATTATGTTGTTCCACACCACTTCAAGTTTCTGCGCGTTTGTAAAAAGCCCGTAAGTTGTCCTCATCTCCGTAGCCCTGTCCCAGGATACATCAAAGCCCGATTCATAATCGCGGTAGGTGAAGACAAAATCTTCCGCAAGGAGATTTCCGTAAACTGTCGAGTCTTTGAATGTGTAAGCGTATTTGAAATTCTGGTAAACGCCTTCGATCGTTTTCTGATCAGTCAGAATTGATGTCGGCGTACTGAGGTCGAGCTTCGGTGAGAAGATGTTGTCGCATGAACTGACCATCAAAGCGCAAAGGCCCGTGATAATGAACGGCAGTATCTTTGTTAGGCGCTTCGTCATCACATGCATCAGTTTATGAAGTTTGCCTTGATGTAGCTCCAGGTCGTATCTCCCGATGCAACAAGGAAATCCTGCCATGAGTGAATTGACCAAAGGCTCCGGCTGTCGGGCGACATGATAAAACGTAGTTTGCCGTTGGAGACCTTTGCGAGATTCTGCCTGTTGTGATCGAAGACCAGTATGTAGTCGGAATCAATCACCGCCGAATCTATTCCTGAAGTGAGCGTCAGATTTGAGAGGAACAGATTGGAAGACGAGCTTTCGCCGGTGAGTGAGACAAGATTGTTATAGTAAATTCTTTCATCGGAAAGATCCCAGCCTATGAAAACCGGATACGAGGAAGATGAAACGGCATCGGGTATGAATCTGAACCTGCGGGAGGAAAAAGCCGTGTCAACAAAACAGCGCATGTAGTTGTCAACGTTCTTCTCTGCAATTGCAAAGTTGAGGTTTGACAGGACAATATCGGGAGAAGTGGGCTGCTGAAAAGTTGACCTTGGCTGAGAAGGAGTCTGCACATCCCTCGTATCAAACAATCCGCAGGAAGAGACTCCGGCAAGCATCAGCAGTACTGCTATATTAAGATTTCTGCGCAAATACAACAAACCTCTGTGATTTACTCTTGCTGAACTTATTTCCGAAATAATCTCCGTAAACAGCAAACGGCTTCAGCCCAAACTTCAGCATCGCCTTTTGGATCTCATCCGGGGAGTAAAGTTTCAGCTTCTCTTCAAACCCGGCATTTACCTTTCCGTCCCTTATAACTATCTGCTTCTTTACAAAGCCGTCTTCGATCTTTCTCTTTTGAGTGATGCTGTACCTGCCTTTTCTGGCGGTCGAAAGCGGGACTATATTCCTGAGCAAGTGATCCCTGTTGAGAAAGTCAAAGAGGAAATATCCGCCTGTCCTCAGGGAATCTGCCGCATTACGAAAGACAATGAAGTTGCTTTCGTCATCTTCAAAGTAGCCGAAGCTTGTGAAAATGTTCATGGCAATGTCGAACGAGCCGTTAAAGCTGAAACGTCTCATATCCTTCCTGAGGAATTTAAGTTTCATTCCCTTTTCATTCGACCTTGCGTATTCCCGCCGGGCCATCCTGATCAGGTATTCCGAAAGGTCAAAGCCGGTGACATTGTAGCCTCTCCTTGCGAGTTCAAGCGAGTGCCTTCCGGCCCCGCAGGCAATATCCAGGGCTTTGGATGAAGTTGGCAGATGAACATTTCTCTGAAGCAGATTTATTATCCACCGCGCATCCTCTTCATCCCTGTGGCTGTAAAGCTCAAGATAGTATTTGCTTGAAAACCATTTCTCGAACCATTCTCCGCTCATACTCAGACGGCCACTCTTCCTTCAATTGCCTTTGCAATGGTCACTTCATCGGCAAACTCAAGATCCGCTCCGATCGGGATCCCCCGTGCTATCCTTGTCACTTTTATTCCGAGAGGCCTTATCAGCTTTGTGATGTAGAGTATTGTAGTTTCACCCTCAACTGTGGGATTCAATGCAAGTATCACTTCATCGATCTTACTCTCAGTGTCATTACCAAGCCTTGCGATAAGCTCCCTGATCTTAATATCGTCCGGCCCGATTCCGTCAAGCGGCGAGATGATGCCGTGTAGCACGTGATACTTTCCTTTGAATTCATTTGCCTTTTCAACAGCAAGCAGGTCCTGCGGCTCTTCAACCACGCATATCACACTGGAACTTCTCGACGGCGATGAACAGATCCTGCAAACCTCAGTTTCGGAAATGTTGCAGCAAACACTGCAAAACCTGAGTTTTCGTTTTATCTCGGTCAGCGCGTGAGAGAACCTCTCCACATCCTCAGCCGGCATTCTCGTCACATGCATGGCAAGCCTCTGCGCAGTCTTCCTGCCTATCTGCGGAAGCTTTGCAAACTCGTCAATAAGATTCTCAAGAGCATCGGATACATTAAGCATCTGCGATCCGTGCGCTCACAGTTTCGACAGATCAAGCCCCGGAATATTCGGGATCATTCCTGCAGTAGCTTTTGACATCTCATCATTTGCCATTTTGCCTGCGCTTTCGAGTGCCTTGTTCACAGCCGCAATCAGCAGGTCCTCGAGCATTTGCGGATCTTCCGGATTGATGATGTCTTTTTCCATTTCGATCCTGGTCACCATGCTCTTGCCGTTGACCGTGACCTTTACCATGCCTCCGCCGGATTCTTCAGTAACGGACTTGCTTTCCAGTTCAGCCTGGATCTTATCCATCTTCTCCTGCATCTTTTTCACCTGCTTAAGCATTCCCTGCATTTGTGAAGGGTTCATTCTTTCTCCTTGTTGATGTTATTTGATTTATTTGAATATTCTATAAACTGAAAACAGTTGCCGGACCGCCCTTCAGGGTTTCAAAGCAGCAGAACGGCTCGCCAAACTCCGCACCGATCTTAAATCCGAAATGCCTTGCGCGTGATTCGATCTCGTGCCAGAACAGTTTTGAACTTATGAATGTCTCAGGTTCACCGCTTTGCGGATCATGGAACTGAGATCGGTAGCATTTCAGAACTTCGATCTTCTTATCAAAGGTGCCGGAAATGTCAAACACGAAACTCACGGGAATATCAGAGGCGCTTCTGTAATAAAAGGTTCTTGAAGGCCTGTGTGATCTCAGCCCGGCCGTTACGATCTTCTCCAAACCCGAAAGGAACACTGCATCGCGGATAAGTTCTCCTGCGTGAATGTGGTCAGGATGCCTGTCATGAGGATAAGGTGCAAAAACTATATCAGGCCTGTGTTTTCTGATCACTCTTACAATCTTCAGTCTTGAGGCATCGTCGTTTTTGATGCCGCCGTCCCTCAGTCCGAGATTTTCCCTGAATGAGATTCCCATGGCTTCGGATGCAGCACGCGTTTCTTTTTCCCTTATTCTCAAAGTGCCTCTGGTGCTTAGTTCGCCGCGTGTAAGATCTGCAATGACGATCTTCCTTCCTGCATTCACAAGACTGATGAGCGTGCCGCCGCAATTGAGTTCCACATCGTCGGGGTGTGCTCCGAAAAAGAGTGCGTCAGAGTTGATACGGGTATGCCTTTCGGGAATTTTGTGTTCAATATACAGATAATGCCTTTGCATGTAAATTAATTTCGGGAGGCGCAAATGCCGGAAATGCCGTGAATGATCTGATCTTTGCGATTCTAAGGATGCCTGAAGAACACAGGAACACTCTCAGGCAGGGTTCATATCTGTTATCCATTCCGAAAAGTACGGCTCAGAATCGCATAACTCCGCTCCGAGATTCCGCAAACCGGATTTCAGACAATTTATTCCACACTTTCAACTTTAAACTTTTTGGCATTTGAGGTATTTTTGCAGAAATTATTCCCATACAGCTTAGATGCTAAATGAATTTGCGCGGGACCTGAGGATAATCAGGGAGCAGAAGGACATATCTTTAAAGAGCATTGCCCAGCAGACACGACTAAACATTTCCGTTCTTGAGAATATTGAGAACGGTGACTTCACGTTTCAGCCGCAGACTTATATCAGGGCATTCATAAAGCAATATGCAGCATGCCTTGACCTGGATGTTGAGGAAGTGCTGTTTGATTACGACCTGGCAAGAAGCGGAAAGTACAAACAGAAATTTCCGGCCGACCCGGGACGTGCCTCTGCAGGAATGCAGGCAAGCTCTCCGGCTGAATCCGATGCAGAAGAGGATATTAAAGAAGAAGTACTTCCCGGAGTGGCTGATGAAGAGGAGGAAGCGCCGAAGGAAACTCAGGAGCCGGGAAGGGAAAGCACCGAAGAAGCATACCTCGATCTGCCGGAAACGGGAAACAAGGTCAGGATAGTGAGAGACCATCCCGTAAAGAAGACTTCTGTTCAGATTGAAGCAGAGAAGAATTCGCTGAACCTTCTTGCGTCGCCCGTGTTCAGAAACGTTGCTCTGATCCTGATAGGATTGCTTATTTTGTTCGGCCTTTATCTGCTTGTCAACGCGCTGTTCTTTGACAATAAGAAAGACAACACCGAGATAGTCCGTCAGGACTTCAGCGAAGTGGTGAAGGAACAGGAGCAAAGACTTTTAAAGAAAAAGACACCCGAGGAGATCCGCGATTCCATCAAGAAGGCAAACGACAGTCTGAAGGCGGCTGCGAAGGACTCACTCACTTTAACCATCAAAGCGCTGGCTTACGGTGAGATTTACGTTGTGACGGATTCGCTTAATTATGACAATCCAAAGAAAGTGATATATGACGAAGGACAAACGAAGACCTTCAAGGCAAAGAGATCTTTTCACATCACTACGGGAAACACAAAGAGTTTTGAAGCCATGCTGAACGGCAATCCGGTTGAGTTTGACACTAAGGCCGTAAGGAAAGTGAAAGTAACGCCTGACGGTGTATTCCGGTAGTCCGATTGAACTTGGACAACCGGACCTGCGTCACTGAACCGCTTCACTGAATTCTCATCCCTACACAATATGGTGACAGAAGAAATAAGGAAGAAGGCGCGCATCCTCCGCGATAAGATCGCAGATGCGGACTATAAGTACTATGTTCTTGCAGAACCGGACATAGACGATTACAAATATGACATGCTCTTCAAAGAACTTTCCGATCTTGAAAAGCAGTTTCCGGAACTTGTCACGCCGGACTCCCCTACGCAAAGAGTTTCCGGTGCACCCGCCAAAGAGTTCAGAACCATCGAACACAGGATCCCAATGCTGTCGCTTTCAAACTCATACAATTTCGAAGAGCTCAATGACTTTGACAGCAGAGTGAGGAACATTCTCGGTGGAGAAAAATACGAGTATGCATGCGAGCTGAAGTTCGACGGAATTGCCGTATCGCTTGTATATGAAAACGGCAGGCTTATCTCCGCCGCAACCCGCGGCGACGGATTCAAGGGCGATGACATCACTCAAAACATCAAGACGATCCGCTCTATCCCGTTGAATTTCCCGGATGCGAAGATCAGCGATGCAGAAGTCAGAGGTGAAGTGTTCATTAAGAAGGATGATTTCCTCAGAATAAATCAACAGCAGGAAGCAAAGGGCGGAAAACTTTTTGCCAATGCAAGAAACACGGCGGCCGGAACTCTGAAACTCAAAGACTCAAGGCAGGTAGCAGGACGCCCTCTGAATTTCTTTGCCTATTACATTTTCACTTCACAGGCAAGACTTTCCACACACCTCGACGGCATCTCTCTTCTTAAGAAACTCAAATTCCCTGTCAACGCAAAATATGCCTGCGCTAAGAACATTGATGAAGTAAAAAAATTCTGTGACAGCGTTGAGGCAGAGCGCGACGGGCTTCCCTATGAGATCGACGGAGTTGTGGTAAAGGTCAATTCGCTGACACAGCAGGAAACTCTCGGCACAGTTTCAAGATCTCCGAGATGGGCCATTGCTTACAAATTCAAGGCAAAGGAAGCTGTAACGAAACTTGAGAAGATAGTACTGCAGGTCGGCAGGACCGGAGCCGTTACTCCGGTTGCGATAATGCAGCCCGTATTCCTCGCGGGTTCCACTATCTCCAGGGCCACTCTGCACAACTTTGACGAGATCAAAAGAAAGGACATTAGGGAAGGCGATTATGTGAAGATCGAAAAAGGCGGAGATGTGATACCCAAAGTTACTGAGGTTCTGAAAGACAAACGCTCACCGGGTTCAAAGCCATATCCCCTTCCCAAGGTATGCCCTGTCTGCGGACACAAACTTGAGAAGCCGGAGGACGAGGTTTACTACTACTGCGTGAATTACGAATGCCCCGCACAGAACATCGGAAGGTTCATTCACTTTGTCGGAAGAAATTCCATGGAGATCGAAGGGCTTGGTGAAAGCATACTTGAAACATTCATTGGAAGGGGCTACCTGAAAGACGTTTCAGACATCTACCGGCTGAAGGATCACCGGGATGAGCTGATAGAACTCGAGGGCTTCGGCGAGAAGAGCATAGACAACATACTTGAAGGGATCGAGGGATCGAAGAAGAAGCCGTTCGACAAAGTGCTGTTCGGTTTGGGAATCAGGCATGTGGGTGAGAGGGTTGCGAAAGTGCTGTCAGATGCATTCGGTGACATTGATGCTCTGAGGTCGGCTTCGCTTGAAGAGATCCGGTCGGTGAACGAGATCGGGCCAAAGATAGCAGAAAGCATCCACGCCTACCTGAATGACAGGAGAAGCTCCGCACTCATTGAGAGACTCAGAGAAGCGGGCATCTGCCTTAAGAAGGAGAAGTCAGCATCAGTTGCATCAAACGAGAACTTCAAAGGCAGGACATTTGTGCTTACCGGAACGCTTGAAAAGTACAGGCGTGAGCAGGCGCAGGAGCTGATCGAAAGCGGAGGAGGCAAAGTCAGTTCTTCGGTGAGCAAGAAGACAGACTATGTACTTGCCGGTGCAGACCCGGGCAGCAAGCTCGATAAGGCAAAGTCGCTTGGCGTAAAGGTTATAGACGAGTCAGAATTCGAGAAGATGCTGTGATAATATCAAAGGCAAACAAACATTAATAAAATGGCGATCGGAGTTGTCAGCACATCAGGCATGCCGCGTGAGGAGGCATACAGAACTGTCATTGCGCAGGCAAGGCAATTGATAAGCGACGAAAAAGATCTTGTGGCAAACCTCGCCAACATTTCATCTTTGCTCAAGCACACTTTCGAAGACTACCTTTGGATCGGATTTTACCTGACTTCGCAAAGTGATCCCGGTGAACTAGTGCTTGGTCCGTTTCAGGGCCGGCCTGCCTGCACGAGGATCCGGTTCGGGAAAGGAGTTTGCGGAACATCGGCCTCGGAGAAACGGACAGTGATAGTTGACGATGTGGACAAGTTTCCGGGACACATCGTCTGCGACTCTCTTTCAAGATCGGAGATAGTTGTCCCGATCATCTCCGGCGGCAGAGTGGCCGGAGTAATTGATGTTGACAGCGGCTATCCCGCAAACTTCGGCGAGACGGACAGAAAATATCTCGAAGAACTTGCTGAAATGTTAACTCAGCTATTTTGATCAATGAACTCTGAGAAGCTAGCACAGCGCCTTTCCCGAAAAACCGGATTGAAGACCAAGTCCTGCGATAAGGCAATTGAGCTGATCGCAGAAGTTGCAGTATCGGATGTATCCAAAGGCATACCGTTCTCGCTGGAACCTCTCGGGACGATCATAAGCAGGAAGCATCAGATGTCATTTGCCGACAATCTTGACGGAAGTTTCACTGTTCATCCGCCTTTCATTGAAGTGAGATATATTTCACCGCCAGAGACAGCAAGTGAGAACTACTTTGCAACATCGCAGAGGATAACGGAAAGACTTACCGCTTCAGGGGAATTCACATACAAAGAAGCATCAGGAATTTGCAGGGCACTCAGCAAGTTGCTTCGGAAGGCTGTAGCAAAGGGCAAGATCATAAAGCTGAGAGGGGTCGGCGCCTTCACTCCGGAATCACTTGCGGAAGAAGGAGAGGACGCACTGCTGAGTTTCAGGATTGCGGATCAATTTGCTGAAAGGATCAACGAGCCTTATGCAAGTCTTGAAAAGAAGATCACTTTCCCCATACCTCCGGATTCAATGAGAAAGGCATTGGAAGTGAACCTGTCTGCGGAACTCCAATCGGCCGGGGCAAGCACATTCATAGAAAGAAAACTTGCTCTCATCTCAAAGGACCTGATAAAGCTCAACGAAGAAATAAACAAGGACTCCTCTAAGGACGGCGGCCGGGGACTCTGGGGCTGAATGCCCTTGCAAAGAGCGAGAGCAGTACGGCAAATGCGCTGAACCACAGGCAGGCATCCGCAAACACATCACCGTGCAATGTATAGAATGTCTTCTCATCAATGTAACCGATCTTCCCGGTGATCATTGCCATAGTGTTTATCTGAGTTTCGTCATGGATCTTTCCGTACGGATCAATGAAAGATGAGATCCCTGTGTTTGCGCATCTGACTATCCATCTTCTGTTTTCAACAGCTCTCAGCACCGCATATCTGCTGTGCTGATGCGTTCCTGCAAGCTCTCCCCACCACCCGTCGTTAGTGATTATCACAGAGAAGCCCGCTCCCCTTTTTACAAACTCCGCGAAGAATCCCGGAAACACCGACTCGTAACAGATAGCTGCATTGAATTTGTCTTCGCCTCCGAGCCTGAACAAGATCGTATCTTTTCCGATCTGCCAACTCCCGAGTCCGACCCCCCACTCGATCAGATTCTTGATGAACGGAACATGCTCCTGATAAGGCATTCTTTCGCTTCCCGGAACAAGTTTTACCTTGTGATAGATATCGTAAGTTGACTTGTCTTTTCCCGCCTCAAAGAGCACTGCGGAATTATAGGTATCGTATTTTGCGCCGGTCTGCTTTCTGATCCTCGCATCCTTCGGCGCTGTTTCAGTCGAATCGTAATATTCAAGATCGGGAGTGCCGATCAGCAACGGGACATTGATGCTGTCGCATAGTCTTTTGATCTTCATGTACGAATTCTCAAAGAAGAATTCCCTGAAGTAAAACGGAAATGCTGTCTCCGGCAATACAATTAGCTGAAGAGCACTGTCCTTTGAATGGATCTCACGGATCATCACGGCATATTCATCTATGAGCTCTCTCTGCTTTCCGCCCCACTTCTCCCACGGATTGACGTTCGGCTGAATCACTCCTGTATTGATCTGCTTCGTTTCGGTGTAACTCGTCTTTCCTGCAGGATTGACAAGATCGGGAATGAAGTAGATCAATACGGCGGCGGCGAAGTACGCGATCGCTCTTATATACGACTTGCCGGAAAGAATGCATCTTCCGGCCAGATAGAGCGGAACACTCACAGCGGAAATCCAGAAAGAAAGTCCGTAAACCCCTGTGTATTCAATGAACTGGATCTTGCCGTTCAGATATGTCTGCGAGTTGCCTGCAAGCAGCCACGGGAAAGTGATCTGTCCCCATGTGGAAAGATATTCGAAACCCGTCCATAGGAACGGAAAGACTGCAAGCGCGAGAGTTCCAAGATTCTTTTTCTCCAGACTTTTGTGAACAAAGTATGTGAAACCGGCCGCAGGCAGGAAGAACATCGGATATACGAAAAGCACTGCAATGCCTGCAATAATGAGGAACCTGTCGGCATTCTCCTGCATACCGCTCATGGAGATCCAGGAAATAGCAACGAGGCTTGCAGTGAAAAAGACAAAGTAAGTTCTTGCAAGCACACCCCGCAATGACCCCGCGCTGACGATAATATGCAGTAAGATTGAAAGCGATACGAATATGAGCAGATGAAGGTCGAAGGGCGGGTATGCAAGTCCGTATAACACCCCGGACATCAGCATCAGCGGAAGCGTCCTCTTCATCTTATGCTGTTTCCTCTTTCTGAGGTGAACCGCCGGACGGATCATTTCCGGAAAGCTTTGCATCGGCAAATTCCCATGCAAGAATGAACAACTTTGCAAAGGCAATTCCGATGAGCGCGCCTCCGATGATGTCAAACGGATAGTGGACGCCGCAGAAGACCCTTGACAGCGCTACTATTGCTGCACCCGGATAAAGGAACCATTTCATCTTCGGATAGAAGTGTGAGAACATCGCGGCGGCCGCAAAATTATTGACAGCATGATTTGACGGAAACGAAAACGCATCGGAGCAGTTTGCCAGTATGTTTGCGCCGGGAATCACGTGGCAGGGCCGAATCCTTGCAAACAGCGGCTTCAGCAGATTGTCGGAGACCTGATCCGAAAACAGAATCAGAAGAAGTATCATTATGGCTGAGATCCTGCCTGTTCTTCCTCCTTTGATAAAAAGGTAAAGCCAGATGAGCACATAGAATATGAACCAGTTGTCACGCTCCGTAATGAACGGCATCAGCCGGTCGGTCAAAGGATTAGCAAGGCCTATGTTGATGAGGCTGAAGAGCCATGCATCTATATTCTGAAGTATCTCCATCAGGCAGGCGGATGTTACTTTGCTATTAGCACAGTTGAGTAGGCCGAACAGCCTTCTCCTTTCCCGGCAAAGCCGAGTCCCTCTGATGTTGTGGCTTTGACGGAAACATTTGCGCAATTTACAACTGCGCTTATCTCCGATTTCATCTGCGGTATGAAGGGATAGATCTTCGGAGCCTCGAGTATGACCACGCTGTCTGTATTCACAACATGCCAGCCAGAGTTTGTCAGCAGTTCCATAGTGCTTTTCAGAAGAAGTAAGCTTGAAATGTCCTTGAACCTGTTGTCAGTGTTCGGAAACTGATGCCCGATATCCTCAAACCCTGCGGCGCCGAGGAGGGCATCGCAGAGCGAATGAAGAAGAACATCCGCGTCAGAATGGCCTTCAAGCCCCATTGTGTGAGGGATTTCAACGCCGCCAAGCATCAGCTTCCTGCCTTCTGCAAATCTGTGAACATCATAGCCGATGCCCGTTCGAATGTCTTTCATAAATTTGACTGCAACTTATCTCATTTAGGTTACTAATACAATTCGACAAAATCTGCACATTGAGAATGCGAACAGATTTTTATGAACTTGCTCGGGCTAAAGCCGCGGCAATTCTTCTCCACGATTGAAAGGGGCTTCACAGTTTTCGCGCATCCGGGCATTGAAACAATTGCTGTCATGTCATTGAGAAAGTATATTATGTTTGTTGTAAATCATCATTATCTTGCCCAATCCAAAAAGCAAATACTCACGCATGCCATCAATGCCATCTAAAGGAGATACACTGAACAGACTTTTCAATCCTCTTCCTCCCGGTCCCGAACCAGGATCTAAGGAGGAGAATGAACTTTTCGAAAAATATCAGAAGGGGATCTTCTACCAGTACGAGCATATCTTTCCCGATAAGAACGCGCCGAGGACTGTTGTGATTGTGCCGTCGCTTACGCTTGACATGGAGCTGTTCTCAAGGATCAAGGGTGCTGTTCACTACGAGGAACGGCTGTTGTGTTTGCTCATGCTTCTCAGAATGCCGCGCACAAAGGTTGTTTACATTTCAAGCATTCCTTTTTCCGACGTAATTATAGACTACTATCTTCATCTTCTTCAGGGAATAACGGGACATCATGCAAGAAAGAGACTGACCATGCTGAGCTGTAATGACCTTTCGCAAAAGCCGCTGACGGAAAAGATACTTAACAGGCCCAGGCTTATAAGCAAGATCAAGGAGCTGATCACAGATCCCGCTTCAACACATCTTACATGTTATAATATCACGCCTCTGGAGAAGACACTTGCCGTGAGACTAGGCATTCCGCTCTTCGGAACCGATCCGTCAATGTTCTACCTCGGATCAAAATCAGGAGCGCGGATCACATTCCGCGAGTGCGGCATTGACCTGCCTGACGGCATGGAGAACCTTGAGAACAAGAAGGATGTGGCTGAGGCGCTTGCAAAGCTCAGGCAAAAATATCCCGGCCTCAGAAAGTGCGTCATCAAAATGAATGACGGATTCAGCGGAGAGGGAAATGCAATGTACCGGTATCCCGAATTCGGGAACGGTGAAGATATGGAACAGAAGATCCTTGCAACGCTTGACGAATGCACGAAGCCCGTTGCAAAGAATATGAGCTGTGACGAGTTCTACGCAAAGTTCACGGAGATGCAAGGTATCGTGGAGATATTTCTTGAAGGAGAGATCAAGACATCTCCTTCCGTCCAATGCGTCATAGGGGCAAAGGAGAATGTAAGGATCGACAGTACTCATGATCAGCTTCTCGGAGGTGATGACGGGCAGACCTATATGGGAGCCGTGTTTCCTGCAGATGAAGCGTACGCGCCGGCCCTTGCCGAAGCGGGAAGGAAGGTGGCACTTGCGCTTTCAAAGAAAGGCGCGCTCGGAAGATTCGCAATTGACTTCATTTCTGTCAGGCAGGATGACGGATCATGGAAACACTATGCAATTGAGATCAATCTGAGGAAGGGCGGAACGACGCATCCGTTCATGATGATGCAGTTCCTTACAAACGGAAAATACGAAGATGAAACGGGCGCATACATAACGGCGAGCGGGAACAAGAGATACTATTTTGCATCCGACAATCTTCAGAGCGACAAATACAAAGGACTTGCACCTGATGAACTGATCGAGCTGTCAATGTACCACGGAATCATGTACGACGGCGCAATGCAGGAAGGGACTGTATTTCATCTGATGGGGGCTTTGTCAGAGTTTGGCAAGCTGGGTGCGGTCAGCATAGGAAGTACACCCGAGCGGGCAAAGATGTTTTATGACAGAACAATTGAAGTGCTCGACCTTGAATGCAGCTGACAGATCTGCCGCACAGATCACTTGCCGATACAGAACGAGCTGAAAATGTTGTTGAGTATCTCGTCGTTTGTCACTTCGCCGGTGATCTCGCCGAGGTGGCTCATTGCGGAACGAAGGTCAACTGAAACGAACTCACCGCTCATGCCTTCTTCCGCCGAGCGCGAGGCAGATTCAAGCGAAGCAAGGACACTCTCAAGACACTGCTTGTGGCGGAAGTTCGTTAAGACGATCTCTGATGAATTTACCTTAACTCCTCTTTCGAAGGCCTTCTCTTTCATGATCTTTTTCAGATCATTGACAGAAGCATCGTCATAGACAGAAACACTGACTCCGTCAGGATGTCCGGCTTTTCCGCCGAGATCCGACTTTGAGAACACGAGTATGGAATTTGTTCCGGAAACATTTCCCCTGAAATTCTGCAATTCCGACTTCAGATCTTCGCCGGTTGTCTGAGAATCAATAAGATACAATGTAAGGTCTGCGTCTGCGATCTTCCTGAAACTCCTTTGAATTCCCTCGGATTCAATTTCATCTCCCGAAGATCTTATCCCTGCGGTATCGGTGAGCCGGAACAGCACTCCTTCAATCACTACGCTTTCTTCGAGATAGTCTCTTGTAGTTCCGGGAATTCCGCTGACAATTGCCCTGTCCTGTGCAAGCAGTTTATTGAACAGGGATGACTTCCCGCTATTCGGCTTGCCTGCAATCACGAGCGTAACACCTTCACGGATTATCTTTCCGGCAATGTATGTTGAAATCATCTCCCTGATCCTCTGCGAAAGAGTTTCAATGAGTTTGATGATCTCTTCTTTACCGACAAACTCAAGTCCTTCTTCCGCAAAGTCAAGCTCAAGCTCTACAAGCGATGTAATGCGAATCAGATCCGCTCTGGCCTGCTTCACGAATCCGGACAACTCTCCTTCAAGCTGTCTGAGGGATGATGCATGCGCTGATTCCGTTTTGGACCTTATGAGATCCGCAACTGCCTCCGCCTGAGACAGGTCGAGCTTTCCGTTCAGAAACGCCCTCTTGGTGAATTCACCCGGAGTTGCAAGGCGTGCCCCTGAGCTGATCAGAGTTTGAAGAAGTTTCGAAGCGATGAAAGAACCGCCGTGGCATGAAATTTCAACAACGTCTTCGCCGGTGTAAGAATGAGGGGATTTGAACAGAGTAAGAAGCCCTTCGTCAAGGAGTCCTCCCTTGCCTGAAATATAGCCGAAATGAACCGTGTGTGATTCTGCAAGTGCCGCATCGAATCCGTGCGCAAGGTCCTTATCCCGGTAAAAGACCTTGCGGGCTATATCAAACGATCCCTTGCCGGACAATCTTAAAACTGCAATGCCGCCTTCTCCGGGAGGAGTTGCAATTGCCGTAATCGTATCTGTCATGTCCGATGTATTCAATTCACTGTTCATATATTTGTCCTGTCAGGCTTTTGCATTGCGTGAAGACCTCATCATGAGCCAGATGAAAACGGGGGCGCCTATGAATGAAGTGACAATGCCCAAAGGGATCTCCGCCGGTGCGGTAAGGTTCCTTGCAATAGTATCGGAGATAACCATGAATGCCGCGCCTGCCAGCACGGAACACGGCACTGAGTATCTGTAGTCATTACCGATGAGAAGCCGGGTGAGGTTTGGGACGATGAGCCCTGCGAAGCTTACAATTCCCGCCACAGAAACTGCCGAAGCCGCAAGCAGAGATGACGCGAGAATTGCAAGTTTCTGGAACCGGGAGATGTCGAGTCCCAGAGCCAGAGACATTTCCTCTCCGAAATTCATGACATTAAGGTCTTTTGAGATGCCGATTGAAATTGCTATGCCTGCAACTGCAAAAGGCAACGCCTGCACAAGTTCATTCCAGCCACGTCCCGACAAGCCGCCGTTCAGCCAGTACAGTATTTGTGTAAGCGAGCTTCCGGCAACCAGCATAAGAAAGCCGTTAACTGCAGATATGAGTGCGCTCAGGGCAATGCCGGTGAGAATTATAGTATTAGCGGATACAAAACCCGTTTGCCTGTTTGCAAGCGCAGAGGCAATTGCAAAGATCAGCGCAGTAGATCCTATCGCAAATACAAAAGCCGCAGGCATAAGCAGTGAGAAGGAAAAAAGTGACGGAATGAGAAATACGATTATGGCTCCGAGTCCCGCGCCGGCAGAGATCCCCAGGAGCCCCGGCTCGGCAAGGTTGTTTCGCAGAGCTGCCTGAAGGATCATACCCGCGCATGAAAGGCATGCTCCGACAAGAACGGCATTCAGTATTCTGGGCAAACGGATATTGAGAATGATCTGAGAATACTGAGCGCTCTTTCCGCTGATTGCGGAAAGCAGTTCCGGGAACGGAATGCTGACGGAACCGAGCATCAGCGAAATCGCCGAGCTTGCAATCACGAGAGCGAACATCAGGATAAGCGCAAGTACCTTGTTAGACAAGAATTATTCGGTTTAAATATGCGGACGATTACAATATATTAAAACGAACTTCATAGCTTAATGAACAAATTCGGCTCACTGAACATAAAGGTGGCTCTAGTAGTCGCGGGGGTTCTTATTGCCCTGGCGGTGCTGTTTTACACGCAGGTTCTTGCAAAGAAGATCGAGAAACGTGAGAGGGACATCGCCGCACTTTATGCAAAGTCTATGGAGTATCTTGCAAATGACGAAAACTCATCGGGCGAATACGGCTTCATCTTTGATCAGATTATTCCGCAGATAGACTTTCCCATAATCGCAACCGACCGCGAAAGAAAGGAAGTGATCCTTACCAAGAACGTCGAGTACGATTCTACGCTCACAACCGAAGAGGCAACTGCAATACTTCTTAAGAAAGCCAGGGAAATGGCCGAGATCAATCCGCCGATAGTTGTATCGTATAAAGACTCAATCATCCTGAATTATGTTCATTACGGTCAGTCGGATCTTGTAACCGAGCTGAAGATGCTGCCGGTATTTGAGGTTGTGATAGCGACATTTTTCATATTGCTCGGATACATAGGTTTTTCTTACATCAAGAGAACCGAGCAGAGCAACATATGGGTCGGACTCTCGAGGGAGACCGCACATCAGCTCGGCACTCCGCTTACATCACTTCTCGGGTGGGCAGAGATGCTGAGGAACACACAGCCTCAGACGCAGGAACTTCAGGAGATCACAAATGAGATAAGCAATGATCTCGAGAAGCTTAATAAGATTGCCGGTAGATTCTCAAAGATCGGTTCACAGCCGAAACTTGACAGGGAAAATGTAGCCGGCGTGATCGAGAAAGTTGCAGCTTATTTTGAGAAAAGGATTCCGACCCTTGTAGGCGCCGACGGCAAAGTCACAAAGAAAGTGATTGTCGATATAAAGAGTGCCGGAGATGTGAATGCCGAGATCAACAGGGACCTGTTTGAATGGGTGATCGAAAACCTTATGAAGAACTCGATAGACGCAATGGAAAGAAAGGACGGAAAGATCCTGTTCAGCATATCCGGTGCAAACGGCGAAGTCAATATTGATGTCTCGGATAACGGCAAAGGGATCGACCCGAAGTTCAGAAAGGATGTTTTCAGGCCGGGCTATTCAACGAAGACGAGGGGCTGGGGACTCGGGCTCAGTCTTTCAAAGCGCATTATTGAAGATTATCACAGAGGCAAACTTCTGCTTATTGAGACTGCACCGGGCAAGGGAACGAAGTTCAGGATCAAGCTTCACAGGGAAACAAACAACTAATTACTTGAACTGATTGGAGCAGGATACACTAATCACCGGCAAAGACGCAAGAGCATTTTCATTCAGGAACTCGGCCCTTTGGTCAGGCACGGCTCTTCAGATTACCGTTCTGCTGGTCCTGAAGTTCGCGTTTCAGTTCATAGTTCTTTCCTCCGGCTACAGGTGGCTCTCTGCTGATGACTACTGCAGAACAGTGAAGTCATTTGAGTGGCTTCAGAATCCGGTTGTGAATTCAGGTGTCTGGCTCACACCTCACTTCTGGCTCAACGGCATAATGATGAAGTTTATTGGCGACCTGTTTGTTGCTTCACTTGCCGTGAATATCATATTCTCTGCTCTGACCGTTCCTCTCTTCTACAAGTGCGCCGAGATGGCATTTGACAGGAAGACTGCATTCTTTTCATCGCTTATCTTTTGCGTCTTTCCATTTCAGGTTTGGCTCAGCATTTCCGGTTTGCCTGAATCGATCTTTTTTTTCTTTGTTGTAGCGGGCATATATTTCTACATGAAGTGGAAGTTCGGAGGCAGTCAGACGGTCTTTCTATTCCTGAGCTCGTTCTCATTTGCTTTTTCAAACGGATTCCGCTACGAGGGTTGGCTGTTCAGTGCGACTTTGGTGCTGATCGTACTTCTTGATGCACTGAAGGAGAGAAAGCTGACAAAGCGGGTTGTGAAGAATGCTCTGATATCAATGATATCATTCACAACAATAGCCTGGTGGCTTATGCAGAATTATGTTGACCACGGTGATGCTTTTTTCTTTGCCAAGGAGACCACAAAGATCTTCGACCAGTTCAATACCGCCGGCTTCTTTCAAAGGCTTGTGCAGTATCCTACATTCATCTTCTTCATTGCACCCGTAACTACTTTCTTCTCTCTCAAAAAGTGCTTTGAAACTCTGATCGAACCAGGGATTTCGCCTGCCAAGGTACTACTTCTGTTCAATATCACGGAGCTTTCTCTTCTCATGCTTCAGGGAATTCTCGGAACCGGCGGCACTAACATGATCTCGCGGTACATTGTGATCAATGCACTGCTGTTTGTACCGTTTGCCGTCAATCAGGCATTTGAATTCCGTAAGCCAGTCGCAGTTGCTTTGCTTGCGGTCATGACCTTTGTAAATGTGATCTGGAGCTTCTATTATCCACAGCCGTTCAGGGAAGACACCTTCGAAGTGGGAAGGCTTCTGAATAATCTGGAGGCGAAGTCGGAACCCAATGACGACAGGAAGATCTACTTTGAGGAAGTGGAAGGATATTTCGATGTCTTTGCGGTTCAGGCGCTATCAAACAATCCCTCAAGATTTGTACTCGGGCACTTCCCTACAGAAAAATCACCTTCAAAGAAGAAAGGAAAGAGGAACAGTCAGACCGAGGAGGAACTTAACATTCTCGAGCTTCGCAACTATCTTACAAAGAACAAGATCAAGCTTGCAATAGTTAAGAGCGATTCATACAGTGAGAAGCTTCAGAAGCTGAGCTTTAAGAACGAGGACATCGGCGATTACAAGCTGTTCTATGTTGACCCTGTTGGTTCTGCGGTAACTGACTCGGCAAAGTCGGTGCTTGAGGACATTGCTCTCAGGACTTCCGACAATCCCGACCTTGTCAGCTTTGACAAACTACTTGCTCTCAGAAGTTACAGCATAGACAACACTAACTTCGGGCTCAATCCGCAGACAGTGGTCCTTAACTGGGCGGCAGTTGATCCCTTCATACTTGACAGCCTGGATTTTGAGAACAGTGAGTATGACAGATACCTGTCTGTTCTGAGTTTACGGTCTGTCGAAAGCGATTCAGTAGTTTACAGCTCTTACACAAAGATCTTCTCCGAAAGAAATGTGGAAGAAATGCTCGAGGATAACAACGTGAGGAACATAGTTGTGTTGAAACCCTTTGCCCTTCTGCATTATTCAAAAAAGTACGGCGGTTCCCCGTTTGAAGGAGGTGTTTACTACGTTGACATAAGGCTTCGGGACAGCAAGACGGGACTTGACCTCACTGTTTACAGAGGCGACAGTCTCATGAGACCCGACACAACAAGCCTGTTTTCAAAGCCGGAGAATGACCGGCAGTCAAGGGATTCAGTGAAATCTGTTGCAAAGAGGGTTCCTGCGAAGGCAACTTCAAAGGAGTTAAGATTTTATACGATCGGAACGATCATAGCAATGTTTCCCGATACAGACTTCAGCAAAGTTGTGGGAGCATCAAGCGATGACATCTACCGCATGCTCATGAGGAACGGCATGCAGGTCTTCTTCTCCCAGAGATATCAGGGTGATCAGTTCCTCAACTGGGTCTTCAATTACTTTTAGTAATGATCTTCTGTAAATACCGGAAAGGGCCGAACCGGCTTAACTGTTTTCCCGGCGTGAGAGTTTTTGACATTCAAGAACTAATATGAAATCCAAATCAAACATGAGAGAATACGAGATCACTTTAAATCCGAACCGTCTGGTCAGATTTCTGAAGAAGCCTTCAAGCGAATTCACGCGGCATGATATCATCAGGTTCATAGATGAGAACGACATCAGGATGGTGAATTTCAGATTTGTCGGAGAAGACGGAAAACTGAAGACGTTAAACTTCGTAGTAACGAGCCGCGATTATCTTGAATCAATACTTGCAACAGGCGAGAGAGTTGACGGATCGAGCCTGTTCTCTTACGTGGAAGCCGCCTCAAGCGACCTGTATGTGATCCCCAGATTCCGCACCGCGTTCGTTAATCCATTTGCGGAAGTACCTGCCATAGATCTCCTGTGCTCGTTTTATACGGGCGAAGGAAAGCCGCTGGAAAGCGCGCCGGAACACATTCTGCGCAAGGCACATACGGAATTCAAGCGGGCAACAGGAATGACATTCAAGGCAATGGGCGAGCTGGAATTTTATGTATCCGGGAAGAAGGACGAACTGTATCCTTCGCAGGATCAGAAGGGATACACGAACTCACAGCCCTTTGCAAAATGGGAACACCTGCGTACCGAAGCAATGAACCTGATAGCACAAACAGGAGGCAAGATAAAGTACGGCCATTCCGAAGTCGGCAATTTCACTTCCGGCGATGAATATTACGAACAGCATGAAATAGAATTTCAGCCGGTCGAAGCGGAAGATGCGGCGGATCAGATCGTAGTGGCAAAGTGGATCCTTCGCATGCTCGGGCATAAGTACGGACTGAATGTGAGTTTCGCACCCAAGATTACCGAAGGGAAGGCAGGGAGCGGCATGCATGTGCACATGCTCATAGAGAAGCGGGGTGTGAGCCAGATGGCCGGAAAGGACGGAATCAGCGATACAGCAAAGAAGATCATTGCAGGTCTTCTTGGAAAAGCGAAGCCGCTTACCGCATTCGGAAACACGACGCCGCTATCATATCTCAGACTTGTTCCGCATCAGGAGGCGCCAACAAATATCTGCTGGGGTGACACAAACCGTTCGGCACTTGTGCGCGTGCCTCTCGGGTGGATCGCAAAAACCAATATGATAAAGGACGCGAATCCTTATGAAAGATACGACGTGCCGTACATCCCCGGAAAGCAAACAATTGAGATAAGGACGCCTGACGGCTCGGCGGACATTTATCACCTTCTTGCAGGCATAGTAATGGCGGCGCAGAGCGGACTTGAAACGCCCGGTGCACTCAAAGACGCGGAGGATCTTTATGTTGACGTGAATATTTTCAGGGATGAAAACAAATCGAAGGCAGTGACACTTGAACACTTGCCGTCATCCTGTTTTGAATCCGCAATTGCCCTTGAGAAGGAAAGGGAGTTCTTTGAGAGGAAGAACATTTTTCCGAAGGGAACAATAGACAGGTTCATAAGGCAGCTCAAAGCTTACGGAGACAAAGATCTCAGCGAGAGACTTTATGGCAATAAGGAAGAAATTGCAAGGCTTGTCAATGAGTACATAAATCATATGTGACTGTGAACAAAGTCATGAGCGATACTATTTCTACCGAAAGGCTTCATCTCCGGAAGCTGAATGCCGGCGATGCGGATTTTGCGTTAAAGCTTCTGAACACTGAAGGCTGGCTTAAGTATATCGGCGACCGGGGTGTAAGATCAGTTGAAGATGCGGAGAAGTATCTTCGTTCAGGAGTGCTTGCCCTTTATGAGCAACATGGATTCGGCCCTTACGGAGTATCTCTCAGCGGAAGTGATCAGCTTATCGGTTTCAGCGGACTGTTCAAGCGGGACTTTCTTGAGTTCCCGGATATCGGGTTCGCATTCCTTCCCGAGCATTGCGGCAAGGGTTATGCGTTTGAATCTTCTGAAGCCGTTCTGAATGAAGCACGCAATAATCTCAAGCTCCGGAAGTTGCTGGCAATTACAAGGAAAGACAACTTCAGCTCTGCTAAACTGCTTGCAAAACTGGGAATGAGTTTCGAAAGGATGACCGCATATCCGGGAGAAACTGAGGAGCTCATGTTGTATTCGATCAGCCTGAACAACTGATAAGTGGAAGTCACGGAGATTTATTGTCATTTCTTAAGTCACCGGGCAATACTAATTTTGCAAATAAGTTATAACTAAAAGAGGAAAGCCATGAAGAAGATACTTATATTGTGGCTGTTCCCGCTGTTACTTGCCGGCTGGTTTGTGATACCGCAGGCAGGCGCCGAAAGAAATGCTGACAAGGAAGAACTCGTTTGGATATGCACAGGTAAATATTCGAAAAGATATCATGCCTCTGAGAACGGATGCAAGGGCATGAAGAGCTGTAAAGGTGAGAAGTATCAGGTAAAGCGGGAAGAAGCCGAAAGTCTCGGAAAGACTCCGTGCGGATTCTGCTACTGAAATTAAATGAGATCAAGCAAGGCGGCCCGAGTGGCGGAACTGGTAGACGCGCAGGACTTAAAATCCTGTTGGCTGTAAAGTCAGTATCGGTTCGATTCCGATCTCGGGCACAAAAAAATCCCCTGCAATTTTTATTTGCAGGGGATTTCTGTTTAAAGCACACTGCTTGTTACTTAATCAGCATCATCTTCTTCATGGTTACGAAGTTTCCGCTCGACATTTTATAGTAATACATTCCCGATGAGAGGGATGCCGCATCAAACGTCACGCTGTGCTTTCCTGCATTGTACTGCCCGCTCACAAGGCTTTCCACTTCCTTACCCGTCATGTCAAATATCTTTATGCTTACGTTACCTGCTTCAGGAAGGCTGAAGCTGATTGACGTTGAAGGATTGAACGGATTCGGACTGTTCTGGAACAGAGCATATTCATTTGCCTGCGCAAGCTCGGTATTGTCTGTTTCTGTTTGGTTCTGCACGAGCGCCGAAGAACATCCGCTTGACGAAAGTATGCTTGAGCGTGTTCCGCTGAGTGTTGCATTCATTCTTCCTGATTGCCCTGTTGTGAACATGAACATGCATCTGTCATCGGTGTAGTCCATGTAGTTCATGAACATATCCCCGTTGGGTCCGTTTGAGCAAGTTACTCTTGGAAATGCGGGACAACCGACATTGTAGCCACCCTGATTCGGAGTATCGCTTACAAGGTCACTTCCTGTACAGCCGGTACCGTCATCTCCCCAAATGTGCCTGAGGTTAAGCCAGTGGCCGATCTCGTGTGTTGCCGTTCTGCCTTTGTTGAACGGATATGTTGCCTGTCCGGTAGTTCCAAAATACTTATAGCCGATTACAACCCCGTCTGTTGAGGCACTGCCACCGGGGAACTGAGCATATCCCAGCAATCCGCCCGAAAGATTGCATACCCAGATGTTCAGGTAGCTTGATGCCGGCCACGGGTCTTTGCCTCCGCGGTTTGCCTTCTTAACATAATCATTGGATGAAAAGGATGTACGTGTAGTTGCAGTTCTTGTAATTCCGGTTGTCGGGTTACCGTTAGGGTCTCTTGTTGCCAGGCAAAAATTTATCTGGCAGTCAGCAGCCAGTCCCGCAAAAGCCGCAGGAGTTCCGGAGACATCAGGATTAAGCTTTCTGAAATCCTGATTCAGAACTGTAATCTGCGATTGTATCTGCGCGTCAGAAATATTCTGGGCCGAAGTCCTGTAAACCACATGAACAACAACGGGAATGTTGATGATCAGATTGTCTCTTTCAGGATTGTTCTTAAGATACTCCTGAATCTGAGCCTCTATCTGATTCTGCCTGTCTCTGTAACCGGGATCTTCTTTCAGAAGCCTCTCATGGACTTCCATTGTTGCACAGGTTCTGCTTTGGGGAGTGGATGCTTTGTCCTCTTGTGAATAAAGATTTGGGGTAAGAACAAGCACCAAAAAGATGAAGACAAGTTTCTTCATAACAATTTGGTATTTGATTAATAAATGAGGAACAAAATATTAAGACTCATTTCAAAAATCAATATGCGGGAAGGACAGAGAGGGGGTGTTACTCCGGGCAGTGAGGACAGAAAACCTGCGGTTACTTTCTTTTCACTTCTTCGTAAATCCTGTTTACGTCCACAGGCTCTGCGTATGGGCTGTTCCATGATACATCGAACACCTTTTTAAGTTCATTGTTTACTCCGGTGTTCTTAATTATGAGTGAGATGTTCCTTGAGTTGTAAAAGTAGTTCCGTTCCCAGTTTGATGTCCCGATCCACGACACATCAGAATCAACCGTGAAATATTTGCAGTGGTCAACCCTTGCATATGGAATGAAGCCTCCGCTGTGCAAAGGATATGAAATGATCTTCACAGTAATACCGGGAACAACAGACAGCGCTTTTATCGCATCAATGCTTCCAGGACGTGCCGCCCAGTCCGGAAGAATGATCCTGATCTTCACTCCTCTTGCGGCCGTTTCCCTGAGTGCACTGTCAATCTGCAGGAATTGCCCATCCGTGCCGCCTTTAAGAGAATATGAGTAGATCTGAATATTGACACTGTCAGAGGCATTGCCCAGAAGTTCTTTCAGTTCTGCAAGTTCAGAGTTCATTCCATCAGGAGAGTAATCAACCGGGCTCACTGCAGGATACAGCTCCACTGCGCCGAACACTTTGTCATTGAGCACAGCGGGATTCTCACGGTTGACATACTCGTTCATCCGCATGTTCAATATTCCTCCCATATTCCCTTCGCACAGTTTCCAGTCTGTTTCGAATATCTCTGTAATTGTCTCCGCAAGTCTCTTGTCTGTTACAGCAACTCCCATTTCATGAATGTGAATGAGGGAGCGCCAGTCCATATTCTGACTCCCAATGAAGATGTTCTGCCTGTCTGTAATGAAGAACTTCGCATGCATGACTCCGCCCGAAATGTTACGCATAGGGATCTTCCTGATCTCTATTCCTTTTATTCCCTCCAGTGCGTCGCTTCCCTTTTCGTTTGCCGCGTAGAAAGATGAATCAACAATGATCCGGATCCTGACTCCCCTTCCGGCCGCGAGCTTCAGTTCTCCGATCACATCGTTAAGGAGTGTGCCCGGCTTATCAGCGAAGTAAAATGTCTCAATGTCAATTGACTGCCCGGCATTCCGAAACATCTCAATCCATACATCCGCGGTCTTCCCGATTGATTCCGAGCCGACCGATGTTTCTTCAGGCACGCTTTCGACAAGTCGTATGCTTTGCTGTGCCGGAAGAATTGCCGCCATGAAAAAAAGCGGCAGCAAAATTGCCGCCGCCTTAAATGCATGAAGCCTCTGCAGTTGCTTTCGAAACGTCATATCAACGCAATCATTAACCTTTCAACCTGCGACGCCTTAATATCATCATTCTTGTTCTTGTAGTTTTCAGAAAGATTTCTCAGCATTCTCAGCACAATATCCTTGTCGTCTGCTGCATTAAGATACGGGAGATTCTCAAATTCCTCATCAGTCATACCAAGATTCTTAATGAACTCCGCTGCTTCATCCCGCGAGACTATCAATCCCTGATTGAACGGATCAATGAAGTACTCCCCGGCTTCGTCCTGATATTTCACTATGAAGTGTCCGGGAAGGTTCACCCCGTGAACAGGAAGTCCAAGCCTTCTTGCGATCAGTATATAAATTATCGAAAGTGTGACAGGTATTCCGAGCTTAGTATCAAGGACCCTGTTGATGAAGCTGTTGTCGGTATCGTAATAGTCATCCTTATTGCCCGCATATCCCTTTTCATCATACAGGAACGAATTGATCGCGTTGAGTTTTAATATTGCCGGTATCCCGTAAAAATCTTCGCGGACAGAGGTCAGGTTCTTTCTGATCTCCTCTGCCATCATGTCAATCATTCTCTTGTATTTCAGCTTGTCGTAGCCCGGATATCCGAATTCAGCGATCAGAAAAACTGCGTCCTCAAGAATGTTCTTTCCTTTCGACAACTCCTGAAACTTCTTCTCCAGCTTTTCTATATTAATTGTGGAGATGATCTCCTTAGCCCTGTCTCTTACAAGGAGGTTATCGTCTTCCGTGAAGTTCTTCAGATATTCCGAAGAAAGATCTCCGTATGAAATGAACCTATCCCTGATATTGCCGTAAATCTTTTCGTCTTCGTCATCAAGGAGCCTTATAAGATGATCCAGCTCTTTTGATCCGAGAGTTGCTTCTTCTGAATTAAGCAATTTTTGGTTTCTCCTTTTCTTTAACTTTCATCAGCAATAACACACCTGCAACGAAAAAAAGTCCTAAAGAAAGCACTGCCAGCTTCTGTGATCCTGATATATAAGATACGAATCCGAATGTGAGTGGGCCGAGCAGGGTTGAAGTCTTATCCATTAGGGCGTAGAATCCGAAAAACTCCGCCTTGAACTCAAGCGGAGTCAGCATTGTCATAAGTGTCCTTGAAAGACTTTGCACAGATCCGAGAAAAGTGCCGGCAAATCCGCCGATCACATAGAACGTCGTTTTGTCGCTTGTGAAGTAAACGGCAAATGTCAGAATTATCCATATGAATATATTGACTGCAATCGATCTCCTTATACCCAGCCTCTCGCCAATCATTCCGAATGTCAGGGAGCCGGCCATTGCGGTGAACTGCACTATAAGAAAAAAGACGGCAAGCTCTGTTACGTCAAATCCCAGTGTGGTGCTGGCATAATTTCCGGCAAAGTAAATTATTGTATTCACTGCATCAATATAGAAGAAGAACGCCAGTAGAAAATTTCTGAGATTGGGAAAATTGTTTATGTGGCTTAAGGTGACAGCAACTTTGGAAAATCCGTATGCGATCAGGTTTCCATGCTGAACTGAAGCTGATCTCTTTTCTTTAATGAATATGAAAAAGGGCGCAGAGAATACGAGGAAAAACAGGGCACATACTACAAACAGCAGGTTCGGATCATCTTTGAGGGGAAAAACAAGCGCAACCGAAAGAAGAGAACCTACATAGCCCACTGCATAACCAATTGATGACACTTTGTTATACTCCTCAGGTTCTGCAACGTCAGACATGAATGCATCATAGAATGTCAGCCCGGTCTGGAATCCGATATTGGAGACGATGAACAGAACCAAAGCGAGTGTAACTGTTCCGGGGCCGGTAAAATACATAAGTGCTGTTGCTGTGATGCACAGAAGCGTGAAGAAGAGGAGGAACTTCTTCTTTGAGAGGGTCTTGTCTGCGATCGCGCCGCAAACAGGATTGAGTACGGCGGATGCGATCATGGAGATATTTATTGCCAGCGCCCAGTAGAAATCCGCAACTGACTCGCCTCCGGCAACAACCTTTTTGAAGAAGACGGCAAAAACAAATGCGACTATGATTACGGCGTAAGACGAATTGCCGAAATCAAACAAAGACCAGATAATTACATTTCGTCTATTCTTCAATCAGCCGTTATACAGCGGGATTTTAGTTTCAGTTTTGAAGCGGCTGGTTCTGTTTCTTCGGCTGGGGTTTGCCTTCCTTTTTCTTTAGATTTAGCAGGCCTCTGCCGGTCTTGTTGAGTTTATCAGCTTTCTTGAGATCGTCGAGCACGGCATCAAGGATGCCGTTTACAAACTTTCCGCTGTTTCGCGTGCAATACTCTTTAGCGATATCTATTGCTTCGTTAATTGACACCTTGGGCGGGATTTCAGGGAAATTCATAAGTTCTGTGATTCCCATCCTAAGCAGTATCTTGTCAATAAGAGCCATTCTCTCAAGCTCCCAGTTGACAACCTTCTCAAGGATCATCTTATCAAGCATTTCCTCGTCTTTCAGTGTGAGTTCTATGAGCTGGTTTACAAAATCCCTGCTCTCTTCCTCTTTGATTTCAGGGAGGAGATCCTTTTTGATCTTGTCAACAGGATCTTTGGACATTTCGTGAGCATAAAGAACCTGCATTACTGCAATTCTCAGATCCCGACGCTTCAATTGAGCCATTAAGGTCTAGAAAGTTTGAGCAAAGCTAATCAATATAATGCAAAGTTTACACACTAAATTGTGAAGACTGCGTTAAGATTTTTTTACCGCCCAGTACTTCTTCATCAGTTCGGTTTCCCATTCAGGCTGAATCACTTCCCCGGCCGGCAGGAACTCTCGAACCACCGGTTTTATGTCAATCACGGGAGTTCCGTCTACCGCATCAAGGCCGGAAACCCTAAGCGTCCTTCCTTCGGCAGACAAGAGCTTCACAATGCTTGATCCAAGCAGATTAGGCCGCGCCTTCTTTCTCTGAGAGAAGATCCCGACCCTTGGAAACTTCGGGTTTCCCCTCGGATGCGATGCCGATATGCTGATCTTTGATGGATCCGCAAGATGGAAATAGAATATGATCTCGAGATGAGAGAAGTCAGTTATACCGACAATGCAGTCTTCTGATATCTTATCGCTGATCTTTATCTCCGAGATCACGCCACCCCAGAAGTCGTCTTCCGGATTCTTCCTTTCGTTGTGAACAAAACCGATTGGTTCAATGCTGAACATGTGTGATTCCTCTGACTTATGATTGATTCACTCTGAAACCGGATCGAATAGCGGAAACGATTCGTCTGCTCCGGGAAAGGTGGATGGTTTGCTCCCGACTTCCGTGCAGATCTCATACATCCTGTTCCAGATCTCATGCACTTCGGGATCGTTGTGTGCTCTGTCTATTTCTTCAAGGCCGGCCCATTCAAATACTTCAATCACAAGCTGAGGGTCCCTTTCTGTTGTGAGCACAAACGCATGCTTGTTGCTGTAGTAGCCCTTTCCTTTCATGAACTCCCTTTTGTGCGGGATGATCCCGAGGAGTTCGTTCATCTTTCCCGGCTTGGCCCTGTAGGCCGCAAACACTACCTTTCCTGCCATTATGCCCCCTTTCTGAGCGCTGATGCTTCCTTAATCAACTGAAATACTTTGTTCAGATTTTCCGGATCGCCTTTCAGGCTCTCTATTTCCTTGTTGACCTTTTCAAGCTTAAGGCTTCTGATCACATCCCTTGCATGATCAATGTCATAAACCGGTCCTATCTCGTTCTCCAATAAGCTGTCAAATGTCGAGTATTCAAAGTAACTTGCTTCATGCCTGTCTGAAACGGCATCCATGATCATTCCCACGCATTCATCATCTTCGTTGAATCCCTGCAGAATCCTGGACAGCTCAATGGTTTCGTGATTTACGCAATCGTCAAGAAGATGTTCCACAATTTTCAGGATCCTGCTGTTTCCAATGAAAGCGGTTTCGAGATTATTCTCGATGTATGCAACTGCTTCCGGATCGCCTCTCAGAAAGACTCTCAGAAGTTCTCTCTCATTTACGGAAACTTCATACTCAACTGAGTCTCGCTTCTTCCCGGCAGGAACATCAGGAATAACTACAGATGTCTCGGGAAACTGTTTCCTTTTTCTGAGGATCTTCTCCATCTCATCCCTTAGGTCCGATTCCATCAGCGAATACTTATCTGCTATCTCTTTAAGGAACAGCGATCGTTTGATCTTATCGGGAATAACTGCAATGTATGAAATGACCTCTCTTATGAACTCTGTCTTGCCTTCCACAGACGAGAGTTTACCTTCCTTCAGGTAAATATCCGCAATGAAACTGACGAAAGACATTCCTGACTTCAGCTGTTTGTGAAAGTCCTCCGCGCCTCTTTTACCAAGGAAGCTGTCAGGATCTTCTCCCGGCGGAAGAGTGACCACGTCGAGATCAAGTCCGCCCTGAAGCATAATCTCTGTTCCCCGCTTTGCAGCGGAGATGCCCGCGGAGTCTGCATCAAACAATACATAAACCTTTCCGGCATATCTTGAAAGGAGCTTCACCTGTTCTTCAGTGAGCGCCGTACCGCTTGAGGCAACAACATTTCTGATACCGTGCCTGAACATCGTAATAAGGTCCATGTAACCCTCAACAAGAATCGCCGATTCCGCATAGCGGATATGTTCTTTGGCATGATTGAGCCCGTAGAGTATTCTGCTTTTGCTATAGATCCTTGTCTCGGGAGAATTTATATACTTGCCGCCCTGATCTTCTTCGAGCAGTTTCCTTCCGCCGAATCCGACGACCTTTCCGCTTTCATTGTGAATCGGAAACATGAGCCTTCCCCTGAACCTGTCGTAAAATCCCTGCTTCTCATTTTCCTTTTTGATGATGAGGCCCGCCTTTTCGATCTCTTCGGGACTGAAGTCACCGGATTCATGAAAGTGGTTCAGCATGGCATCCCATCTGTTAAGAGAATATCCTATTCCAAACTCCTCTATTGCTTTCTCGTCAATCTTCCTTTGCTTCAGGTAGGAATGAACGAATTCCCTTTCATTACCCCTCACTTCCCTTAGCATTTTGCTGAAATATACTGCCGCCGCCTTATTGATCTCAAGCAGGACGGATATCTCATTTGAAGTATCGAGCTTATTACCCGAGAATGTAAGACGGATGCCTGCCCTTTCAGCAAGTTTGGTCGCGGCATCAATGAAACCGATCTTTTCAAAGTTCTGAACGAATGAGAACACATTGCCGCCTGCCTTGCAGGAGAAGCAATGATAGACCTGCTTTTCCTGTGAAATATGAAGAGACGGGTTCTTATCGGGATGGAATGGACAGAGTGCAAGAAAAGACTTTCCCCGTTTCTTTACCGGGATATAATCAGATATGACCTCTACAATATCGTTTGCAGAGGAGATCTCATCCAGTTTTTCAGGGGGGATTTTCATTTGGCAAATATCTGCAATAGCTCCAACTTTGTAAATGACAATTCAGAAGGGAGTGTAAGGAGGTTTTTGAGTATCAACTTATTCAGACGTTTGTTTCTGCATGACGCTGCAGGGTTGTTAAGCGTAGTTTATTAAAGGAGTAATGAGTAATTTCGAAAAAATTTCTTAATGGGCAATCTAATATACGAAGGCAAGGCCAAGAGACTGTATTCGACCGAGATCGAAGATGAACTCATACAGGAATTCAAGGATGACGCAACCGCATTCAACGGCCTGAAGAAGGATAAGATCGCACACAAAGGTGAGCTGAACAACAAGATTACCAGCATAATATTCGGGCATCTGATCAATGAAGGGATCCCGACGCATTTCATAAAGAGACTTTCCGACACTGAAATGCTTGTGAAACGCGTAAACATAATCAAAGCGGAAGTGGTTTGCAGGAACGTTGCAGCAGGAAGCCTTGTGAAGAAGCTGGGATTTAAGGAAGGCACAGAGCTTGATCCTCCCATAATCGAACTTTACCTCAAGTCTGACGAGCTCGGTGATCCGCTTTTTACGGATGCGCATGTACTTGCGCTGGGCATTGCAACAAAGGAAGAACTTGAGAAGATCAGAGCCCTGACGCTGGACATCAACAGGATACTGGTGAGGTTCTTTGCCGGTCGCGGCATCAATCTTGTTGACTTCAAGCTTGAGTTCGGCCGCGACAAGGACGGATCCATAATACTTGCAGATGAAATATCACCCGATACATGCAGACTGTGGGATGCCGGGACCGGAAAGAAGCTTGATAAGGACAGATTCAGATTTGACCTTGGCAACGTTGAGGAAGCATACAAGGAAATAATGGAAAGAGTAAGTTGATCAGCATTACGCCTTACGGAAAGGATGTTGTAGTAAAGGTCTTCATAGCCGGTGCCATCCTCGCTCTTATTGCGGTATTCACTGACAATCTCATCATCACCGTTCTGCTCAGCGCAGTTGCCGTCTTCCTTTGGCTTTTCACACTGTATTTCTTCAGGGATCCCGAAAGAAGAGTGCCTTCCGTTTACAGGCAGGGCGATCTGCTATCGCCGGCAGACGGTAAAGTGGTCTTGATACAGGACATCACAAACAATGAAGACAATCTATTTCCTGCAGGAGAGAAGCTCAGGCAGGTGAGTATTTTCCTCTCGCCGCTGAATGTACATGTGAACAGAATTCCCCTAACCGGAAAAGTGGAATACCTGAAGTATGTAAAGGGCGAATACCTGGTGGCGTTTGACCACAAGGCATCGGAAAGGAATGAACGGACGGAGATCGGAATTTCCGGCATCACTGATAAGGAGAAAGTGCTTTTCAAGCAGATAGCCGGATTTGTTGCGAGGCGTATCGTTTATGACATTGATAATGGAAGCGATGTGATTGCCGGGGAAAGGTTCGGCATGATAAAGTTCGGATCGCGGGTTGATCTGATAATGAGAGATGATTACAAAGTTAGAGTTAAGATCAATGACATTGTGACGGCAGGCGAAACGATAATAGCGGAGTTGTAGGGTGGCAATGTCGAGAAGATTCATACCAAGCCTCTTTACCGTACTCAATGCATTCTGCGGCTTCATGTCGCTTGTCCATTCTTCGCACGGAGATTTTGACAACGCCGCGCTGTTCATCATCTACGCTTCCCTGTTTGATGCAGTTGACGGCATTGCCGCAAGGCTGACCAACTCCGCCAGCAGATTCGGGGTTGAACTCGACTCTCTCTCCGACGTCATTTCGTTCGGGGCTGCGCCCTCTTTCCTGATCTACAATATCTATCTTCGCGAGCTCGGCGAGATCGGAATGGTCATCTCCTCCCTTATCCTCGTGTTCGCCGCGTTGCGGCTTGCCCGCTTCAACGTCCAGCTCACAGGCTTCGACAAATCAAAATTCAGCGGACTGCCGGCGCCAATGTCCGCTTTTACGGTGTGTTCATTCGTGCTGTTCTACTATGACAAGATACTTTCGCACGAACACAGCGTTACTGTGCTTCTCATTCTTGCAGTGCTTCTTCCCGCACTAATGATCAGCAGGATCAAGTATGACACCCTTCCAAAGCCAAGCATGGCCTCAATCAGAAAGAACATCATTCCGTTCCTGGTGCTTGTGATCGCGGCGGTACTCATCATCGCAACTAACGGAGAAGGCTCTTTCTCTTTCTGCCTGTTCTATATTTTCAGCGGCATTATCCGGAGCGCGAAGAATCTGATCTTCCGTAAAAAGCATCATCACGGCAGTGACGATGTGGCTGAAGAACATCTTGAAACAGGAAAGCAGTAGTTCATTTAAGCCTCACGATTTCCTTAAGCGCCTTCAGAAGTCCTTCACAGTCACTCTTTGTATTATTTCTTCCGAATGAAACTCTCACTGCCCCAAGTGCTTCGGCCGGATCCCTGCCAATTGCGAGCAGAACATGCGATGGCTTGTTTGTGCCGGATGTGCATGCAGACCCGCCGGAGACTGCTATTCCCTTCAGGTCAAGCTGTATCAGCAGCATTTCTTCGTCATACTCTGCAAGTTCCTTTCTGAATGAAAAGTTCAGAATGTTCGGTAAGCCCTTGCTCTCATCTTCCGGACTGTTAACCGATAACGCATTTCCGAATTCACTCAAAAGCAGTCCGAGAAGATGCCGGCGAAGTTCAGTGTAATGCTCAAAGTCACGCCCGGCCTGATCCCTGCATATCAGCACCGCCTTGCCGAACCCGGCAATTGCCGCAGTGTTCTCCGTTCCTCCGCGCATATCTCTTTCCTGCATCCCTCCGTGCATGTACTTGTCGGGCTTTGTTCCTTTCTTAATATAGAGTGCTGATATGCCCTTCGGACCGCTGATCTTGTGCGCGGAAATCACTGCCATGTCCATGCCAAGTTCCTTTACATTCAGATTCAGCTTTCCAAAGCTCTGAACGGTGTCACTGTGAAAAGCGATACCGTAACCGGATGCAATGCCGGAAACGGCTCTGACATCAGTTAGCGCTCCCGTTTCGTTGTTTGCATGCATGAGAGAGATCAGAAAGGTGTCTTCTCTGACTGCAGACCTTACTCTGTCAGGATCAATGTTTCCCCGCCCGCCAGGTGCCAGGTAAGTGACATCGAAGCCGAACCTGCTCTCGAGGTATTTCAGCGTGTCGAGTACGGCGGAGTGCTCTGCAAGTGAAGATACGATGTGGCCGCCTTTGCCTATCCTGCTGAATGCCATTCCCTTGAGCGCAAAGTTGTTTGATTCCGTTCCGCCCGATGTGAAGAATATTTCTGAAGACGAACATCCGATTGCTTCGGCTACGATGTCCCTTGTGTCTTCAAGCATGACTTTGGCAGTCTTCCCGAGTGAATGAATTGACGAAGCGTTTCCGAACTTCCCGGTCAGATACGGCATCATTGCTTCAAGCACACGGCCGTCAGTTTCAGTTGTTGAAGCATTGTCAAGATATATACGGTCCACAGCTTTGATTTTTGATTGAAACTTATGTCTCTGATTAATTATTTTGATCCGTGCAATTCAACAAAGAACTTTTTCTTATACCGAATCTCATTTCCCTGCTGAGATTACTGCTGACAATTCCGGCGTGTTATCTTATCATCAGGCATTTCGAATCGCAAAATACTGCAATCATAGCAATCGTTCTATGCATGTATTTTTCAGACCTGCTTGACGGTTACATTGCCAGAAAGCACTCACTTGTTTCGGAGTTCGGAAAGATCATTGATCCGCTTGCAGACAAGATCGCCGTAATATTCATATCGATCTCCCTGCTTTACATCGGCAAGCTTCCTCTCTGGTTCTTCGCGGTGATCGCGCTGAGAGACATTCTCATCCTCGGCTTCGGGATGTACCTTAACAGCAGGAAAGACATCAGGCTCATGTCGAACAATCCCGGCAAGGCAGCAGTGTTCAGCATAGGACTTGTCATACTGCTCTCGGTCATTGATTCGCGCAGTCTTGATGCATTGAAGAGCGTAATGTACTTCATATCCATCGCGCTCATACTGTATTCCTCTTATCTGTATTTCAGAAGGTATCTGGAGGTGGTAAATGGCAAAGCTTGAGGCCGGAAAGACAAAGACGTACACGAGAAAGGATATTGAGGCGAAGATGTATGACAAGCTCATCGGAAAGAAGCTTACGGAGAAACTCATTGTTGATTGCTTCATTGAGTCAATAAGGGAAGTGCTGATGCAGGCCGATCCCGTGGCGAGGCTTGAGATCCGCGACTTCGGCGTATTTGAGATCAAGAAGACGCGGCCAAAACCCAAGGCAAGGAACCTTAAGACAGGAGAGTTCATTTATGTACCCGGAAGAAGGAAAATACATTTCAAGCCGGGCAAGCTTCTGAAGCAGTTTCTGAAAGAGGGCTGAAATCATTTACAATAATCAATCCGTGCAGGTTGCCTAAATATCTCGGAATAGACTACGGTTCCAAAAGAGTCGGTATCGCCGTCAGCGACCCCGGGCTTTCCATTGCATTTGCAAGACGTCACCTGCTTAATGATCCCGGGCTGATGAAGAAGATCGAGGCAACAGTGAGAGAAGACGAGATCTCTGAGATCGTTATCGGACTTCCCGTTTCGCTTTCCGGAGAAGAGACTCCGCAGACCGCAGAGACCAAGAGGTTTGCTGAGAAGCTGGATGGTCATCTGAGATCTGCAGGGCTGAATGTAAAACTCGAATTCATTGACGAAAGGCTTACAAGCAGAATGGCCGGTGCGGGAGTGCTGGAAGCGGTTGTAAGAAAGGGCAAGAGGAGGGATAAGGGTTTGGTGGACGAACTTTCAGCACAGATCATACTTCAGAATTATCTTGACATGAAGAAGAATCAAATCATATAGAAACAATTGTATCTTGTTGAACTAAACGAGCTTATAGAGAACGGCGAGAACCAGTTTGTCGAGTTCAAGCGAAAGTTCTCATCACCCGAAAAGATTGCAAAGGAGATGATCGCATTTGCAAACTCGCACGGCGGAAAGATCATCTTCGGAATAGACGATGACAAGAGCATTGTGGGAGTTGAAAGCGAGAAGGGCGAGCTTGAGCTGATCTCCATGGCCGCAAGGTTTTATTGCGAACCCGAACTTGATTATGAGGCCGAAGTCCTGTTGCTTAAGGGGAAGGACATTGTTGTTGTCCATGTAAATGAAAGCAACCGAAAGCCCCATCGCCTGATAACGGAAAACGACACGGAAGAAGGGACGAGGGTTTACATCCGGCACAAAGACCAGAGCATTACAGCGACCAAGGAAACGGTTAAGATTCTAAAGGACACTAATGCGGATTCACATCCGCTGAAGATCACGATCGGTGAGATCGAGAAGAAGCTGTTCGATTATCTGACTGAGAACGAAAAGATCACCGTAAAGGGATTCAAGAAGCTTGTGAACATATCGGAGAGGAGGGCAAGCCGGACGCTTGTAAACCTTGTCCGGGCTAATGTCATCAGGCATCACACAACAGGCAAGGAGGATTATTACACGCTTGTATAAGTGTTCATATCCGGTTCTTTTACTGCGGCTTCCCGGATCTGCTGCCTGCAGAAAACTCAATCAGTTGCGGAACAAACAAAAGGCGTGATTCTGAAAAGGCACTGGTAGAAAATTGCAGAAGGTTTTTCAGAGTCCTGCATAAGCCGTAACAACTGCCTTCACTTTCCTTCTGAGCGCTTCTCAAGAGTCTTAAGGATCTTCTTCACATAGGACTCCGCTCTCCTGTTGAGTTCATCAGCTTCTTTCATGACCGCTTCCCTGAAACCGGGATCTGCGATCTGTGGAAGATTGATCTCGACATTCTTCGATGCGCCCCAGATGCCTGTCTGAAGGCTTTTTGCTCCCACTTCAAGATCGCTCTTTGAAGAGATGTTGCCGTGCTTAGCAACCTCAGCCATGCTCTCCCAGCAGGAATCAGCTGTGCGCATAACGGTAAGCGGCACTTCAACTGCCTTCTTCAGCCCTTCCTGCATCATAGCCGTTCTTACCTTCTGTTCCTCTTCTGTCTTCTTCGGCATTTTCATAGCGGTCATATAATCATTGAATGCGTTTGTGTCCGCATCAATCAGCGGTATCAGTTCCTTCATCTTAATGTGAAGCGGCCTTATCAGCGCTCTCATCTTGGAATCCAGGTGCGCGAATTTTTTATTGCCGTATGTCATCCATCCAACCATTGCGCCAAGCGCTGCACCAAGAGAAGCGATGAGCGCAGACACACTGCCTCCGCCCGGAGCGGATGTCCTTGCGCCGACAAGTTCAGTAAACGCTCTAACGGTCAGCCCGGCAAGCGGCTCTTCCGATTCGCCGGAGATCATATACTCAATTATCCTCTTTTCCGGAACGAACGGTGAGATTGATGAGAGCCCGAGCCTGTCAATGACAAGCCTGATCTTCTGCATCTCATCAAGTATAAAAAGGTTTTCCTTCTTAATGTAATAATCCGCCGCCATCAGCATTGCTTCAAGCGGTATCAGGCCCACGAGTTCGCTTCCGCAAACACCGAGGTTAAGCTCGCGCGCATCTTTTGCACACTCTTCAAATGCAATATGCGGAGGAGTGACCTTGTAATTGTCCAGGTTCATTGAAACCTGAGCCATGTTGTACTCCTGCACATACCATCCGATTCCCTTCACTGCTTTCAGCCTTCCCGGTTCATTCTCGTTTCTCCCCTGCTCCCTGATGTTCAGTGCGATCCTGTGTGCCTGTTCTTTTGTGCCAAGTATATTCACATTGTATGCTATTAGAAAGAACCTTGCCCCGGTCACGGTGGCGCCGGATCTCTCAACGAATTGCTGAGGGCCGAAATCCGGTTTCCACTCCGATTTGAGTATCTTCTCCTTCAACCCTTCATACTCACCGGCCCTGATCTGCCTGAGCATCTTTCTGTCGGGATTTGATGAAGCTTCTTCGTAAAGGTAAACCGGCACGCCAAGTTCATCACCGACGCGCTTACCGTACTTCATGGCGCATTCGACACACTCTTCAGTGGTAACATCAGAAACGGGCACAAACGGAACCACATCAACGGCTCCCATTCTCGGATGCTCGCCCGAGTGATTCCGCATGTCGATCAGTTCATAAGCTTTTGCGCTGAACCTGAATGCCGCCTCAACGACAGATTCCGGATCACCGACAAATGTGAACACTGTCCTGTTGGTTGACTTTCCGGGATCCACATCAAGAAGTGTAACTCCGCTGACCTGCCTTACCGCTTCAGCGCAGGCATTGATTATCTTTTCGTCCCTGCCCTCTGAAATATTTGGGACGCATTCAACTATCTTTCTCATTATCACTTGGATTTTTTCTTTCTGCAAATGAAGTAAACTCTTTCCGCCTTCAAAACCGCTTTTCTTCCGTTCTCATCTTCCGTCCGGAGGACATCAAAGAACTTTTCGAGCTCTGTCATGATCCTTCCTGTCTCAAACACTGCTTCACTGATGTTCTCTTCAAGAAGTCTGAAATGAGGCCCGTTCAGATTTTCGAACACTCTGAGGTTCCAGTTGAAGACGTTGGCTCCTGTTTTCCTGATGTCCATTATGAGAATATTCCTGCCGAACTCATGCACAAGCGGCGATATGCGCTCAAGCATTTTCAGCTTGTAGGGAGTATTGACATCAAATATGAACAGGCCGTTGTCATTCAGGGCATTCTGTACATTCCGGAAGATCCTTTTCCAGTCAGTAAGGAGCGTAACGTGATTGATGGTGTCATACATGCAGATCACCGCATCAAACCTGCCTGCAACAGCAGGATGTCTTATGTCACCCTTTATGAAATTTGCGCCGGGGATCTTCTTCTCCGCGATCTTAAGCATCTGAGCAGAGCTGTCAATTCCGGTAAGCTCAAATCTGTCAGCAAGTCCTTTGAGTACATCGCCCGTTCCGCAGCCGAGTTCCAGAATTGTCTTTGCGCGGGGATTGAATCTGCGGATTGCGGAGATCACATACGGAGCCGAAATATCCTTTCCTGAGATCACCCCGTCATAATACCGGGCAAGCCGGTCATACTGCTTCATCGGGATTATTTCGCTGTCAGCGACCTGTTGAACATCTCGAGAAATTTTCCGACACCGTCCTCATCATTTGACTGATCTGTCACATAATCCGCCATGTCCTTAAGCTCGTCAACAGCATTGTTCAGTGCGATATTCGTTCCGCCGAACATGAACAGGTCCCTGTCGTTGTACCAGTCGCCGAAGACCATCACCTCTTCCCTGCGCACGCCGAGGTGGGCCGCGAGCATCTTCAGCCCCACTTTCTTGTTAACCTTTTTCCTGATGATCTCAAGATTGAACACGTTCTGAAACGCCTGCGACCTGAAGTATTTGACCTTGAGGTAAAGTCCGAACGGAGGCGTCATTTTGCTTTGAATCTGCCTGATGACATTCTTGTCATTTCCGAGCATTATGATCTCAAGCACATTGTCGAGATACTCGTCATATGAATTCACAAGGGTATAGGTTGTTCCGAGCCTGGTCATAAAATCCCTGATAACGGAATTATCTTCCGTATATACTATCTGATCATCATAGCACAGGGCGATCTTCACATATTTTTCCTCGGCAAGCCTCAGCGCACGTTCCACATACTTGCGGTCAATAACGGACTTGTTCAGTCTGTTCTTGCCTTCTGCATCCTGAATCAAAGCGCCGTTCAGAGATATGAATGGAATTTTTATCCCAAGCTCTTTGGCAATCGGAACGATGGATGAATGGACCCTCTGAGATGCAAGCGAGAAACGAATCTCCTTCTTACGCAGCTCTTCAACCTGCTTTTTGACCAAACTGCTTAACTGATTCTGTCCTGTAACCAGAGTGCCGTCAATGTCGGAGACGATGAGCCTGATCTTTCCGAATCTGCTCTTAAGTTCATTGAATGACAGGCTCAATGTTTACGCAAGTCTTTTGATTTGTAAGTGTCCGGTTGGGGTGGTAAAATCTGAAAACACATATAAATTTGGCCTATAATAGTCAGAATATGGTACTATTTCAAAGTAAATATGAGGTTGACGGAAGTTCTATGACAGCGCGGGACGACTGGAAGATCAAGAGAGAAGGGGCTACGATGAATCAGCAATTGCGAACGGTAAAGATCACACTCATGAACTGTCGAAAGGCAGGACAAGCTGAATCAGTACTTCGTCCGGTGCTTAAGGCCACCTGCAAGAGGATCATCAAAAGTCTTCGGTACATTTCCCTTTGCTGTTCTTTCCTTCCATGTCTCCGGAGCCTGATCGTCTTTCCTTTCAACCATCATAATGCATCCCTCAACTGGGCAAACGAGTGAGCAGAGGTTGCATCCGACACAATTCTCCTCAATGATGTGCGGAATCCTGGATCCGTTCTTACCAATTCCGATCGCCTGGTGAGCACCGTCTTCACACGCGGCATAACAGATCATACATCCGATGCATTTCTTCCTGTCGATCTTTGCCACCACTTCATAGTTAAGATTGAGATCTTCCCATGCAACAGTATTGAGAAGAGCTTTTCCGGAGAATGAACTTACTGAGTCGAATCCCTTCTCATCCATGTAATCCGAAAGCCCCGAAGTCATTTCACGAATTATCCCGAATCCGTAATGCATCACGGCGGTGCAGACCTGCACCGTTGTTGCTCCGAGAAGAATAAACTCCACGGCGTCCCTCCAGTCTGCAATTCCCCCGATGGCAGAAACAGGCAGGCCTACAAAAGGACTTTGAGAGACATTCCTCACCATGTTCAATGCGACCGGCTTCACCGCAGGCCCGCAATAGCCGCCGTTAGTGCTCTTCCCGTCAACGACCGGATAAGGCACAAACTTTTCTATATCAACACCCATCAGACTCTGGATGGTATTTATGAGGGATATTGCGTTACAGCCGCCCTCTTTGGCCGCAATTGCCGGCTCGGTTATGTCTGTGATGTTCGGTGTGAGTTTTACGATGACCGGCTTCTTCGCTGTTTCCATCACCCATGAAACGATAAGCCTAAGCAGTTCCGGCTCCTGTCCCACCACTGACCCCATACCTCTTTCGCACATTCCGTGAGGACAACCGAAGTTCAGCTCGAGTCCGTCGGCTCCGGCATTCTCTGCATCCCTTACAACTTGCTGCCATTCTTCTTTCGTATCAAGCATCAGCGACGCAATTACAGGATTATCCGGAAAGCGCTTCTTCACTTCTTCGATCTCACGCAGATTATGGCTCAGCGGGCGGTCTGAGATAAGTTCAATGTTTGTGAACCCTGTCATCTTCGCCGCACCGCTGTCAATTGCGGCATACCTGCTTGAAGTGTTTACCACGGGAAGCCCCATTGTTTTCCATACTGCTCCTCCCCAACCCGCTTCAAATGCTTTCATCACCTGATATGCGGAATTTGTCGGAGGGCCCGACGCAAGCCAGAACGGGTTAGGCGATCTTATGCCGGCAAATGTCACTGACAAGTCAGCCATCAGTTCGTATTTCCTTTCAAAAAATTGTGAATTCCTTCAGCGGCTTTGACAGCTTCTGCAACAGCGTTCACTATCTCCGACCCGCCGTTAATCACATCGCCCGCAATGAAGTACTTCGTTCCTTTTGCCCTGAACGAATCACCTTCCGTAACCGGCCTGCCCTTATCGTCAAACTCAAAGCCGTCAATTATATCGAGAAGTTTGTTCTGCTTCTCCTGCCCCGTTGCTATGATAACCATATCGCACGGCACAACAAATGAATTCTGTTTGTCCGCCGTGATCCTGCCGCTTACAACTTTAGTCGGTGCAAGCTTTATTCCTTCCACTTTTGATTTGCCACTGATCTCGAGAGGAGCTGTATTGAATAACGGTTCAACGCAAACTTTTTTCGCAAGTTCATATTCGAATTCATAGGCAGGCATTTCTTCTTTCGACCTCCTGTAAGAAAGCCACACGCGCTCAGCTCCCATTCTTGATGCCTCTGAAGCCGCGTCCATTGCCGTGTTTCCTCCGCCTATCACAACCACCTTTCTTCCCGATCTTGCCTTGTGCTTCTTCAGCTTTATGTTTTCAATGTATTCAACCGCGCCCATGCATCCGTCAAGATCTTCGCCTTTTATCTTCAGCTCAACAGTATTGCCAAGACCGATCCCTATAAAGATAGCATCATATTCATTCTCAAGATTCCTGAACTGCCTGTAACTTGTAACAGGCGTTCTGTAATGGATCCTGAATTCAAGTTGCTTCTTCAGGAATTCTGCTTCCTTCAGCGCCTCTTCGTTTGTGATCTTGTACGGTGCAACTCCGTGAAGTGTGAGCCCTGTCGGCTTGTCCTTTGCTTCAAACACATCAACCTCATAGCCGAACCTTCTGAGTTCACACGCGCATGATATTCCGGCAGGGCCGGCGCCTATAACGGCTACTTTCTTATTCTGCGGGGCGCCCGGCACAAACAAAGCAAATTTCTTTTTCAATGCATAAGTTGCGGCATAGCTCTGAAGCCTGCCGATCTCAATCGGCTTCAGGTTCATATCATTGAAGACGCACGCGCCTTCACATAAGACCTCAACCGGGCAAACCTTTCCGCACGCGTTACCGAAGTAATTGGATTCGTAGATAGTCCTTGCAGTGCCTTTCAGATTTCCGGTGCTTATCTGCCTGATGAACAGAGGTATGTCAATTTCCGTGGGGCAGGCTTTGATGCAGGGTGCATTGTAGCAGAACAGGCAACGTGAACTCTCAACAACCGCTTCCGACCCGCTCATCAGCGGATTGATCGGTGAAAAATTCAATTCGAAGTCTTTCTCAGACCTCGGCCTCTTAAAGTCCTTCATATGAAGTTACCGCTTCCGCGAAGATCAGATCCGGATCTTCTCCCTTCTGAATGTCTTTCAGTGTGAGAATAACTGCCATCCGAAAAGACCGGCTCACAGCATCTGCAAAATCCATACATGTTCACAATCAAAGTTCAGTGATCTTTCCGTAGGATTCCGGCCGGCGGTCTCTGAAGAACTGCCATGTTGCACGCACCTCTTCAATCATTCCAAGGTCGAATTCGGATATCAGCAGTTCGTCGTTGTCTTCGGATGCCTGTGCGAATATTTGTCCGCGGGGATCAACGAAGTATGAAGATCCGTAGAACTTGCCGATGTTCCAGGGCTTTTCAGTGCCGACCCTGTTAATGCATCCCATGAAATATCCGTTGGCCGCGGCGTGTGCGGGCTGTTCAAGTTTCCAGAGATACTGTGAAAGTCCTGCAACTGTTGCTGATGGATTGTAAACTATCTCGGCCCCGTTCAGTCCGAGGATCCTTGCACCTTCCGGGAAATGCCTGTCGTAGCAGATATACACACCCACTTTGCAATACCTCGTATCGAACACCGGATAGCCGAGATTTCCGGGCCTGAAGAAGAACTTCTCCCAGAAACCTGATGTATGCGGTATGTGATTCTTCCTGTACTTTCCCATGTAACTTCCGTCTGCATCGATCACAGCCGCAGTGTTGTACAGTATGCCTGCCTGTTCCCTTTCAAATACAGGAACGATCATTACCATAGAGTGCCTTCGCGCAAATTCCTGCATTCGCTCAACTGTCGGTCCGGGCACCGGCTCGGCCGCTGAATACCACTCCGCGCTCTGTCCGGGACAGAAGTAAGGCGTGCTGAATATCTCCTGAAGGCACAATATCTGAACGCCCTTGCTTCCCGCCTCTTCTATATAAGGTATATGTTTGAGAATCATTGCTTCCTTGATCTCCTGAATTCCGGCATCACCTTCGCTCAGGGGAGAGCTCATCTGAATAAGTCCTGACTTGATTATACGCGGCATGTTGTGATCAATAATTTGGTGAAATTAGCTGAGTTGTAATACAGGTTGAATGCAAAAGGAAATGACATTTGAAGAATACGGACTGCAGGTCACTTTATCAGCATCATCTTCTTTGTATCTATCAGCTGGCCGTTGACAACCAGCGTGTAGAGATATGCGCCGCTTGAAATCTTGTACGAGCTGTAATCTCTTGTAATATCGTTAACTCCTGCAGTGTAAACCCTTTCATTCACAATGGTCTCAATGAGCCGGCCGCGAAGATCATATAGATGCAGGCTTACAGTTGCCGCTCTTGTGAGGGAAAACCTGAATGTAGTTGAGGGATTGAACGGGTTCGGAAAATTCTGACTCAGTATGAAGTCAGCAGGTTCGTTTGTTCCCGAAATGAACGCAAGCTGAACGGCAGACCAAGCATTAACTATTCCGTATCCCATGAGATTATTCGGTGAAGAGCTGTTGGTCGCCGTATTCCGTACTATGTCCTTAACCTGCAGAGGATTCAGTTCCGGATTTGCCGAAAGTACCATTGCACATACGCCGGCAACCATTGGACAGGCAAGCGATGTTCCCACATTGGAATTTATGTAACCGACTCCTCCGGCACCCGGCCTTGCGGTATGATTGTTCACTCCATAGGCCATCACGTCCGGTTTGATCCTTCCGTCTGTGGTCGGCCCCACTGATGAGAATGCCGCCCTTTGCCTTCCTGTTGTAACTGCTCCTACCGTAATCACATTGAAAGCGTCAGCAGGTGCGCTGAGGGTATTGTGCGATGAATTGAAGCCGTCATTTCCTGAGGAAACAACCACCACAATGCCTTTGCTTACTGCAATATCGGCCGCTCTTGTAATCAGCGCGGTACTGCCGTTCATAGACTGCCATGTGTAAGAAGGATATGGCGGGTTGAAGTTCAGATATCCGAGCGAACTTGTTATGATGTCCGCTCCAAGGCTGTCCGCCCATTCTGCGGCGGCGACCCAGTTGTCCTCCTCAAGCGGCGTCTCGCTGTCAGTGTTCTCCGTCTTTGCAAGCAGGTATTGTGCATCAAATGCGGGAGATACAAGATAGCCCGGATCGTATGCGGCGATCAGCGAAAGAGTCAGCGTGCCGTGGGCTCCGTTGCCCATTCTCCCGGAACCGTTGGCAACTATCGTATCGCCGTTGACAAAATCATAGGTCCTCAGGCCTTTGAGCCTGATCTTGTTGAAGCAGTTATGTTCAAGATTATCAAAACCCGAATCAAAAGATGCAATGAGTACATTCTGACCTGTGAAGCCCCTGTCATGCGCCGGGGGAACATTGATAATGTTGGACTGATTCAGCGAAGGACCGTAATTGATTCCAAGCGGATCGTCCGATTCGCTCTCCGGAAGCAGGGACAGATTATCAGCGGCAACCGCTTCTGCATGCTTGTATCTTGCCACAAGTCCAATGTGAGAAACAAATGTGAAGCGGGAAATGAGAGATATCTGGTTCACATCCGCATAGCATGAAACAGCATTGAACCATTTGGACCTGTTCCTGATCTGTGCTCCCGTAAGAGCCACTTCCCGAATATAATCAGAGTTCACAGGCAGGTCCAGATGAGACAGGGCATCTGCCTGCGATGAGCGTTTTCTGATACGCTCAAGGGCCCTCTTCGAAAGTAGATTTTCACCATTCTGCCCATTCTTATCTTTGAAATAGATCCAGACAAGTTTCTTATCGTGAGGATTACCCGCATACAATTCAATGATGAGGGCATCGGAGAGCACGCCTGTGCCGGCGCATTCTCCCTTGCCTTGCGCGCCGAACAGACAGATCATAAGAAGAGCGGGCATGAAAAACCTGCTCAGATAATAAGACTTGATTTTCATTGATTCCTGCTTGGTGAAAATTCCGAATTCCCGAGTTCAATTTCAATGTTCATTTTCTGTGCAGACCTCCGGCAAGTGTGAAAGGGTTGAAGACACAGTTCAGGATATGCATCCTTCCTTCCGTCAGGACAAAAATTCTGATGCACTACAATAATGCGGCGTCTGGCTGAGCAGTCCCGAAAACGATTTATGTTTTCGGGACGCGACGAAGACGGCGACGTGTGGGCACAAATGGCGAGTCTTCAACGCAACGTCGCACTTCGTCTCGTCCCAATAACGCCTTGCGTTATCGGGACTGCTCAGTGTGACGTTGCTTTTGGCTCAGTGTGCGTTGATTCATGCAAGCGGCGTCTGGCTGAGCAGTCCCGAAAACGATTTATGTTTTCGGGACGCGACGAAGACGGCGCCGCGTGGGCACACATGGCGAGTCTTCAACGCAACGTCGCACTTCGTCTCGTCCCAATAACGCCTTGCGTTATCGGGACTGCTCAGTGTGACGTTGCTTTTGGCTCAGTGTGCATTGATTCATGCTAGCGGCGTCTGTCTGAGCAGTCCCGAAAACGATTTATGTTTTCGGGACGCGACGAAGACGGCGCCGCGTAGGCACATATCCTCGAAAATATCTTCGAGTACGGAGCAGTTATTCTTGAGTACTGAGCAATTATTCTTGAGTACGGAGCAGTTATTCTTGAGTACGGAGCAGTTATTCTTAAGTACGGAGCAGTTATTCTTGAGTACGGAGCAGTTATTCTTGAGTACTGAGCAATTATTCTTGAGTACGGAGCAATTATTCTTGAGTACGGAGCAGTTATTCTTGAGTATGGAGCAATTATTCTTGAGTACGGAGCAGTTATTCTTGAGAATAATTCGAACTTATATGCTAAAATGCGCTGGAATCGAAGTTTCCTGTTACCTGTGGATTTATCAGCCATTCGCCCACGGATGAATCCGTGGGCTGAGTGCGGGCGCCATTACTTTAGTATTACACACTTCCTCACCGCAACAAACTCTCCCGCGTTCCTCTCACCGAAAGCAGGTAAAAGTATACGCCGCCGGCAAGTCCTTCCGCGCTGAACTGCGTCTCATTATACTCAGCCGTCTTCCCTTCTTTTACCACATTCATCACTTCGCGGCCGAGAATTTCGGAAACAATTATCATAATGCGGGACAAGCCGGAAAGTTGCTGCCTATTGCTTCAGCATTGAAATGTTACGCGAAAATGAACCTGCAATATGTCAAAAGTAATGCAGAAATAAGATCCTTTCAAACGCATACCGGCTGAATCTGAAATGGCTAAATCTTAAAGCAAACAGCCCGCGATTTCATTCACGGGCTGTACAATTGCATTCACTGTCTCAGTAACGAACTTCAGGTCATTTCATTTGGCAAGCATCATCTTTTTTGCACCGGCGCTGATGCCGTCAATGCTGAGTTCATAAAAATATATTCCGCTTGGCAATGAAACTGCTTTGAAACTCTCACTGTGATTCCCTGCATTCTTCTGTCCGTTAACAATCGTCGAAACTTCCCTGCCAAGAGCATCATAAACAGTCAGCCTTACAAATCCTGCGCGGCCGAGCCTGTAACTTATGACAGTTGTTGGATTGAAGGGATTAGGATAATTTTGCCTAAGCTCGTAATCAAACGGCATCACCTGCTCCGAAGAAGAGCCGGCAGATGTCATAGTCCTTGCAATCTTAATTGCTTCCCAAGCATTTATCAGCCCCCAGCCGCGCCTGCGGTTCGGTGCAAAACTGCTGTCGGCGGTCTGCCTGAGAAGATTCATTACCTGCATCGGAGTCAGATTCATGTTTGCCGAGAGTACCATTGCACATACTCCGGCAGTCATGG
>JAIBBK010000068.1 GCA_019694675.1 Ignavibacteria bacterium
TTCTTGCATGCTGGAAAGATTTCAATTTAGGAAGCATAGTAAGTTCCGGCGGCAACAGGCTCAGCTACAAGGTGAACGGAAACCAGCTTATCATCACCTACAGCAAGGTTCAGTGCTTTGCGCCTACCACTGACTGGGCTACTTTCCAGGTCGTTCTTGAGATCAACAGCTCATGCTCCGATCCCAACAGCAACTGGAGAGTTTCATTTGCAGATTCGCTCAGCGGAACAAGCGGTTCGCTAATCACCAACTACCTTGCTCAGACAAACGTTGGTTTCAATGTAGCTACCGTTTACAGAAACTGGCTCATGGGATGGACCTTCGGCACAACCCCCTGGTTCTACGCGGGTTATGTCTCATCTGCAAATCCGTTCCCTGCCACTCCTATAACAGCTGTTAATTCTCAAAGGCCTGTATTCAATTCAAACGGTCAGCCGGTTGCTATCGAATTCGGCCCGTCCATTAACGGCCTTGCGGCTTTCGATTGCCTCACTCTCAATCTCAAGATGGCAATGGAAGGACTTCAGAGCAATGCTACTCCAAGGGCCAGGGATTCCGTCATTGTTTACCTGAGAGACGGCTCCGCGGCTCCTTATACCGTGCTTGAGTCAAAGAAAGTGTTCCTTGATTCTGCAACAACATACAAGGGAACCATAGTATTTGAATCCGGTGTGGCTAAGGTCAACTCAAATCAGTACTACATCGTGATAAAGCACAGAAACTCCATCAGGTCATGGAGCAATGTTGTTACACAGTCCGGCGGTGTCATCAACTATGACTTCACCACAGCCACTTCACAGATCTACGGAAGCAACGGCGTGGTTGTCAACGGCCTTGCTTCATTCTTTACGGGTGATGTAAATGACGATAATTCCGTTGACGGCTCGGACGTTTCCGCAATTGACAACGATGCGTTCAATTTTGTAAGCGGCGACTATGTCATCACAGACCTTAACTATGACGGTACTGTTGACGGCTCGGACGTTGCACTTGCAGACAACAACGCGTTCAACTTCGTTGCTGAGATCGCGCCTCCGGGTGCTGCAATGATCAGCGGCAACGGAACGTTCAAGTACGACTATGTAAGGCCGACCGAGATCAAGATCTTCCCGGATCCGACCCTCATAGGCGTTCCAAAGATCGAGTATCCCGAATTGCAGTATCAGGATATCAAGATCGAAGAGTGATCTTTGAAATTATTTTTGATGCGTGTCCGGGGATTTTCCCCGGATGCGCTCAAAAAAAAATTTTTGTTAATTGCCTAAAAAGAATTGACAAAACAAACAATAAAGGCTAACTTGCATCAAATCAGAAAAGTCTCAATTCACAACAAACAAACTAAACAAGGAAAAAAAACGATGAAAGCATTCAAACTTTTTGCTACTGTCTTCGCTTTTGTTCTGTATGTTGGATCATCTTTCGCTCAGAACCCGACATACACGCTTGATTGCACAAACAAGACTCCCGATCCGAGCATTGTCAATTCAGTCGAGTGGGACATTGACATGACCTGGACAAACTCAGGCGTTGCTCCTAACTATGAGTATGCCGGTGGTCAGTACTTCTTCGATTTCAACACAGCAATTGCAAACGGCGGAACACTTACAATGGCCAATGCAGGTTCTGATCTTCCGACCAACATGCAGCCGAGAAACCCAACCGTCTCCACAAACCAGCTCAGATGGGCAGTTAACACCTTCCCGGGTGCAGGTAGCGGATTCGCGATGCCGGCAGGAGTTCCTGTTACAATCGTAAGAGTAAGGCTTCAGACCACAGCTCCTGAGTTTGCACAAGTTCCTCTCAATCTCGTATGGAGAAACGCTCTTCCGAACCCGTTCACAAAGATCTTCGCTTATGTCGGAACAACAAACACCGACATCTCAACACCTGCAACACACACAATTTCAATGAACAACAACCCGCTTCCTGTTGAGCTCGCAAGCTTCACAGCTGTAACAAACAGGAACAATGTAACACTCAGCTGGTCAACCTCAAAGGAGACCAACAACCAGGGTTTTGACGTTGAAAGGTCAATCGCAGGTGAGAACAACTATTCAAAGGTTGGAACAGTTGCCGGTAACGGAACAACAACAGATCTAAAGAACTACAACTTCTCCGAAAGAGTAAACACCGGAAACTACAGCTACAGACTGAAGCAAATAGACTTCAACGGAAACTTCGAGTATCATAGCCTTTCAGGTGAAGTTAACGTTGGCGTACCTTCAGAATATGCAATGTCACAAAACTATCCGAATCCGTTCAACCCGTCAACAAAGATTGACTACGACATTCCGGCAGACGGAAACGTAGCTATCATTCTTTATGACATGAGCGGAAGGGAAGTATCAAAGCTCGTTAACGAGTTCAAGCCTGCAGGTTACTACACAGTGAACTTCAACGCTTCGAACCTGTCAAGCGGCATGTACTTCTACAGGATCGCATCATCAAACTTCTCACAAACCAAGAAGATGGTTCTCGTGAAGTAATTCACGCAATCTATAAGTTATACAGAAGCCCGGCAATGCCGGGCTTTTTTTTTGTCCAAAAAGCAACTTCACACAAATCAAAAGGCAACCTCACACCAAGCCAAGCAACTTCACACTAAGTAAAAAGCAACGTCACACTGAGCCGTCATTATAACGCGAAGCGTTATAATGACGTGACGAAGTGCGACGTTGCTCAGAGAGAGAAACCCCCGGCGGCGCCGTCTTCGTCACGCCCTTTGCGGCCGCCACAAACTCTGTCAAAGCATCTTCACCGGGCTGCTCAGACAAACGCCGCCTCGTGTCTTTGATAATGCTGCCTGAATCATAATAAGCAATAAAGCAACGTCACACCGAACAGAAGCAACCTCACACAAATCAAAAAGCAACGTCACACTGAGCCGTCAATATAACGCGAAGCGTTATATTGACGTGACGAAGTGCGACGTTGCGCAAAGAAAGAAACCCCCGGCGGCGCCGTCTTCATCACGCCCTTTGCGGCCGCCACAAACTCTGTCAAAGCATCTTCACCGGGCTGCTCAGACAAACGCCGCCTCGTGTCTTTGATAATGCTGCCTGCATCATACTAAGCACAAAAGCAACCTCACACTAAGCAAGAAGAAACATCACACTGAGTAAAAACAACCTCACACCAAGCCAAGCAACATCACACAAATCAAAAAGCAACGTCACACTGAGCCGTCAATATAACGCGAAGCGTTATATTGACGTGACGAAGTGCGACGTTGCTCAGAGAAAGAAGCTCCCGGCGGCGCCGTCTTCGTCACGCCCTGTGCGGCCGGCACAAACTCGGTAAAAGCATCTTCACCGGGCTGCTCAGACAGACGCCGCCTCGTGTATAAGATAATGTTGCCTGAAGCATAATAAGCAAGAAAGCAACGTCCCACTGAGCCGTCATTATAACGCGAAGCGTTATAATGACGTGACGAAGTGCGACGTTGCGCAAAGAAAGAACCCCCGGCGGCGCCGTCTTCGTCACGCCCTGTGCAGCCGGCACAAACTCGGTAAAAGCATCTTCAACGGGCTGCTCAGACAGACGCCGCCTCGAGTCTTTGATAATGCTGCCTGCATCATACTAAACATAAAAGCAACTTCACACTAAGCAAGAAGAAACATTACACTGAGTAAAAAGCAACCTCACACAAATCAAAAAGCAACGTCACACTGAGCCGTCATTATAACGCGAAGCGTTATAATGACGTGACGAAGTGCGGCGTTGCGCAAAGAAAGAATACCCCCGGTGGCGCCGTCTTCGTCACGCCCTGTTCGGCCGGCACAAACTCGGTAAAAGCATCATCACCGGGCTGCTCAGACAGACGCCGCCTGGTGTCTTTGATAAAGCTGCACAATTATCCTGGGCCTATGCAAGATCACTCTAATCATAAAAAGCAACCTCACACTGATCAAAAAGCAACATCACAAAAATCAAAAAGCAATCTCACACCAAGCCAAGCAACGTCCCACTGAGCCGTCATTATAACGCGAAGCGTTATAATGACGTGACGAAGTGCGACGTTGCGCAAAGAAAGAATACCCCCGGCGGCGCCGTCTTCGTCACGCCCTGTGCAGCCGGCACAAACTGTAAAGCCCGGAGCTAGAACAATCCCCCCACCCCCCTTTCTTTAGAAAGGGGGGCAGGGGGGATTGCATCCCCCGCACGAAATCCCTAACTTGAAACTCAAATCACCACAATGAACACCACACAACGCAACGAGCTCTGGCTTCAGTTCGGAGCGGCTATTGACATGTTTGAAAGAGCCGTTAGGCATTGCAGTGAACAGTACTGGGATGATGATTCCAAGTTCTGGTATATTGCCTACCACACTCTTTTCTATCTCGATTACTACCTCGACGAAAACCCGGACTCCTTCAGGCCGCCTGAACCGTTCTCGCTCTCTGAGTTTGATAATGAAGGAGCTCTTCCGGAGCGCACCTACACGAAAGAGGAACTCCTGGACTACACTGGGCACTGCAGGGCGAAATGCAGGGCTCTCATATCCGGACTTGACGAGGAGAACGAACAGAAGCGCTTTGTTAACGAGTACAGGGATTACGGCAGATTCGAGATACTTCTGTATAATATGAGGCATGTTCAGCACCATGCAGCGCAGTTGAACCTGCTTCTGCGCATGAAGATGAACGAAGCGCCGGACTGGGTCTCGCGTACAAAGGCGGGGCTGAAGGGGTGACGGGGGCCGGCCCGAAGGGCCGGACAGGCAAGGGCACGAAGTGCCCTCCGCATGAATTCATTCTGAAGCCGGCTTATTTGAATCCTACGGGATCGCGGAATTTGTTTTTGTGCATCATTTGAGTTTTGTTACTTTTCTTTAGGATCATTGCATCCGGCAAGTTTTGCAGTTTCAAAATTCCCCCAAAGACAAGCAAAAAGAATTTTTCCTAATCAAAAAACAAAAAGGAGGAAGAATGAAAACAAGAACACTCTGTTCCGCCCTGTTTGTCTCAGCATGCGTTCTGGTGCTTGCCGGGGCCTCGCAGGCTACTGTCTGGAACATCAATAATGTGATCAACGGCGCTCAGGAAGTGCCGCCGGTCACAACAGGCGGAAGCGGCACCATCGTTGGCACTTATGACGATGTCACCAACCAGCTGAGCGCCACTATCACATTCAGCGGACTGACCGGCACTACATCGGCCGGCCATTACCACGGTCCTGCGGCTGCCGGTTCAACCGCGGGCGTCAGGATCGGCTTCACGAACATTCCCCTTGGCGTAACTTCGGGATCGTTCTCACCGTCACATACGCTTACCGCATCTCAGGAGACCGAGCTCCTCAGCGGACTCTGGTATGTGAATATACACACTTCGTTCAGGCCTGGAGGTGAAATACGCGGACAGATCTATCCCGCGCTTCCGCAGTACAACCTCTCTCTCACTTACATAATTGAAGGCCTTTACGACTCAGGGCTGAATCTGATGGTGGGAGATACAGTAACCGTCAATATCAGAAATTCGGCTTCCCCGTTCGCACTCATTGAAAGCAAGAAGGTCAAACTCAGCAATGCAGGAACTGGTGTGCTCACCTATAACCTGCTGGCAAATTCCACCGCCTATTACATACAGGTCACACACAGGAACGGACTGGAAACATGGAGCGGCAGTACGGTGCAGTTCACTTCAAATGCGGCTTCCTATGACTTCACAACTTCAGCGGCACAGTCGTACGGAAGCAATGCAGTTCTCAAAGGAACAAAATACTGCGCCTACAGCGGTGATACAAATCAGGACGGAGCAATAGACGCTTCAGACCTTTCGCAGATTGACAACGACGCCACAGGGTTCGTCTCCGGTTATGTGCCTACAGACCTTGACGGTAATGATTTCGTTGATGGATCGGATGCTGCAATTGCCGGAAACAATGCATTCAATTTCGTGGGTGTCATCAGGCCGTAATCAATTGCTGACTTCAATCCTCCAGAGGCAGAAAGTCTCGCAATGAGTGCCTGTAAATAACATGATTCGGCTACACAACGCCCGGCATTTGCCGGGCGTTTTTATTGCCCTTCAGGGGCAGAATTCCGCAGTTTTTGACGTGCTCCGGGAGGACTTATTAAGAAGTTATTAACATTAAGTAAATAGTAAGATGGGAGCGATAACCATATTAAAGTAAATATAGTTATCCGTTATTTTGGAATTTTTGGAGGCAGATTTTAACTAAGAATGGGCATTTTTTGAGATGTCCCAAAAAATGTTTGTATTACTTTAGGTTAATTTCATTATATTAGCTCACCTGAATCAACCCCCAACTAAAACAACAATTAAGCTTCCTGGGATAAAGAAAGGAGTTAAACGATCCCAAAGCATAATCTCTTTTAAATAAAAGGGGCAAGATGAGAAAAATTTTTCTCTGTGCTTTTTTGATCTTTGCGGCAGGTGATATCTCTGCCCGAAATGTAACTCTCAATACAGGCGGTACAATGTTAGAACTCAGAACTGACGGTAAACGTATAGGAATTGCAATGAAGCAGGACGCTTCATTGACTGAGGCAAAGAGTGTGCTTAGCGGTTATATTGGAGGCGCCGACAAGCTCAGACGGCTTGAAGGAAATTTCTTTGTGCTTGAGTTTTCCGGCAGAAAGTCGGATGAAGAGACCGGCTGGCTGATGAATAAGATAAGCGGCACAGAGTCAGGTGTGAAGTTCATGGTCAACTCTTTTGCTGGAACATCTGAGAAGGTTTACTGCATTCCGTCTGACCGTCTGATTGTGAAGCTCAGGTCGGAATCCGACAGGGCAAAGCTTGAGACAATGAACGCGGAGTTTGGCTGTTACATTACGGGAAATGTAAACGGTCCGCTCGGTTTCCTGTTAAGGACGAATCCTGAGAACAGTCTGACAACTGTGGAACTCACTCAGTTGTATGCATCAAGAGGCATCTTCGAATACGTCCAGCCCGATTTCATTTACCCTGATGCAAACCTTCTCCTTTCATTGCCAAACGATCAGTACTTTTCAAGTCAATGGCCTTTGAACAACACAGGCCAGTCAATTCAGACGGGAAGTGTATTCCAGACTTACGGGGATGCCGCAGCAGTGAACGGACTTCCTGATGCTGACATAGATGCAGTTGAGGCATGGAATATTACGGCAGGTGTTCCGTCTGTAAAGATAGCGGTTATTGACAGCGGGATTGATTCAGCACATACAGAGTTTCAGGAGCCGGGGCATCTGCTTACGGGTTTTGATGCATACAACAACCGCGACGGTTCTTCGCAGGATCATGCAAATCACGGTACATCAGTAGCAGGATTGATAGGTGCACTTCAGGGCAACGGTATAGGCATTTCAGGTATAGCTCCCGGCTGTGCTATCATGTCGGTGTGCATTTACGACGTGAACGGAACTACTTCAACATCAGTCATAACAAGGGCATTCGATACATCCGTGGCAAGAGGCGCAGATGTGATCAATGCGAGCTGGGGCGGGGGACTGCCCGAGCCGGCAATCACAAATGCGGTCAATAACGCCGCGATCTCAGGGCGCGGAGGACTCGGGTGCGCAGTCGTATTTCCTTCCGGAAATGACAGCAGGAATCCTCCCGTGTATCCGTCAACTCTTCCGAACGTCATCTGCGCAGGTTCTTCAACCCCGCATGACCAGAAGAAATCTCCCGGCACGGGAAATCAGTTCTACTGGGGAACTAACTACGGAGAGGATTTAACCGGTGACCTTGATATCATTGCTCCGACAAATTGTTATTCTCTTGCAGTGGACGGATATCAGCCGAACTTCACGGGATCGTCAGCTTCGGCCGCTTATGTTTCCGGTGCCGCGGCGCTCGTGCTTTCTGTTGCGCCCTCTCTTTCAAGAAACAGTGTGTATGGCAATATTCTGAGAAGCTGCGACAAACCGGACAATGTCTATTACTCATCACAGAAAACATACGGAAGATGGAACCCGTATTATGGATACGGCAGACTGAATGTGAATGCAGCCGTTAGCCTTGCCGCGGGAATTGACGCCGCCCCGCCGGTGATCTCGCACAGGAATGTTTCCTCTCATTCAAGCACTTACGCCACTGTTATAACTGCCGACGTCACGGACCACGACGGCTCTCCGGTTCCGGCAACAGGCCCTCAGTCTCCGAAGATCCATTACATGATCAAAAAAGGAACAGGCACCTGGTCGGCGTTTGATTCTGCATACTCGTACAGCAATGCCGGCAACACTTTCTATTTCAGAATACCTTCCCTCGGATGGGAAAGCGAAGTCAGATATTACATCTCCGCCAGTGACAATTCCGGCAACAGGGCATGTTTTCCACTGCATTCGAAGAACTCGCAGTATTACTGCTTCTTTGCCGTGGGAAACATTACCAGCGAATCAGCGAAGCTTCCTGCATTCACAGGTGCAGACTATGGCGGAACTGTTTCGCCTGCTGTCAACTTCAATGCATTCACAATACTTGACGCGAAGTTCAGGATAAATATGAGGCACACATCCCTCGGATATGAATCATTTCAGATCTATGCGCCGTCCGCTGATCCGAACAACAACAGAAAATGCCTCTTTGCAAATAACGGAGGAAGCGGCGACAATATCTATGGCGCGTATGTAACTGATTCCGCATCTCAATTCTGGAGTCAGGGCACTCCTCCTTATTTGAACGGTTCCTTCAAGCCTGATTACTCACTCGCAGGGCTGAGAGGCATGAATGCCGGAGGCGCCTGGAGGATGATCCACTTTGACGGCGGGATTACAGACTATGCGTTCTTTGACAGTGTGAGGATCATTCTTTACAGAACAACAGGAGCAAAATCTCCGTGCGCAAGGCTCAGCAGTCCTTCGGATTCAATACTGTACTTTGAAAATTCAGCGTTTCCGGGAACTTATGAAAAAGACTTTTACCTGAAGAATTCCGGCACAACCGCAATGAGCGTTTCTTCACACAGCATTGCCGGACAGCAGTCTGCAATGTATTCCGTGGTCAACAATCCGCCGGCAAGCATAAGCGCGGGAGACAGCGGCTTATTCAGATTACGGCTCAACACGGCAGTTGGCTCATCCGCAGTTTCGCAGGCTACTCTTAACATCGGAACCAACGATCCTTCGAAACCTGTGTTCAAAGTGTCGCTCCAGACAAACGACTCCCTGAGAACGGGACTCAAGAACCTGCAATTGACGGCGCTTGTACAGGGTCTCTATAATCCGGTAACAAACGTGTCAATAAGGGATACGCTTACTGTTCTGTTGAGAAGATTCAATTCTCCTTATGCACTCGTTGATTCTGCTGACGCTTACATGACGGCATCAGGAACAGGTTCGTTCGATTTCAGGAATGCTCAGACGGGTGTCAGTTATTACATTGTTGTGAGGCACAGGAACGGGCTTGAGACATGGAGCTCTGCGCCCGTTGTGTTCAGCGGAATCCAGGCATCGTACAATTTCACTCTCTCTGCTTCAAGCGCTTATGGTGAGAACCTTGTGCTCAGGGGAAACAAGTACTGCATATACAGTGGTGACATCAATTTCGATTTTCAGATTGACGGCGCGGATGTTGTATCCGCCGACAATGCCGCTTCGAATTATTCAAACGGCTACATACCTCAGGATATCAACGGCGACGGATTTGTGGATGCAACCGATGTGGAGATCACGCATAATAATTCGGAAGAATATGTGGGCGTTATAAGGCCTTAAGTTCAGCGCAAGCTGAACCCTCCATACGCCGCAGATGAGTCTTTGTCTGCGGCGTAACTTTTTATTGACACGGCTTAACGGCCGAATTCGTTGATTATCCGGATTGATAAGCCTATTTTTGTACAAATCATTTGTTTGAAAATTAAGCTCACTCCCCGCAAAGCCCTTGCAGGTTTGCCCGGGGCCTCTGCAAGATATTTCTCGTTGACGGCGTTCATTGCTTTTGCGGCGCTATTATTTATGATCCCGGACGATTCATTCAGTCAGGCCGGAACATATTACAATTCCATTTCCACTTCATCCCCGACATTTGTAAACGATCTGAAATCCAGAGTGCGTTCGCCTTATAACAGGGTCTCGTATGATAATTATGATGAGACAGTTATAGCAAATTACGCTTCAATCAATAACGGCAACGGAACAAGGTCTGTGTTCTGTGTCTATTCCGGTTACGAGTACATTTACTCCGGTGCATTCACATGGACTGTACTGAGCCGCGAGCATACATGGGCACACAGCTGGATGCCGACGTTTCCGTCAACTCAGAACGATCAGTATTCAGATCAGTACATGCTTTTTCCGGCGCATCAGAACAATGCTAATGCAAGGAGAAGCAATCATCCTTTCGGGTATGTTGTAAATGTTACATACCAGTTCCTTGAAGGAAAGGTGGGAACAGATTCTTCCGGCAATATTGTGTACGAACCGATGGACAGTTTTAAGGGTGATCTTGCTCGCGCCCTGCTATATGCAGTGATCAGGTATGATGATGTTTCGGGAAATCCATGGTCATTCAACTGGCTCAACAATACAAAGCTTCCTTCGCTTGGTGAAGATCCGCAGAACCTTCAGCTTCTGCTGGCATGGCACAGACTTGATCCGCCTGATAAGTGGGAGGTTGAGCGAAGCAATTATGTTCAGTCGGTACAGCTTAACAGAAATCCGTTCATTGACAGACCCGAGTATGAATCATTCATTGACTTCGGCAATGTAACAAAGCTCAGCCCCGTATATGCGGCTGAACCTTCGAGCCATATTGCATCACTTGCTTCTTCCGTTACCGGCACATCTGTCACCATAAACTGGAACGATGCAACAGGTGCACAGCTTCCCGCAGGTTACATGATCATTGCATACAACAAGAACAACTATTATCTCCCGGTTGACGGCTCCGTGTATGCCCAGGATACGTTGCTGTCTGACGGTTTTGCAAGGGTCTTCGTTCCGTACAGCGGGCCGAACTCTTACACTTTCCCGAATCTTGTGAACAACACCAGATACTATTTTACTGTCTATTCTTACAACGGGTCGGGAACCCAGATCAATTACAAGATTGACGGAACATGGCCGCAGACAAACGTCCTCGTCAATCCGGCTCTTGCAACAGAGCCAACCAACCATGCAACAGGATTCGGAATCTCAGGCATCACTTCATCTGCAATTCAGCTTAGCTGGACAGACGCGATTCCCGGAACACAGGTGCCTTCAGGCTATCTTCTTGCAGGCAACAACACAGGTGACACTACTTCTCCGTCAGACGGTCTCGAGTATGTTGATGACTTTGTGCTTTCAGACGGCCAGGCATCAGTGAACATTCCTTATACGGCGGCAAATAACTATACGTTCACAGGATTGCTTGCAGGCACAAGCTATCACTTCAGATTGTATTCGTACAACGGTGAGGGAACTCAGATCAATTACAAGACTGTCCCGCTTGCGCCACAGGCATCAGGCACTACCACCGGCATTCAATCTGCCGCTGTAACAATACTTGCGGATAATTTCAGCAGGGCAAACAGCAATATTCTCGGAAATACTCTTCTTCCTTCAAATATACCGTGGGTTGAAACCGAGACGGTCAGCCCCGGTTCTTTGTCGGTCAGCTCTTCCCGGATGAAGCTTGCATCCACTACCGCCGGCAGAGATGCTGCATTTGTGGACATGTCACAGCTTGACGGGTACAGGCCGGTCTTTTCTGATGCAGACACAACGCTTGTCTGGGCTTTCAACATGCGGCAGACCAGAGCAGACCCTTCGGGACACGACAACAATAACTACGGACTTGCATTCATACTGGGAAAATCCACCCAGGACCTTGCAAGCGGAAACGGATATGCCGTTGTACTCGGTCAGAGCGGAAGCACGGACGCGGTCAGAATTGCAAAGTTTACGGGAGGGATGATCGGTAATGCGCGCTTTACAAACATCGTGTCCGGCGGCGATTATTCTAACCAGTATCTCAGTGTCAGGGTAACATTCCAGCCGTCCGGCAATGTATGGTCATTGTATGTTGACAGCAGTTCGGCAGGATTTCCTCAATCAGATCCCCGCAATTCGGCAACGCAGATCGGTAGCGCATCAGACGGAACATTTACGTCTGGCGCACTGCCTCATGCAGGAGCGTTGTGGAACCACGTTACAGGTGCAAACGACTCTGCGGTATTCGATGATATATATTTTACAGAGCTCTCTCTGAAAGCAGAAATATCCGTCATTCCCGAAGGACTGCTGAATGAATCCACTGTGCGGCTGAACATGCGGGATACGGTGACTGCTTTCCTCATGAGCCCTGACGCGCCCTTTGCAGTTGTGGATTCAGCGAAGGCCGTGATTGACTCAGTCACTTTCACAGGTTCATTCTCCTTCAGTGCTTCTCAGAGCGGTTCGTATTATATTGCGGTCAAGCACAGGAACAGCATCGAAACTTGGAGCAACATTCCCGTATCATTCACACACGGGTCTGTCAGAACGTACGATTTCACTTCCCTTCAGGGCAGTGCTTTCGGAAATAACATGGTTCAGAGGTCCGGCAAGTACTGCATTTATTCCGGAGATGCCAATAAGGACGGCACGATTGACGGGTTTGACCTGAGTATGATTGACAATGATGCATTCACATTCGTTTCCGGATACATACAGACAGATCTCAACGGAGACGGTTTTGCGGATGCTTCGGATGCCTCACTGGCAGACAACAACGCGTTCAACTTTGTTTCAAAGATAGTTCCCTGAAGTTACACCCCCCAAAGCTCACAGCCGGAAGTTCCGGTAAATTCAATTTATTTGAAGAACTAAAACTAATTCAAAATGAAGAAGACTACACTTCTTTGTGCAGTTGCGCTTATGATCGCATTCACTGCACAGTTTGCCGGAGCTCAGTACAAGATGAGACTCGCTTATCCGAATATGCCGGCGTTCAACAACCCGATCGAAATGACGAATGCGGGTGACGGGACAAACAGAGTTTTCGTGGTTCAGCAAAGGGGACTGATCTATGTATTCCCCAATGATCCCTCGGCAAGCGCGAGGAAGACGTTTATAAACAACACGAATGTATCACAGTCGGGCAGTGAAATGGGATTGCTGGGAATGGCATTCCACCCCAACTATGAAACCAACAGATACTTTTTTCTCAGTTTCACTTTTGACTCTGCCGGAGGCACATGGTCGAGGATAGCAAGGTATGAGGCGAGCAGTGTTAATCCTGACACGGCTTTGATGAGCACACAGCAGATATTCCTTACATTGAGACAGCCTTACTCAAATCATAACGGAGGCAAGATCGCATTCGGGCCTGACGGTTATCTGTACATTTCTTACGGTGACGGCGGAAGCGGCGGCGATCCGGGGAACAGGGCTCAGGACAGCACAACATTGCTCGGCAAGATACTCCGGATAAACATTGATTCTGCAGCCGGCGGCAATGCGTATTCGATCCCGCCGGACAATCCTTTTGTGAACAGGCCGTCATGGAAGAAGGAAATATTTGCGTACGGATTGAGAAACGTCTGGAAGTTCAACTTCGACTACACAACAGGGAAGATCTGGGCCGGTGATGTGGGTCAGAATGCGTGGGAGGAGATAGACATAATTGAGAGCGGAAAGAACTACGGCTGGAACAAGATGGAAGGATTCTACTGCTACGGCACTTGCGATACCACTGGAAAAGGATTCACAAGGCCGATCTACAACTACTCGCATTCGCTCGGCATATCAATCACGGGCGGCTATGTTTACAGAGGTGCACAGCTTCCCGGGCTTTACGGAAAATACCTGTATGCCGATTACGGCGCAGGCACGCTCTGGTCGCTTGCGTATGATTTCGTGAATCCGCCAACAAACACTACACTTCAGGATACAAGCTGGTCAATTTCTTCCTTCGGTGAAGATGAGAACAAAGAAGTGTACATACTCAGATACAGTTCAACCACAGGATTCATATACAAGATCGTCAACACGTCTGTGATAACCTTGGACCTGAAAATGGCGATCGAAGGTTTTTACAATCCCTCGCCTGACAGGCTTGCCATACGGGATACCGTTAAAGTGTATCTTCACCAGGCGACGGCTCCGAACATAATTGTTGATTCAGCTTCCGCAGTGATTGACTCAACGACGCTGAAAGGATTTTTCATTTTCAACAATGCACCGACAGGCCTTTATTATGTAAGGGTAACCAGCAGAAACGGCCTGGATACATGGAGCAAAGCGGGAGGGGAATCTCTGCAGAGGGGAGTTTCCAACTCCTACGACTTCACCACGGCGGCATCACAGGCATTCGGGAGCAATCAGAAACTTGTCGGATCAAGGTACTGTGTTTTCAGCGGTGATGTGAACAGCGACGGCGCAATTGACGGCACAGACAATGTAATGATTGACAACGATGCATTTGCCTTTGCCACGGGATTTCTGGTGACGGATCTGAACGGGGACTTCACTATTGACGGAACAGACCTGATCATAGCCGATAACAATGCGTTCAACTTTGTTGCGGTGATTCAGCCATAAGGCACGTCAGGAAAAATTCAGATCAAAGCTTACAAAGAAACTCAAAAAAATTAAGTATCTTTGATTTGATGAAAAAGCTATATTGCACAAAGCAATTTACAAATCAAAAAAGAAACCCAAATTACAATGAAAATCGTAATGTCAATGGTTTTGGCTGTTTTGGTTCTTGCCGGTTTTTCAAAGAATGCAAGCGCTACTGATACAGTCTATGCAAAGCCGACTTACACTTTAAAGGTGACCGGACAAGCATTGCCGTCACCTAACAGATTTGAGTTTGATGTGAGAATCAAACACACAAACCCGATTGAAACTCCATTCTATTATGCAGGCGCTCAGTACTTCTTCGATTTCAATCCGGGTATCGCAAACGGCGGCACACTTGCCTATTCATATTCCGGTCCTGACACATCGGACCTTCCGGCAAACTTCAGGCCGAGAAATCCGCAGATATCAGGTACACAGCTGAGGCTCGCCGTAAATACTTTCCCGGGTCCGGGTAACGGTTACCTTGTGCCGACAACGAATCCGAACGGCATAAAGGTGATCAGAATGGCAGTTACAACAACAGCTACAGAGTTCACACCGCAGGCTCCGATCGGGCTTGTGTGGAGGGATTCTCTTCCGAACCCTTATACAAAAGTATTTGCATACACGCTCAAGAACAACAATGTGAACACCGAAATTACAAACAGGGCGTGGCATTCGATCGACATCTTCACGGGAATCAACAACAATCAGAACACTGTAACAGAGATCCCGAAGGAATTCTCTTTGTCGCAGAACTACCCGAATCCGTTCAACCCGAGCACAAGGATTGAATACGCCATTCCGGTTGAAGGGAAGGTGACTCTCAAGGTCTTTGACTTGTCGGGAAGGGAAGTTGCCAATCTTGTGAATGAGGTCAAAGCGGCGGGCAGTTACGCAGTGCTGTTCAACGGCGCAAACATTGCCAGCGGCGTTTACTTCTACAGGATCAACGTGCAGGGCGACAAGAAGTATGAATCAGTGAAGCGAATGGTGCTGATCAAGTAACAAGGCTTAAGAATTTCAGCCAACAAAAAAGGCTGTTCCCCCTTAAGGGAGAACAGCCTTTTGCTTTTAGACTGCATTTCTATTTGCTGAATACGTTCCTGTAAGCGTTCATTACAATTCCTGCTGCGACCGAGACATTCAGTGACTCGCATTGTGAATAGCCTCTCAGCCTGTACCTGAAATAGTCCTGGTTGTTGAGAATGTCCTTGCTTATTCCTCTCGATTCATTGCCGAACACGAGAACAAATTTATTGAAATTCTCTGAAAGTTCGGTAAAAGTTTCCGGGCTGAACTCAATATTTGTCTCAAGGTCAAACAGCATGATGTTGTATCCCGCATCGTGGTAATTCTTCAATTCACTTTTCAGATGCGCGCCTTCCTTTACAAACACATGGAACAATGACCCTTGCGTGGAGCGAATCACCTTCGGATTATAGAGCTCGACCGAACCTTCCCCCATCATGATATCTTCAAGCCCGAACCAGTGGCAGGCACGGATCAGAGCTCCGGCGTTTCCGGGATCGTTGATACCGTCAAGCGCTATTATCGCCTTCGAGGTCTCCGGCTCATTCTCGCTGAAGTGCATCTCATGGTGAATGAGCTGTTCATCAGGCACCCTTACAACAGCGATGATGCCCTGCGGCGACACAGCGTCGGCAAGTTTCGAAAATGCGGAAGATCCGAGCTTGATTATTTCCGCCTTGGGAGCGGCGATGTTGATCCTGTCAAGCAGATGATCATCGGTGAATTCGTCTCTCAGAATGATCGTCTCAATGTACTTCCGGTACACCTGCGACTTAAGGCATTCCTCAAGAATGTTTACACCTTCGATGAGAAACTTTGCTTCGGATTCCCTGTACTTCTTAAGCTTAAGCTTCTCCAGATATTTGACCCCGGTCTTTGACACTTATCCTCCTTTGTATTCTACAAAATTCTTTTCGGTTTCGAAAAGCTTAATTGAATAAAGGCGGGCGTTCGGAAGCGATATCCTGCTTTCGAGGATCTTCCAGAACACCATTGCCATGTTCTCCGTAGTCGGGATTATTCCCCGGAACATCTCAAGATCGTTAAGGAACTTGTGGTCCACAAGCTTGATTATGCTTTCGTTTATTACGGACTTAAGCACCTTAAGGTCCATAACATATCCGCTTCCGGGATCTGTCTCACCGGCAAGCGTAACTTCGAGATAATAATTGTGGCCGTGGAAACCGTTGCACTTCCCGAATATGGCCGTATTCTCCTCGGCAGAAAGCTCAGGATTGTTTAGCACATGCGAGGAAGAAAAATGTTCGCGTCTTGTGATGTACAGCATTCGCCTTTTGGGTTTAGATAAGATATACTTATCAGATGATTATTGAAATGAAGAATCAATTCTCCGCCTGCTATGATTGAAATTGGAAAGTGCGCGGAGCAATTGGATTCAGAATTGCTATCCTGCATAAGCAGCAAATGAAGTGTCCGAATCAGCGCCGGTTCCATCTGCATTGATGACCAGTGACGGCAGGACTCTGTTGCGGTAGTATGCCAGTAGAATATCTGAGTGCAAACCGGCTGACATTTTGCTTTCGTCCAAATTGGTTTTCAGTGTTACTTCAGCTTGAAACTTATTATTTTGATTCTCGTTAATCCAAATGAACATTATTATGCCGCTCTTGAGAAAACTCAAATATTTTCTGGCAATACTGGCAGCCGCTTTGCCGCAGTTCGCATTTCCGCAAAGTGAACTCACGCTGAACGAGGCCGTGAGAATTGCCCTTGGTAACAGCACTTCCGTATCCAACCTCAGAAAAAGTCTTCAGATACAGGAACTTTCGACAAGCACGGCGAGGGGAAGTTTGTTTCCGGATCTTTCCATGAATGCGAGCTGGACAAGGAATAACACTTTTTCCGAAGGAACAGTCAGATTTGAAAACGGAGTGCCAATTATTATTCCCAAGCAGGATACATGGATAAACAATTTCAGGCTCGGACTCAGCACCCAGGTCACGGTATTTGACGGATTCAACAATTACGCCAAGCTTGATCTGCAGAAAGAGAAAGAAAAGACCCTGATGGTTCAGCTCGACAGGGAAACTAACGACATAGCTTACAGTGTGAACAATGCTTACTTCAATGTGCTCAAGAAGGATAAGATCGTTGCAGCAAATGAACAGAATCTTCAGGACTCGAGAAATCAGCTTGAAAGGATCAATGAATATCTCAATGTGGGCAAGAGGACCATTGCAGATGTTTACAGGCAGGATGTTCAGGTTGCGCAAAATGAACTTGCGGTCGAGCGGGCAAAGAACGACCTGAGCAAGAGCAAAGTGGATCTGCTGAGGGTTATGAATGAGAATGTTGATGCGCAGGTAGGTGTCGCTGACTTAAGCATCAGGAGCGATCTTACAGATGCCGAGATACAGATGATACTGCAGAAGTATGCAAACAGCGATGCCCTTTACAGTCAGGCGCTTCAGAAGAGGTTTGACTACAAATCAGGACTTCAGGATGTGAGAACAAGCAGGATGCAGTATGAGATCGACAACAAGACACTCTGGTGGCCTTCTGTACTCGGCTTTGCAAACTACAGCCTGAGCGCTTCAAGGTTCGGCGATATTGCCAATTCACGCACGTTCAACTTCGGATTTTCACTGAACTATCCCATATTCCAGGGGTTCAGTCTGAGCAACAGGGCTCAGTCGTCAGAGATCGCCGTGAAACAGAAGGAAGACATCCTCAGGTCACTCGAAATTCAGATAAAGAGCGAGATAAGGAAAGCATATCTTGACCTTGAAACTCAGTATAAGCAGATCGAGATCATCAAGAGGAATATAAGGTCTGCCGAACAGGACAAGATCCTGTCGGAAGAGAATTACCGGCTCGGACTTGGTATTCTACTTGACGTTCAGACGGCCACGACCAAGCTGAATCTTCTTCAAATAGATCTTATCAATGCGTACTATGATTTTCTGCTTGCGGAAAGACAGCTACAGTACTATACAGGCAATCTAACTTACTAATGAAAACCATCAGCGAAAAGACAATGGCGGAAACCAATTTACAGAAGAACGGAGGCAGCCGGAAATCCGGGAAGAAGAAAAAGAGCAGGAAACTCCTCTGGATAATAGGAGGTGTCGTGATCGCCGGCGTCATTGCGGCGGCCATACTTTCAGGAAAGAAGGAAAAGATGGTAACTGTTCAGACTGAAAAGGTCGGAAGGCGCAATATTACGCAGATAGTCACAGCAACGGGCAAGATCCAGTCTGAAACGCAGGTGGATATAAGCGCGGAAGTAAGCGGTGAGATCATCTCCCTGCCTTTCAAAGAAGGCGATGAGGTGAAGAAGAACGACCTGCTTGTGAAGATCAAGCAGGAGGCGTATTCACCCGCACTTCAGGAACAGAATGCGGCGATCAGGGTTGCAGAAAGTAATCTGGAGATCAACAAGGTCGCACTTGAGAGGAATCAGCTTGAACTCAGCAGGATTAAAGAGCTCAGTGCAAAGGGCCTTGCGACTCAGAGCGAACTTGATAACGCACAGAATGCCGTTAATCAGGTGCTCGCGCAGATCAATTCAAACGAAGCGGTGATAAATCAGCAAAGGACCGGGCTTTCCAGGATCAGGTATGACCTTTCAAAGACCACCATATACTCTCCAATGAACGGAACTGTGACTCAGCTCAACAATGAAACAGGCGAAAAGGTACTTGGTACTATTTCAAACCAGGGCTCAGTGATAATGACCATTTCCGACCTTTCTAAAATGGAATGCCAGGTTGAAGTGGGTGAGACGGATGTGACACTGGTGAACCTCGGCGATACCGCAAAGATAGAGATCGATGCATTTCCGGACAAGGTCTTTACCGGATATGTTTATGAGATCGCGAATACAGCAACTTCCAAAGGTACCGGAACTCAGGAGGAGGTTGTTAATTTCATTGTAAAGATCAGGATAATTGACAGCGCAACCGAGCTCAGGCCGGGTATGAGCTGTACGGTTGATATAGTTGTGGACAGGCGGGACAATGTATTTGCAGTGCCGATACAGTCTGTGACGGTAAGGGAAGATGAAAAGAAGGATGAATTGAAAGGTGAAGAAGAGAACGAGAACCTCACAAGGGAATCCGCAAACAGACTGAGCAAGAAGATAAAACCAAAAGAGATCGTGTTCCTTATTGACAACGGAGCTGCGAAGAAGAGTGATGTAAAGACGGGAATCAGCGACGACGCATACATTGAGATAACCGAAGGCGTTTCTGAAGGGCAGGAAGTGGTCAAGGGAAGTTTTAAGGCGATCAACAAAGAACTCGAGGAAGGCTCAAAAGTGAAGGTTGACAACGAGCCAAAGAAGAAACTCAAGGAAGAAGATGATGAGTAACTCCAACGGGAGTAATAGCGAAAGCGCGACTCATCTCATAACGGTCAGGAATGTCACGAAGCTTTATGTTATGGGTTCGGAAGAACTTTATGCCCTTAAGGGGATCAGTCTGGGAATCGAAAAGAACGAGTATGTTGCGATCATGGGACCTTCGGGATCGGGCAAATCCACGCTGATGAACATTCTCGGCTGTCTGGATACACCAACTTCCGGAGATTACTTTCTTAACGGAAAGAATGTAAGCGAGATGGATGATGACGAACTTGCTGAGATCAGGAACAGGGAAATAGGATTCGTATTTCAGACGTTCAATCTTCTTCCGAGAAGCAATGCACTTCACAATGTGGAACTTCCGCTTGTTTACAGCGGCATGCATAAGTCAGACAGGCTTGAAAGGGCGGAGCAGGCACTGATAGACGTGGGATTGCAGGACAGGATGAAGCATAAGCCCAATGAGTTGTCCGGCGGGCAGAGGCAGAGAGTTGCAATTGCCAGGGCGCTTGTAAATAATCCCTCCATAATACTGGCAGACGAGCCGACGGGAAACCTCGACACCAGAACAGGGCAGGAGATAATGCAGTTGCTTGAAGAACTGAACCTGCAGGGAAATACGATCATCATTGTAACTCACGAGGAAGATATTGCGCAGCATGCCAGGAGGATCGTTAAGATCAGGGACGGTGATATTGAAGACGATTATCTCAGCAAGCGGGGAAAAGAATTTCAGAATGCAAAGACCCAATAGCCGTTGAACTTCTGGATCGAAATAAAAGAGAACTTTGCAATAGCTTACAAGGCGATCACTGCAAACAAGATGCGATCGTTCCTCGCCACACTTGGCATTGTGATCGGCGTCACTTCGGTAACGCTTATGCAGACAGCGATCGAGGGGATCAACCGTGCTTTTGAAAAGAGCATTTCTGCTGTGGGTGCCGACGTACTCTATGTGCAGAAGTTCGAATGGTTTGGCAAAGAGGATTTTGATTTTTACAGGAACAGGAAGGACATCACAATGGCGCAGTATGACTATCTCAGCAACAATGCTCAGACAGCCGCAGTCATGTGTCCCACTACAGGCACCGGAAAGACCCTCAAATACAAGGATCTTGTCCTTGAAAATGTGTTCGTGGTAGGCACCACTTACGAATATCAGGAGACTTTCGGACTCAATATGGAAGAAGGAAGGTTCTTTACTGCAAGCGAGTCGGAAGGTGCATATCCGGTGTGCGTGATTGGAATGGATATTAAGAAAGCTTTCTTTGAAAATCAGGATCCGCTCGGCAAAACAATAAAGATCGGAACATACTCATTCCGCGTGATCGGAGTCATAGAGAAGCAGGGAAGCCTGCTCGGATTGTTCAGTCTGGACAACAGGGTGATAATACCTATAGAAAGGTTCTTCAATTTGTTCGGAGGAAAGCGAAGCCTCTCAATCAACATAAAAGCGGCTGACATAAACAACCTTGACGAAACGAAGGAAGAGGTAAGGTCTATTATGAGGAAAGCCAGAAAAGTTGACTACGGTGAACGGGATGACTTCGGAATAAACCAGCAGGAAGCATTCAAGACAACATACGAAAGCCTGACCGGTCTGATAAAGATAATCGGCACGCTGATCACATCATTGTCGCTCATCGTGGGCTCTGTAGGCATTGCGAATATAATGTTTGTTTCAGTCAAAGAGAGGACCAAGGAGATCGGCATCAGAAAGGCGATCGGCGCAAAGAGAAGCACAATAATGTATCAGTTCCTTATCGAGTCGGTTGCAATTTGTCTGCTCGGAGGATTGATAGGGATCATGATATCCTTCCCGATAAGCCTGATAATTGACGCATACGTATTGCCTACGGCCATGCCGCTGTGGGTCATAGTGCTTGGGATCTTCGTGTCACTTCTCTTCGGAGTGATGGCGGGATTCTTTCCTGCATTCTCCGCTTCAAAGATGGATCCTGTGGAATCATTAAGGTACGAATAATGCCGATAAGCGAACTACTCTCGATCGCGCTCAGCACACTGAGGGCAAATAAGCTCAGGGCTGCCCTTACACTTTCCGGCATAATCATCGGCGTCTTTTCCATCATCACCATTATGACATTGCTCAATGCACTGCAGGCAGGCATTGAAGGCGGCCTCAGCGAACTTGGAAGCAATACGTTTCAGGTGCAGAAGTTTCCGGCCATACAGATGGGAGGTCCCGGCTCGAACAGGAAATACCGCAACCGTGAAGATATCACTTATGACCAGGGCCTTAGACTGATGGAGAAGGCAACTGTTTACAAGTACATTTCAATAGAAGATTACGTTTACAACAAGACCTTCAAGTTCAGGGATCAGAACACAAATCCGAACAACTATGTGGGAGGCGTGATGCCATCTTACCTTGAATGCAACAACAGGGCTGTGCAGTTCGGAAGGTTCATTACGGAAACCGATATTGAAAACAACAGCAAGGTCGCCGTAATAGGCATGGATGTGGTTGACAGACTGTTTCCGAAAGTGAATCCCATAGGGCAATATATCACCATAGACAATAATGAGTTCAAGGTGATAGGTGTATTTGAGAAAAAGGGCGAGGGCTTCGGACAGAGCAATGATAATTTCGCGCTTCTTCCCATTACCACAATGCAGCAGATCTACGGCAAGAACAACAGGTCGATGAACATTGCCATTCAGGCTCCGAGCAAGGAAACATACAATGAGTCTGTTGAAAATGTTGTAAGTGTCCTGAGGTCGATCAGAAAAGACAAGCCGGGCGAGCCGGACAGCTTTGAGATCTATTCCAATGAATCTCTCATCGGACAGGTCAACAGCTTCACTAAGTATTTCAAGTACGGTGCGGGATTCATTTCGTTCATTGCATTGCTTGCAGCTGGAATAGGCATAATGAACATCATGCTTGTCTCAGTAACTGAAAGGACAAAAGAGATCGGGATAAGAAAGGCAATTGGCGCAAAGAACGGAAGCATTCTCACTCAGTTCCTCATTGAAGCAATAATACTGTGTCAGCTTGGCGGAATAATCGGCATCATACTTGGAATATTAACAGGAAACCTTGTAGGACTTTATCTGAGCAGTCCCGTTGTAATACCTTACGATTGGGCGATCATCGGAATGGTGGTTTGCTCGGTGGTAGGTATAGTGTTCGGAGTTTACCCTGCGTACAAGGCGGCAAAACTTGATCCGATAGACGCTCTTCGCTACGAATGATCTGACCTGAACTTTTCACACAGCTCTCCTGCAAACTGTTTCAGCTTACCCTCCTTCAATACAGTCAGAAGCGATCCTATGTTGGAGACAGCTTTCGGGATCTTGGCAAGCGTTCCTGCTTCCGGATTTCGGCTGTGCACAAATGAATAACTTCCGATAACCTGAACCAGTCTGAGCAATGCAATCTCCGGCAGGTCATCACGGAGAGCTTCAGTCTTTTTATCTGAGATCTTCTCGAACTCACCAAAATAGATCTCTGAAAGTTCCCTACGTTGCCGGTTGTCAATACTGATACTGCCTGAATACAGGAATGAAACAAGGTCGTACTGAGCGGGACCATTCATTCCCGACTGGAAATCAATGTAGAATAGCTTCCCATCCCTTATCATAATGTTCCTCGGCTGGAAATCCCTGTACATGAAACAGCCCGTAGTGTTTCTTTCTACAATTTCCAGGAACAGTCTTGTCAGTTCGCTTTCGCTGAATGTGTTAAGCTTGTTTCCGAGTCTTACCAGGTAGTACTCGCTGAACTTTGCAATATCACCGGCTATGATCTTCATGCCAAACAATGAAGAAGGATAACAGAGAGAAAAATCAAATCCTGACCTGCCCGACAACTGAAAGTGTACAAGGTCAGTTACGGCCGCTCTATAGTATCCGTATGCCTGTTCTGTGCCGCGTTCATCTGCAAAGGAATGCAGGGTCATATCGCCAAGGTCTTCCGCAAGGTAAGCAAGGCAGTCTCCGGAAACGGCAAGAATTTTCGGGACGCTGAGATCACACGACAGGAAGAACTCTGTGAATCCAGTATAGGCGCGGTTTTCAGCGGCATTCTCGTTGTAAACGGCTATCGAAGTGCCGCCTTTGCCGGAGAGCCTGAAGATCTTCCTCTCGGAAGAATGAGCCCTGAGAGGAGAGATGCCATCGAAGTCGCAGCCGAATGCCTCCCGGTGCATCAGTCGCAGGGCGTTCAGTATTATTTCTCTTGAGTAAGACAAGTATTATTTTTTCAGCAGGTCTTTCAGTGCAGTGCTTATTTCCGGAAACTCAAACTTAAATCCGTGCTGAAGCGCTTTCTCCGGAATCACCTTTTGTCCGGTAAGAAGACCCTCTGCAAATTCACCTGCGGCAAGCTTCAATGCAAAAGCAGGAACGGGCAACAAAATTTCCCTGCCAAGCTCATTGCCGATCGCTTTCATAAGCTGTTTGTTGGTTACGGGAACGGGGGCTGCAGCATTCAGCGCTCCGTTTATGGATTCATTCTCAATGGCAAGAACATACATCATTACTGCATCTCTGATGTGGATCCACGGAAACCATTGGCTCCCGCTACCGTAGTACGTTCCGGCAAAGAACCTGAAAGGCAGGATCAGTTTTGGGAATGCACCTTCATCTTTGCCAAGCACTATTCCTGTCCTGAGTGTCACAGTCCTTACTCCGTATTTCAGTGCATTCAAGGCCTCACGTTCCCAGTCTTTGCACACTTTTGCAAGAAAGCCGGATCCGGTCGGAGATTCTTCTGTAACCTCTTCGTCCAGTGTATTACCGTAAATCCCGACTGCAGAAGCGTTTATCAGGCTGGAAGGCCTTGATCCGGAGAGCGATATTGCGGTAACTATTGTCTCGGTGATACCGATCCTGCTTTCGTAGATCTCATTCTTGAATGACTTTGTCCATCTGGAAGATGCAAGGTTTGCACCGGCCAGATTTACAACGGCATCTGTTCCCGGAATGAGTGCGGACAGAGATTCTGGGTCATCGTACCTGCTCTGTGCCAGTACTTCAACGGCAAAATGGCCTTCGAACTTCTTCCTTGCTTTCACAGGATCCCTTGCAATGATCTGTACGTATGCGCCCTGCCTGCAGAGTTCGCCGGCAAGAGCGCTTCCGATCATGCCGGTGGCTCCGGTCATAAGGATGCGCTTCTTCAAAATATTTCTTTCGGCAAATTTTTTGTGGTGCAATATAGAAATTTCACGGGGATAAATTAATGTAAAGGGAATCTGTCTGCTCGGGGCTTCCCGAGTTGTTGTTTGGGATTAAGCACATATCAAATACTCGTCCGGGTTCGTCGAATGCGTCGGTGAAATTTTTTTGAAGGGCCAATGTTAAGTTTTTGTAAACAACTTTATTATTTCTTGACAGCGGGAACTTTCACAGGATTGTATACATTTTGGCAACGTATTTTAAAAATTAATCCGAATAGCATGAAGAGATTGAAAAGCAGTTCCACGTTAAGCTGTTTTGCTGTACTTGCAACTCTTTCCATATTTACGTTATCCTTTACAGGCTGCAGTGATGACGAAACAGATCCTGTTTCGCCGACTCAGGCAAAATCAAGAACAACCGTAACCCATGCTTCGCCGAACGCCCCGGCTGTTGACATACTCGTGAACGACGCCGTTGCGGCAACCAATGTCGCGTATCTTTCAACGCTTCCTTACACTGAACTCAATGCCGGAAATAACAGGATAAGAGTGAATGTGGCGGGTACAAGCACATCTGTAATTGATGCAACTCTGCCGTTTGATGAGAATAAGAATTATTCGATATTTGCAGTGGATTCAGTAAACAAGATCTCGGCCATAAGGCTTGAGGACAATCTCTCGGCTCCTGCTTCAGGCAAGGCGCATGTGAGGTTCATACACTTGTCCCCGAACGCTCCGGCTGTTGATATTGCAGTAACCGGCGGCCCTGTGCTGTTCTCAAATTATGTATTCAAGCAGGCCTCCGATTTTACTCCGGTTGATGCAGGAACCTACAATCTGGAGGTCAGGCTCGCAGGCACGTCAACAGTTGTGCTGTCACTTCCGGGCATTCAGCTTGACAACGGAAAGATCGTTACTCTGTATGCAAGAGGATTTGTTGGAGCTACAGGCACGCAACAGCTTGGAGCAAGCAGGATCAACAATAATTGAGACCCAATCCTTAACATGATGAGATCATTCAGCCCGGGAATACAAACCGGGCTGAGTGTTTTAGTAGTATACTTTTTCGAGAAACAATCCTGAAGGGGGAGCCGTGAACCGCGCAGGTTCCTGTGAGTGAACTTTCAGATAAGATTCAAACCCTGCAACCGAAAGTTTGCCTCTGCCGGCTTCCGCCAATGTTCCAGTGATCCTTCGCACCATCTTCCACAAAAAGTGAGAAGCCCTGATCCTGAAAAGTATCAGATCATCTTCTTCAAACAGTTCAGCATATTCAACCTCAACCAAAGTCGATCTTTCATCCGGGTCAGGTTCGGAAAAAGATGCAAAGTCTTTCCTGCCCTTCAGCAGGGCTGCGCAGTCATTCATGGCCGAGATGTTAAGCTTGTCTTTTATCCACCAAACATACTTCTTCTCAAATGCCGTCCTTCTTCTCGAGATCCTGTAAAGATACTGTCTTGAAACGGCGGAATGCCTGGCGTGAAATGATTGCGGAGCTTTGTCAGCCGAGAGGATGTTAATGTCGGAAGGCAGTTCGTCGTTTAACTTCATCATGAGTATCTCAGGCGCGAGCATCGTACTGCATTCGATGTGTGCTGTCTGTTCGATCGCATGCACGCCTCCATCAGTTCTGCCGGCTCCCTGAATGTCAGTCAGTGAGTTTGTTCCCTTTGTCTTGGCAAAAGCTCTTTCCGCCGCGCCGGCCAGTTCTCCCTGAATCGTCCTTGCATTCTTCTGCTTTTGCCAGCCCGAATATCTCGTGCCGTCATACTCGAGAGCCAACCTGAACTTCAAGCCTTGTCATCCGGTTTGAGCGCTCTTGATCTAAGCCAGCGGTCAATGCTGAACCTGCCCGGTCCAATCAGCATCAGTCCGAAAAAGACGAACATGAGTTCCATCGGATGAGCCACTCTTCCCCATGGGTCAAGCCTTCCGAGGTGAACCATCATTGCAACAAACATTGTGAATCCAAGCATGAAGGAGCTCGTGCGGAACATGAATCCGGCAACAATGAACAGCGCTCCGAAAGTCTCTGCAAAAGCCGCAAGGAAACCCCATACGACGGGAAGAAAAGAGATACCAATGTTTTCCATTGATTTCCCAAGCGCAGTCCACCGTTCCGGTCCTCCGGTAAGTTTTGCAAGGCCGTGTATGAAGATGAAACAGATGCCGGTTCCGAGGCGGATGATCAGAAGGCCGGTGTCAGCCAGTATTGTGGATTTCATATGCAGTTCAGGTTTTGACGGTTCGCAGAAATCTTTCCAGGTCGGCGTTGAATTCCTCCGGCCGCTCGAGATTGGGCAGATGCCCGCAATCATCAAGCACTGTGAAGTCGGAGTTCATAAGATTCTCTTTCATGAAGAACGACCTGACAGGCGGCGTGATCACATCATTCCTTCCAACGATCACGTGGCACGGTATCTCGATCTCTTTCAGCAGATAGTAACTGTTTGTACGCGTGGCAATTGCAATAAGAGTTCCGATCACTCCTTCAGGTTTATTCCATCCCATCATTGTTCTTATGAATGTTCTCAGCTCTTTGTTTTCATAGCTCCTTTCCGTAATAAGCTTCTTAAGCATTCCGTCAAAGAACTCTTCCAGGTTTCCGGACTTGATCTTAATGATGTCGTTCGATCTTGCAATGAGAGCTTCATTGCCGTCGCTTTCGGCCCGCGTATCCGAGAATACCGCGGAGAGAAACCTGCCGGGGTTCTTAAGCACAGCTCTCTGAAGAATGTAACCGCCCATTGAGACTCCGCAGGCATGCGCCTTCTCTATCCCGAGATGGTCCATGATCATGATAAGATCATTTACAAGTTCCTCCATAGTGAACTGATAGCTGGGTATCTCCGTGCTGTAGCCAAGGCCTCTCACATCGTACGTTATCACTCTGTGCATTTTCCCGAAATGCTCCACCTGCTTGTCCCACATTCTGCTGCAAAGCGGAAAGGCATGTATCAGTATCAGCGGGCTCCCGTCTCCGCCCGAATCATTTACGCTCAGGCCTTCAACCTTTGTTGTATGCATTATTATCGTTTCTGTTTAATTTTTTCTTATTGCATCAGTCAGGAATTTCGTGAAATCATAAGTGAGCTCTATTCCGTCCGTGATCCTCTTTACGATCTTTTCGCTAAGCACGACTTCAGGCTTTTCCGTTTCGAACACATAATACTGTTTCATCATCAGGGCTTTCTGCAATGCCGGCTTCATGCTTCCGCCGCCCGCTGCAGAAAACTCCTTCGGCAGTCGCGTTAGAGCTTCACCCTGAACATCGCCGTACTTACTCCTGAACCTTCTGTCCTTAACAATGCTTTCATACTCGTCAAAATTCTCAGCTATGTGCTTTCGTATTTTCTTCAGCAGATCCGGATCCATGCTGTACTGGCCGGAAGCGAACAGGAACTCATCCGAACTGAAATGAAAATAGAATTGCGGGATCTCCGCCGACTTGACCCTGCCGAATGCAAATGCCGCGGAGGAAATTGTTTTGTACGGCGTCTTGACCTTTGAAAACCTGATATCCCTGTTGATCCTGAAAATGGATTTGTAATTGACTACAATGTCCGGGTCTGTTTTCATTATTTCACCGGCAAGCGTATCAACAAGATGCTTCATGGGTTCTTTTATAAAGGTCTCATACCTTTCCCTGTTTCTGTCAAACCATTCTTTGTTGTTCTTTGAAGGGCTCTTCAGATCTTTAAGAAATCTCAGCGCTTCCTTGTCAAAGCCCGGAAATGTTTCTCTCAGCAGGTCACCCAGCATCGCTATTGGTGTTTGAAGAATTTTGGAACAAAGCAATTGAGTGCGAATATAAGGATATGAAGCCTTTAAATTAACTAAAGAATATTTCACTAACTCATCTCCTCAAAAGGAATGGACAAGACAATGAAATCAATCAAGGCAATTGTTATAATTCTGCTTATGCTTTACGGAGTCATTGCAAATGCAGAGGTCAGAAATTTCTCTGTTTCAGCCGGTTCGGTCTATCTGCCCGGCGAGGAGGTAGTGCTTGATTTCTATTCGTACGGCTACGGCGAAAACGAAATTGCACAGAGGCCGATCAAAGTGAAATTCACTGTTTTCGAGATCACCGATCCGGAAAAGTTCTTTTCCAGCCAGGCTTCATCCTATGTAATTGACCTTATCTCAAAAGATACCATCAGTCTCCTCGGCACTGTGAAGAAAACGGAAAGTTTCACACGGACATTCACACCCAAAAACGAATACGGATACTTCTCCATCAACGCCAAAGTAGATCTCAAAGTGAGGGACAAAGCCGCGTATCTGGTTAGAGCAGTATCCGGCAACAGCATTGCATACTGCGGTTTCATAATATCCGGGATGGGAGTGATATCAAAAGCGGGCAGCAGTACAATGGCGGGCTTTGCGGCTGACAGGACAACGGGCAAAGCCCTTAACGCGGATTTCTCATTCTATGCCGGAACAAAAAAGCTCGGCTCAATGCCATCAAATGAGGGGACTGCCTTAATCCAGTTCAATCCTGCCGACATTCCTGCAGACGATGCAAGGCCTCTGGTATTTGCATATGCAGGCGGAGATATGGCAGTTTCAGATCCTTACTTCTTCTTCGGCTACAGCGATACAAGATACGAGACATACATCTTCACAGAACAGCCGGTTTACAGGGCAGGCTCAACCGTTAACTTCAAAGGCACTTTCAGAAGCAGGTCACGCAGCGGATACATGAATGTGCCCGGGAAGGAAGTTGCAGTGACAGTGAAGGATGACAAAGGAGCGGAGATCTACAAAGAACTGAAGCAGACAAATGAAATCGGAAGTTTTGACGGTACATTGATCCTTGATGAAGAGGCGAGAACCGGGGACTACAGGATTGAAGTTCAGTTTGAAGGCGGCGTAACGGCGGCAGGAAATTTCAAAGTTGAGCAGTTCAAGAAGCCGGAATACAAAGTGAACGTGACTGCGGAAAAGAGCCGCTACTACGGAGATGAGGTGCTCAATGCGAAGGTGAGTGCAGACTATTATTTCGGAAGCCCTGTCACTCAGGCGGATGTGAACTATGAAATTCACCGCGTGCGGTACTACAGGCCATGGTGGATGTTCTCTCCTTATGCAGACTGGTACAGGGATTACTACGAGGACAATGACTACGATATGGCAGGCGCGGAACTCATTCATACAGGAGAAGGCAAGCTTGATGCAGACGGAAATTTCGGGATAAGCTTTGCGATCAACGAAGATTTCAAAGAGCAGAATGAGTTTGACTGGTACAGGCCGTATTACGGAAATTCCGATTTCAAATATGTCGTAGTAGCAAGAGTCACAGACAATGCACGGCACTCTGTAAGCGGCAGTTCGGAAGTGTTTGTCACCCGCGGGAGCTTTCTGCTTTCGGCTCAGTCGGGCAGTTATCTTTACAAGCCGGGAGATGCGGTGATGATAAAAGTGAATGCGTCTGATTTTTCGGATATGCCGGTGCAGACAGAGTTTACGGCATATGTTTATAAGTTCGGCGTGTCGAGGTTCAATGCGGATGATAAGCAGCTTGTTAAAGTGATCAGCGGCAACACCGAAGCAGACGGAAAAGGAAGCGTTTTGTATGAATCGCCTTCAGCCGGAAGCGAGGGATCTTACTTGGTGGAAGTGAAGGCGCTTGATGACAGGGCAAAGGAGGTCACGGCGAGCACATATTTCTATATTTCCTCAGGCGAAAATTACTGGTTCGGTTCTGAAGGCGGAGATGTGATGATAGTGACGGACAAAGACAGCTATGAGGAAGGAGAGATCTGCAAAGCCGTGATTGTTGCGCCGGAGTCTGACATTGACATGTATGTAACATCTGAGACAAGTGACATTATCTACAATGCCGTTAAGCATTTCAAAGGCACTACCGCGACAGCGGAGATCCCGGTTACGGATGAATACCTGTCCGGATTCACCGTCAGTGCGGGTTACATCAAAAACGGCGTGAACCGCAGCGCGTCAAAGAATGTGATAGTGATCCCGAAAAAGAAACTGCTGGCCGTCACGATCGAACCTTCACAGATTGTTTACAAGCCCGGGGAAGAAGGCAGACTCACAGTGAAGGTGGTTGATGACTCCGGATCTCCCGTCAGCGATGCGGAAGTGTCATTGGGAATTGTGGATGAAAGCATTTATGCCATTGCGCCTGACAAGACAAAGAGCATCGACAAGTTCTTCTACGGTAGGCAGAGAGCATCCGTGTCAACTGCTTTCAATTCTCTAAGGACGAGCCAGGGCAATTCGCGGATCATGACGATCTATGAAAAATTCGGAATCGGAGAAAGCACTGGAAGAGGCATTGTCAAGGGCAGGGTAGCCGATGAAAAGGGCCTGCCCGTTGAAGCGGCGGTGATAATGATCGATGAGTTCTACTTTGCCGCCAGGACAAACTCTGCCGGCGAATTCAGCTTTGAACTTCCGGCAGGGAGCTACAGAATTGGCGTGCTCGGACGCAAGGAAGTGAAGTATGACAAAAGAGTCAGCGTATCGCGTGATGAAGAATCCAAAGTTGATTTCTCGGTCAGTGCTGATGAGATATTAGTAGAACCGGATGATCTTGGAATACTAACAGAGGCTGTTGAGATGAGAAGCGGAATGGAAACGGATGCGGTAATGCAGGAAGCTCCGAGGATGAGTGTGAAGATGAAAGGCAATGACAAGAGTTCACCCGAACCTACATCAGAATATGCGGAAGCGGAAGTGCGCTCTGATTTCCGGGATGCAATTTACTGGTCGCCGTTTACAAGGACGGATGCACAGGGCTTCGCTGAGGTAAATGTGAAGTATCCGGACAATCTCACGACCTGGAGGATCACAAGCCGTGTAATAACAAAGGATACCAGGGTGGGGCAGAATGTGAAGATGGTCATAACCAGAAAAGACCTTCTTGTCAGGCTTGAGACTCCGAGGTTTGCCAGGGAGAATGATGAGATCACAGTATCAGCCATTATACATAATTACCTATCATCCGAAAAGAATGTCCGCTTCACTTTCAGAAGTGAAAATGCTGAGTTGATATCGGGTTCGCAGTCGGACGAACTCTCAGTTCCGGCTGACGGTGAGAAGAGACTCGACTTTG
>JAIBBK010000048.1 GCA_019694675.1 Ignavibacteria bacterium
GCCGGCATAAAATGACCGGCAATGAGTAAGAGTTGAATCTATGTTGGCAGAATCTTTCCCGTGCATGGCGGAATCTCCCAAGGGAAGGCAGAATCCTCCCAGGGATTGGCGGAGTCTTGCATTATCGTAAAGCAGTCCTCTCAGGTCAAACCGCGATTCTTTGCATCCGTTGATTATCAGACTGACTCAGGCTGTACCTCAAGCAGTTTCGAAGTGATCCATACTCTGCTCTTTTTCAAGCTTGCTGACATCTCCCTTTGCAGGACTACATCGAATTGTTTTCTGAGCTTAAACAGATCTCTTACGGCTTTAAAGTGAAACTTCAGTTCCTTAGTGAGCTTTGGAAACTGCAGCTCATAATCTTTACGTAAGCTGTGCAAAGACGTATATTCCCTTTCGAAATATTCCTCCGCATCAAGCTCATAGAAACAGCAGGCCCTAAATTCCCTGATGAAAAAATCAATGTATCTTGCCGGTTGTTTCATCTGAGAGATTCTGCTCAGGGCCTGGTCGTATTCACTATTGCCAAAGGCAATTAGTGCAGAGGTAAAATTTTCAGGGTTGCCCGCAGAATCGCCTTCCGTAACAGACAAATATTTGTCAGCTATCTCCTCAACTCTTTTGAATTTCAGATTTCTGAACGCGCAAACAAGATAATAATAGTAATACATTGATCCCAGTCTGCCATTATGATCTGTCAGAATTCCGAATTTCGACATGAGATCGAAATTATTGAGCATTTCATCTCCAATGTTAACTTCATATCCGTTCAAAAAAGATAACAGACTTGACAGATTATTATAGAGATCCTTCAGATCATTTTTTGAGAAGAGAGCTGCATTCTCAATTAACCTGGTTCTGAATTCGTAAAACAACTCACTGTCACCTGCATGTATTTGTGCCTTGTTCAAGGCAACGTAAGTATCAAGGATCCTGTAATCCTTTACCGAATGTATCCTCAGCTCTTTCAGTATCTCATCCATAAAGCCCGAGTTCAAAGCTCTCGCAATGATCACCGGGGTCTGCTTTTCGAGCATGATGCTCGAAGCGCTGCTGTCTGCAACCGCATTATTGTATTCGTTACAGATCAATATGAAGAATGCTATGGTGGAATATGTCGTACCAAGGAAGTATTCGCTCTCCCCGGGTATCTTCAAATGATTGGTTTTGTTGAAAAATGTCTCCTTCCAGAAAATCTCAGAGGCATAAAAGTAATATTCCTGAAGGCATTGATTACTTTCTGGTCTGATGCCTGAATTAAATTTTTTCCAGTACTCTCTTTGCTTTTTGGCAGACAAGTTACCGGCATTACGTACTATGAGTTGTTCAATAAGTAATTTCTCTTTAAGATCCTTGTTAACTTCTACAGACTCGGCAACAAGAAATTTCTGGCAGAGGACAGTAAGTTCATGCAGGAGATTTTTCAGTACTCCATAATTGAATTCCTTTCCGGAGAAAGTACACTTCCAGATATTCTCTCTGCTAAAACTCTCTCCGGAAAATTCTGGAGCATGTTTCCTTAATTCCCGGAAAAGCTTTCTAACATTTGCAATGGTATTATGATAGGGTGAATCCAGAAACTTCTCAAATCTTTTCAATTCATCATCAGAAAGAGCCTTGAGCAGGCGGGTCAGATTATTATTAGCAAGAGAGTGCAAGTATAATTTTAGTTAGTTGTGAAAAATGTATCACGCATACTACGATTAGGCCTCAAAAATAGAATAATTTATGCAGAACATAGCTTTTTGAGTTGTGAAAACTTAGACAAAAAATTGTTTGAAAGAAATCTAATACCTGCGTATTTTTGCCAAACTTCTGTAAGTCTTTTGTCCTACCCGAAAGGAACAAAGCTTTTAAGTCGTCTATTTCTGAACATCCAAAATAAATCAAACAAACAAACATGACAAAAGCCATTTTGCTTTCATTTTTCCTCATGGTTTCATCGTTAGCAAATTCTCAGATCTTCATTGAGAATTTTGAGTATCCTAATAATACCCCGTTATCCGATGCTCCACAGTGGTATCCGGTAGGTAACCTCGGGATAAATCCAATCCTAGTCACCCTTCCGGGATTGACCTTTCCGGGTTATATAGGTTCAGGTGTTGGAAATACCGGATACATTACTACTGCATTTGGTGAAACCGACTCTGCGTCTTTAACTCCGTCGGTTAATTCCGGTGTTGTTTATGCTTCATTCATGATAAATTTGCTTACGGTTGGAAACATTTCGGACAAAGTTTTTTTTACTTTGCAAGGTTCAAATAATCAGAACTTTGCCTCGGTTGCTGTAAGAAGTTTCGGCCCGGGTTTCGAGCTGGGAATACAAAAGGCCGGCGGTGATGCTTTTGTATATTACAATCAGAATTTAGCCCAATTCCGAACTTATCTTGTAGTTGCAAAGTATGAATTCAAGACCGGTTCAGGCACCGATGATGAAGTAAGTTTGTTTGTCTTTGACAATACTAATCCTCTTCCAAGCATAGAGCCGACTCCTAATGTAGGACCATTAACTTCAGCGAGCCCTGATGCACAGGATCTTAGCAGAGTTTATCTTAGCAAAGAATCAGGTTCTGCAGACCTTTACATAGACGGAATATATATTGATCAATCATGGAATAACACCGTACTCCCGGTTGAGCTGACTTCATTTACATCTTCGGTGAACGGAAGAGATGTAACTCTGAACTGGACAACAATCTCCGAGACCAACAATTCTGGATTCGAAATAGAAAGATCCTCAGAAATCGGAGTGTGGACAAATGTCGGCAACGTGTCAGGAGCCGGTACAACAGCATCAAGCCAAAGCTACGCTTTCACTGACAGGGGTCTTAGCACAGGCAGTTTCAGCTACAGGCTAAAGCAGATAGACTATAACGGCAACTTCGAGTACTTCAATCTGAGCAACGAAGTTGTAATAGGCGTTCCCGAAAAATTTGAACTGATGCAGAACTATCCGAATCCGTTCAACCCTTCCACAAAGATTGGATATCAGCTTCCAAACGATGGCGTTGTGAAGCTTTCTGTTTATGATAATTCGGGAAAGGAAGTAATGACCTTGCTGAACGAATTCAAGTCTGCGGGTTATTACAGTGTGGATCTGAATGCATCCTCATTGTCAAGCGGACTGTATTACTACAGGCTTACTTCCGGTGCAAACAGTTCAGTAAAGAAGATGTTGCTGGTAAAGTGATCAGTGGCAGTAGATTGACACTTTCGTTGTTAAAATAGCTTCGTGAATTGGGTCAAGGTCGGCGGCGCTGGTTTTCTCCTTAAGAGAAAATGACGCCGTCGCACCTGCTTTTGGACCAAAAGAAAGAAACCGCCGGTACCGACTTGTATCTGTATGAATCTGTGCAGTCTTGAATCAAACGCCACGTGGGAGTTTTGTGAAGAGCATGATGCGGAGTAACACATCGGGTATAAAAATTCATTTAATTAACTCAAATACTTTCTTGATATGATCAGGATCTTGTCAATGGTTTTAATGTTTGGGGTTTTTCTGAGTTGTACCAAAGAAGAATCCAATAAGAAGATTTCAAATGCCGGAAATTCTAAAGACTCTTCCGTACAAAAATCAATTTCAAAGGATACTGTTGTAAACAATGCAGGTCCCACAGACTTCAATGTAAATAACTACGGGAGTTATGTTGACGACAGCTACAAAGACCGTTCGTCAGGAGCTGACTGGGTTTCTGTAAAGATCTTACCCTACACTAAAGGAAACGTTATGGTGTCGGTCCGCTCACGAGCTGACAAAATGAAGCCAAGTTGTACCTATGACGGGATTGCTTCTGTTACAGGAGACAATGAACTGATGGCAAATGAATCTGTAGGAACCATGGTACTTAAGTTCAAGGATAATAAATTGACGATCTCAGCCGATGAAGATTCTAAGAATATTGCATTGACTTATTTTTGCCGCGGAGGGGGAAGCCTTGCCGGAACATACCAGAAAATCGATCAGGAGCTTGACCAGAGCCAGATAGACAAGACAGCTTACACGAAGAGACTAAACCTGAAAGGCAGTGATATCACATTCTTCATTGAAGTTACCGGAAAGAAGATGACTGTAACTCCGTCAGGGCTTAAAGGAGATAACAAACCCATAACTCACACAATTGACGGATTTGTGAACGATGCGGAGATAGCCGACCTGAATTCGGACGGTTCACCGGAGATTTACATTTATACGCAATCAGAGGGGACGGGAAGGTTTGGAAATGTGATAGGATATGCAGTCAACAACGGCAAATCAGTATCGCAGATCAATTTCCCGAACATAAATGATAACAAAGAAGCAGCGGAGGGTTATGGTGGAAAAGACGATTTTGCAATTGTGGAAAACACACTTGTAAGAAGATTCCCGGTGTTCAAACCGGAAGATGCAAATGCCGCTCCATCGGGAGGTACAAAACAAATTCAGTACAAGCTTAAACCCGGTGAGGCCGCCTGGCAGTTGGTGATTGACAAGATCGTATCTTACTGATTCTGTTGTATGAAGAATCTTACCAAAATACAGAAAGCCACATTGCTGTTGATCGTCTTATATCTTGTGTGGGAAATCATAGTCAGGATATGGGCATCAATGGAGCCGCCGGAAGGCGCCTTGATCCGCGCCGATCTGATTTTCATTTATCCGGTATTGATAATCATGATTATCATATCACTTGTTCAGCTGGTCATTCGTTCTGCCAAACGGCATTGATTTTCTTTTGTGGTGTCGGGACTTCCGTCCCGACACATGTTAACTATTTGCGTCAGGACACCTGTCTGACGCCAGACAAGAAAGTCCTGACGCCACAATTAAATCAGCTGTTGTGTAGTGAATGTTCAATGTGATCAACCGCTTCACCTCGCGAGACTCAGTCCGGTAAATGAGAGAAGTTACAACGCTGTTCCGGATGCTTTCAACCGGAGGGATTCTCTTTCAGTGCAGACAATACGGCTTCAGAATTGATCTCGTGTTTGCCGTCGAAATGGATTGTCCTGAACGGAATATTGTTTTCATCAAGCATGATCATATTGTTCTCCAGGACTTTCATGTGAACAATATTGTCGCCGGTTCCGTGAATCAGGTACAATTCGGAATGGTCAAGCTTCTTCCTTAGCCTATCAAAGTCGGTGTCTTTCGGAAAGTCAGATGAGCAAAGCAATAGTCTGTTGAATCGCTGACTGCTGTTGATAAACCAACGCACAGCCGTATGCACGCCCTGAGAAAATCCCAGGACGTTGTGTTCAGCACTTCGGGTTTCAAACTTCTCAGAGATGCTCCTGTTCAGATCTTCCAGATAATTCACATAATCATGGATCTCATTGCTCCTGTCTTCTTTTGTCATCCACGAGGCGCCGACCTTTTCACGGAAGTAGGAGCGTGACAATCCTTCGGGAGCCACGATCAGCGTCTTTCCGTCGTCGAGGAATTCAAGATCTCTGATGAAGTTTCTTGCGAGTTGTGCATATCCGTGAATTACATATATCACCGATGCAGGCGGGACATGCACTTCATTGACGCAGTACCTTGCAGTTCTTCGTACTTCAATGCTTTTTTCCTGAATCTTCATTCGGGTGATCGCCGGCACTATTGCCCTTTAAGTTTCGGTAAGTTAGGATTAAATTGCACTCACTCTGCCCCGTTAGGCTAATGGATAAACCAACAGACTACGGATCTGTTTTTAGAGGTTCGAATCCTCTACGGGGTACAATTTCAGGTCTTCAGATATTCAATCAGGCTGTCAAGCGCCTTGCCGCGGTGTGAGATACTGTTCTTCAGTTCTTGTGGCATTTCGGCGAAAGTCTGTTCAAATCCGTCCGGCACAAACAACGCGTCATATCCGAACCCGCTGCTTCCGCGCTCCTCATTGATGATCCGGCCCCTGCATTTTCCTTCAAAGAACAGCCGTTCGTCCTGACCGGCGGCAATGCAGATCACGGTCCTGAATTCTGCTCCTCTGTCATCAATTCCGGAAAGCTCCTTAAGAAGTTTCTTCCGGTTGCTTTCGTAAGTTGCGCCATCTCCGGAATATCTTGCTGAATATACTCCGGGCGCCCCTCCGAGGGCATCAACGAAGAGTCCGGTGTCATCGGCAAGAGCAGGAATCCCAAGTAATCTGAAAAATGCAGCGGCCTTAAGCGAAGAATTTTCTTCGAGCGTTTTGCCATCTTCAGCCACATCAAGACTGATTCCAAAATCTGCAGGTGAAAGCAGTTCAACACCCGGAATCACAGAAAGCTTTTCACTCAACTCTCTGAACTTGTCACGGTTGCCGGAAGACAAAAGCAGTTTCGGAATCTTCATGATGTCAGCGTGATCTTAGTAATTTCAGGACTGCAGTTGAACCGGATAGGAAGTGCGACATTGCCGATGCCTCTTGATACATACATGCTGGAACCATTGGACCTGTAAAGGCCGCTTATGTATTTACTTACTGCGCCTGCAAA
>JAIBBK010000038.1 GCA_019694675.1 Ignavibacteria bacterium
GCCTGTCCGCCGTTTTTCGCTTCAAGTGAACTGTTACTTGACAGGCGGGCCTGTCCGCCGTTTTTCGCTTCAAGTGAACTGTTACTTGACAGGCGGGCCTGTCCGCCGTTTTTCGCTTCAAGTGAACTGTTACTTGACAGGCGGACGGGTCGTTCTTGCGACTTTCATATAGTTAATCAATTCTGTATCGCTTTTGCAGATAATTTTCCAATTCAAATGAGTCTTAGACAGCATTGAGTTCTCCTAACAATAATCATTGTTTATCACACGATATTTGCATTGGGAGTAGGTATCTTCATTAAGAAAGAATTGCAAGTTGTAGCCATGAATCTAAGAATATTCAGATGCGAACATTAACATTCGGCAACCCTTGAATTCTCTGACAATTTAAATCACAAATCGTTATGAAGACGCTTAATATTATTTTTCTAGCAGTAGTTATACTTTTCCTGCATACTGAGAAATCCCATTCTCAACTCAGTGGAGCTTACACGATCGGAATTGGCGGGAACTACAATACGATTTCTGCTGCAGCAAAAGATTTGATCAGCTCTGGAATGAATGGTCCGGTTACGTTCAACATCATGCCAGGGATCTATTGCGAATCCGTAACTATAGATTCAATTCCAGGTTCCAGCATTTCAAGTACTGTAATCTTCCAATCTCAAACCGGAAACCCCGAAGATGTGATCTGGAAAGACTCAACCGACATATTGCAGACTTTTGTCATATTGAACGGAGCCGACAATATTGTATTCAAGAATATGACATTCATTAATTCATTCTCCTTTGAATCCCAGTATATATTCTACTTAAATCTCAATTGTGATAATGTGCAGATTGTAAATAACAGAATGACTTCGGACGGATTCCTTAACAGTTATGGGATATATTGCAGCAATACTTCTTCGACGAAGCAACTTATGATCAAGGATAATACAATCAATTCATTGACCATCATGGAATCAACAGGTCCCTTCATATCTGTCAATACTTCTATCATAAATAACGTATTGAACACTTTAAGCGGCATAAAACTCAGACATCATGAGTCAGTTACAATAGATAGGAATGTTATAGAGGCACATGATACATTCTTATCTATAGCACCTGTGGCAATTTCTCTTCAAAACTGCACAAAAAATCTGAGGATATGCAAGAACAGGATTGCTTCTATCGGAGAACCCCGATTTAGGCCGGGATCCGGAATTACATTGAATGAATGCCTCTGGGATAGTTCCTTAATTGCAAATAATTTCATCTATTATACCGGAGTACATGGATTGTCTGTTTCGAACTGCACAAATGTCAAAATATACTTCAACACAATTCAGATTCTGTCGATAGTTTCGGATAACATCAGAGACCCAAACATCATAATCTCAAACAATTCTTATTGCGAAGTAAAGAACAATATTATGGGAGGAAGAGCAACAGATTACGTAAGTAATAATAATACTAACATTTCGTCTGACTTCAATTTGTTTTATCCAATTTACCCCTTTGCAAATGTTTTCATGCTGTATCATAATCAGACGGGATATTCTGAGATTGAGCAGTTCAGGACAGCTTCAAACAATGACTTCCACTCATTGGTAAAGGAGGTTTATTTTGTATCAAACGTAGATTTGCACCTGAGCGGAGTTTCAATTGGCGATACCAGCCTGAGAGGAATTCCTATTGAAGGTATAAGCGACGACATTGACGGTAATTTACGGAATACTTCGCGTCCGTATATAGGCGCAGATGAAGCAGAATCTCCATTACCTGTTGAACTAAATTCCTTTGTTTTTGCTGTCTCTTCAGACAATGTAATACTGAATTGGGTAACCGCTTATGAGATAAACAACAAAGGCTTTTCAATTGAGAGAGCCAATGCCGAAAACAATTCTGATGATCAATGGATTGCAACCGGTTTTGTTAACGGTATCGGGAGTACTAATGAAGCAACCGATTATTCATTTACTGACAAGAATCTTGAACCGGGAAGATATAAATACAGATTGAAGCAGATCGATTTCAACGGTAATTTTGAATTCCATAATCTTGAACATGAAGTTGTAATTAACATCCCATATGAATACTCATTATTGCAAAACTTCCCAAACCCCTTTAACCCAACGACAGTTATAAAATATGAATTGACAAAGAATGTTCGATTGTCTCTCATTGTATATGATGTCTCTGGTAAGGAAGTGGCAACGATTGTGAACAAAATCCTGAATGCGGGAAGATACGAGGTTCAATTTGACGCTTCGAATCTTCCGAGCGGAGTATATTTTTATGCCATGAAAATTGACGGTGAGTTGGTTGCATCAAAACGAATGACTTTGGTGAAATGAGAACAAGGAATTCAGAGCGCCCGAACTCTTGGGCAGGACGTCCGAACTCCATATGTTGCCTGAAGCGTACTACTCCGGCCCCAGGGGTCGGGCAGTTTGCGAAATAAGATGACAAAGACCACTATTCATTGAATCCGAACTATTTATTGCGATACGTTCCGGATCAATGCCAGTTTGCCGAGGAATTCCACGGTCTTTTGTTTTTGCTCCTCTGTGAAACGGCAGGAAGTTCTCTTCAATTCATTTGCGCGCGGAATCAAAACCTTACTGCGTAAATCCGGCACACATCAGATGTTCCGCCGGGGTCTCATCTGTTTATTGCAGATTTGTACCCCAGCGCTCTCTGAACTGCAATAATCTGATCCCGAAGATCTGTCCTTCCGTCTTTGTTGATATCCGTCGCAGAAGACTGCCCATATTCATTACTTAGATCATTATCTATAAGCATCAGATCTGTCCCGTCAACAATGCCGTCTGCATTGACGTCTGCGAGCGAGTGTTCATTCTGCAGTCTTGTGAGATTTGCAGGGTCAGTCCCGAATTCAACAGACAGGCTTGACTTTCCGGGTGCCTCATACAACGGACCTGACCTGTGTCTTCTTGGGAGCATATTTGAATTTCCAAACCGGTACCTGTAATATGCAACTGAGTTTGCTTCCGAATCATTGAGTCCAATGATGTGATCCTGATAATGATAATAACCGTAACCGTAATTCAGATAATCCATCATGAATCCTGAAGATGTCCTTCCTCCTGTTGTATCAGAATAATTAAACCTGAAGTTAGAGTTGGCAGTATCGTTATTCATGTCCTTCAGTTCTATCATCGCCTGAAAGCTGATGTGATCATCGGAAGCATGTTCCTGAACAACCCTGTCCCACGTTACAACAAGGAGATTCTCCAACGTGTCTATCTTGTAACTCAATCTGCTTAACCGGTTTGCACGGTAATAAAGACGTCCCCAGAATACATACATGGCAGGCGATGGTCCGGAGAAGGCCGGAAGCGGAGAATTCATATTCGCAGGCGGTATCGTATCAGTACTGAATCCGATCATGCCGTCAACTGCAGGATAGAAATTGGTATAACTGATTCCGTTGAGTCTGATGCTACGATTGTTTGCATTCTGTCCGAGCAGATCTTTGAGATTGAAGTAGCCGGTATGAATATCTCCATAGTATGTTGACCCGATATACAGATCAGACACAAGGACACCGTTTAGTATAAGCGACCTTGAACCGGCTGTATCAGCCCAGAAGAAATCGGGCCTGATGTAAGGGAAGCTGAAACCTCCCGGCTCGGAATTCGCCCACCATATACCCGAGTTTGCCCTGCCCCAGTTACGCGGTGCAACATATATCTTTTTGGAATACAAGAACTTATGCGACGGTATAGATGACGTGATGTTGAAGCTGTATGAACCGGTATCAGCAAAGTTGTAGATCGTGTCAAACGGAATGCTCTTTGTTTGTCCGTACAGCAGAGTGTCTATTCCCTTTTCAAATTCATAGCTGTGTGCTCCTGTGATGTACAGTTTTATGGTGAACGACTGGAGTATGCTTTCGGATCCGAGATTCGTGATTCTTGCGTCAATGATGAACGGCTCATCAATATTGACCGTATCCTGAGGTTCATAGACAGTTATCCCGGTGAACTTTGCAGGAAGCCTCCCGACTGAAACGTCGTCAATCTTTATGGTTTCACCGTCATTGTCTGCATGGCGGAATGCAACCCAAACTGTCTTGCCGGAGAACTCCGTCAAGTCAAGTGCAACCCGTTTCCATGTACCTATTGCCGGATAGCTGATCCCGTCAGAAAGAAGCAGTAATCTTCTCTTGAAGCTGCCCGGGAGAGAATCTCTTGTTGATACGAGAACTTCAAGCGAATCCTGATACTGCTCTGTACACAGTTGACGGAAATAGAACACAAGAGAGTCCCCTGCCGAAGGATAAAATCTTTTAGTGATCAGATAATTATCGCCGGCAAATGGCGAAAAACCGGACTCGGCACAAGCGGGATTTGACCTTGCACCGAACGTAGGACGGTACCACGTGCCTGCGCCGGTGTTGGCAGAATGGACTGACCAGCCTTCCGGCGGAAATTCTGCGCCCGAAAAGCTTTCACTGAGTTTTAAAAGACTGTACGGGCTGTAAGAACTTGAGCTATCCGAATTGATGCAATACTGAAACGAATCTGCGTTCAGTTGCGACAACAAAATCTTACTGCTTTGATGATAATTTTTTACAAGCGACTGCGCAGGATCTTCTCCAAGATAACTTCCGTTTATTCCGGAAGTATCTACCATATGCGTTGACGGTGTTGTGATCTCTGTATTCGTTGTTCCGACGTAGGCATAGATTCTTGTTCTTGAGTTTGAGTTATTCGGCGGAAAGTTTCTCCACCTTATTGTGAAGTTATTGCTTAGGAAAGGTCCGTTAATTCTTTTAATCCTGAGCCTGAAGAGCTTGACTCCCGGATATTCTGTATAAGGGATTATGAATCCACCTCCGGTACCGGGATAGGTGTTGATGGCAAGCCTCAGGCAATATTGCTTTGGATCATTATTCGATATGACTGAACCGTTGATAATTCTCGGCCGCCAGTTAACAGGAATGTCCGAACCAACAATGGATAGTTCCAATTCTCCGGGGTGCAGAGCAATGTAAGGATTGTAGGAAAAGAAGAATTGGCCGCCGGCGTACTCAAGGTACGGGACGGTGCCGTAGTTAGTAAGACGGATGAAAACATCGAACTCAATTTCATCCATTGCAAAATGGTTAAAGGAGAAGTTGCGTGCTTCAAGCTCATACTCTGGCGTCTGTGCCTTCACAGTGAAGGTTGATGCAAACAATAAAAGCAAAAGAAATATACTTCTCATTGCCGTAGAAAACATTGATTCAAAGACAATCTGTTTTCAATTTCATACATTCTTCCAAGTATTTTTGCAGATGGGCTGTTCTAAATCTATTAGATAATCATTGCTTGATATGCATTTAAACTCATCTGTAAATTAGCAGACTCGCTCTTAAAATTATACATCAATCTTCAATGCTGTTATTAGTCCCAGCATGCAAATCGCAAATCCGTGGAGAATCTGACTGCTGCTCTGACGGCGGGCGGAGAACAACCTGCCTGCGGATTGTCACTTGCAGGCTGTAAGTGCTTTGGTTTGGTGCCGTGGCTTCCGTCCCGAAACAAGCAGTATGAATGCTCAGGACGGAAGAGTCTGTCCCAGAACTTCCCTAACTGGAATTGTCATTCCCGCGAAAGCGGGAATCCACGTTCTTTTTAAATTATGTTCAGAAGATGTCTTGACAAAATCAGGGTTTTCGGACAGGCACTTCCGTCCTCACACAACCCGTATGAATGATTTTCATTCTCAACTCGAGCTTGTCATTCAGAGCGCCTGCCCGCTAAAGAATGTTCATGATTCTTTGCTGCAGGCGGGAAGCGAAGAATCCATTGAGTGGATTCGACGGATGATTTGATTGTTGTTGGAGGCCGAAAAGTCTGCTCTGCTGATCAGAAGAGTTTTATAGAACATCACAGACTAGCAGGAACTCTAACAACGGCGGAAATTCTCATCAAGGGAAAAGTTGGTTTCAAAATCCTAATCGTATGCCCGACCCACCCCCTGTCCCCCTCCAGGAGGAGGGGGAAATCTGCTTGTGGAATTAGAATAATTCCTTCAAAACCCTTTCTGCCGTTGCCGGTTTTCCAGATCGAAGTGAAGGTCACCGGCAACTTACCCCAATAAATCAAATTTGCTTTCACTTTTGTCGTCCCCCGCCGAGGCATCCGACTGAATTAAGAACTGATCAGTCCCCTCTGAGAATTTGGGAAGAGAACTTCAGCAAATCAAGCGGGAGACTAAGCGTGGACGGGTATATCAGGCAAAAGAAGAAACAAGCAGGTGGATGGAAGAATGCAAAGAGAAACATCCGCACTCAATCCTTACAGGCTTGATTCCCGGGTAGTATTTGAACTCAGAAGCTAAGAAGAAAATGTGTGCTTTAGCTCTGCAGGAAAAAGGGGGTACTTACAGAGTTTGCTTTAACAGATTCTACGGGTTGCCAACCGGTATCACTTCAGGGACTCCAGTTTAACCTGCAAAAAAAATCCCGCCTGCGCCTGCAGACGGGATCCGGTGGAAAATCTTAACTGTTTCTCTTAAGCTTCCTTCAGAGCTTCAGCTCCTCCGACGATCTCGAGAATTTCTTTCGTAATGGAGGCCTGGCGCGCCTGGTTGTATGAAAGTTCAAGTATCTGCAGGAGATCCGCCGCGTTCTTTGTGGCCGTCTCCATCGCCGTCATCCTTGCGGCCTGCTCGGCGGCATTTGATTCGAGCAGTATCTTCCAGAACTGCACCCTCAGATGCTTAGGGACAAGATACTTGAGGATGCTGACATTGTCAGGCTCGAATATGTAATCAACCGAAGGCGACTTCTTCTCTTCCTCTTTCAGTTTACTTATGCTCTTGAACGGGAAGAACTGATCCCTTACAACCACCTGCTTAACTATTGACTTGAACTCATTATAGATTATGTCAACCGCATCAAAATCCTTTCGCTTATAACCGTCAACAATGAATTCAACTATGGCATTTGACTGTTCAAGTGTAAGGTCATTGAATATACCGGGATATGTTTCAATTACGTTGTAGCTTCTTTTCCTGAATGAATCGGTCACCTTCTTGCCAACTGTTATGACCTTCGTATCATCCGGAAGTTCGGAAAGATAATTCATTCCGTTCCTTATCACATTCGTGTTGAACGATCCCGCAAGTCCCCTGTCTGATGACACGATCACAACACATCTGGTCTTGATCTCCCTTTTCTCTAGAAGTTCATCAATCCCTTCATTTCCAACAGACTCGACAAGCTGAGAAAGCATCTCTTCAACTTTCCTCGCAAACGGCCTTGCAGAAATTATCCTGTCCTGTGCGCGCCGCAGTTTCGCGGAAGCAACCATCTTCATCGCCTTCGTGATCTTCTGCGTACCTTTGATCCCGTTTATCCTGACCTTAAGCTCTTTTAGCGTTGCCAATGTTCTTCAGATTTGATTATTGCTTCACAGTTGTTTTGAATCTCTCCGTAAAGTCCTTAAGCACGGAATTGAGTTTTTCAGTGGTCTTCTCTGAAAGATCCTTTTCCGTCCTGATCGCTTCAAGCACATCGCCGTGAAGATTTTCGAGCTCCTGCAAAAAGTCGTTCTGATATCTCTGAACTTCTCCGGCAGGAATTTCGTCAAGGTAACCTCTTGTAGCGGCGTAAATAACTGCGACCTGATTCTCTACCGGCATAGGCGTGAACTGCTTCTGCTTAAGAACTTCCACAAGCCTCTCGCCTCTTCTCAACTGCTGAAGGGTTGCCTTGTCAAGGTCGGAGCCGAACTTTGCAAATGCCTCAAGCTCTCTGAACTGCGCAAGTTCGAGTCTGAGAGTACCCGCGATCTTCTTCATAGCCTTGATCTGAGCATTACCACCCACCCGCGAGACAGATATACCAACGTTGATTGCGGGCCTGATACCTGCATTGAACAGATTGGACTCAAGGTAGATCTGTCCGTCCGTAATTGAGATCACGTTTGTCGGAATGTATGCTGACACGTCCCCTGCCTGTGTTTCGATAACAGGCAAAGCAGTCAGGCTTCCGCCGCCGAGGTCGTCAGACAGCTTTGATGCTCTTTCAAGAAGCCTTGAGTGAAGATAGAACACATCTCCCGGATACGCTTCTCTTCCCGGAGGCCTTCTCAGAAGAAGCGACACTTCCCTGTATGAGGCCGCCTGTTTCGAAAGATCATCATAGACTACAAGCGCATGTCTTCCTGAATCCCTGAAGAACTCACCGAGCGTTGCTCCTGAGAATGCCGCAATGTACTGCATCGGGGCAGGGTCGGAAGCAGTTGCGGAAACTACAGTAGTGTATTCCATTGCGCCGGCATCCTGAAGGTTCTTAACCACCTGAGCAACCGTGGAGCCCTTCTGGCCGATGGCAACATAAATACAATAAACTCCTTTTCCTTTCTGGTTGATAATGGCGTCAATTGCAACCGCTGTCTTTCCGGTTTGCCTGTCGCCGATGATAAGCTCACGCTGTCCCCTTCCGATAGGGATCATAGCGTCAATCGCCTTGATACCGGTCTGCAGAGGTTCCTTAACCGGCTGTCTCTGAATTACGCCGAGCGCTTTTCTTTCGAGCGGAAGGAATTTGTCAGTGTGAATCTCTCCTTTGCCGTCAACAGGAACTCCGAGCGGATTGATGACCCTGCCAAGCATGGCATCGCCAACCGGCATAGATGCAATTCTTCCGGTCCTCTTTACCTGATCGCCTTCCCTTACAAGAGATGACTCGCCGAAAAGAATACAGCCGACATTGTCTTCTTCAAGGTTAAGGGCTATGCCGATCACGCCGTTCGGAAATTCTATGAGTTCGCCGGCTTCGCATTTTGATAGTCCGTAAACCCTGGCAACACCGTCGCCAACATAAAGCACCGTCCCAACATCATAAACATCAACTTCCGAGTTAAATCCTGATAATTGTTTCCTTAGTATCGCAGAAATCTCGTCTGATTTTACCTCTGCCATTATTGATTCGTTTGAATTTTACTTTCTGAATTAAAATTTTGTGACTGTCAGTTCGAAGAAAATTCTCCGCTTTTGAATTTCTCTCTCAGCATTTCAAGCTGTCTCCTGATGCTTGCATCAAGCACAGTATCTCCTATGCCTGCAACGAATCCACCGATAATGTCTTTGTCGATTCCGAACCGGATCTCGCTCTTCTTGCCCGTATAGGCATTGATCTTCTGCTCAAGAGCCGATCTCTCTTTATCTGTAAGTTCAACAGCGGTCTTCACATTCACATCAACAATTCCTTCCTTCTCTTTTTTAAGATTCAGATAGTCGGTCATAATATCATGCGCCAGGGCTTCCCTGTTTCTGGAGATCAAGAGTTCGAGAAAGGTGTATGAAAGGGTTCCTATTTTGCCTTTGAAGATCTCATCCACAACGGCCCTCTTCTTCATTTTGCTTACAGCGGGAGTGTGGAAGAACAGCCTGAGCTCTCTGTTAGAATCTATCAGCGCCAGCATTTGTCTGAAATCACCGGCGAGTTCATCAACCTTGTTGCTCTCGGCCGCAAGGCTGTAAAGCGCATTCGAATATCTTCTTGCCGCTTTGGAAATCATGTCTTTATTTGTCCGTTAATTGCTTGGGATCCTTGAAATGAAATCGTCAACTATCTTCTTCTGTTTTGTCTCGTCAAGGTTCTCCTTCAAGATCTTCTCCGCCGCTTTTATGGCAAGATCGGAAACCTCGCTTCTAAGATCGCTCATTGCGGATTCCTTTTCCTGCCTGATCTCCGCCCTTGCCTGTTCAATGATCCGCCTTGATTCTTCCTGCGATTTCTGAAGTATGTCGTCCCTCATTTTATTGGCAACATCCTTTGCGTCATTGATGATCTTCATTGACTGTGCGTTGGCCTCTGAAAGATTCTTCTTATGTTCATCTACCAGAGCTTCGGCTTCCTTTCTGAGGTTCTTTGCCTGCTCGATGGAATCCTTTATACCTTCTTCACGTGAGTTAAGCGCTGTCAGCATCGGCTTCCAGGCTATTTTTTTAAGCACGAATAGCAGGATGACGAAGATGATTATCTGCCAGATGATAAGTCCGGGATTAACGGACAAAAGCATCGGCTTTTCCTCTCCTCCTTCGCTGAACATCAGTATCAGAGAGTAGTTATACAATAAATGCAGATAATAGAACATTATCCTTGAAAGAGTTTATGTTTGAAAATGTTCATTGCTCAAAAAAGTGTGCAACGAACCCGCGATCTCCGAAGAATCCGGTTTAGCTCTTTGTAGCGAGCAGAATGCAGATAACGAGTCCGAAAAGTGCAACTCCTTCAACAAGAGCTGCGGCAATGATCATTGAAGTTCTGATCTCACCAAGAGCTTCCGGCTGTCTTCCGCTTGCTTCCATAGCCGAGCCTGCGAGTCTTCCGATTCCAAGACCTGCTCCGATTACTGTTAAACCTGCACCGATACCGGCTCCCAAGAATGCAAAATCCATTTTACTTGATTCTCCTTTTTATTTTTGTTTTTGTGATTGCTTGTTGTTTGAAAAAATTATTATCAGTGATGATGCATAGCCATGTTAATGTAAAGCACTGAAAGCATGGTGAAAATGTACGCCTGAAGGAATGCGATGAAGATCTCCATCAGGTAAATGAAAAGCGCGAATGGCACGGCAATAACCGATCCCGCATACTCCATAACAAAGATCAGCCCGATGAGAGAGAATATGATGATCGAACCCGCAGTGATGTTTGCAAACAACCTCATCATCAGCGAGAAGGGCTTTGTGAACAGTCCGATGAACTCAACCACCACCATGATAGGAAGTACGAATCCCGGGACTCCGGGCGGCACTAAGTTTTTGACATATCCTCCGAATCCGTGCGCCTTGATGCCGGCGATCTGAGTCATGACAAATGTGATAAGAGCCAGAGCGCAGGTAACGTTGATGTTCTTTGTGGGCTGTGCAAGAAACGGGAAAAGCCCGATGATATTGGCAATGAGTATGAAGAAGAAAACGGTCAGGAAAAATGGCATATACTTCAGCCCGCCTTCGCCCATATTGGGCACCACGATCTGATCCCGGATGAACACCACAATAGACTCGATCATATTGCCGATTCCTTTAGGGACGATATTCTTCGCATTGGAAGATGCCGCATATCCGAGAACGATAACTGCAATGATGGATGCGAGGATCGCCATCGCAGTTGACTTCGTTATCGAAAAATCGATCTTGATGCCGAAGATCTCAACGGGTTCAAAATGAGGGAGCGGGATCTTGCCGAGGAAGTAAAGGTCTATGTAGTGATGGTCAACAACCTTGTCGATGATATCGAGCTTGGTATTGTCCCCTTTCGGGTCATCGGATGCGAAGGCGGTTGATGCAGAGCCCGCAAGCAGAAGCCCCAAAAATGCAGTTAGAAGAATCCTGTTTATTGTTGATCTGGAAGTAGAAATTATTTTCTGCAATTCCTCAAATAGTTATTGTTGTACATTCTTCAAATTCTCCTGCCTGTCCTGAAGAAACCTGATCTCCATAACAAGGAAGAGGAAGTAAAACAAAAAGAGCGAAACGGCCAGATTGATCTTGTCAATTTTGAATATTACGATCAGCAAAGCGACCACGATCACAATTGCAAACATTCTGACCACCATACTGAGAAGTATCTTGTTGAAGAAGCCCTTACCTTCGCTTTCAAAAGCTCTTGTGATCACTACAATTCCTGCCACAGCATTAACGAAACTTATCAGCCACCCGGTAACGAAGGGGCTCAGCAGACTGATGCTCTTCGTCAGGAACATTACGGCAATACCGGCGATGAGCAACGCTGTGCTTACCTTTACAAGCCTGCCTACATAAGCTTCCATCAGGGACTGTCAGTATTTGTTATACTTCGGGTTTTCCTTTCTGTCATCAGCATTTAGCTTCCTGATGCTCAGATAGAAGCTGTAGAACCCGCCGCCGAATCCGATCAGCGTAAGTAAGAGAGTAAGCCAGGGGCTTGTACCGAACTTACCGTCGAGCCACATCCCGATCCATAAGAAGACCAGAATGGTTGCCACAAGCGAGATCCCAAGTCCCGAATACTGCAGTGTTTTGGAATCCGGCTTAATAACGGGCTTGGTAAGAAATTCTTTCAGAGAACTCTTGTCCTGTCCGTTATCATTGGGTTGTTCTGACATAAATCAAGCGTTTGCAAAATTAGCCAAATGAGTTTTGAAATGCAATTCTAACAGCGGGATACTTCAGTCAAAGTTGAAGAAATGCCCATTTGAGCTCCGGCTCAGTTTCAGGCATCAGGCCAGGGATCTGCCACGAATACACGAATGAATGATTATCATGATGTCAATACAACGAATGATGTTATTCGAGTATTCGTGGCTGACTTGCTCCTTCAAAGGAAAGAGCTTTTGCCACGAATGCACGAATGAACAAGATCAGTTGCATTTGCGACCGAGCATAGAGTTTACAGCCTCAATAGGGAAACGTCTTGACCACTAATTTCCTTTACTTCAGCAACGTCATCCGTCTTGTCTGCGAGAATTTTCCCGCTTTGATTGTGTAGAAATAAATTCCGCTCGACAGATTTGCCCCGTTGAGACTTACCAAATATCTACCGGCCTTTTTGTGCTCATTTACTAAAAACAGTACTTCTCTTCCAAGAACATCAAAGACCTTTATTGTCACAAAATTATCCTCCGGCAGATCAAAGCGGATGTTTGTAACGGGATTGAACGGGTTCGGATAGTTTTGCGAAAGTGAATATGTCTTTGGAAGTTCAGAATCATTGCCGGTCAAAAGATTGTCACCGCCCATGCCAGCCTCAAGGCTTCCTGCTCGTGTATTTGCAAAATCCGAAAGCACTGATACGTCGTCATACTTGTCAACCGCCTGAACTCTGTAACGAACTGGATATTCGATGCAGTAATTCGGAGGAGCGCAAGCTTCGGTATTGCAGATCGAGACAAGCTCTTCGTCAATGTATTCCGCCGCCGAGTTCTCATTGATGTCAACCGTATCAATGCAATCGTAAAAATTTTCAGAGTATGCAAGCGCATCCGGAGGAACGGAGCCCATGTCGCTTGCCGTGCTTCTGTAAATCCGATATCTCTTAGCCAGACCTTCGCCGCCAATGGATCTTCTCATATCCGGCTCCATGTTGTGATTCCATCTTAGCTTGATTCTCTTATACCCGTTTATGGTCGGCTGTGAATCGCAAGGCACTACAACCAAGCCCATTGGGCGGGAGGGTGGAGTAAGGTGCAGAGCCGAATCCAAAGAAATCGGTTCGCCTGTACCTGCTTTATAAATCTTCAAAGAAGCAACACCACCCGGACCGCTCCCTGAGTAACCATTATACCAGATGAATATCCCTGAACTCTGATTACCCCATGTGTTTGTGTTTGGTGATGAGTAGGGTGAAAATACTTCATTGAAGCCCGGCTTCCATGCATCTTCCCGGTCTCCGCCTATATCAAATCTTGTATAAATATCTTCGTCGTTGGTAAACAATCGGTCCGTTCCAATGTCACAGCTGTTAGTCGGTTGTTCACCAACTCCCCACCATTTGACATCATAAGTGTTGTTTCGATAATTTCTTAAACTGATACCATCCCCTTTTCCGTTTGAATTACCGAGGGTAGATGGATCATTTTCATATAGAACACTTTTTTTATTATAATATGGCCAAACTGTCGGTCCTGAAATAAAACAATCATGAATGACCTGTTGAGCAGACTGACCTGCATATTCCCATTCAAACAAACCGTCTGCGCACTCCATATCCTGCTGAGAAATGTCCCCATTAGGAAAATTTAAGCCGCTAGGGACATGGTAGATATACAATCCTTTACCATAGTCGGACTCATCTCCGTACATATCAATTTGTGCAGTATCTCCAAACATAACTCTATCCCATTTGGAATATTTGTTCCTGCTTGCAAGCAGAAAGTATTCATTATTCTGAATAGGAACTTTGAGCAGATTGCCATTGCCGGAGGATCTTGATGAATAATCACCGAGATTGTTTACAGAGTTGAAAGTTACATTTGAAGGAAACATGTATCCGTTCAGTATCATATCTGCCGGACTGAAATTATCATAACCGAAACCGAAACTGACACGGCTGTATGTTGAATGTCCGGAAGGTGCGAATAATTGATGTCCGTGTTCATGTCCGGCGGTTGCAACATATTGAGCTAACTGACCCCTGAAGGATACAGTTATTCCGGAACCAGTAAAATCATTTCCGTAATCTATTTTTATATTATTAGTAGTATCAATTAGATACTCTGTCCCTGAACTATGCCACGACAACACATTATATCCAGCATAATTAACCATTCCTCCTGCACCTCTGGATTTATGGATTTTATATATCATATCAACGTACCCATCACCTTCTCCAAGATCTTTAAAATAATAATATCCGTCACTTGAATTATATTCCCACCTGTCAAATTTTCTCCAGTCTGCTAACCCTTGTGCTCTAATACTTTTCCAGATGTCTTGATTAATTTTTAATTCACCTCCAGGAACACCCAGAGAATCATAATGACTTGCTTCGTATGGAAGAACTACTGAAAATGCACCATTGCTTACTGTATCGGGAACCGGACTTGTAACATGAAATACGCCTCGACTAACCTCTAACCAGTGTGAAGACAAAACTTCTGTATCTGTGTCATAGCTATCCCACCAATTTGTTGAGACATTTTTCTCCTTTGCAATCACATTACTCAAATATGTTGGAGCTGAATTTTGAGGCCAAGAGTTTCTTGGATCTGATGCTTCATTTTTAAATTGAACAAAAACAACAAGTACAGGGAAATACGCCTCAGATGGTGCTAAAGCATTTCCACTTGAGTCAGTTCTATTAGGTTTAACTGATCCTCGGAAAGAACTGCCGCTAGCAACAGTTGAATTCGAAACAAATTGGCAGTCAAAATCCGAATATTGATTCTGAGAGAAACCATTCGATGTGACTATTGTCCCAATGATTGACAATAGAATAATAACTTTTCATTTTTAGAGTTAGTTTAAAGTTTAAAAATGATTTTAATTTTGCTATTTTTATTTTAGTTTTTAATAAAATGGGCGGAGGTTTTCCTTGAGAAAGGAAATTCTTAAATCTCGTTTGCCGCGAACTTTTAAGGATGGTGCTCCAGCCCTTTTTAATTTCTAAGGAGGTCTGATGTTATTCATTTTCAAAAAAATTTTATTTTAGCAAAATCATTCTCCTTGTTTCAGTTATATCCGCTCCGGTTAATTTATAAAAATAAATCCCGGACGAAAGGGTTCCTGCATTGTAAATCAAATTGTATCTTCCAGGGTCGAGAGATTCGTTAAATATTTCTTGTATTCTATTTCCTCTTGTATCATAAATTTCCAAAATGTAATTGCCTGCGTTGGTTATGGTAAAATTTATTTTTGTTTGAGAATTGAAAGGATTGGGAAAATTCTGATCCAATCTGAATGAATTGGGTATCTCCAATTCTATTGAAGAAATATTTGTGATCCATTGACCACCGGTTGTAGTATTATATATTCTTCCAACTGCACAAGCATACCAGCCGATGGTGTCATTTGAGAATGCAATTGATGAAATAAAGGCAAGACTATTTGGATCAGTTTGTTGCTGATACCAGTTGTAACCTCCATTTGTGGTTTTGATCAGGTTGTTTAAACTTCTTCCAACATATCCGGTATTGTCATTTACAAAATGAATTGTGTATCCTCCAATCTGTTGCCCGGAAGTAATAATTTCCCATGATTCACAAAAATCTGTACTTCTGAAAACTGGTGAGGAGCTCCCAACTACCCATACATTGTTGTTTGAAACTCCAAGATCTTGGAACATATAGAATGTCCCACCCACTGGCACATTTGTATCAAACCAACTTTCTCCACCATTATTCGATTTAAAAACTCTTCCATCACCACAAAACAAGCCATTATTAATATCCTTAAAATAGATATCATAATTAGTAAACCAAGGAGCATAAAAGGAGTCAAGTGAATTGCCTCCGTCATAAGTTCGGAAAACTTTATTTGCTCCTAAAAACCACCCTGTATCTTGATTCAGGAAAAAGGCCCTTTTCATGCCAGAGTTACAAGAAGGACAATAGTTTAAAATTTGCCAATTTAATCCACCATTGAGAGTTTTCATAATAAGATCTTTCCCACTAGTTACAAACACTATACTTGAATCTATTGGTAAGACACTCCAAAGATTAGGACTATACATGGGAGAGGGATTTGGAATATTGATCCATGTAGTTCCACCGTCGGTTGTCTTTATCACAACTCCTGCATCACCGACAGCCCAGCCGGTCTTGTCATTTAAGAATTCTATGTCGTAGAGGTTTTGATTTGTGCCGGAGTTCTGAGCAATCCACTGAGCATCTGCTTGAAGTGATATAATGTTAATAAGAATGAAGAGATAGATTACTTTTTTCATAATTGTGGCTTGATGTTTTTCATTTTAAGGTTTCTTTTTATATAATAAAAATCATTTTCGCTTCCTACGAATACTATATTTGAATGTACGGTGAAACACTCCACATATCAGAGAGAAGGATTTGGAAATTAATCCAGCTTGTTACTCCTAATTAATAAATTCCGTTTCCTCCTACACATTCATATTAAATATGTGCAATTACCATGCCTTATTGACTCATGCATTCCTGTTCAATAATTAAGCATCCGAAAGGAGTGTGTGGAAATTTACTACAGCTGTTGGGCAAAAATTACACAGTCGGTGAATTGGCATAGGGCTCACTTTTTTGTTGTTGGATCAGGACTTACCTCCCCTGCAACAGACAGGCATCCTGACACCACACATAAAACAACTGAACATTATTCACTTTGTCTGCTGCAGGTAAATCTATGATGTTATTTCAGCACCGTCATGCGTCTTGTCTGTGAAAACGCTCCGGCGTTAATTGTATAGAAATATATCCCGCTCGAAAAATTGGCTGCGTTGAAACTTACCAAATATCTTCCCGCTTGTTTGTATTCATCAACAAGACTGAGTACTTCTCTTCCAAGTACATCAAAGACTTTTATTGTCACAAAAGCATCCTCCGGTATGTCATAGCGGATGTTTGTAATAGGGTTGAATGGGTTAGGGTAGTTTTGCGAAAGTGAATATGTCTTTGGAAGTTCAGAATCATTGCCGGTCAAAAGATTGTCACCGCCCATGCCAGCCTCAAGGCTTCCTGCTCGTGTATTTGCAAAATCCGAAAGCACTGATACGTCGTCATACTTGTCAACCGCCTGAACTCTGTAACGAACTGGATATTCGATGCAGTAATTCGGAGGAGCGCAAGCTTCGGTATTGCAGATCGAGACAAGCTCTTCGTCAATGTATTCCGCCGCCGAGTTCTCATTGATGTCAACCGTATCAATGCAATCGTAAAAATTTTCAGAGTATGCAAGCGCATCCGGAGGAACGGAGCCCATGTCGCTTGCCGTGCTTCTGTAAATCCGATATCTCTTAGCCAGACCTTCGCCGCCAATGGATCTTCTCATATCCGGCTCCATGTTGTGATTCCATCTGAGCTTGATTCTCTTGTAGCCGTTTATTGTCGGCTGTGAATCGCATGGCATTACAATCAAGCCCATTGGGCGGGAGGGTGGAGTCAATTGAAGTATTGATGAATCTGATTGACCTCCTGCTCCAGTTCTGTAGATCTTAAAGTAAGATAAACCTGATGGACCCCCTGCTGTACTGCTGTAATGCCACACATAAATTCCTGTGTTACTATCATTCCAACTCCTTGTAGATGGGCTTGAATAAGGACTAAACACTTCGTTGTATCCAACCAGCCATGGATCATATCTGTCGCCCCAGTGAGATCTCGAAGTCCACTCCTCTTCATCATTTGTGAACAGCTTATCAATACCCGAATTGTCTCCAGGGCTGAACCACTTATTCGCCACACCATTGGTACTGGTCAGACCTTTAACATTCCTGTCATCCGTTTCATAATAATTAGTTGGGCAGTTTGGTTCACAAACCACGCTGACTTCATTATTGTATGAAACACTTGACTTCTGTAGAAGCGGCAACCAGAAATTTCCTGGATCCCAATCAGGAGCATAGTATCCCGGTTGCGCAAAGTTGTATAGTCCGTCTGCACACTCCTGGTCAATTGTACCATCATACTGGTAACCTCCTTCGGCAACATGGTAAATGTAAACACCCTTTCCGTAATCACCAACATCTGAAAATTGAATCCCTCTGGCAGTGTCGCCAAACAACATTACATCGTGATTAGAAAGTTTGTTTCTGCTGACAATCAGAAAGAACTCAGCAGAATCAAAAACCGGTACCTGAAGAATTTGTCCGGGTTTGTTTCTGGATGAATAATCATATAGACCGTAATTCACAGTATCATAGTTTACAATTCGCGGCGACATGTATCCCAGCATAGCGCTCTCCCATGGGTTCAGAAATCCGTCACCCTGCCCCATTAATCCGCAATTTCTGTGCGGCCCCAGCAGGTAATGCCCGTATTCATGCCTGGCAACATTGAAAGCAAAGAGTTTGGTTACTACAGGCGCTTGCGCAGAACTGAATATTGTTATACCTGAGCCATGTCGGTCATGATTCGGATGAATCCTCATTGTATCGTTTACACCCAGTGGTATTTTGTATATTTCTCCTTTCAAATATGCAAAGCCCCCCGAGCCATCAAAAAGATTGATTGTATTGCCCTTAGTCCGGTGGACCTTGAATATCATGTCAATATAACCGTCTCTTGCATAGGAATATCTTCCGAGTGAATCAACTGACCAAAGATCATAATCCGGCCACACAATCGTACCAAGTCCGCGAAGCTTATCATATATCTCATTGTTCATGACAGTTATGCCAACCCGGTCATAATATGCATCGCTTGAGTCAAGAATAACTGAGTACGCTTTGCCTGTAACATGCATTGTTCCCATGCTCACTTCCTGAAACCAATCACTTAGTGTCTCTGTGTTTTGATCGTATCTGTTCCAGTAATCACCGATAGTGTCTTTGAATAGTGCCAATAGATCGTTCTTGTAAACCGGCGAATCCCCTGCGGGCCACTCGGTTGAGTATCCGGTTTCATTCTTGAATTGCACAAAGACTATTAAGATGTTAAATGTCGCTGTACTTGGGGCAGTGACTCCACTGCTTCTGTCAGTCCTTTCGGGCTTAAGCAAGCCTCCTGAACCCGGGTAAGCATACTCTTCCAATTCAATATCCGGACAATCATTCAACGGATAGAAAACGAACTGTGAATAAACATTAGTGCTTTGTAATGTGCAATGAATCGTAAGAATGCAGCTAAGACAAAAGAAGATCTTGAAATAGTTTTTCATTTTGATAACCTCTCTTTAATGTTTAATGATTTTACTTAACGCATTGAATAACTACTGTGGTGATACAAAAATCTTTCTGTCTCTTTATTTGCCTTCCTTTTGTTCGTTAAGTTGGTCAGGAACAGGAATTTTACTTAAGTAAAATCATTGCTCTTGTTTCAGACTCTTGGCCGGCGGTTATTCTATAATAGTACACACCACCAGTAAAATGCGATCCGTCAAATTTGACACTATGACGACCTGCAGGAAGTTGTGACTGAACCAAAACATCAACTTCCCTGCCAGCAATGTCATACACTTTCATAGAAACAAAATTCCTAATTCTTAATTCGTAATTGATAATTGTATTAGGGTTGAATGGATTAGGGTAATTCTGAAAGAGCTCAAAGTTCCTGATCTCAGAGTTACCATGATGATCTATATACGTTAGTCCGCCTGTAGTTGTGTGAAATATTTTTGTGTTGCCGCCGACCATCCAGCCTGTATTGTTGTTCAGAAACCACATCGCTGCGATATATCTTTGATCCGTTCCATCATCGTCTCTGCGCCAGGTTGAACATCCGTCAGTGGTCTTGTAAAGCTGGCCGAATGATCCGCCGACCCATCCCGTATTATAACAAGAGAATCCACATACATAGGGAAAATCCATTGGCGGAACATAGCCTGCGCTGTCCCAGGTGTCGCCAAAATTTATGCTTCTGTAAACACGCCTGGCACCTTCACAAACATAAACACAGGAATCATTGACGACGGATAACTTTCTGAAACTACCAATACCATTCCAATATGGTATGGTCTTTCTCTCCCAGTTCATTCCACCATTTGTGGTCTTGAACATGCCGCCCCATTCACCGGAGAGCAACCCAGTGTCTGAATTAATGAAATACATATCCTTCAGGTATCCCCAGAAAATGGGATTATTCTCAAAAGTTTCCCCGCCGTTTGTGGTCTTAAGGATTGTTCCAAGTGAGCCACATACCCACCCGGTATCCTTGTTGATGAAAAATGCTCCCTCGTAACTCCTTCCCTGTCCGTAAGGGCCATTTCTCAAGGCAATCCAGTTTGTACCGCCGTTTGTAGTCTTGAGTATGGTCTCAAAGAATCCTATGCAATAAAGTATCTCTGAATTTACGGGAGAGATATTCGCAAGAAACTTATTGGTTGCGGGATGAATTTGTGAAATCCAATTCGCTCCGGCGTTTGTAGTTTTCAGTATGATTCCATCTCCGCATGCCCAACCAGTATTGCTATTTATGAACTTAATGTCTCCAAGTCCAATTCCCGGCGTATTCGGGTACTGACTGATCCACTGGGAAGATGATTGCAGAGTGGTAAAAGCAATGAAAAGTAAAATGAGATTGGTGATCTTCCACATAAACGTAATGCGTAAATGTTATGCAAATGTATTCGATAACTGCGGGTCAAACAAGGTACTTATGAATAGCCGGAGCTTTTGCGGAGGCTTACTTTTGTGCTCCGTGAAAATTCTCGTCATCTTCACTTTCTATCGCGATCTGGTTGTCTTCACATCTCATTTTTACATTATCTTAGCAGGATCATTTTTCTTGTTGAAGACACTTGCACTCCTGACAGTCTGTAAAAATACACTCCTGAAGAAAGCGTCTCTGCATCATAATTAAGACTGTAATTTCCAGGGTCAAGAAATTGGTCGAGCAATTGCTGGATTCTGTTTCCTTTGGTATCATAAATCTCCAAAGTGTAATGGCCTTTTGTGGCGATGCTGAATAAGATTTCTGTCTGTGAGTTGAATGGATTAGGAAAGTTTTGATTCAAGCCTAATGAATGCGGCATTTCATTACCAATTTGCGAAACATTTGTTATCAATTGACCTCCGGTAGTTGTTTTATAAATTCTTCCAATTGCACATGAATACCAACCGATAGTATCATTTGAAAATGATATTGAAGAAATAAATGCTTGGCTGTTTGGGTCTGTCTGCTGCTGATACCAATTGAATCCGCCATTTGTAGTTTTGATCAGATTATTAAGACTTCTACCTATATAGCCTGTGTTATCATTTACAAAATAGATAGGAATACCTCCAATCTGTTGTCCGGGGGTAATAATTTCCCAAGTGTCGCAATAGTCTGTACTTTTGTAAACAGGAGAAGAGCTACCAACAACCCACACATTATCATTTGAAATTCCAAGTTTTCTAAACTCCCTGAAAGAACCTCCTACTGGCACATTAGTATCAAACCATGTCTCACCCTGATCCGTTGACTTAAACACTCTCCCTGTGCCGCAAAACACTCCGGTGTTTACGTCCTTGAAGTGAATCTCAAAGTTAGTAAACCACGGCGCATAAAATGAATCAAGAGTCACGCCGCCGTTGAATGTCCTGAATACTTTGTTTGTTCCAAGAAACCATCCGGTGTCTCTGTTCAAAAAATAAACTGACTTGAATGCTGTACCAGACACCAATCTTCCGCTTAATACTGACCAGTTATTCCCGCCGTTTGAAGTTTTCATTATAAAATCGTATCCTGCAACGGCGTACACAACTTCAGAGTCAACCGGATGGATATCCCACATAAGACCGCCGTACTGAATAGAAGGATTTGGCACATTGATCCAGTCAGCTCCGCCGTTGGTAGTTTTTATCACAACTCCTGCATCACCGACAGCCCAGCCGGTCTTGTCATTCAGGAATTCAATGTCGTAAAGGTTTTGATTTGTGCCGGAGTTCTGAGCAATCCACTGAGCATCTGCTTGATGTGATATTATGCTGATAAGTATGAAGAAGCAGATCAACTTTTTCATATCTTCAATTATAGTTTTTTGCTAACGGTGTAAACGTTTAATTTAGTTTTGTGAGAGTCAAGTCATCTTTCATTTCTAAATGTGAGATCGAATTGCTTTGTGCCCGCGCATGCATATCACGAATTGGCAAGCCACCAAGTGGCAAGCGGACGCAGACTAATTTTAGGACTAATTCAGCAACTTCATCCGCCTTGTTTGTGAAAACTCTCCGGCTTATCATCCAGCCTTAGAAATCTCCTGATTCGTAACGGCAGTTCTTATGCTCCCGATCATGAGAATGGGAGCAAGGGGTGAAAACAGCAGTTCTTTCGCTCCCAATCGGGAGATTGGGAGCGAGGAGTAGAATTCTGATGAGGTCAATACAACGAATGATGTTATTCGTGTATTCGTGGCTGATTTGCTCCTTCAAAGGAAAGAGCTCTTGCCACGAATGCACGAATGAAAGATCGGAGTGTATAATCCATCCCTCGTTACGAATCTCCTGATTCGTAACGGCAGTTCTTTTGCTCCCAATCGGGAGAATGGGAGCATGGGGTGAAAACAGCAGTTCTTTTGCTCCCAATCGGGAGAATGGGAGCAAGGGCTGAAAACAGCAGTTCTTTCGCTCCCAATCGGGAGATTGGGAGCGAGGGGTAGAAAGGAAAGAGCCTTTGCCACGAATGCACGAATGAAAGAAATCCGATATGAATCTCTTTTCAATTCCCGAATTCAACACCGCAGGCTCCGCCCATAGCCGCATTTATCTTCCTGGAAATTATTCGTTCAGGTTTTGCTTTGCTAAGCAGAACCGAAATGACATCCTTGCTCAGTTTACCGGAGACAAGCGCTCCCAGCAAATACCATGCAACGATCTTTATGTTTCCGGAGCCGTCACTCATAGCCGTAACGAACTGGTTGGTGTTAACAGGACACATTGACAATTTCGAGAACACATCATTCGCCGATTTGTCCGCCGCACGCGCAATGTTTCCGCCGTACCTTGTCACATTCCACAGTATCAGCTTGAGCTTCTCCCCGCTGATCTTTACGCCAGTAACAGCCATCTCAGTACCCATCGCGCACACTGCTACGTCAGAAATGCTTCCAGCCGAACTGACACCTCTGTGTTCAATGAACTTTCCGTCAAACGGCGTACCGGCCGCGCGCAACCTGAGATTTTTTGATGAGTCCTGAAACGCCGTGAGCGCAACTTCCCTTGAAACATTGCATCCGGCAATTACACCCGGAGAGGACTCTTCGGCAGAAGTGCTTTGTATCTTGTGCAGTTTGTTGTCTTCATCAAAATACCAGAGTACCGTTCGCAGAGAATTATCTTCATCCCTTACAAAAGTCGCCAGACTGCTTGCGCCGATCCAGGAGATGTTAAGTTCCGGAGTTGCAATACCTGACTTGGGAACATTAACCTTACCTGCATCCGCAGAATCGCTCAAGGCCACTCTTCCGTCTGCATATGTCTTCCACACATGTACTTTCAGTGATCCGTTCTTGAGCCGCACGGCAGTTGCCATGTAGTTAGCGCCCATATTGTAACGTGAAATGCAGCAGGCAACATCATTCACCTCTTCATTGACATCTGCATCATTCAATCTTTCAACGTCTCCATTCTCCCTGATCTTCCAGATTATCACCTTAAGCTTTTTGCCGGATGTAATAACGGAGGTCGCCACAAGGTTCAGTCCAATTCCCGTAATTGAAACTTTCTGCACTCCGCCGGCAGAGGCAGAGCCCTTTCGTCTGACTTTCTTGCCGCCATCTTCAATATCCCAGACTATCACTTTGAGATTTCCCTCACTGTCGATCACTGCAGTTGCAATGCGCCCTGCCCTTACCTGAGCCGCCTTGATGTCAGACACTGCGCCTCCGGTGGCCGACCCTCCTCTGTGGATCACATAATTCAGCGATGGAGCAATGCTGATCAGGTCATGTCTGTTCCGCATCTCGAGTCCGTCTCGTATGCGGCGCGCCTGCTGAGGCGAGATGGTTTTGTCGCCGGTCTCACTGCATCCCTTGAAATAACTCATTACAAGGTTCCTGTCAGGCGCCAGGGTGTAAAGCTTTATCTCATTTCCGAAGTTCACCGGAACAAGTATTTCCCCCACAGGCCCGCAAACCGTAAGACCTTCGCTTTCAAAGATCGCCCCTTTGCAGTCGGCCGGCGTATCAAGCACAACCGCACGGTCGCCGTCAAGAGCGTTGAGCCCGTCGTCTTTGCTGTTGCCGTCATCCACATAAGCTTTGATCTTTGCCGCCGCATCATGAACATCAGCCACTCCCTCAGTGAAAGTGTGGGGTAGGTGAAGGTAATGACCGATCTCGTGGCCAAGATCAATTGCATTGCTTGATGTTGACATGTTTACGAAGTAAGATCCCGCGCTTGATGATCCGCCGCCTTTGTTAGTAATGTACCAGTTGCCGTCATCGTCCTTATCGAGTTTCTTTCGCTTGCGGTAGATCACCACGAGCTTCTTTCTGAACTGCATGGCAATGGATGTTCTTGCCGCACTGTGCGAATCCGAATCCACTTCAGGTTCATGATCCCATTTATCCGTTCCGACATTTGGCTTCTCAAGAGGAGTAAAATCCCTGTTGAGCAAAGTGCTGTTGATCTTCAGGAAATCATTTACGGGATCGAACACAAATTCTATCTGCGCCGGAGACATGATCTGGTTTAGCAAAGGAAGATATCCCGTTATTGTGTTTGAAGTAATGTTTGCAGCATCTGAGCCGTCGTCGTTTGCAGTTGCAATGATCTGAAGCCTGATCTTGTAATTGGCCATTGTTTGTATGCCCTCCTGTGGTTGAATTGGAGTGAAGCTAATGAATGGGGATTTGATTAGAAATCAAATTCAGGTCAGGACTCTCACGAAAGTTCCATTTTATAGGCATTGAATTATGCGGGTAAGATCACCAACTTCGCTGACTTTTTATCCCAAATTCAAACATACCCTAAATGGAAAGAAAGCAATGGCTGGAGAAGATCGGGCAGATAATTGACGCAAAGGATGCAAAGGGCTTCTCGGAGCTGATCACGGAAGACGGCATTTTCAGATTCGGCAATGCACCTGAAGTAAAAGGAAGAAAAGCTATTGAAGATTATGTGGCGGCATTTTTCGGAATGATAAAATCAAGCAGTCACAAAGTGCTCAATCACTGGGAAAACGGAGACGGCGTTATATGGGAAGGACAGGTTGAATACACGCGGCTTGATGAAAAGAAGGTGACAGTGAACTTCTGCAATGTTTTCTACATGAAGGATGACCTCATTGACAAGTATCTTATCTTCATAGACAATGCTCCGTTGTTTGCAGAACAGTAAATTCTTTGCTGGACCATTTATGTACTTCACGGTAATAACCGGACTTGTTTCATGAAGAAGACCGCAGTCATAACGGGTGCGTCCAAAGGCATCGGACTTGCCTGCGCGAAGGCATTTCTCAAAGCAGGCTATTCAGTCGTTGATGCTTCAAGGACCGAGTCAGGGCAAATTAAGAACAGGAATTACCGATTCATCAGGACAGACGTTACAAAGGAGAAGGATGTAAAACAAATGATAGAGACGGCGGCTGAGAACGGCGGAATTGACGTAATGATCTGCAATGCGGGGTTCGGGAGATTTGCGAACCTTGCAGATTCAAAAACAAAGGACTTTGACGAGATGTTTGCCGTTAATGTAAGAGGAGTATATTTGTGTTGCAAATATTCTCTTCCCTTTATGCTCAGGGCACGAGCCGGCACAATTATAATCATCTCATCCATAGCAGGTAAGAACGGGATTGCAACGGCCTCAATTTACTCGGCAAGCAAGCATGCCGTTATGGGGCTTGCAAGTTCTCTGATGGCGGAAGTCCGCAAGAGCGGCGTTAGGGTTGTAACTGTTTGCCCCGGCTCGGTTGACACAAACTTCTTTGACAGCGACGGCGCGGAGCTGAATTCGCGAAGGGACACAATACTGTCGGCATCGGATGTTGCCGAGACCTGCCTGCTGGCGGCTCAGCTTCCGCAAAATGCCCTGCTCAGCGAGGTGGAGATCAGGCCGCTGAATCCCAGCAAGTGATACCTGCCGGCCCGTGCGGGAGAATTGTACCGCTTCAAAGTTACAAGATCTATTATTTGCATTAACGTTCGATCCGAAGTATTGGTCCGCTGTTAATGCACCCAAAAGATTTTAATTTATTAATGCAATCCCCGGAATTTTTTTAAATCAGGGGCTTGTTAGCCGTCTTGAATATTCAAAAACCGTATGATCCCTATCGAAAAAAAACTTACGATCTCGTACCAATACTGCAGAGATGTTTCAAAAATGCATGCAAAGACCTTTTACTTTGCATCCCGGTTTCTGCCACCCGAAAAGAGAAACGCCTGCTATTCGATCTACGCCTTTTGCCGTTACATTGACGATCTTGTTGACAAGAACATCTTCCGGTCACTGAACTCAGAGGAGAGCCTACAGAAATTAGCCGAAGCCGTTGAAGAATGGAGAAGACAGCTGAAGGCGCTTTACAAGGGAGAGTATATTGACCATCCGATAATGATCGCACTAAAGGACACAATTTCTAAGTTCGGCATTCCCGAGAACCTGCCCAACGAGCTTATAGACGGTGTGAACATGGACATTACCAAGACGAGGTACGAGAATTTCGAAGACCTGAAGATCTACTGCTACAAAGTGGCATCAGTTGTTGGACTAATGACCACGCATGTATTCGGATTCAGGAATGATGAGGCGTTCGGATATGCAGTTGACCTCGGAATTGCAATGCAGATGACAAATATTCTGAGGGATATAAAGGAAGACTCACTTCAGGGCAGGATATATCTTCCTGCGGAGGATATGAAGATGTTCGGATACTCGGAGGATGAACTCATGAACCAGACACTGAACAGCAGTTTCAGAAAACTGATGGAGTATCAGGTGAAGCGTGCTGCGGATTATTATGATGTTGCGGACAAAGGAATAGGCATGCTTGAGAGAGACAGCCGTGTTGCAGTCGGGCTTATGAGCAGGAATTACCGGAAGATACTCAATGTGATAAAGGAGAACGACTTCAACATTTTTTCAAAGAGGGTTTACGTGCCGGTGTACAGAAAGCTGGCCGACGTGCCGTCGGTTGTCATGGAATTCCGGTAACAATCACTATGCCTTCCGGAGAAATTCTGACTCAACTCCATACAAATTCTGCATGCACTGAATGCAGGTAACATTTGAATACTTTTTGCACGGCTCACCGAAGGTAAGAACCTTTGACGCCACGCTTAATCACCCCGGGGCCACAACAGAGAATTTCTCCGCAAACCAGCTCTTTGCCGGCACGAAGCCCCTTTCCTTTGACAGTTTAGACAATGCTTCCCCGAACAGTTTTGCAGTCTTTTTTTCATCCATTTCAAATGATCTCACAAGCAGATTATAATACTTGACGAAACTCCGGATGGACTTTTTCTGAAGTTCGGAGATCTCCGAATTCATCCTGCCGTACTGTTTAAGATTTTCAATAATATATCTTGCGCCTTCTCTCTCAAGCCTGTCTGCATAGGCCCTTGCCGTCAGGAACTTTGAATTGATGTAATAATTAGGATCGCGGTACTCAACATCACCCAAGAACCTGAACATCTCTTCATACTTCCCGTGAAAGTAAAGGACTTTGGCTTTGGCAAGACTGTAAGCATCCTTTGCGAACTCCGGCACAATCACGTCCCTGTATCTCTCAGCGAAATCCTCCGCGTAGTCGAGTTCCTTTTCGGATATTGAAATATTCACAACATTGCTGAAGTCCGAATCCATTATATTTCCGTCAATGGTCAGCAACCCGAGCTGATCCATTTTCTTATACAGATCCAGAGCGAACTTTCTGAACCTTTCGTCACCCGAGTTGATCCGTGAAATGCAATATGCAACCGCATAGCTGAAATGATGCCGCAGTTTGTCATCAGGCATTTTCCTGATCGTCTGTCCGAGAAATTCTATGAGCATCTTAAGGTAAGAATCATCACGGTCTTCAAGCATTTTGAGTGTGAGATAGATGACATAGATATTCGGGTGATGCCTTTTGATCACATCAATTTCCGAACCGACGAAATTCAGAAGTTCATGATGCCAGCGGGCACTGTACTTGCGGGACGGATCCCTCTTGTGTGTAGCCTGATGCATCTGATGGATCACATGAAGCTTCTCAAAGAGGTAGTAGTAGTCGAGGCAATCCGACTGCATCTGAAGATAGGGTGAATATTCATGTTTGATCTCTGCAAAGTCGCTGAGGTACTTTTCCGCAACTATTGAGGCCTTGAGGAAGTAGTAGTCGCCATCCTTTGAAAATGAGCGATCGAGCTTTTTGATGATCTCGTTGAAATGGCGGTCGAAGCGCTTCTTGATATTTCGTTTGCGGAGGTCGCGGAGGAGCATGAGATTCCTGACTGTCGCGTCTCTTTCGAACTCATTCTGCACAAGGAAGTCTTCAAAGAGCTTAGTGAAGTCTGACAAAAGTTTCCTGTAATTGACCGGGCTCAGGATCGATCTGCTCTTCACCGTATTGGATATCCACTTGATGGTAACATGCTTTTCCCGGATCTCCGGATACCTCTTTTCGAGCATGTTCATAAGCAATACGATCTTCTTATTCGAATTGAAATAGGGAGACCTGACGAACCTGGAAAAACTCTGGAAGTCCTGCTTAGGCAGGTTGTTTAGCCATAGAAGCATGGTAGGTTCATTTTTTTCTGAAATATGTTACACAGCCCGCAACACCTTTGTTTGCTGCATTCCGCCACAAGAATACCCGTTATTTTTTCACAAACCTCAAAAAAACTTTTTGAATCGGGAATTGAATAAGAGTAGTTTTGCGAGAGTTCATTGATCAAGGATCACAAAGCTGAACAGACCCGGACTGAATGAGAACGAAGCGAATCAAGGTTTGCATCAAAGCGACACCGGAGCAAATTTAGAGAACAACAAGCACAAACGAAATGAATATTTCAAAATCAAAACTTCGGGAGGAAAGGCAATGAGACAGTTCAGCATTTTGGTTCTGGCACTGGCACTAACAATGGTTTTTTTCAGAGATTCAATCTCTCAGGTAAAGACGCAGTCTCTTACGGAGGGAAAAGGATACAGGCTCTACCCATCAGCCGCGGTATCAATGATGGACAGGAAGCAGGACGGTACGATAATCTGCTGGATAGACATGAGTCACGGCGGATCGTTGTATGCACAGAAGATACTGGCTGACGGGAGGGAGTCCTGGGCACGAGGGGGAGTGATTGCCGATAAAGATCTCGGCTCCGAATTCAGCGCCGGAGATGATTATCCGATGGTATTTACGGACGGATCCGGAGGATGCATGGTAATATACAGGAAAGATGATGAAATATGCATGATGAGAATTTCGGCGCACGGAATACCGGACCGGGATCCGGCAATACTCTCTTCTTATTACGGGGGCATAAACCTAGCTCCAAAGGCAGTGCAGAGCGGCGAACTTTCCGTTGCCGTTATGTGGGAGAACTTCACTGAGGGCAACTTTGATATACACGGTCAGTTGATCAGCAGGCACGGCGAGATGCTCTGGCAAAACGGGCACGAAGTTCAGATAGTCAGGCATCAGGACGACCAGAGAAAACCCGAGCTTATATTTACAGGTAGCCGGGAGATCATATGCACCTGGCTTGATACAAGAAACATTTCATTTGCAGATTCGGGAAGCTATGATGTTTATGCCGCGTTGCTGAATAATGAAGGCAACCATCTCGGCAACTCAACCGGAGAAAGCATTCACAGACAGTATTTTCCGCCCATGTGCGAGAAGACAGTTGAATATTCTCACAGGCCGGTAAGAACAGGAGCACACTTTTATATCACTCCCGAGAACAGAATAGTGGAAGGAGCCGGAGATGTGCAGATCAAGTGCTTTTCGTCGAAGTTTGAACTGATATGGCAGACAGAGCTGAGAGCGGACGGTATTTACGAAAACCCGAATGCCCTGGCAGATGAAACGGGCGGAGTTCTTGTTTACTGGAATGAGAAGTCGGAAGGTATCAGCATGGTAAAGGCAAAGAGGTTCACTGCCACGGGCAAACCGTATGACGGGGGCACATTTCCGATTGAAATATCCTGCAGAGTAAGCAAGTCTGATAATTCAAGATCGGTCATAGGTCTAAATGGCAATTCTTTGCCTGACCGCCACACGGGCACATTTCACATCCCGATAATAAAGGAGAAGGGAGGACATCTACAGATCCACGAAATTAGCTTAACTGACGAATCCGGAAACTGCGGCAACATGCAGACAGTCAATCAAGGATTGGCTCCGGAAGGACACACTGCAATGGCAATGCAGGGCGGCAACCTTGTAATTGCCTACAATCTCGCACAAGACATCTTCGTATCAATTCGGGAACTGCCTGTGGAAGAAGCGCACAACAAGTCTTCCGATGTCAGTATTGCCAATTTCCCGAATCCATTCAACCCTGTCACATCTATATACTTCGAAGTTCCGACCGCCGGTTTCGTCAGATTAAGCGTTTATGATACGGGAGGAAGGCTGCTGAAGGAACTGGTGAATGGCCACAGGTCTGCAGGCAGGCACAAGGCGGAGTTTAACGGAGGCGGATTGTCTTCGGGGGTATATTATTACCGGCTGGAGACGGGTAAAGGGAGTATGGTGGGAAAGATGGTAATGGTGAAGTGAGGGGTGCCGGAGGGGGCGGGGCGGAATATATATTCCGCCCCGTAGTTTTTTGAAAATGCACAAGCGGGTCACTGATAAAAAAGCAGAGCCCTTTATATAAAGGGCGAAATAAAAACAAAATACTGTCATGGCAAATAAAGACAACAAAAAGCTCGAAGGCGACATCGAAGAAATACAGAAGCAGATTTGGCTCCTGAGCTTAAAGATCAAAAACCTTAAGGAATCATCGAATAAGATCAAGAAGGCAATTGAAACCGGACCCGAAACGGGCAACAATATAGGCGATCAGATTCCGGCCGGGAAAACCAGGCAGGCAACTGCAAAGAAGAAACCTTCCTGAGTCATAAGCGGCAATCTTCATCTGCCTTCATTCCAATCTTTAAATTCCCTGCATCAATGCTTATATTTGCAACGAATTTAAAGAATCTGAATGGGTCTTCAATACCTTCTGAAAATCGCCGGTGTTGTTATGCTGATGCTAGCAATACCGGCTTTTTTATTCGAAGACTCACCGGCTCAGATCCGGGTCTATGAAAGAGCACAGGAAACCGATATCTCGAACATCGGTCTGTACAGTGCCTCACCTACCAGGCAGAAGATCAGTCTTAACGGCGTGTGGGAAGTCTCTTTCAACGAGGGAAAAGGCTATCAGAAAGTATCTGTACC